>URJB01000023.1 GCA_900548145.1 uncultured Eubacteriales bacterium | reverse complement strand
TGTCTCCCGAGTACCCTGCGCGGCAGAGCCGCGCAGTCCTGGGTGCAGGGCGTCAGCCCTGCTGCCGGGTGGCGGTTTCGGCCAGTTCAAGACCTTCGTTGTTCTCCTGCGCCAGACGGATGGACCATTCGTTCTCGAAAAGAAGAACGTCCCGGCCCTCGCTGTCGTAGGCGCGGCCCGAGGTAGAGGTCAGCTTCAGGTCTTCCACCGGCTTTGGCGTTTTCACCACCCAGCGCACATAGCGGAAGGGCAGACGATCCATCAGCATGGTCACGCCGTACTCCGTCTTGAGCCGGTGCTCCAATACCTCAAACTGCAGAACGCCGACCACGCCCACCAGGAATTCCTCCCGGCCCGTTTCCGTGCGGCGGAAGGTCTGAATGGCGCCCTCCTCGGCCAGCTGGTAAATGCCCTTCTGGAACTGCTTGCGCTTCATGCTGTCCTCCGGCCGTACCCGCGCGAAATGCTCGGGCGCAAAGACCGGAATGGAGGCAAAATGCAGCTTCGGCCCCGTGGAAAGACTGTCACCCAACCGGAAGCATCCGGGATCAAATAGACCGATGATGTCGCCCGCATAGGCCTTTTCGACGGATTCGCGTTCGTCGGCCATGAACTGCTGGGGCTGCTTAAGCTGCATGGGCTTGTCCGTGCCGGAATGATAGACCGTCATGCCCTTCTCGAACTCGCCGCTCACAATGCGCAGGAACGCCAGCCGGTCCCGGTGGGCCGGGTTCATATTGGCCTGAATCTTGAAGATAAAGCCGCTGAAGTAGGGCGCGGTGGGCTCCACCAGACCGATGTCCGCCTCCCGGGGCAAGGGAGGGGGCGTGATCGCCAAAAACGCCTCCAAAAACGGCTCCACGCCGAAATTCGTCACTGCCGAGCCGAAAAACAGCGGGGTCAGCTTGCCGGACAGCACCGCTCCCTTGTCAAAGGGATCGCCCGCCTCGTCCAGAAGCTCGATCTCATCCCGCAGACGGTCGCGGTAGTGCTTCTCCAGCGCCTTTTCGGCTTCGGGGCTGTCCAGCGGGACGGATAGCTCGTCCGCCATGCTCATGCCGTGATTGCCGCCGGAATACAGCAGCACATGGCCGGTGGCGCGCTGGTATACGCCCTGAAAATCGCCGTCCACGCCGATGGGCCAGTTCATGGGGCAGGAGCGGATGCCCAGGACGTTTTCCAGCTCCTCCATCAGGGCGAAGGGATCCTTCGAGGCCCGGTCCATCTTGTTGACAAAGGTGAAGATGGGAATATTCCGCATCCGGCAGACCTTGAACAGCTTGATGGTCTGTTCCTCCACGCCCTTGGCTGCGTCGATCAGCATGACCGCCGCGTCGGCGGCGACCAGCACGCGGTAGGTGTCCTCACTGAAATCCTGGTGGCCGGGGGTGTCCAGAATGTTGATGCGGAAGCCGTCGTATTCAAACTGCATGGCGCTGGACGTAACGCTGATGCCGCGCTGCTTTTCGATGTCCATCCAGTCGCTGGTGGCGTGGCGCTCGGCCTTGCGCGCCTTCACGCTGCCGGCCTGACGGATGGCCCCGCCGTAGAGCAGCAGCTTTTCGGTCAGGGTGGTTTTACCGGCGTCCGGGTGGCTGATAATGGCGAAGGTGCGCCGTTTCAAGATCTGCTCCCTTGCCTCGGGAGCCAGTGTTTCGGGAGTCATGAAGGCTTGTTCCCTCTCTTCCTTGCCTGAATAGGGTAAGTCATAATACAACGTACTATTTTACTATGAGCTTCCGGCACTGTCAAGCAGACATGTTGCAAAAAACCTCAAGCGCCGCAAGGTTTTGCTTTCATGACAGATCAGGCGGAGCAATGGCGGAAAGTGACATGTTTTTCCCTTTTCCCAACGCGATTTTCCGCCTTGCCCGATTGATTTTCGCCGTCCGCCATGCTAAAATACAAATGGTGATCTTGAAACTGCGCTGCCGAAAGGCAGTTTTTCAAAAAAGTGCAGTTAGTTAAAACTAATTTCGTACCATTTCCAGTTCACGAAGGAGGAAGCAAAATGCCGTTTTTCGACAACACTCGCAAACCCACGGGTTTCGGCGGGAAGGTCATGGTCGCCGCCATGAATCTGGGCCATCGGGCGCTGGCTGACTGGGGGCTTTCCTTTGGGCCGGCGGCCTTCCAAAAGGCGCTGGACTGCGGATGCGGCGGCGGGGCCAATCTGAAAAAGCTGCTGAAACGCTGCCCCGGCTGCCATGTCACCGGAGCGGACTATTCCGCCGTCAGCGTGGAAAAATCCCAAAAGGTGAACCGCCGTGCCATCGAAGAGGGCCGCTGTCAGGTGGTGCATGCCAGTGTGGCGACGCTGCCCTTTCCGGCGGAGGTCTTCGATCTGGTCACGGCCTTTGAGACCGTCTACTTTTGGCCCGACCTGCCCGCCTGTTTCCGGGAAATTTGGCGGCTGTTAACGCCCGGCGGCACGTTCCTGATCTGCAACGAATGCGGCGGCAACGATCAGGGGGAGCAATGGGAAAAACGGATCGGCGGCATGAAAATTTATCGGGCCGGGCAGCTGAAAGCCCTGCTGGAAGAAAGCGGGTTTCGTCAGCTCCAAATTCATCAAAACGCCAGAGGATGGCTTTGCATCACAGCACAGAAGTGAGGGAAGATCATGTCCAAACAGGCAACGGAATTTCAGAAAAAAGAAATGAGCAAGATGTACCGCGGCAAGGAGATCTTCAAGCCCCTGAACACCGGCTGGGTAGACGAGCACGTCGCCTGCGTGCGGGAGTGGGTGGCGAATATCTTCTTTTACCGCAAGGGCGACGCCACGTTGATGATCGACGCGGGCTATAACTACGACCGTCTGGAAGAAAAAATGGGCTGGCTGGGCATCGACCCCGGCAGCATCCGCCATATTCTCATCACCCATCAGGACACCGACCACGTGGGCGCGGTGGAGGCCGACAGCCCCGGGCTTTTCCGAAACGCCACGCTGTATGTCGGCGAGACCGAAAACCGCTACCTGACCGGCGAAGTTCGCCGTAAGGTGATCTATCATCTCTATAAACTGCCGCAGGTGACCATCCCCAACGAAAAAGTGTTGCTCCGGGACAGGCAGGTCTTTGAGCTGGACAGCATTCAGGTCGAATGCTTTCTGGTGCCCGGCCACACCTGGGGACACATGGTGTATCTGATCGATGGGAAGTACCTTTTCACCGGCGATACCCTGTGGTTCGGGGCGGACGGCGGCTACAGCTTCATTTCGGCGCTGGCGGAAGACAA
This sequence comes from uncultured Eubacteriales bacterium, assembly GCA_900548145.1. Lineage (GTDB taxonomy): Bacteria > Bacillota > Clostridia > Christensenellales > Aristaeellaceae > Limiplasma. Next base: position 29,897 of record URJB01000023.1, on the reverse strand, counting down.
CCGTCTGGCCGTCCGTTCACTGGCGGCGCTGGAAGCGAAGTTGATGGAACGGGGGCTGAAGCCCATTTTCCTCACCGGCCATACCGGCTGGACGGACAATTTTGACTTTGCGTTTGCCCATAAGGACAAGCTGTGCTCTCCCTTTAAAAAACGCGTCCATGACCCCAATGCCCCCTACGACGCTTACGACGAGTCGGACGACACCGAGGAAAAGGCCCGCAGCGGTTTTCTGCCAGGTGTTGGCCGGTAAATCTGAAAAGGAGAACCTGAATCCATGAAGGACAACGAGCTGGTTTTTGACCGCAGCTGCCACGTTCTCTACACCAAACGCTGCAAAAAGGGAATTCTGGAAAAAATTGCCCGGCATTACGCCCCCGAAGAACGGGAGGCCGTCTGGGAGCGGGTGCAGCGGCAGTACGTGGACTTTCTCTCTGACTGGCGCACCGATCTGGGCGGCAGCAAAAACTTCCATAACGGTGCGGGCGGTACTTACGACTGCATCGCCCTGATGGCCTGCTACGTCATCTGCAAATCCGCGACCGATCTGGCGGAGCTCGAAGAAATGGAGGCCAATCTGTTTCTGCCGGCCTTCCGAAAGATGAAGTTCGTGGACTGCAACAAGCCGATTTTCCAGAAATTGATGTACCGTGCTTTTCAGAACGCCAAAAAGCAGTGCGACAAATGGGGCGATTATCAGATGAACCTGGCTCCCTTTGAGCCGGGCAAGCCCATCTATTATGAGTTTACCCACTGCCCCACTGCGGAATTTGCGCAAAAACACGGGCTCTCGGAGGTCATGCCCGCCCTGTGCAACCCGGATTTTGTTGGCATGGAGCTGATTCACGCCCGGCTGGTGCGCAAAACCACCTGTGCCAACGGCTGCCGGTGCGACTACACCATCTGCGGCGACCGGGATCCCTATTTGAAAGACCACCCCGAATACCGGGATGAAGCAGGCTACAGGAGGAACCGATGAAATATCCGATTCAGAAAAACACCGTTCAGGAAACGCTGGTCATTCCACTCTACGGACGGAAAATGTGTCCAGAAAAATATCCGGGGCTTTTCCGGGATGAAAATGCCCTTCGCCTGATGGAGCAGATCGACTATGACTTTTCGGAGCTGGAGAAGAATTCCCGGAGCGTCATGCATCAGTTTGGCTTTCTGGAAGCGGCCATGCGGCAGAACGATCTGGCATGGGAGGTGCGGGACTATCTGAAAACCCACCCCAACGCGGCGGTAGTCAATCTGGGCTGCGGTCTGGACGCTACGGGCCGCGCCTGTGACAACGGCTCCTGCAGGCTCTACAATCTGGACTTTCCCGACGTGATCGCCGTGCGGAACCAGCTGCTCCCCGCCGGGGAGCGGGAGGAAAACATCGCCTGTGACCTGAACGACCTTTCGTGGTTTGACCGCATTGACGCTGCCGGCGGCGCGGTCTTCTTCGCTGCTGGCGTGTTCTATTATTTTCTGAACGAGCAGGTTCGGGCGCTGTTCACGGCCATGGCGGACGCGTTCCCCGGCGGCAGGCTGGTGTTTGACGCAGCGGGAAAGAAGGCCGTTCGGCTGATGCTGAAAACGTGGATCAAAAGCGCCAACATTCAGGACGTGGGCGCCTATTTCTCCGTCTCGGACGCGAAGGCGGAGCTTTCCCGTTGGTCAGCCCAGCTGGCCGTTTCCAGCCGGGGCTACATGCTGGGCTATCACGACCTGAAAGACCCGTCCGTCAGCGGCTTCTTCCGCTTTTTAGCCCGCTTGGGCGACGGCATGATGAAAATGCAGATTGTCCGGCTGGATCTCCAAAAAGAAGCGTGAGCATCCGACTGTTGAGTCCTGTCCTTCCAGCGGTTCCCGGGTTTCGGAAGCCGCTTTTTTCTTTGCCAAAATCCTGTGTACCAAAAACAAAAATATTGACAAAAAAACGCGCCGTGATAAAATAGGAAACGGCAAAGGAACCCTTTGCCTTGATTTAGCCCGTAAAGTTAGCATAGACTAATTTTATGGAAAACGTTTCATATTTCAGGAGGGATTCATGTGAATGCCATCGGATGGGCGGCGTTGGCTGCGGGCGCTGCGGTGCTCCTGCCCAAGCCTCCCAAACACAATTTGATGAAACTCCCCTCTTTCCGCGGGGTGGCCGAAGTCCGCTCCAGCCTTCCGGGACGGATGCGGCTGTATGTGCCCGCCGTAACGCAGGAGCCCGCCTTGACCGGGCAAATGGTTCAGCAGATGGAAAGCACGGGCGTGATTCATCAGGTGAAGGCGGAGCCCCGAACCGGCAGCGTCCTGATCTGTTATGACGAGTCCAAGGTGCAGGCTCCCGTGGTGCTGGGCGCCATGATGAAGCTGATGGGGCTGGACGGCAAGGTCAAGACCGCCCCCGCCAGTAAGGTGCAGGAAGGGATCAAGCTGCTGCTGAACGCTGTCGATCAGGGGATTCTGGACGCGACGGACGGTCTGCTGGACGCGAAGACGCTGACCGCTGGCGCGCTGACCGTGGCTGCCCTGCGCAGCAAGACGAAATACGGCTGGGCCGCGCCGGGAGCCATGACGCTGCTGTGGTGGGCCTCCAAGCTGTTTGGAGCGCAAAGCAATGAATAAAATGGAAGAAAGCTTCCTGCGGCTGTGCCTGCACCCCAAGGTGGAATGCGACCTGCCGGGGCGGCTGCGGATCAGTTTTTCCAAATATCATCTGCTGCCCAAAGAGGCGCTGCCCTATCTCCACTATATTCAGAACGTGCTTCAGCTGCTGCCCGGCGTATCGGGGGCGGAGGTCAATCCCCGCATCGGAACGGTGCTCATCCGCTATGACGCGGCTGTGACCAACACCCGCGCCATTCTGCGCTGGGTGGATATCGTGGTAGACGAGGGCATTTGCATTTCGAAAGAAGACGTCTGGCAGAACGCCGGCGAAAAGGAGCTGGAAGAGATTGTCCGTCAGCGGCTGATCCTGCGGCTCCCGCAGCAAAAGAAGGGATAATATGCTTCGGAAAGAACATCAGGAAGATTTTATGAAAACGCGCGTGGCCCACAGTCTGCCGGGACGGTTGCGGCTGACCGCGGAGGGGCTCCGTTATCTAAAGGAAGAAAGCCCGGCTATTGCCGCGGAGCTGGCTTCCATTCCCGGCGTGCAGCTGGCGCGGGTGACCGTCTGCACCGGCGGCATCCTTTTGCAGTATGACCGCAGCATGGTGGAGTCCGCCGAGCTGTCCGAGCAGGCCGATCTGGTACTGGCCCGTCACAGCATGGCGGCCTTGCGCCAGCTCCACGCTGAAAGCGGTGAGGAAGCGGCGGAAACGCCCATGACCACTTCCCGTCTGGCCAAGCGGCTGGCCGTGAACGCCGGGGCGCTGGTGCTGGGCAACACCCTGCTGACCGCGCCTTTGATGGGCGGCGCGCTGGCGAACTTCACTTCACTGGAAGCCCTTGCCAGTCTGGGGCTGTCCGCCCCCATGGCGAAAAGCGCGTGGGAAGGGCTGCGCCGGGATCTGCGCCCCAACGCGGATTTCCTGACGGTCACGTCCATCGTGGCCAGTCTGCTGCTGGGCAACGCTCACTCGGCGCTGATGATCCTGGCGCTGTCCGATCTGGCGGAACTGATGACCTCCTACACCATCGAGCGTACCCGTTCCTCCATCAAAAAGATGCTCTCCGCCGACGAGGGCGACGCGTGGAAGGTCATGCCTGACGGCAAGCTGGAGCGCAAGCCCATGAACCAGATTAGCCTCGGCGACACGGTGGCGGTTCACACGGGCGAAAAGATCTCGGTAGACGGCAAAGTCGTCTACGGCGCGGCAGTGGTAGACCAGAGCCCCATTACGGGCGAATTTGTGCCCGTGGAGAAGCGGGAAGGCGACGAAGTATTCGCCGGCACGGTGGTCAAGAGCGGCAACATTCACGTGCAGGCCGCCAAGGTCGGCGACCAGACCGTCATTTCCCGCATCGTGGGCATGGTGGAGGCCAGCGAACTGAAAAAAGCGCCCATCCAGCGCTACGCGGACAAATTCTCCAACTATCTGGTGCCGCTGAACTTCCTGCTCTGCCTGTCGGTGTGGCTGGTGACGAAGAACCCCCAGAAGGCGCTGAAGATGCTGGTCATCGACTACTCCTGCGGCATCAAGCTGTCCACGGCAACGGCCTTCTCTGCGGCCATCAACACGGCGGTGAAGCAGGGCGTGCTCATCAAGGGCGGCACGTTCATCGAGCAGATGAGCAGCGCCAACACGGTGCTGCTGGACAAGACCGGCACCATTACCGAGGGCCGGCCGAGGATCGTTTCCGCCGTTGTCCTCAAAGAGGGCATGAGCGAGAAAGAAGTGCTCTCCTACGCCATGGCGGCGGAAGAGACCAGCACCCATCCGTTGGCCGGAGCCATCATGCGCTACGGTCGGGAGCTGGGCGCGTCCCCCAAGGCGCACGGCGACGTGGTGACGGAGGTGTCCCGCGGCAGCCGCACACTGGCGGGCAAAAAGACCGTCCGCGTGGGCAATATCGAATACATGCGGGAAAACGGTGTGAAGGCCGCCGCTCCCCTGCCCGGTGAAACGGGCGCTATCCCCAACTATGTGGGCGTGGGGAGCGAGATCGTGGCCGTGCTTTACGCCATGGACAGCCCCCGGGAGAACGTGCGCCGGGCCATCAACAGCCTGCGCTACGACGGTGTGGGCGACATCGAGCTGCTGACCGGCGACATGGAGTCGCAGGCCCGGACGGTGGCCGAGCAGGTCGGCGCGGATGGCTATCGCGCCCAGCTGCTGCCGGAGCAGAAGGCCGAGGCCGTGCTGAAGCTGCAGGTGCAGGGCAACGGTGTGGTCATGGTGGGCGACGGCATCAACGACGCTCCCGCGCTGGCCTACGCCGACGTGGGCATCTCCATGGGCAGCAAATCCACGGACATTGCCATGGAGACCAGCGACGTCATCATCAACCGGGATGACCCCATGATGATCCCCGCTCTGCGGCGGCTGTCCCGCGCCACCATGCGCATCGTGCATCAGAACTTTGCGCTGGTCATCGCCATTAACTCTGTGGGCCTGATTCTGGGCGCGGCCAGCGGTATTTCCGTCATGATGAGCGCGCTTCTGCACAATTCCTCCACCATTCTGGTGGTGGCCAACTCCCTGCGGCTGATGTTCATGAAGCCCGGGGATGGGAGGGCATAATGCATATCGAACAGGGAACCTCTCATATGGAAGTGCTGTCCGCCATCCGGGGACGGCTCCGGCTGCAGTTTGAAACGGCAGTCGCATCGGACGAACCCTTCCGGCGCGTCCCGGGGGTCTTAAGCTGCCGGTATAACCCGCGTATCCGCACCCTGCTGTGCGAATACGACCCTGACGCGATCAGTGAAGAAAAGCTCATCGTCCGCCTCGGCGCGGCCTATGCCGCCCAGACGGACGCGGGGCTTCTGCACATCAAGCATTGCGAGGAAAAGGGCTTTTCGATGGCCCCCAGCGGCTATCTGGCGCTTTTCTTCATCGGGCTGGACGGCGCGCTGTCCCTGACGGGCTCGGCGCTGACCCAGTTCACCCGCTGGCTGTCCACGGGCGCAACGCTGGCCGCCGTGGTGGAGCATGGCTATCAGGAGCTCCATGTGCGCGGCAGCTTCGACCCGGAGGTCATGTCCGTGGTCTATCTCATCAATTCCGTCGGCAAGCCCGGCGCGGTGCGCGCCAGCCTGCTGGCGTGGATTATCACCTTTGGCCGTCATCTGATCCCCCGGGCTCCCCGGGAGCAGCCCTACCTGATCAAGCGCGGCAAAGATCAGCTCACTCTCACGCCCATGGCGGGCAGCGAAAGCGAACTGGCCTTTGCAGGCAGCATGTTCCGTCAGGGCATGGAAATGATGGCGCACAAAGGCTAACTTTCCCGAAAGAAACAAACGACAAGGAGGATAAGGTTGTATGTTGAATAACAATCCGTTGGTCAAGGGCATTCTGATTGGTGTGGGCGTGAGCGTGGTCGGTTTCTGCGCCTATAAGCACAACGAGGACAAGGTGGACGATTTCCTGCGCCGTCACGGCGTGAACGTGAAGTCTCCCGCCGCCGGTTTTGAGACCATGTCCGTGGAAGACCTGATGCGCACCAAGGAAACCATCGAAGACCTGATCGCCGAAAAGGAAATGCAGGATCAGAGCGTCACCGTGGAAGCCGCCTCCACCGAAGCCTGAAGAAGGACAAAATGAACCGTGCTCCAAAGGGCGCGGTTCTCCCTAATCAGAAACAGCCGCCGGATTTTTCTGGCGACTGTTTTTTGTGTCTTCTGATTCCCCCAAGCGCACCTGCCCGTTGCTTGTCTGCAACGCCTTTGTGTGCTACAGTCTCATCAAGGAGGGATTCAATTGGAAACAAAGGAAATCATCCATGAATTGAGAACCAGACGTGGTCTGTCGCAGGACGAGCTGGCGGAGAAAATTTTTGTCACACGGCAAGCTGTGTCCCGCTGGGAAAACGGAGAAACCGTCCCCAATGTGGATACGCTGAAGCTGCTTTCAAAGTTTTTCGGCGTGTCCATCAATACTTTGCTGGGTTCCCCGCGGCAGCTGGTGTGCCAGTGCTGCGGGATGCCGCTGGACGATTCCACCACCAGCAAGGAGCCGGACGATTCGTTCAACGAGGACTACTGCAAGTGGTGCTACTCAGGCGGCCAGTTCAAATACACCAGCACAGAGCAGCTGATCGATTTCTGCGTGGAACATATGGCCAGCGAGCAGTGGCCCGCGGAGCAGGTGCGCGCCCACATGGAGGCCGTCGTGCCGAATTTGAGGCACTGGAAAAAATGAACAGCCAACGGGCGCGGCCAAGTTGACCGCGCCCGTTGCTTTTCTGTTCTGGCAAACCGCCCTTTTAGAGAATCAGCGACAAAATGCAGCCGATCACGAGCACGCCGCCCACCGCGCTGACCACGCCGTAGATCTTGCGGGATTCCGGGTCTTTTTTCTCCTTCACCAGATAATAGAGCCCCGCTCCAAGAACCAGCAACCCCACGATCAGACCGATGATTTTGACCGTCATTTCTTTTTCCTCCATTTCAGTAAGAATGCCGAGTTGGTAATCACCAACACCGAACCTGCATTATGCACCAGCGCGCCCACCACGGGATTCAGCGTGCCCACGATCGCCAGCACGATGGCGGCAAAATTCAGCGCCATGGAGAAGGTCATGTTCAGCTTGATGGTGGTCATCATCCGCTGCGACAAGGCGATCAGATGCGGAAGCTCCTTCACCTCGTCATCCACCAGCGCGATATCCGCCGCGTCCACGGCAATATCGCTGCCTACGCCGCCCATGGCGATGCCCACGTCCGCTTTTTTCAGGGCAGGCGCGTCGTTGACCCCGTCGCCGATCATGCACACCGGCTGTCCCTGCTTCTGATACTCTCCGATGGCTGTCAGCTTATCCTCCGGCAGGCAGTTGGCCCGCACCTGACGAATCTTCAATTTGGCAGCAATGGCCGCGGCGGCGTTTTCATGGTCGCCGGTCAGCAGCACGGGCTGAACGCCCAGCTGGGAAAGCGCCTCAATCGTGGCGGCGCTCTCCTGACGCAGCGTGTCTGAAAGGGCCAGATAACCGGCCAGTGCGCCGTCTACCGCCACATAGATCACCGTGCAGCCCTGCCGAAACGCTTCTTCCGCCTCTGCCGGTACCGTCATCGGCACGCCCTGTTCCCGCAGCAGCTCCGGGTTGCCCGCCAGAACGGCCTTGCCCTCCACCTGCGCACACACGCCGCGCCCGGGAATCATCCAAAACGCCTCCGCCGGGGCCGCGCTGTCCTTGCCCGCCTTTCGGAAGCCCGCCGCAATGGCTTTGCCCAGCGGGTGCTCGGAAAGCCGTTCGGCAGAAGCTGCCAGCCGGTACACGTCCTCCTTGGAGAACTCCTCCGACACACTGGCCGCCTTCACGACCTCCGGCGTGCCGTAGGTCAGGGTACCAGTCTTGTCAAAGGCAATTACCTTCACCCCGGCCAACCGTTCCAGCGCGTCGCCCTCCCGCATGAGGAAGCCGTGCTTCGTGGCGTTGCCGATAGCCGCCATGATAGCGGTGGGCGTAGCCAGCACCAGCGCGCAGGGGCAAAACACGACCAGGATCGTCACTGCGCGGATGATTTGCCCGGTAAGGAGCCACGTCAGCGCTGCGGCGGTCAGGGCGATGACCACGATCCACGTGGCCCAGCGGTCGGCAATGCCGACGATCTTCGCCTTGCCCGCGTCCGCCGACTGCACCAGCCGGATCATCCGCTGGATGGAGCTGTCCTCCCCTACCTTGGAGGCTTCCATTTCAAACGCACCGAACTGATTGACCGTACCGCTGGACACGAAGTCCCCCACGGTCTTATCCACCGGCAGGGATTCGCCGGTCATCACGGCCTGATTGATGGAAGTCTGACCGGAAACGATCACGCCGTCCACGGGAATGCTTTCACCGGGCAGCACACGAATGCGGTCGCCTACCCGCACCTGCTCGGCGGGGACGATCTCCTCCCGGCCCTCCCGCAGCACCCGCGCCGTCTGCGGGGTCAGATGAACCAGCTTCTCGATCCCGGCCCGGGCCTTCGCCACGGTCAGTTCTTCCAGCAAGGCGCCCAGCTGCATAATGAACGCCACCTCGCTGGCGGCAAATTCCTCCCCGATGCAGATCGAGGCGATCAGCGCCAGCGATACCAGCACGTCCGCCTTGATGTCAAAGGCCGTCACCAGCCCGACGACCGCTTCCAGAATGATGGGCAGACCGCATAGTACAATGGCGATCCACGCCATATCAAAGGGAAAAGGCTGAAATTTCAACAGGCTGCAGATAATCGCCGCCCCGGAAATGACCAGCAGCGTCACATTCTTGCGGATGCCGCCCAGTTCCAGCAAGTGTTCCAGTTTCTCCATGAGCCGTTTCATGAGTGAAGCCCCTTTCTATATCCCCCGTATGTATATTTCATTATACATATAGAGGTATAGGTTATAAACAGGGCAAATAAAAAAGCCGACACAGTCTGCCGGCTTTTTTCGTCTATTGCATATTGGCGAAGCGCTCCACGGCCTTGGTAAAGCCCTCAATGGTTTTTTCCGCGTCGCCATGCTCGATGCCGTCCCGGACGCAGTGCTTGACATGCCCTTCCAGCACCACCTTGCCGCAGCCGTTCAGGGCGGACTTGGCGGCGTTGATCAGGGAAAGCACGTCTTCGCAGGGAATGTCCTCGTCCACCATGCGGTCGATGGCCTGTACCTGCCCGATGATCTTTTTCAGCCTGCGGTGCAGGTTCTGGGAATCCATACATTGCTTCATATCTGCCGCCTCCATCCGTTCAAGGGTATAGGCAGATTATAGCCCCCTGTTTCGGCCCTGTCAACCGGCGGCGTTTTCAGCTCTGCAATACTGCCTGGTTTCCATCCAGCGAAAGCAGGCCGCTTTCCACCCGCAGGAACGTTCCCGGCTTCAGCAGGTTTTCATACCGGCCATCCGGCAGCTCCACCGGCACCAGCGATGGCGCGCCCCGTAGGCAGAACGCCCCGGTCAGCCGTCTTTCGCCCTCTTTCCAGACTGCCAGCAGCGTGTCGTTGGTGCAGGCCTGAAGGGAATAGACACCGTGGGACAGAATGGGGTCTTTTTTCAGCACAGTCAGCCGCCGGATCAGCTCCTCCAGCGGAGCCGGCCCCTCCATGGGAATGGGATCCGGGTCGAACAGGTCGGGGCGATGGTCGTTTTCCCACTCCTGCCCGCCGTACAGCAGGGCCGTTCCCTTCTGGAAGAACATCCAGCAAAGCCAGTTCAGCCTGGTGCGGCGCTCGGGGAACAAGTGCGCCATCCGGGGCCGGTCATGGTTTTCCAGAAAACGCAGCTTGGCGTAGTCCGCAGGATAAATACTCTCCTGCCGCTCCAAAGCCCTTACGTAGTCCGTCAGTTCGGCTTTGCCCTGCACATAGGACAGAAAATCGCCGTAAATATCATAGTCGTAGCAAAGGTCGAAGGCCTGATACAGCTCGCAGTCGCTGTGGCTGACCATGCCGCGGTTTCGGTTGTCCCGGATGAACTCCGGCTCCACGGATTCCGCCAGCCAAAGGCAGTCCGGCCGCACTGTCTCCACCTCCCGGCGGGCCCGCAGCCAAAAATCAAGCGGCACCAGCGGGGCCACGTCGCAGCGGAAGCCGTCCACGATCTCCGCCCAGCCTTTCAGCGTCTCGATCTGATAATCCCACAGGCCGGGATTGCCGTAGTCCAGGTCAATGATATCCGACCATTCGCCGATTCGATTGCCGAAGCTGCCGTCCGGCTTATGGTAGAACCATTCCGGGTGATGCTGCGCCAGCCACGAGTCCGGGGAGGTGTGGTTATACACCACGTCGATCATCAGCTTCATGCCGTTTTGGTGAACGGCGTCCGCCAGATGGCGAAAGTCCTCCATCGTGCCGTATTCCGGGTTGACGGCCCGGTAATCCGCAATGGCATAGGGCGACCCCAGTGCGCCCTTGCGTTCCTTCTGGCCGATCGGGTGAATGGGCAGCAGCCACACCACGTCCGCCCCCAGCTCCCGGATGCGGGGAAGATCCTTTTCCACGGCGGCAAAGGTTCCGCCGTGATTGCGCACAAAGATGGAATAGATCGTCATGTTGCGAAGCTCCATGGTTGTTGTTCCTCCTCCCGTTCAAAGACCAGCGCCTCGTTCAGGGGACAGGGCAGCTCCACCGTCCGCCCGCCCTCGCAGACCCTGCCGGTAAAGAAATGCCTCCAGCGGCCCTTGGGCAGATAGACCCGCCGTCCCTCCGCCCCCGGCTGGACGATGGGCGCGACCAACAGCTTCCGGCCCAGCATATATTCGTCCCCGCAGGCCAGCGCCTGTTCATCGTCCGGAAAGTCCAGACAGAGATGGGCCATCATGGGGCGGCCCTCCTTCACGCAGGCCTTCGCTTCCTCATAGAGCATGGGCCGCAGACGCTCCCGCAGCCGGGCGAAGGCGCAGGCGATCTCCGCAATGGAGGGGTCGTTCCAGCGGCTGGCCAGATTCCACGGGGAGCGGTCGTTGTTCCATTCCGGATCGCCGGTAGCGAAGAACTGGCCGTTTCGCGGCTCCGCGTGCCACTGCATCACCGGGCAGAAGCAGCCCATGGCCGTTGCCCGCAGGTACAGCTCCCGATCCGGGATCTCCCCGGCAAAGCCGCCGATATCAAAGCTCCAGAACAGCACGCCGGACAGCCCTGCGCTGAGACCGGCGCTGAGCTGGCCCCGCAGTTCCTCCCAGGTACTCAGCTGATCTCCGGCCCAATGGATAGGGACGGCCTGCGCGCCCGTATACCCGGCGCGGCTGAACGTCACGCCCGCAACGCCGCTGGACCGCATCCAGTCGTGATAGGCTTTCTCATACTGCATGGGATAGCGGTTGTGGGCCTCGCCGCCCGGCGTGCCGTCCGCCAGACGGATATTGCTGCCAAACAGGAATTCGCCGCCGTCGGTCTTGAATCCTTCCACGCCCATTTCCAGCAGAGGCTGACGCTGAGCAAACCACCAGCGGCAGGCGGCCGGGTTGGTGAAATCCGGCAGAAGGCTTCCGGCGAACCACTTGTCCGGAATCACATAGGGCGCGCCGTCCTCCTGACGAATCACATACCCTTTGGCTACGGCCTCCTCCCAGTCCCGGCGGGCGGGCTCCGCGTCCGGGCAGTCCTTCAGCGCCTTCAGGGCGGGGATCTGCCACAGCACCAGATGCAGGCCCCGTTCCCGGATGCGCCGCACCGTGGCCGCCGGGTCAGGCCAGACCGCGTTCCAGCGGTAGAAGGTGCTTTCGTCGCTCCAGGCCTCCAGCACCATCACAGAGGCCGGGCAGTCGTGCTTTTCCAGCATGAAAAGCTGCTCGTCCACGTCCTCGTCGCAGTGCCAGCCGTTGGCGCTGATCCACAGCCCGAAGGCCCACTCCGGCGGCAGCACGCATTCTCCCGTCAAGGCCAGATAGGCCCGAAGCTGGGCGGCGGGCGTTCCCAGCAGCAGATGGTCGGTGATCTTTTCCCCTGCGGCAGACTCAATATGAACCTCCGTTCCAAAGGCAAGGCGGACGTTTTCTCCCGCGTCCCGGAACCAGCCGAAGCCGCCGTCCGTCAGGAACAGGGGCACCGGCAGATAGCTCCACGGCCCCTGCTGCGTAAAGTGCTCCACCACCTGACCGCAGCTGCCCCGGCCCTGCTGATCGGGACCGTCAAACCGCTCGCCGGTGCCGTACACATGGCGCTGACCGCCCCGCAGCGTCGTTTCCATCCGGGCGGGCGTTCCGTCCGGCCGCAGAAGGAGGGTGATTTCCGTGCAGGAAAGCGTCCCCAGCGACCAGAGCGCGTCTCCGCCAAAGCGCAGGGGGCTTTCCGCCTCCCGGGGCGCGCTTCTCAGGGTCAGCGTTGCACCGCCGTTCTCCTCTTCAGCGCACAGATACACGCCGGGAACCAGCTCGGCCCAGCCATACCCCGTCCGAAGGGGACGGGTCACGGAAACGGGGCGAAGAATGTCCGTCTCGAACCACGGGGTGCTTTCCTCCCCGCTGACAAAGCGATACCGCAGGGTTCCCTTCTCCGCCGGAAGCGCCCATGTATAGCAATGCTCCCGGGTTCCCGGGCGGCCCGGAATGCTTCGTCCGTCCGCGCTCTCCCATACCGGGGCCGCGCCGTCGCACAGACAGCCCAGCCGAATTTCCTGTCCCTCCAGCGGGTGCAGTGGCTGACGGGCATAGCCGCAGTCCTCAAAGGGTACCAGTCCTTCCGGCAAATGACGTATCATGATTTTTCCTCCCCCCGCGGCTCAAGGCCCGATTCATCCTGCGCAAAAACGCATTCTTCCAGACATTCGGCCATTCCCGGCGTTTGAGCCGTCAGCCGCAGCGTTCCCAGCAGCGAGGCGCTGCGTTTCTTTTGATTCAACAGCCGCCAGACCGCTTCCTTCTCATCGTTGCCCGTCTGCATGGCCTGCAGCCGCTTTTCCGCCCGGCGCTTCCAGTCGTCCTCTGCCACGGCGCAGCGTTCCAGCCGAAGGGTGTGAAGCGCGTCGTCCACAGGCAGCTCCACCGTCCAGCAGAGGGCGTTTCGAGCCGGATCGCAGGCCGTTTCCAGCGCTTTTCCCTCAAGGCTGACCGCCGTTTTGGCAAAGCCGACGGCCTCCACATGCCAGATTCTGGCGGGGGGCAGCAGATGCAGCGCGCCCTCCGCCCGCAGGGTCAGCTCGCCGGTTTTCCACGAGAACTGAAGGGCCGTGCGCACCGTCTCGCCCTCCACGCTCTCGCCGTCGTCCTCGTACAGGTCGAAGGCCCCGTCCGCCCCGGCAAAAATCCGCAGGGTCATTTCCGCAGGCAGCACGTCCGCCCGGGGCTCTTCGCTCAGGGGAACGATCGCCCCGGCCGGGGCCAGCACCGGGTATTCGTCCAGCGCGCGCCACAGCTTCAAAAGCCGCCCGCCGGTATAGCTTTGCCCGGTGGCAAAGTCGAACCAGCGCCCCTCCGGCAGCCACGCGGTAACGGAAGCCCTTTTCAGCCGGGCGTCCATGGGCTGGGTCACGGCGCAGACCATCAGCGACGGCCCGAAAAGGTACTGATCGGGCACGGAATACGCCTCCGGGCTTTCGGGCCAGCGGTAATAAAGGGGCCGCACCAGCGCCTCCCCCAGCCGGAAGGTGCGCTCCATGGCCGTGTACAGATAGGGCAGCAGCCGGTGGCGCAGGCGCAGCGCATCCTCCATGGCCAGCTCCGCTTCCAGCCCATAGCTCCACGGCTCCTTGCCGGTAAAGGGGCTGCAGCTGGAATGAAGCCGCAGGATGGGCGAAAAAACCCCCAGCTGCAGCCAACGGACGGACAGCTCGTCGTCCCGAACGCCGTTCATGTGTCCGCCAATATCGTGGCTCCACCACGGGTAGCCCGCGTTGGCCGCCATGGCGGTAAACCGGGGCTGGAAGGCCAGCGATTTCCAGCTCATGATGGTATCGCCGGAAAAGCCCACCGGGCAGCGCTGGCTGCCGGGGCCGGCATACCGGGACAGGATCAGGCCCCGCTTGCCGTCCCGACCGTTATCCCGATAATGCAGCTCGTTGAGCACCCAGAGAGGATCCAGCCCGGGAATGGCGCTGGTATTCCCCTGCTGCCAGTCGATCCACCAGAAATCCACGCCTTCTTCTTCCAGCGGATGATGCAGGCAGTCCAGATAGGCCCGCAGGAATCCCTCGTCCGCCGCGTCGAAATCCACGCCCTGCTTCTTTTCCGGATCCCGGCCCAGCGCCCGGCAGACGCTTTCGTAGGCTTCCTCGTGGGGCTGAACGCCCCCGGCGGGATGCAGATTCAGCGTCACATGCATGCCCCGGTCGTGCAGCGCCCGCAGGAAGCGGGGCGGGTCGGGGAACAGCTCCCGGTTCCAGGTGTAGCCCGTCCATCCGCTGCCATAGGGCACGTTGGTCAGATGCCAGTCCATGTCGATGACCGCCACCGACAAGGGGACTTTTTTCTCGGCGAACTTTTCCATCAACGCCAGATAGCTTTCCTCGGTATAGCGGTAAAAACGGCTCCACCAGTTGCCCAGCGCCCATCGGGGCAGCAGCGGGGCCGGACCGGACAGGCGGTAGAAATCCCGCAGGCAGGCGGCGTAGTCGTGGCCGTAGCCGAAGAAGTACAGGTCCTCCTCCGCATAGTCCCGGGGACGAAGCGCGCCGTCCTCCCGCAGAACCATGGAGCGGCTGTCGTCCAGCACGGAAAACCCGTTTCGGGAGATCAGCCCGTCCCCCACGGGAATTTCCCCATCCGCCTGATCCAGCGTCCGGGCCGTTCCGCCCAGCGTGGACAGGGGCTGCCCGTAGCGCCAGTCGCTCATATAGGCGCTGAGTCCGCCCTTGACGGAAATGCACAGGCCCTCCGGGGAGAAGGGCTTTTCGTCGTAGGACAGATGCAAAAAGGGCGTATCCAGCTCCACCCGGCCCGGAAAGTGCCGTGCTTCCACCTCCACCGGCGGGAAATCCCGGCATTGGACGGCGGTGGTGGGGCGATCCTCAAAATGTCCCCCGGACTGATATTCCAGACGGATCAGTCGTTCCGTCAGAAAGGTGATGCGATAATTTTTGCCCGTCCATTGGGTGGTGGTCATGAGCGACCCTCCTTTTGCAAAACCGGGGAGCATTCCCTGCTTCGGCGAAAAATTGGGAAATGTTAGGTGAAATATAGATGAAGTATAGAAAAGAACCGCCCGGTTTTCCGCCGGGCGGCGTTTCAGGGCGCGGAGGGGGCGTACCCGGCGCGCCCCTCCGGCTCATAAAGCAGTCAGAAGATCGAACGTCCGATCAGTCCTGCGCTGCCAGATAACGGGCGTAAGCGCCTTCGTAGATCTTGTTCATGTCTTCCAGACCCATGGTGTTCAGCTGTTCCACATAGGCGTCCCACTCCTCGTCGATGCCGCCCTCGGCGACCCAGCGGGCCCGGGTGGTATCCACGTAGGTGTCGATGTCCGCCTGCAGGAAGGACAGCTCGTTGTATTCGTCGGCGGTGTACTTCAGCTCAGGGAAGCAGGGGCGCACATACTGGGCGGTCTCCGCATCCATGGCTACCTTCAGGCCGTCGCCCTCGGTGGGATCCAGAATGATCTTCTTGTCAAACTCGACGGAGCAGTACTTGGGGCCGAAGTCGCGCAGAGAGCGATCCCAGTACCACGCGTCGGCGCTGGTGCCGGCGGGAGGATTGTTCAGGGTGTAGGTGCCGTCCGCGTTGGCGGTGGTCACTTCGCCCAGGCCGCCCCAGAAGTTCTGGATGCTGGCTTCGCCGGTGTAGAACTGATCCGCCCAGCGCAGCACCACTTCGGGATGCTTGCACACGGTGGTGATGGACAGCTGATTGGACTTGAGGGAATACAGGCCGTTCAGGTCGCCCTGCTGATAGCGCTGACCGTCGGGGCCGGCGATGGGAGCGATGACCTTGTATTCATCCTTCCAGTTGCGGAAGATGGCGTCGTAGCTCCAGGCGTAGCAGAAGCCCACGCGGGAGACGTTGGGGTCGTCGCACTTGGCGTCGCGGATCTGGTCGTTCTGAGTGAAGAGCTCGTTGTCGATCAGGCCGTCCTGATAGAGCTTGTGGGCCCACTTGATGCCCTCTTTGTATTCTTCGCTGGTATAGGCGTAACGGACGGTGCCGTCGTCGTTGACCAGATAGCGCTGGCCGTACACGTCGGTCATGCCGAAGGGAGACAGGAAATCCATGCCAAGGCCGATGCCGGTGAAGGGGATCTCATCGTTGGGGTCTCCGTTGCCGTTTGCGTCCTGCTCCTTGAAGGCGCGCAGCACGTTTTCCAGCTCGTCGATGGTGGTGGGCACTTCCAGACCCAGGTTTTCCAGCCACTTCACGTTGATGACCGGCACGTTGCAGGCCACGGGGCGCTTGGGCATCCGGGAGGGCAGGGAGTAGATGTGTCCGTCCGCAGAGGTGGAAATCGCCTTCAGGGCGGGCATTTCTTCGAAGGCCTTGGTCAGGTTGGGCATATACTGCTCAATCAGGTCTTCCAGCGGCAGGAAGTATTCCACGTTGTTGATGATGTCGGACTCGCTGAAGGTCTGGAAGCCCAGCACCACCTCGGGCAGCGCGCTTTCGCCGCCGGCCAGCATCACGGGCTTCTGGTTGTCAGCCCAGTCGTTGGAGGAAACGATCTGCCAGTTGACCTTCACATTGGATTCGTTTTCGAGATTCACCAGGAAGGGGTTGGTCTTGAAGGAATCGCCCATGGAACCCCAGCGCATCGTCAGCACGTTAATGGTGATGGGTTCATCCACGATGGGCATTCCCTCGGCATGGAAGCCTTCGGGAATCTCCGCCAGAGCGGAGGCGCAGGCCAGAAGCATCGCGATGGCCAGAAGCAGAGACACCAGTTTCTTCATTGAGGTTACCTCCTTATTTCCTAAACGGCGTGCGCCGTTTGGTTTTCCATCGTTGGGATATGGATCGTCATCCCTTGACCGCGCCGATCATCACGCCCTGATCGAAATACTTCTGCACGAAGGGATAGACGCACATGATGGGCACGGTGGCGACGATAATCATGGCATAGCGCATCAGGTTTGCCTTGCGCAGGGCGATCAGCGCGGCCTCGCCGGTGCCCAGCGCCGACTGAATCTGCTGCGTGACCAGAATGTTGCGCATGATGAGCGCCAGCGGATACAGGTTCTCGTCCCGGATGTAGATAAGAGCATTGAAGTAGGAGTTCCACTGCCCCACTGCCGTCCAAAGAGCAATGACGGAAATGACCGCCTTGGACAGGGGCAGCGCGATAGTGAAGAAGAACCGCAGGTTGCCGCAGCCGTCGATCTGGGCCGCGTCCCACAAATCGGGCGGCAGACTGGTCTCAAAGAAGGTGCGAGCCACGATGACATTGTAGGCGCTGACCGCAAAGGGCACCACCATCACCCAGAAGGAGTTGTACAGCCCCAATTCCTGCACCGTCAGGAAGATGGGGATCAGACCGCCGGAGAAGAACATGGTGAACACGAACAGCCCCATCAGCGCTTTCCGGCCCCAGAGATCCTTCCGGGACAAAGCGTAGGCCGCCGGAATATTGACCGCAAGGCCGACGAGGGTGCCGACCACGGTGTACAGGATGGTGTTGCGGTAGCCCACCCAGACGTTGGGCTGGTTGAGCAGTTCCTCGTAGCCGTCCAGTGTGAAGCCTACCGGCACGAACCAGACGTGCCCGCCCGCCACGGCCGACGGGTCGGAAAAGGAAGCGATGACGATAAACCACAGGGGATACAGGATCAGGATCAGCAAAACGGCGCAAATCAGGTAGAGCACCACGTCAAAGGCCACGTCCTTGGGCTGGCGGCGCACGCGGTTCCGTCCGTGGGACGCATGGAGCGTCTGTTTCCCGGTCGTCGTAGTCATCCTCCGTCCCTCCTTACCACAGGCTGGTTTCGCCCAGCTTTCGGGTGATACAGTTCACCAGAAGCAGCAGTCCGAAATTGATCAGATTATTGAACAGGTTAACGGCGGTGGATACCGCGTACTGGCTGTTGCGCAGGCCCATCTTGTACACGTAGGTGGCGATGATCTCGCTGGTGGACATGTTCAGGTCGTTCTGCATCAGGAAGACCTTTTCAAAGCCCACGTTCATCAGATTGCCCGCCCGAAGGATCAGCATGATGCAGGCGGTGGCCATGAGCAGCGGCAGGTCGATGTAGCGCATCTTCTGCCAGCGGGTCGCGCCGTCCACCGTGGCGGCCTCGTAGAGGGTGGGGTCGATGGAGGACAGGGCGGCCAGAAACACGATGGAGTCCCAGCCTGCGTGCTGCCATATGTCCGACCAGACGTAGATGCTGGGAAAGCCGGAGGCGCTGGTCATCACGTTGGGGGCTTCCTTGCCCAGCAACCGGTAAAACGCGCCCACCAGCCCGCTGGAGGGGGACAGCCAGATCAGCAAAAGGCCCACCATGACCACCGTGGAGATGAAGTGGGGCAGGTACAGAATGGTCTGAAAGGCCCGGCGGAAGCGCATGGCGGTGATCTGGTTGATCATCAGCGCCAGAATGATGGGGATGGGGAACCCCACCGCCAGACTGTACAGGCTCAGCCGAAGGGTGTTGCGGATGGTGGTTCCGCACTGATAGGAGTTGAAGAAGCGCTGAAAATTCTTAAACAGCGGGTCCGCCCACGGGCTGCCCAGAATGCCCAGCGAATTTTTGTAGTTCTTGAACGCGATCACCACGCCGTACATGGGCTTGTAGGCGAACAAAATCAGCAGCACCAGCGCGGGCAATAGCAGCAGATACAGTCCCCAGTTCCGGCTGATCCGCTTCCACGTTCCAGAGCGATCCATACGGCGTCCCTCCCATTTCGTTTTTTTGATTTACCGCTTAACTTGCTTTTACTCTATCACCGAAAAATTCCCTTGTCAAGATACTTTTTTTGTTTTCATGCAAAGAATCGTTGAAAGTGTTGAAAATATTAGATTTTTGTTTTTATTTTTCTTTTGGAGCTGAAACTATCGCTTGACCCTCTCAATGCGTCGTAAGGAAAAAAAATTCCCGTTTTCTTCATCGTTGCAAAGTTTATCGTTCAACCCATTGCAAAGCATTTACGGTTGTGTTATATTGATGGAAAGCACTTTGAAAAGGAGGTGGCACGTTGATCACCCTCAAGGAAATCGCACAGGAGGCCGGCGTCAGCACGACCACCGTCTCCAATGTGCTCAATGGAAATTCCAGCCGTGTCTCCGCCGACACGGCAGAGCGCATTCAGGCCATTATGAAACGATCCGGCTACGTGCCCAATCAGGCCGCCCGTTCATTGGCCCAGCGGGAATCCCACGTCGTTGCCATCATCGTTCAGGCTTCGCCGGGGGAAAACATCTTCCGCAACCCCTACACGGCGGAGTATGTGGGCGCGCTGACCGTGGAGCTTCAGCAGAACGGCTACTATCCCCTGATCCGCTTTTCCGACAACTACAAGGAGATCGATGCGGATCTGCGGGGATGGAACGTGGCGGGCGTGATCTTCAGCGGCGCGTACAACCGGCATCTGCACACGCTGAAATCCCTGACCGATATCCCCACCGTTTTCACGGACTGCTACGTGCGTATTCCCGGAGCCAACCATGTCGGCATGGACGACGACGCGGGCGGGCAGATCGCGGGCGAATATCTGATTCACATGGGACACCGGCACGTGGGCTTTCTGGGCAACAACGTGGACGAAAGCGACGTAGACCGTCACCGTCTGGACGGTTTCCGAACCGGGCTTGCCGAAGGCGGCATAGAGCTGCGGGAGGAATTTATCCTTCATCGCCGGGAAGAACTGTTCCCGCCGGATTCGCTCCGGCAGTTGATGGCACGTCCCGATCATCCCACCGCGTTTTTCTGCACCTCCGATCAGGCGGCGGTCCAGCTGATGCAGGCGCTTTCTCGGCTGGGGCTGCGCGTCCCGGAGGACGTTTCCGTAGTCGGCTTCGACGATCTGCCACTGGCTACCATGGTGCAGCCGGCGCTGACCACCCTGTCGCAGGACATTTCCCAAAAGGCCCATCTGGTGGTGGAAATGCTGCTGCGGCACATCCGCCAACGGGGCCTTGCCCCCGAACGGACGCTGCTGGGCACCTGTCTGGTGGAGCGGCAAAGCGTCCGCCGTCTGGAACCCGCCGAGCCTGAACCCGGCGCAAGATCATAGAAAGGAGCCCCTTTATGGCTTATCAGGTCACTGGCAACGAATATCTGTCCCTGCCCACCATCCGGGAAAACGACGGTGCCGTCGAGGGCGTCACCTTCCTGTACATGCAGGTCAAGGGACTCTTGGAAATCCGCGGAAAGGACGGGCTGATCCGTCCCTATGTGGAGCTGGACGGCCAGCGTCTGCCCCTTCACCCCGTATGGAGCCGTGAGCACTGCTGGATCCCCCGCTTCGTCTCAGAGGAACAGAAGCTCCGCTTCACCTGCACCTATCTAACCCCCGTGGGTGAACGGGCGCTGGTTCTCCGGCTGTCCGTTCAGAATCAGAATGCCGAACCCCGCACCGTCCGTTTCGGCACGGACGGTCAGTGGGATCAGACGCTGCACGAGGTCAACGAGACCACGGAACTGACCGAAGGCCGGGAAGCCTATGGATCCGGCTGGAACCATATGTTCATTTTCAGCCAGAAGCCGGGACTTCCGCTGCTTGCCTTTGCGCCCTGTGTGGCCGATCCGCAGCAATTTGCGGAGATCGACCAGCAGGCCCGGTGGAATCGGTCGGATTTTGCCTACGACATCTACCGGGAGACCGTGCTGCAGCCCGGCGAGACCGCCGTGCTGGATATCCCGTGGGGCGTGGGCTATGAGGGCGTTGCCGCCTCCACCAGCGCCAAGGAGCTGCTGCGGCAGGGCTTTGACGCGGTTTACGGCCGCACCGTCCGCTGGCTGTCCGCCCGGGAAAAGCCTCTTGCCGACCCGAAACTTCACGAGCTTCTGAACACCAATCTGTTCTTCGCCTTTTTCTACGCTTCCGGCCGCACCGTCGACACGGAGGAATTGTGCCTGATGACCAGCCGAAGCCCGCGCTACTACGTCTCCGCCGCGTACTGGGATCGGGACAGTCTGCTGTGGGCCTTCCCGGCCATTCTGACGGTGGACGCGGCCTATGCCCGGGAGATCCTGACCTACGTGTTCACCCGTCAGGCCCGGAACTTCGGCGTTCACAGCCGCTTTATCGACGGAACCATGCTGGAACCCGGCTTCGAGCTGGACGAGCTTTGCGCGCCGGTCATCGCCCTGGACCGCTACGTGGAAAAGACCGGCGATACCGCTTTTGCGGCCCGGCCCTTTGTGCGGGACGGTCTCGAAGAAATTCTACGCAGAATGGAGGCCAAAAAGCATCCTTCCGTCCCAATGTATGAGACCTTCCTGCAGCCCACGGACGATATGCATAACCATATTTACCTGACCTACGACAACGCACTGGTGTGCTATGCGCTGCGGGCGCTGGCGAAGCTGCTGAACCGTCCAGAGCTGGCGGAAGAAGCGGAACGCACCCGCCGGGCAGTTTACGAACACTGCGTCAAGGAGCAGAACGGGCGGCCCTTCTTCGCGTGGTCGGTCGACCTGAACGGCCACTTTGACATTTACGACGAGCCGCCGGGAAGCCTGCTGCTGCTCCCCTTCTACGGCTTCTGCGAAGAAAGCGACCCCATCTGGCAAAACACGGCGGCCATGATCCGGGACGAGAGCTATCCGCTGTCCTTCGCCGGACACCCCATTGCGGAGATCGGCTGCAAGCACGCGCCCTATCCGTGGATTCTATCCATCTGCAACAGCCTACTCAGTGGCCACGCGGACAGCGCTCTGCTGCACCTGAGCCGCACGCCGCTGGATAACGGCGTTGCCTGTGAAAGCGTCAACGAAGATACCGGCCTTTGCGAGACCGGCGAAGCCTTCGCCACCTGTGCCGGTTTCCTGAGCTACGCACTGTACTGCGCCTGCTGCAAAGACTGATCTTTATCATTACAGCAAACCGCCCCGGCAATGCCGGGGCGGTTTTTTGTATGTTTTTTGTTCACCGTGCCCGCTCAGGCCATTCGCTGCTGTATTCCAGCGTTCCGTCTTTTTGTACCCAAAGGGCTTCCACGCCCGGCCAGCCTTCCACCAGCGCCTTGCCTTCATCCAGCGACATCACGAACAAAGCGGTGGACAGCGCGTCCGCCAGCCCGGAATCCGCCGTCCATACGGAAACGGCCCAATGGTGCTCCGCCGGGTAAAGGGTCTCCGGGTCGATAATGTGGTGGTACTGCTGGCCGTCCACCGTGTAGTAGCGCTGATAGCTGCCGCTGGTCACCAGCGAAGCGTCCGTCAGGTCGATCACCGCAAGGTTCTGCTGCTGCGCCGATAAATCGGGATTCTGCACTCCCGCCCGCCAGGGCGTTCCGTCGCCCTTTCGCCCGATGGAGCGCAGATTGCCGCCGATGCTCATCAGCAGACTGTCCACGCCCTGCGCTTCCATTTTCCGCGCCGTCAGCTCCACTGCGCAGCCCTTGGCGATGGCTCCCACGTCCAGCGACATTTCCGGGTCGGTCAGATAGACGGTTCTTTTTTCCGGGTCCAGCAGCATCTGATCGATGTCCGTATGTTCGCCCGCCCGGTACAGCTCCTCCGCCGAGGGAACCGCCGCGTGTTCCGGATCGGCCAGCCCCAGCTCCCGGTATTCGTGCCAGATGGAAAGCACGCTGCCCAGTGCGATATTGGTTTTGCCGCCGGTTTGAGCATAGATTTCCTTACCGAAAGTAAGCAGGTCGTACAGGGGCTGTTCCACCGCCACCGGCGCGATCCCAGCGTTTTGGTTCACGGTATAAAGATTATTCACGCCCTCGTAAGCCTGATAAATATCGAACAGCCGGTGGTAAACCTTCAGTTCGTCATGGACGGTCTGCAAAATTTCCTGCGCAGCCTCCTGCGTATCCGCGTAGACCACCACCTGTGAAAACGTGTCGAACACGTCCAGAAAGCTGGTTTCGTACCGTTTGCTTTCCGCGGCCGCACAGGGGACAAGGGCCGCCCAAAGCAGCAGCGCCGCCATCCATCCCGCCAGTTTCCTCATGTTTTTTCCTCCCAACCTGTTTCCGTTTCGCTATGAAAAGTTTCTTCCCCGGGCTGCCGGATTCCTGTTTTCTGCCGTAAAACGCCTTTTTCTCCATACTACCGTCAAACCTATGCATTTTCCCGATTCTGTGCTATAATGAAGAACTGTGCAGGATTCTGCACCTTAGTTCCTGAGGCAGGGGGAGGAAACGTCGTGACGCTTAAACCCAAAACGCAGAAAGCCGTCCGCACGGGGCTGTGGCTTCTGCTGGACGCGGTTTTGATCAATCTGGCCATGATTCTTTCGCAGGTTCTGCGCTATACCACCACCATTTCTTATTCTTTCTTTCAGATTTATTTCCGTATCGCCCCGGCTATGACTTTGATGGGGCTGATTTTGTTTGCCGTTTTCGGCCTTTACCGCACCATGTGGCAGTACGCTTCGGCGGAAGACCTGCTGCGGGTGGTACTGTCCACGCTGGCGCTGGCGGTTTGTACCTATCTGTATTCCGTCATCGCCAATTATTTTGTGCGGCCCCAGAATCTTTTCCGGCTGCACCGGCTGATCTACCCGCTTTTCTGGCTCATCAGCATGGCGCTGGTGGGCGCATCCCGGCTGATCTACCGCTATGCCGTCACCCGGCGGCACTTTCCTTTCTTCCCTCGCCGCACTGTCGGTCAGCGCCGCACCATGATCGTGGGGGCCGGTTGGCTGGGGGCCAATGTGGTGCATGAGATGCAGCACGGAAACTATGGCAGCTGCGTGCCCGTCATCGTGGTGGATGACGACCAGCAGCGCACCGGCTCCAGCCTGAGCGGCGTGCCCGTGGTGCGCGGCAGCGGCAATATTCTCAAGCTGGCCAGCGATTATTCCGTCGACGACATCATCATCGCCATTTCCACCCCCAAGGCCGACCTGAACCCGGTGATCGAAAAATGCCTTGCTACCGGCTGCCGGGTCAAGCGGGTCACGCCCCTGCAGAATCTGGAAGGGAGCCGGCCCAGCGCCGGGGCCCTGCGGGAATTGAACATCGGCGATCTGCTGGGCCGCCCGGAGGAACAGCTGGATATGACGCAGGTGGCTGCCTTTGTGCGGGATAAGACCATCCTCATCACCGGCGGCGGCGGAAGCATCGGCAGTGAACTGTGCCGCCAGCTCTTTCCCCTGCAGCCCAAACGGATCGTCCTATACGACATCAGCGAAAACTATATGTACGACCTGTATTCCGATCTGGAACGGGAATACCGGCAGGATCTTTCTCAAAAGCTGATCCTGTGCGTGGGTTCCATCCGGGACGAGCAGCGGCTGGATGAAGTTTTCGGCTGCTACAAGCCGGAGATCGTCCTCCACGCTGCGGCTCATAAGCACGTGCCCCTGATGGAGGACTGCCCCGATCAGGCAGTGAAAAACAACGTATTCGGCACCAACCTGACGGCGCTGGCCGCCATCCGCCACGGGGTCAGGCGCTTCGTGCTCATTTCCACCGACAAGGCCGTCAACCCCACCAACGTGATGGGGGCCACCAAGCGGCTGGCGGAAATGGTCATCGAGGCCCGCAACGCCCAGTCCACCACCGAGTTTACCGCCGTCCGCTTCGGCAACGTATTGGGTTCCCACGGCAGCGTGGTGCCCAAGTTTGAGCAGCAGATCCGCTCCGGCGGGCCCATCACCCTGACCCACCCGGAGATCATCCGCTACTTCATGACCATTCCCGAAGCCGCCAGTCTGGTGCTGCAGGCGGCCAGCATTGCCCGGGGCGGCGAGTTGTTCGTGCTGGACATGGGCCGCCCGGTGAAGATTCGGGAGCTGGCCGAACGTATGATTCAGCTCTACGCGCCGGAAAACGGGCAGAAGATCGAGATCGTCTACACCGGTCTGCGCCCCGGTGAAAAGCTCTACGAGGAGCTGCTGCTGGACGGCGAGGGCATTTCCCGGACGGAGAATCGGAAGATCTTCATTGCCAAACCGGAACAGATCAGTGTAGACAGGCTGGAAGCCATGCTGGATACCCTGCGCCAGTGCATTGAGGAAGGCGGCGATATGCGCGCCTGTCTGCATGAGCTGGTACCCACCTTCCGGGAACCCCAGCAGGTCAATCAGAACCACGCGGAAGCCGCAGAAAGCGTCAGCGCATGAGCCACGAAGAACTGATGTGGCTGGCGCTGGAGGAAGCCGGGCAGGCTGCCCGGGAGGGCGAAGTGCCCGTGGGCGCGGTGCTGGCCCGGCAGGGTCAGGTGATCGCCCGGGCCCACAACCTGCGGGAGCAGCGGAACGACCCCACCGCCCACGCGGAGCTTCTGTGCATCCGTCAGGCAGCAGAGCTTCTGCACACTCGGCGGCTGAACGGGCTGACCCTTTACGTCACGCTGGAGCCCTGCCCCATGTGCGCAGGGGCCATGGTAATGGCCCAGCTGGAGCGTTGCTTCTTCGCCGCCCGGGATCAGCGGCAGGGCTGCTGCGAAAGCGTACTGGCGCTGACGCAGGATCCCGTCTTTTACCACCGGGTGTCCTGCGTGGGCGGCCTAATGGAGGAAGAAGCCCAAACGCTTCTTCAGGATTTTTTCGCAAAACGCCGTACAGGAGACAAGCATCATGAACACTGAGATCAAAGCCATTATCTCCGATATGGACGACACCCTGCTGAACGACGAGGGCAAGCTGTCCGACTACACCGTCGCCACGCTGCGCGAGTGCATCCGCCGGGGCATCCACGTCATTCCTGCCAGCGGCCGCACCCAGACCAGCGTAGCCCCCTACGCCGCCCAGATCGGCGTGGACTGCCCCTACATCGCCTGCAACGGCGCGCAGCTTATCTCCTCCGACCATCAGGTGCTGGAGGAAGAGACCATTCCCCCGGAAACCGCCCGGGCCATCGTCCGTTACCTGCAGAACGAGGGCTTCTACGTGCAGGTCTACCGAGGCGAGTACTTCTACTACGCCAAAGAGTGCGGTCCCTCCGAAAAATACCGGCATTCCTCCGGCATGAAAGGGCAGGCCGTGGGCGATCTGCTGGGCTTCATTGACTACCCGGTGCCGAAAATTCTTAGCGTCACCGACCCCAGCGAGGTGCAGCGGGTGATGCCGCTCATCAAGGAGGCTTTCCGGGGACAGGCAGACTTCACCATGTCCAAGCCCTTCTTCATCGAAGGCATCGCCCCCAACGTTTCCAAGGGCAACGCCCTGCGGCGGCTGGCGAAACGGCTGGACCTGACCCCGGAGAACACCATGGTCTTCGGCGACAGCCTGAACGACATCAGTATGCTGAATTTTTCCCACAACAGCGTAGCCATGGGCAACGCCCGGGCGGAGACCAAACAGGCCGCCCGCTTCGTCTGCCGGAGCAATCAGGAAGACGGCGTGGCTCATTTCGTAGCCGAGCATGTGCTCGGCCTTCCCAGCACCTGACCCAAACCGCAAAGGAGGAACCGGCATGATCGCCATCGAGGAATTTTGTCAGGCCCTGAATCTGGAACCGCTGACGCAAACCACCCGGAAGGAAATGGATATCAACGTCACCGACCTGAACCGGCCCGGAATGCAGTTCTGCG
Source organism: uncultured Eubacteriales bacterium (assembly GCA_900548145.1). Lineage (GTDB taxonomy): Bacteria > Bacillota > Clostridia > Christensenellales > Aristaeellaceae > Limiplasma. The sequence goes on along the minus strand of URJB01000023.1, from coordinate 3,338 downwards.
GCTTTTATGAGTTCTTCGCCGCCGAGCGGCCTCAGGTCATCGGCAAGGTGGAGATGACCTATCTGGAATCCATCGAGCCCACCGTGCGGGAAAAGGTGCTGCGGCGCTACCTGAGCTACGACCTGCCCTGCATCGTCTGCTGCTGGGGCATGACCCCGCCCAAGGAGCTGTTGCAGATCGCCACGGAGCGGGATATTCCCGTCTTTATGAGCCGGGTGAAAACCACCAAATTCACCCTGCAGGCCATCATGTACCTCAACCGGGTGCTGGCCCCCCACGTGACCCGTCACGGCGTGCTGGTGGACGTTTACGGCGTAGGCGTTCTCCTGACTGGCGAAAGCGGCGTGGGCAAGAGCGAGGCCGCGCTGGAGCTGGTCAAGCGGGGCCATCAGCTGGCGGCGGACGACGTGGTGGACATCTGCCGGGTGTCCGACGACCGGCTGGTGGGCGAAGCGCCCGAAATGGTGCGTCACTTCATGGAGATTCGCGGCATCGGCATCATCGATATCCGCGCCATGTACGGCGTTGGCTCCGTCATTCTGTCCAAGTCCATCGACATGGTCATCCACATGGAAAAGTGGGACTCCACCAAGGAGTACGACCGGCTGGGCCTGACGGAAGAGACGGTCAGCATTCTGGGCGTAAAGGTGCCCTATCAGGTCATGCCCGTGAAGCCGGGCCGGAACCTGGCCATCATCATCGAGGTGGCGGCCCGGAACCTGAGCCTGAAGCGCATGGGCTACAGCGCCGCCCACGAGCTGGACCGGCGGCTGAATGAGATGATCGCGCAGAACTCCTCGAACGGGGACGGAGCGGATTCATAAAACAACGGTTATTTTCTAAAAATATGGGCAGTACGGGAGGATGGAATCATGGTATACATTGGCATTGACGTAGGCGGAACCGGCATTAAGATCGGCGTGGTGGACGAACAGGGTCAGCTGATCCATCAGGGCGAGACCCCCACGCTGGTGGGCCGCCCCTATCAGGAGATCATCGCGGACATGGGCCACTGCGCCCTGAAGGTGCTGGATGAGGCCAAGCTGACGGTGGACGACGTTCACTCCGTGGGCATCGGCATTCCCGGCATTGCGGACGCGAAGACCGGCAATGTCATCTTCTGCACCAACATGGGCTGGAAGGACGTTCCCCTGCGCAGCGAGCTGCAGAAATACATCAACAAGCCCGTCTTTATTGACAACGACGCCACCGTGGCCGGCTTTGCCGAGAGCGTGGCGGGCGTGAGCAAGGGCACTTCTTCCAGCGTGTTCCTGACGCTGGGCACCGGCGTGGGCGGCGGCATCGTCATCAACGGCCGTCCGTGGAGCGGCTTCCACGGCGTGGGCAGCGAGATCGGCCACATTCCCATGGACATCGGCGGCGTGCCCTGCACCTGCGGCAACGAAGGCTGTCTGGAGCGCTACTGCAGCGCCACAGCCATCATCCGTATGGGCAAGCAGATTCTGCAGCAGCACCCCGAAAGCATGATGATGGAAATGGTGGGCGGCGACCCGGAGAAGCTCACTGCCAAGATTGTGTTCGACGCGGCGCGGGAGCTGGACAACGCGGCCATGAAGGTTTTCACCACCTATGTGGACTATCTGGCCAAGGCCTGCTACACCATCATTGCGTTCCTCGATCCCGAGGTCATCGTGCTGGGCGGCGGCGTAAGCAAGGCCGGTTCCTTCCTGCTGGACGCGGTGCGCGCCCGGGTGCCCAAGTACCTGCTGTTCAAGACCCTTCCCTATTCCCGGATTGAACTGGCCCGTCTCGGCGCGGACGCCGGCATGATCGGCGCGGCCATGCTGGGCAAACACGCCTGATCCCAACTGCTGAGGAGGAAATACTTCCATGAAAGACACGAGCATTCGCGAGCTGTTTCATCAGCCGCCCACCGAGACCCTGACCGACGTTTCCGTTTCCGGTTGGGTGCGCACCGTGCGCGACAGCAAGGCCTTCGGCTTTATCGAGCTGAACGACGGCACCTACTTCAAAAACCTGCAGATCGTGCTGGAGGACGGCAAGACGGCGGACTTTGCCAACGCCCTGAAGGTGACGCTGGGCAGCGCCATCCGGGCCAAGGGTGATCTGGTGCCCACCCCCGGCATGAAGCAGCCCTTTGAGCTCAAGGCCAAGGAGATCGAAGTGGTGGGCCTGTGCTCCCCCGACTATCCCCTGCAGAAAAAGCGCCACTCCTTCGAATACCTGCGCACCATCGCCCACCTGCGTCCCCGGACGAACACCTTCTACGCGGTGTTCCGCATCCGCTCGCTGGCGGCGCAGCTGCTCCACGCTTTCTTTGCGGAGCGGGGCTTTGTGTACGTGCATACGCCCCTCATCACCACCAGTGACTGCGAAGGCGCGGGCGAAATGTTCCAGGTGACCACCCTGCCTCTGGAAAACGTGCCCAAGACCGAGAGCGGCGAGGTGGACTACTCGCAGGATTTCTTCTGTAGGCCCGCCAACCTGACCGTCAGCGGCCAGCTGAACGTGGAGACCTTCTGTCAGGCCTTCCGCAACGTGTACACCTTTGGTCCCACCTTCCGGGCCGAAAAGAGCAACACGCCCCGTCACGCCGCCGAGTTCTGGATGGTGGAGCCGGAGATTGCCTTCGCCGACCTGTTTGACGACATGTCGCTGGCCGAGGACATGCTCAAGTACGTCATCACCCACATTCTGGCCGAAGCGCCCGAGGAAATGGCCTTCCTGGACAGCTTTGTGGAAAAGGGACTGATCGACAAGCTGACCGCCATTGCCGGAAGCGATTTCGCCCGCTGCACCTACACCGAGGCCATCGACATTCTGCAAAAGAGCGGCCAGAAGTTCGAATACCCCGTCAGCTGGGGCATCGACCTGCAGACTGAGCACGAGCGCTATCTGACCGAGAAGCACTTCCAGAAGCCCGTGTTTGTCTACGACTATCCCAAGGACATCAAGGCCTTCTATATGCGCCTGAACGACGACGGCAAGACCGTGGCCGCCACCGACATGCTGGTGCCCGGCATCGGTGAGCTGATCGGCGGCAGCCAGCGTGAGGAGCGTTTGGACGTGCTGACCCGGCGTATCCATGAGCTGGGCATGAACGAGGAGGAGTACTCCTTCTATCTGGACACCCGCCGCTACGGCACGCATCCCCATGCGGGCTTCGGTCTGGGCTTCGAGCGTCTGGTGATGTACCTGACGGGCATCACCAACATCCGCGACGTTCTGCCCTTCCCCCGTACCACCGGCAGCGCCGAGTATTGATCGGTCGAAAAAACCTGATTGGCCGTCATCGCCCGCGAACAGCGCTCTGCGGCCCGCTCCCCTACGGGGCGCGGGCTTCGGACTGCGGTAGC
>URJB01000022.1 GCA_900548145.1 uncultured Eubacteriales bacterium | reverse complement strand
TATGGTCTCCTTTCGCCGAGTTGTGATGTGGTAACTCAACTTTAGCATATGAGACTCTATCTCTCTTTCCTTTTTTGCGTTTGTCCAAGATGTATTGTAGTCCTACAGGGAAATGGCTGGAACACCTATAGAACAATTGCAATTATCAGTTCGTGCAAGTAATGCATTGCATGTATTACACAGAAAGACCGCTGCCTCGCTCAGACACTTCGCCGTGCGCAAGAAATTGGCTGGCTGAATATAGGCTTTGATGCGAACGGTATGCTGTTGGCAGATGACGAAATCCCGGAAGCGTGATATAATAAGATGAAGGAGGCGATGACGTATGAGTTCTCAAAACATTGGAGTTCTTACCAACGAACCGAGGTACAGCATGTTCAAGACAGGGGATGTATGTATTAAGTTCAAAACGTCTCCGTATCTGGAACGCTATTTGTCCATTCAGAAATGGAACAAGGGATACATTGAGTGCATGGCAAAATACTCTACCGTTCCTCAACCTGTGGAAGAGTTTATCAATCTGCGTTTTATTGCGGAAAGGTTGAAGTTGCCTCAGAATTTCTTTGATTCTATCAAGGAGGTGACAGTGCAATGACCATGCAGGAAGCGGCGGATCGTGCTGATGTGATTGTAGCCGGTTATGCTTATACCGTACAGGATGGCTATATTGAAGTCGTGGATTTGAATGATATATCCAAGCGTGCGGTTATCCAGAATGGCGACGTGGTTGAATCGCTGATGTCTGACGAGGAAGACGACATGGTTCTTCGGTACTACAACCGCAACAAAGAGTTCTTGGAGGACATGCACAGTGCCTAAGTACTTTTCATTTAAGGTTTGCGGCTATTATTTGTACTTCACTTCTCATTGCGTGGTGGAATGTATGTATGCCCATGCCAGCGATGAAGAATTGACTGAGGCTGGGTCTGCCAAGTTCTTTGTTCGTGGTGTATGGTAGTTCTCGTATGACCAATCGAGGTAAGCTGATGGAGCGAGAAGCCTCTCAAATTCAAAAGTTCATTGCTGAGAACTATGAAACCATGTATCTGGTATGGCGCACGATGAGTCAGAATGGTTTTTACCAGGATAAATAAATCGGAAGCGGAGAGTTTGCATGGCTTAGGTCATTGCGAAGAACAGGGGTACAAATGGCTGTATCGCTATCAAAATGAAGCATGGTACAGAACATGTTGAGTTAAAAAGAGAGATGAATCTTCAATATGAATGTTCTGAACTTCAATTTGCGACTATTAGTCGTCCATCAGCCTACGGAGAATATCATGTTTTGGGGAAGCGGGCAACGCTTTTGCCGTTCCAAACACTGCGATCAGCACGCAGCGGCAGTTGATGATCTCCTTAGCCGGGCCGCTGGGGTCGCCGGGGTACAGGAGGCCGTTGGAGAAGCGCTCCTGAAGTCCGATGATCGTTCCGTTCAACTCGGCGTGGGTATCGCGGGTGCGTTTATCCATGCGGGCAACCCATTTCTTTTGAAGCCGAACGCCGCGGGCGGCCAGCTGAAGCATCTGCTCATAGCGGGCCTGCGATTGAATGAGGGTGCGCTCCGTTTGAGCGATACGGCGGGCGTTATAGGCTCCGTTGTCCATCACCCGGCAGATGCGCTCCGCGATTTTGTCCGTGCTTTCGCCGTGCAAAATGGCCTGGCGCATTTCGCTTTGCAAGCGGCGGATGAGCGCGGGAGCCTCCTGCAGATTTTCAAAGGCGATTTGGGAAAAGGGCGGCTAGGTATTCCGCAGGGGGTAGGGAAGAATCGCTTTCGCCGCCCACCACGGAATCGCTCAGCGCATCCCGGCGCACAGCCAGCTTATAGGCGCGCTTGGGTTGTTCCTCCCGGTATTCGCCCTTCTCGTACCGGTATACGGAAATACCGTCCGCCTCGAAAATGCGAAGGTACAGGGGGCCGGTCGGTGGAAAGCTGCCAGAACTGAATCGCCGCGCCCACGGCTCCGGTCAACTCGTCCAGCAGCGCGACGCAGCCGCTGTTCGCGTCCTTGGCAGCGGCAATCAGCTCCAGATGATCCAGATTCCAGTAGTCGTAGGATGTACACCACTATGGACACCGCATAAAACTGCCTCTGCCGGTTTGGCAGGGGATTTTCTTGCGCAAAAAGCGCCTGCGGAAAGAAACCTTTTCCGCGGGCGTTTTTCGAAAAATGTTTCAGAGCCGATGTCTTTCAGTCTTATTCGCCTTCGTCCCACCCCTTAAAATAGTATACGGTATCATCCTTGGGGCGGATATCGGTCAGGGTGCCGGTGTAGTGGCGCAGGTTGCGGGGCAAGTAGGGGCGTGTCTTGAGGTATTCCTCGTTGACCTGGATGCCAAGGCCGGGCTTGTCGGGCACCAGAATAAAGCCATCCTGATAATACACTTTCTCGTTGGTCACGTTCTGGCGGAAGGTGCCGTCGGTGATCATGATCTCGTGAATCAGGAAGTTGGGGGTGCAGGCCGCCAGCTGCAAAATGGCCGCGTTAGACACCGGACCGGAGGGGTTGTGGAAGGACACCGGTACGTGGCAGCTTTCGCACATGGCGGCTACCTTCTTGCTTTCCAGAATGCCGCCGTTGTGGAAGATATCCGGCTGGGCGATGTCGATGGCTTCCTTGTGCAGCACATCCCAAAAAACGTACTTGCCGTAGAAACGTTCACCGGCGGCCACAGGTACCATACTGTGATCCCGCACCCATTTCAGGGAATCGATGCAGTCCGGCACGGTGGGTTCCTCAATGAACATGGGTTTGAAGGGCGCCAGCTCCCGACTCATACTGACGGCGGTAAAGTGATTGAATCGACCGTGGCACTCGATAAGCAGTTCCACCTCCGGACCCACCGCCTCGCGCACCGCGCCTACACAGGCTACGGCCGCGTCCATCTCGCGGCGGGACAGGGTCATGTGAGCTTTACCGAATGGATCCCATTTCAGGGCCTTCACGCCCTTGGATACCGTATATTTCGCTTTTCCCGCAAACTCCTCCGGGGTACGGGCGCCGACAAACCAAGCGTTGGCGTACATGGGCACCTTGTCCCGCAGGCGGCCGCCGATCAGATTGCATACCGGCGCATTGTAAAATTTGCCCGCAATGTCCCAGCAGGCGATTTCAATGCCGCTCAGGGCGCTCATCATCACCGGGCCGCCCTTCCAGTAGCTGTCCCGGTATACCTCAAACCACATTTTCTCAATGTCAATGGGGTTGCGGCCCACCACCATGCGCTTCATGTCCTCCACACAGCCCTCAAGCGCGTGCTCCCGGGTGCCAAGGCTGGCTTCGCCCCAGCCGTAGAGGCCTTCGTCCGTCTCCACCTTGATAAAAGTCCAGTTGGTGCGGAATGCGTCCATAGTAAAGGCTTTGATGTCGGTGATCTTCATTTGGCGTTCTCCTTCTGCCACAGGCGGATGGCGTCCTTGTGCATATGGGCCAGGTCGCGAATGGCTTCGTAATCTTCGCAGGCGATCAGGTTCTTTTTCAGTACGGTCACGCCGGTGCCTACGGCGCTGATGCCGGCAGACAAAAATTGAGGGATGGTGCTGGGGTTCACGCCGCCGGTAGCCATCAGGGGCACGTGCGGCAGGGGACCCTTCAGGTTTTGGATATAATGGAAGCCCACGTCGTCCGCCGGGAACAGCTTCACCACGTCCGCGCCCGCATCCCAGGCGTTGCAGATTTCGCTGGGGGTCATGGCGCCTGGGATGGACACCATACCCAGCCGCTTAGTTTCATGAATCAATGCCGGATTCGTGCTGGGGGAGATCACGTATTCCGCGCCCGCGTCAAAGGCAGCCTGCGCCTCCTGCAAGTTCAGGGTGGTGCCTACGCCCAGGCAGATCTTATCCGCGAAGGCCCGGCGGATGGCGCGGATCTTTTCGCAGTTATCCGTGATGGGATCGGGCAGCATATGGTCGAAGGTGCTTTCCAGGCAACACACCCCAGCATCCAGTAGGGCCTGGCAGCAGTTCAGCAGCTTTTCCGTAGGGATGCCCCGGGAGATGATAACCAGCTTTTCATTCAGGATACGTTCTTTGGAATCCATAGCTTTCACTCCTTGTGCCAGTCGCGCTGATAGGGCAGCAGGCATATGCTGATGCCGCTGTCCACCGTCAGTTCGGTGCCGGTGATGGTGGCGCTTTCCTCATCGCACAGAAAGGACACGGCGTGGGCAATTTCTCCGGTTGAGGATTCCCGGCCCGCAGGATATTTCAGGCGGCGCTGCGTGGTCTGCTCCGGGGTCTGCTTTTCCCAGCGGTCGCTCCAGATGGCTCCGGCAATGATGGAGTTGACGCGAATGTTCAGGTAGGCCAGCTCCAGGGACAAGGAGCGCATCAGCCCGCCGATGGCAGCCTTGGAGGTGGAATAGGCCACCCGGCCCACAATAGACTGGTTGGCATGTACGCTGGAAATGAACACGATGCTGCCGCCGTCTTTCATCAGTTTGGCGCTCTCCTGCGCGCACAGAAAGTTGCCTGTTACATTTGTGGCGATAACCTGGTTCCAGCGTTCCAGACTGGTGTTAAACACATCGCAGTCAACGGCCAAATCGGCCGCGTTGCCTACAAACACATCCAAGTGGTCAAAGGCATCCCTTATTTTTTCAAAGCCGCTGTGAATGGCCTGGGCTTCCCCTTGGTTCATGCCAAGGGCCAGAAAACGGTTTTCGGGGAATTCTTTCTTTAATTGGAGCACGGCCTCATCGGCGTTATGCTGGTCGCGGCTGGTGACGACCACATCATAGCCGTTTTGCGCAAAGCGATGAGCGATGGCAAAACCGGTGTTGCGGGTGGCTCCGGTAATCATGGCGACTTTGTTCACTTGGATGCACACTCCTTCTGCTATTGAGCGGGGAACGCTTCTCTCCCCTTTTTCCTGGCATCCATCATATGTATTTGGGCCAGATTTTCAATAGTTTTTTGATAATTCGAAGGTTTGATATAAGAATTTGACAATCTGCTATATGTCCAATTTGGACTGTTAACGTATAATGAATACAAACGCAGGCGGGACAGTCTGCACGGACAAACCAATATCAAAGCAGGAGGTAGACCCACATGAAAAAACTGTTCGCCCTTCTACTGACCGTATGTCTGATTGGCAGCCTTGCGGCCACCGCTCTGGCGGAGGAACCCGTTACCATTACCATTCTGCACTACATGGGCAACGAAGTGAAGCTGAACGCATTCAACAAGATCCTGGAAGGCTACATCGCGCTGCATCCCAATGTGACCTTTGACAGTCAGGCCCTGAGCCAGAACGAATACATCACCCAGCTGCGTACCCGCGTAGGCGCCGGAGACGCGCCCGACATCATGATGGGCCAGCCCGGCCAGTACGCCGACATCATTGAGGCCGGCTATGTGATGGATCTGACCGATAACGAGCTGATCGCCGCACTGGGCCTGACCGAGGGCGACATCAAGAATTGCTCCTACAATGGCCGCGTATACGCTCTGCCTCTAGACTTCAAGACCTACGGCGTCATCTATAACAAGAGTATGTTTGAAAAGTATGGCCTGAACGTCCCCACCACTCAGGATGAACTGGACGCTGTCTGCAAGACTTTGAAGGACAACGGCATCGATCCCTGGGCCCGCAACTATTCCAACGTGACCTATCCCGATATCGAAATGCGCGCTATCCTGTGGCCCCTGCTGCAAGAAAACGGTCATAACGACGCCTTTGAAAAGCTGATGGCCGGTGAAGTTAAGTTTACCGATTATCCCGAGTTCGAAAAGGCGTTGGAGCTATGGGGCCGCCGCATGGAATACAGCCGAATGGACGATATGAGCAACGATACCACCATGGGCCGCCAGCTGATCGCCGGCGAGGGCGCCGCTATGATCTATGACGGCACTTGGGCTTTCGCACAGATCCAGCAGTTCAACCCCACCGTTGAGTATGGCATGTTCGCCGTACCTCGCGACGACGGAAAACCCAACGCCTACTGCGTGCAGCTGGATCAGATCTTCATGGTCAACGGTAAGAGCGAGCACACCGAAGCCGCGCTGGACTTCATGAAGTACCTGCTCACCCCTGAAGTGGCCGGCCAGTGGAGCGCCGACACCCTGTGCCCCTCCGTTGTGCCTGGCGTGGAAACCGAAATGCCGGAAGTGATCCTGACCGCCATTCAGGCCAAGGAAACCGGCAACATCGCGCATGAAGGCGCTTTCACCGCCTCCTTCAGCGGCGAGTACCTGACCAACTGGCGTTCCATCACTCAGGGCTTCTGCGCTGATCGCAGCCTGACTCCCGCCGATACCATCGCGGAACTGCAGACAGCCTTTGACGAGATTAACGCCAGCAAGTAATCCTCTGTCGCCGGCGGCCGTTCTCCCCGGCGCAAGACGGAGATGGGTTCGTGCACGAACCCGGGCCCATCTCCCTTTTCTTCCATCTTTTTTGAAAGGGGCGTCGCTTATGCAAGCTCACAGCACTCTGCTTGCGAAAACGCGCTACTGCACCGTTAAACGGATTACCTACGCCTGTTTTGTGCTGCCTGCGCTGATCCTGTATCTGATAACGGTCGTCTTTCCGTTTTTTCAGGGCATTCCATATTCTCTGACCAATTGGAACCTGGTATCCTCCCAATCCCAATTCGTGGGCCTGAAAAATTATCTGTCCATGCTCAAATCAACCAGTTTCTGGAAATCCATCAGCAATACCTTTCAATTCGCCGCCTACTACATCGTGTTTGCCAATCTGATCGGTCTGGGCATCGCGCTGCTGATCCACCGTTCGTCAAAAATAAACAATATCTGCCGTACCCTGGTATTCATGCCCTATGTCATCAGCATGCTGACGGCAGCCTTTGTGTGGAAATATATCTTCAACGCCGTTTACTCCCCCCTGTTTGGCGTGCAAAGCCCGCTGGCCATCAAATCCCAGGCCATGCTGGGCATCGCCGTCATCAGCGTGTGGCGCACCAGCGGCTACTGTATGCTGATTTACATCGCCGCCCTACAGGGTGTGCCCAATGAATACTATGAGGCCGCCAGCGTAGAGGGTGCGGGCAGATGGTACCAGTTCCGAAAGATTACCGTGCCCATGATCGTGCCCGCCTTTTCGGTAAACGTTTCGTTGCTGCTGGCCTGGGGTCTGAAAGTATTTGACGCTGTCATGGCCACCACCAACGGCGGCCCGGGCCGAGATACCACCACCACCATGGCCATGTTCATCTACAACAACATTTTCGGCAATTCCAAGGCCGGCTACGGCCAGGCAGCCGCCGTCATCATGACCCTGATCCTGCTGTTTTTTTCTTTCTTGGTATCCAAATTCTTCCGCTCAAAGGGGGTAGACGCATGAACGCCGCCAATACAGCCGCTCATCACGGCCTTTCCATGCGCGCTCGGCATAAACTGGGCCGTGTGGCGCGCAACATCGTTGTAGTCCTCATCACGCTTTTTTTTGTGTGTCCCCTCTACGTCAGCCTGGTCTATTCGCTGAAGCAGCCGTCGGAGATGGGCGCAACTTCGCCCCTGAGCCTGCCCAAAACCCTGTATCTGGGAAACTTCCGCGACGTGATCGTCAAAAACGGCGATTTTCAGACCGGCTTTGTCAACAGTCTGCTGACCACCGTGTGGATTGTGGCCATTCTGACCATAATCACGCCCATGGCCGCTTATGTGCTTGCAAGAAGCCGCCGAAAGATATATAATTTCATATATTACGTATTTCTGATGGGCATTCTGATTCCCTTCCAGTGCATCATGTTCCCCACCTATGTCAACCTGAAGGCGGTAGGGCTCATGAATACGTTGAGCGGCTTTGTCATCGTCAGAACCGGCTTTCAGATCGGCATGTGCATCCTGGTCATCACCGACTTTGTACGCACTGTGCCTGCGGAACTGGAGGAGGCTGCCAATATCGACGGAGCCAGTATCTTCCGCACCTTCTGGCGGGTGGTATACCCGCTGATGAAGCCCATCAACGTGACCATGCTGGTGCTTAACACCCTGTTCAGCTGGAACGATTTTTACGTATCCGTTACCATTCTGCAATCCGCGCAGAACCGCACGCTGCCGTTGGCGCAGTTCGTGTACCGCTCCGAGAGCGGCGTGGACGTGAATCAGGCTTTTGCGTTCTTTACCCTGTGTATGCTGCCGGTGCTGATTTTGTATCTGTTCTCCCAGCGGTACATCGTAAGCGGCATCATGTCCGGCGCTGTGAAAGGCTGAAATTTTTTCAAGGAGGGAAGCCAGATGTACACGGTCGTTATTGTGGAGGATAATCGCGCTACGGCCGATATGCTGGCTACCGCCATTGACTGGAACAGCGTGAATTGCGAAGTGACCGGTGTGGCCTATAACGGCCAGCGCGGCCGTATGCTGATCCTGCAGAGCAAGCCGGATATCATCATTTCGGATATCCGCATGCCGGGCATGGACGGTATGACCATGGTAGAGACCATTCAGGCTGTCTCCCCCGGCAGCAAGGTTATTTACATCAGCGCCTATAACGATTTTGAGTATGTCAAAAAGGCGCTGGATCTGCGCGCTTTCGACTACCTGCTCAAGCCCTTTGACAACGACAAGCTGCTGCGCATCGTGCAGCGCATCATCGAGGAAAAAGAGCAGCCGCAGGAGATCGAAACGGTGGATTGCGGATCCCTTAGCGTATCCAGCATCCTGTCTTACATCCGCAACAACCCCAGTGAGCCGCTGTCGCTGCAATCTCTGTCCGCCCATTTCGATCTGACGCCCAACTACATTTCCTATCTAATCAAAAAGCATACCGGGCGCAACTATCTGGAATGGGTCGTCGACGCGCGGATTGTCCTGGCGAAAAAGTTGCTGCGGGATCCCACCTACCGCCTGGAAGAGATCGCCACGGTCGTAGGGTACAAGAATTATATTTCCTTTTATAATGTTTTTGTGAAGCACGAGGGCGTCTCCCCCAGCGATTACCGACACAGCAGGAGGGAACCGGAATGAAGCTCAGGCAGAAGATCATCCTGACCCATGTGCTGACCATCGCGCTGATTCTGACAGGTGTTGTCGTTTACGGCAACACCGTTTTGCGTCCCCGGCTTTTGCAGGACAAAACGGCAGAATACGATGCCTATATCAACCAGCTCTGCACCAGCGCCAGCCTTGTGCTGTCCAACATGGAGCAGAACTGCTTCAACCTCTATCAGAACGTCTTGCTGGCGGAAGGTCTGGAAAGCCATGCTTCTCCGTCCAAAAAGCGCATTCAGGTAGAGCAGGAGCTGCGCAACATGTGCGGCAACAACAGCTATTTTACCAGCTTTTTGGCCGTGGATCTGGAGGGCAACACTTTTTTCGGCACATCGGCAATCACGGACCGGGCCACACCGCTGCTTTCCGCCTACTACAGCCTGCAGGACGCGTTGGAAAACAGCTACAACTACTGGTTTCGGGGCGATAATGAAGAACAGCTGTATCTGAAAATGCCGGTGTGCTATATCACACCGCTGAAATTCACCGGCATACTCATCGCCCAGACCAGCAGCCAGCAAATGATGTCCGCCATGGGCATGGACCGGGCCATGAGCGGAAAAACCTGCATTCTCACCCGTGCAGGCGCCTCCCTGCTGGAAACGTCCCCCTTTTCCACGGAAGAGCAGCAGGCTGTGGCGGAATACGCCAGCCAGACCGCCCGTCCGCTGAGCCGGGAGGTGCGCATCGACGGCGTAAGCTACTGGATAACCGTGCACACCGATACCCGTTACGGCTGGCGGGCGGCGCACCTGATTCCTCTGTCGGACGCACTGAACCTGGCCAATGCGGTATGCTCCAGCGGCGCTCTGCTGTGTCTGGCAGTGGCGGCTCTGGCCATCGGACTGGCCGCTCTCATCGCCCATTCTCTCACCCGCAGCGTCCAAAAGCTGCAGCTTGCCATGAACGAGGTCAGCAAGGGCGATTTTGACGTGCAGGTGGATATCAACACGCGGGACGAAATCGGCGAACTGGCGGAAAAATTCAGTTGGATGCAGAAAAACCTGAAGGAAAGTACCGATCAGATGATCCGCCACGCGGTGGAGCACCAGAAGGCGGAATACGCCCTACTGGATTTCAAGTACCGTTCGCTGCAATCAAAAATCAGCCCACACTTCATCTGCAACATTTTGGCGTCTATAAGCGCGCTGGCCCAGATGGGCCGCCAGAAGGAGGTCTCCACCCTGGCCGTGCGGGCCAGCCAGTATCTGCGGGACAATCTGTCCGCCGAAGAGCAGCGCTTCACCAGCCTGCGCACCGAGCTTCGCTATGTGGAGGAATACGTATATCTCTACCGAGAGATCTACGGGGATGAAAATGCGCTGGTTACGGACATCCCTGCAAAGACGCTTAACTGCCGCGTACCCGGCATGCTGCTTCAACCGTTGGTGGAAAACGCGCTGGTGCACAGCGGCGATCTGGCGACCCGCACCATCCATCTGACGGCCCGGCGGCAGGGCGACTGGCTGGCACTGCGCGTCAGTGACAACGGCGGCAGCTTTTCGGAACAAACTATCCGCGAGGTGGAAGAAATCAACGAGGATCTGATCCCCGTGGAAAAGCTGAAGGGCTTTGGCCTGCGCAGCGTACTGCAGCGCCTACGTCTGCTATACCGGGATCATCAGTCCCTGACCATTTTTTGTGACCCTGGGGTGGAAAGCCGCATTGAGATCCGCATCCCATGGGAGTGCTATCACATCGACGATGAAGCCTTGAAAAGGAAGGAGCCCTGATATGGATTTTCTGATTGGAACCCTGACCCGCATGGGCGGAGCCGGCATCGGCCGGGTTCGTCTGGAAAACGACCGGCTGCGCCTGCTTTGGACGAACGGCTCGTTGACCGACCCCAACTGGCAGTCCCTCGGCCCGAACGGGCGCATTTTCTCCGTCAGCAGCGACATGCCGGAGCCAATGCGCGGCTGCGTAAACGAGCTTAAAATCAGTGAAACGGGGATGGACGTTATCTCCCGTCAGGCTACGGAAGGCAACGGCCCCTGCGCGCTGAGCTTTTCCGCTGACGGCCGATCTCTGCTTTGCGCCAACTACGGCACCGGCTCTCTGACCGTTTTCCCGCTTACGCAGAAGGGCATCGGCCCCTGCAGACAGCGCATTCAGCATGAAGGCCGGGGGCTTCATCCCACCCGCCAGGCCGGACCTCATATTCATCAGGTCACACGCATTCCTACGCTGCCGGGCAGCTTCTGCGTGGTGGATCTGGGCATCGACGCACTGGTGGTGTACCATCAGGCAGAGGACGGATTGCTCAGCGAGCGCTACCGCATCCCTGTTCCCGCCGGTCAAGGGCCGCGGCACATGGCATATACGCCGGACGGAAGCGCCTATCTGGTAACGGAACTGGGCAACAGGATTTATGCCGTGGTTTTCGGCGAAAAACAGGGCCGGATCTGCGAACCAGGCGTTTCCACACTGGAGGAAGAACAAACGCCCAATACCGCCGCCGCCCTCTGGCCATCGGCGGATGGAAAGTGGCTTTATGCCTCCAACCGGGGCGAGGGCACTCTTGTGCGCTGTGCGCTGCCTTCCCTGCGCCGGGATGCTTTCTATCGCCTGGCAGGCAGGGAGCCGCGTGACTTCTGCATGGCGGACGAACATACAATTCTCGCCGCCTGTCAGGATTCGGGGCTGACCCTGCTGAAGGACGGCGAGATCCGGGACATTCTTCCCTTCCCCGGCGCGGTGCGGGTCCTCAAACTGTAGGCGTTATCCAACCCCGCCTGTTTGGCGCAACACAAACAGACGGAGAATTGGTTTTGCCGTGGCAAATATCTTGGGAATGTTGGCAAACTTGTCTTTCACATATTGTTTTGAGTATTTTTCCTATCTCTACTTTATATATCTTTCGTAGATTATCTGTCTCCGCTACTTGGTGTAATTGTATGTGATATTGACACCGCCATTTCGTATGTGCTAAAGGATTCTTGTCCATTCATTTTCTCTCCTCTGCTAGCTTTGCGTTTGGCAGGCCTTGCTTTCTTGCTTTATTCTAGCACAGAACGAGACGAATGGACTCATAGCTATAAGCTTTCCTGATATAAAAACACCGGGATTGATACAATTTAATTTTTCCTCCACCGGTTTTGCCGCTTGAGGGGTAAGTTGGTGTTTGAGTGGTAAGTTGTGGAAGCCGGGGTGTCCCGGCTGTTTTTATAGGAGGTATTTAACATGTCTGGAGGAACAAAGCAACAATTCAAGCAGTTTAGTATTACATGTGCCGAAGATGCATGTCTTGTGTTGGGAATGCTAATATCCGGGATGACTGTCAATCTTGAAAAATATAAGGAGTATGCGTCTGAGGCAGAATCCTTATTGGAAAGCACCTAAGAAAAATATGTTCCCGCTAAAGAATAGGCCTCTTCCTTCAGAGCGTTGAGATGGTGCTTGTTAGCGGCGATAAACCGATCTATCATTTCCGGAAAGTGCGATCCGTCGTTTGACGGAGTCCGGCGTTTTAGCTCTTCTGCGATGATATCCGCATCCGCTTCAGCAAAGAGTTTCAGCGGGAGAGATATGGACTTTCCGTCAATATAATATCGATTCGCTTCAGCCCAAACCGATGCAGAGGAAAGGGCGTTGACTGGTTTTTCCAGGAGGACTTCGAGCAAAAGCCGCTCCTCCGGGAAGACGGGGCGAAGATCAGTCGTCAGATACCGAATCTTGCTACCGCAAATTGGGCAATAATCTCTGGTGGCTTGTTTGGGTTCCTGAATTATAGGGATAACCCTGACAGTGACAGGCGGTGATGACTGATGCTGGACGTCGCCATGGAACATATACTGAAGTACTGGATCGGCTGGGCGTGCGGAATCCTTGCCAGCATGGTCGCAGTGCTTTGGCGGCGGTTTACGAAGTTCAAGAAAGAAAATCAGGGGATGCACAACGGCCTGTTATCACTCCTTCGGGACAGGATCAATCAGGCATGTCGCTTTCATCTGAGGAACAAGCACATTACAGCACGGGATCGCGAGGTGCTGGACGCCATGTTTCAGAGCTATTTTGACATGGGCGGGAACGGCGTGATCAAACATCTGAAGGAAGAGATCGATGCGCTGCCCACATGGATTGAAAACATTCACTAAGGATGTGACAGCGGATGGAAAAGAAAACGAACGACGACCATGCGTTTGTCAAATGGTATGTGCAGCACAGCAAAAAGCTGTCCTCCGCCAGTCTGGTACAGTGGGTGATTGTTGCGGTAGCGGTGTTCCTTCTGGTTTTCTTTTACGACGTGGACAGCTACGAAGCGTCGCTGCTGGAGCATGTCATTCAATGGTCGGCGACCATTACCGTCGCGTCTGTCGGAGGCTACATGCTGAACTCGGCTGTGGAAAAAGCCTGCCGACAGAAACTAAAAACAATCGTCAGCTCTGCTGGCGAGGAAACGAGTGATACTTACGATACGGAAGACGAGATTGCCGGATATGGCTAATACAAAAATGAATAAGGCAAAGTGAGGTGAGAGGATGACTTACTTGGATGCTGCGAAGGGATACATTGCGGACGTTCCTGAGATTGTGTTTTACCGATGCGATCAAAAGGTGTTTCATTTCAACGAGCTGACGTCTTTCAACTTTGAAACAAAGAACGACCCAATCGTCATTCGGTGCGGACACAGCAGACATCCCGTGGCTTTTATCGACGCGCTGAAGGAAATGAATATGGAGTTCGAGAGCGCCGCTATTACAAGCGACTTATTTGCCATGAGCACCAGCAGGGTAGACAAGCTAAATAAATTGAAGGCAGATGTCGCCTTTAACTTGTATGTCAAAGACGAAGGCATTACCGTAGAAGAATGGCTGAACACATGGCTCAGCAGTTACTGCCTCTCTATCAAGGATACAACCAGAGGAAAGTATGCATCGGACTTACGGCTTCACATTATTCCGGCTCTTGGGAAAATTCATCTTGTCAAACTGGATGGGGCAATGATTCAGCGCTTTTATTCCAGTCTGGTCAAAAAGGGAATCGCTCCAAAGTCTGTTCGGAATCTACACGGTACGCTGCATAAGGCTTTGAATCAAGCTGTAAAGCTAGGCATCATCCGTGTGAATCCAGCCGATGCCTGCGATTTGCCGAAGGTAATCAAGCATGAAATGACGCCGGTACCAGATGATGAACTCGGCAACTTTCTAAACGCCATCAAGGATAGCCCATACTATGCCTACTACTATGTCATGATTTTTACCGGGATGAGACGCGCTGAACTGATTGGTCTCACATGGGATTGTGTCAACTTCGTTTGCAGAACAATTCGCGTGTACCATCAGTTCAATCGAAATCTGACAAAACCCGGAAGCCAATATGAGTTCATGACACTCAAGAATGGCAAAGAACGCACATTTCGTCCCGCTTAAAGCGTAATGGATGTGCTGCGTCGAGTCAAAAAAGAACAAGCTGAAAACAGAATTGCGTGCGGAGCGGCTTGGATGAACGATCAAAATTTTGTTTTCACCCACAAAAACGGGAAGTACCTGAACGGCAACTCGGTCTATGCTCAGTTTAAGAAGATCGTAAAAGCCATGGGTATTGGGGAGACAAGGCTGCACGATCTTCGTCATACGTTCGCAACCTTATCTCTGAAAAATGGTACGGACGTAAAAACCATTTCAGAAGCCCTTGGTCACGCGACCACGGCGTTCACAATGGATGTCTATGGACACGTTTCCGAAGCAATGCAGCGGGATGCATCTGACAGAATGGAACGTCTAATCCAAGGACTGTAAGGCTTTGCAAAATTCAATTGGGGTAGTAATGGGGTAGTAATGGGGTAGTAATGGGAAATAAGAAAATGCCCAAACCCTTACGTAATAAGGACTTGGGCATAGTAAACACTGGCGGAGAGTTAGGGATTTGAACCCTAGGTGGGGTATTAGCCCACACACGATTTCCAGTCGTGCGCCTTAGACCACTCAGCCAACTCTCCAAGCGCAACATAGTTAGTATACTCACGGGCAGATGGTTTGTCAAGCACTTTTTGAAATGTTTTGGCATGGTTTTCATTTTTGTGCTGGTTTTGGGAGAAAAGCGGGGCTCCGTCTGGACGGAACCCCGCGGGAAAGCCATTAGGCTACAATCTTTTCGTATTCCCGGGCGGTGAGCAGATACACCACTGCGTACAGGAGAGCAAAAACCAGAAAACTGACGCCCATGCAGCGCAGCATGAGGGGAATATTCTGCATACTCAGGGCCGCGAACATGTGGGTGACGCTGGGGAAGGAAAAGTAGGTGTGGATCAGCGCCGTTGCCAGCGGAAGGAAGAACACCATCAAAATCTGCGAATGGATGCAGCGGCGAATTTCAGCCTTGCTCAGACCTACCTGACGCATGATGCGGAAGCGTTCCCGATCTTCGTAACCCTCGGAAATCTGCTTGTAGTAGATGATGAGGATCATCGCCATGATGAACAGCGACCCGAGGAATAGGCCCACGAACAGCAGCCCGCCGTACAGCTCGGAAAGCTCCTGCCGAAGATTGATCTGATTTTCGATCCGACGGAAGCTGATGGAGCCTTCTGCCTCGGTCAGGGACTTCTCAATATGATCAAAACAGCGCAGAATGGCGTCGTTGTCGCTCGTGGTCAGGTTGAGGAACAGGCACGTCGCAGGACTGGAAGCGTGGCGGCCATAGGCGGCCGCCTGCTCGTCGATGATCTGATCCAGCACTGCACGGTCTTTTACGATCAGCCAGCGCACCGGGTAGACGTAGAGCGAATCCGAAGGAATGACCACGTCCTCGGCGGCAAACCGCCGCACGATGCGGTAATGACGGTCGAACAGGTACAGATCGTCCTGCGCGTGAGGGACGGAACCGTCTACCAGCCACAGCTCATCCTCGGCCAGTTCGGCCTTCTCGCCGGTAAGCCGGGCAAAATCCTCCGCGTCCATTAACCGCAGCATGGACAGGCCGTCCGTGGCCAGCTCGCTCAGATTCTCCGCTTCTGGGTCAGTCAGGTAGACGTTGCCCTGCTTGTAGCCGGCAAAGGTGATGGAATAATAGTCCATCTCCTCGGAAAGAGACTCGTTTTCTTCCCGCACGGCCTGCTCCACCCGGCTAAGAACCGTCTCCCGGGAGATGGGGGAGGTGATCTCAAAAACCAGCTGGGTGGGGCAGTGGGAGCGAAGGGTATCGTCTATGCCGAACCACAGGGAGAAAGTCGAGAAGATCATCACCAGCACCATGGTAGACAGAATGGCCACGTTGGCCAGCCCTACCGCGTTCTGCTTCATGCGGTAGATCATGCCGGAGACGTTGATGAAATGAGCGGGCTTGCCGTAGTAGAAGCGCTTGTCCTTCCGCAAAAGCTTCAGCAGGGTGACGCTGCCCGCCGTGAACAGCAGGTATGTGCCGAGAATGACGCAGATCACCGCTACGAAGAACAGCAGAATGGAGGTGACCGCATCCGTCACGGCAATGCTGATGTAGTAGCCCGCGCCCAGAAAGAGCGATCCCAGCACGGCCAGCAACCAGTTGGCTTTTGGCTCCAGCTCGCCGACCTCTCCTCCCCGCAAGAGCTCGATGGGCTTCGCCAGATGAATCTGGCGGATGGAGTTGAGCAGGATCAGCAGGAAGATCACGCTGATGATCAGCGCCGTGCTGGCTACCACGCCGGGAAGAATCTGGAAGGAAAGGCCTGATACGGCAGCCCCCAGCAGCTTCATCAGCAGCAGGAACATCAGCTTGTCGAACAGAATGCCCAGCCCGATCCCCAACACCAGACTGACCAGCAGCAAAATCAGCGTTTCGCAGAAGATCACCAGCGCAATGTGCTTCTTGCCCATGCCCAGAATGTTCAGCAGACCGAATTCCTTCTTGCGCCGTTTCATCAGGAAACTGTTGGTGTAGAAAAGAAAGATCACCGCAAAGAGGGTCGTGACCAGCTTGCCCAGCTGCAAAGTTATCAAAAGATTGCCGGAGCCAAGACTTTGATTGGACGAAAGCGAAGAGATCACATACAGCATCATGGCGGTCAGGACGGCGGTGAGCAGATAGGGGTAGTAGATCTTCCGATTTTTGCGGATGTTGCCCGCCGCCAGCTTCCAGTAAAAGCCCTTACGCACGGGACCCACCGCCCGTCATAAGAAGATTTAGGGTGTCGGTGATGCGCTGATAGAAGTCCTGATCGGTGCCTTCGCCCCGGTAGAGCTGATGGAAGACTTCGCCGTCCTTGATGAACAGCACCCGCCCGGCATGGCTGGCCGCCTTGACGGAGTGGGTGACCATCAGGAGCGTCTGCCCGCTTTCGTTGATGCCGTTGAACAGCCGCAGCAGGCCGTCGGTGGCCTTGCTGTCAAGCGCGCCGGTGGGCTCGTCTGCCAACAGCAGCTGGGGCTCGGTGATCAGGGCGCGGGCCACAGCCGCCCGCTGCTTCTGTCCGCCGGAGACCTCATAGGGAAATTTGGACAGAAGCGAAGTGATGCCCAGCTTGTCCGCCAGCGGCTTCAGACGCTGCTCCATTTCCCGGTAGGGCGTGCCCGCCAGCACCAGCGGCAGCAGGATGTTGTCCCGCAGACTGAAGGTGTCCAGCAGGTTGAAATCCTGAAAGACAAAGCCCAGATGATCCCGGCGGAAAGCGGAAATTTCCTTCTCACTGACGGCGGAAAGCTCCCGGTTGCCCAGAAAAACATGGCCCTCGGTGGGCTTGTCCAGCGCCGCCAGAATGTTGAGCAGCGTGGTTTTGCCGCTGCCGCTTTCGCCCATGATGGCGATAAATTCGCCCTCCTCGACTGAAAAATTCACGTCCCGGAGCGCCTGCACCTGCTGGCTGCCGAAGCGGGTGGTGTAGACCTTTTTCAAATGCTCGACCTTGAGTATGGACATTGCAAAAAACCTCCTTTGCGCCAAGCGCTCCGAAAGTATAGCAGAAGGCGAAGCGGCGCATCCATGGCATTGGCTTACAATTCGGGCTTGCAACCTTACAAAAGTGTAAGATTGCAAGCCCGGTTTTCTTATTCATACTCCCGTTCGTCCCGCTCCAGCCCCACAAACGCCGTGGTTCCCTGCCCGGGCGTACTATCCAGCCGAATGGAATGACCCAGCCGGGTCAGCGCCTCCCGGCACAGGTACAACCCCAGCCCGGTGGCCCGCTGCTGTTCCCGACCGTTTTCGCCGGTGTAGCCCTGCTCGAATACCCGGGGCAGGTCCTCCGGGGCAATGCCGATGCCGGTGTCGGAAATGGTCAAAAGCTGCTTTTCAGCATCCACCGCCACGGTGACGGAACCGGCTTTGGTGTATTTGACGGCGTTGGAAAGCAGCTGCTCCACGGCGAAGGAGAACCACTTTTCGTCGGTCAGCAGCGAATAGGACACAGGCTCGTAGCAGAGCCGCAGCTTCTTCTGAATGAACAGCGGCGCGAACCGGCGCAGTACCTTCCGCAACAGCGCGTCCAGATCGCAGGTGCGCAGCACGTAGTCGGTGGAGGAGGCGTTCATCCGAGCATAATTCAGCGCCATGTCGGCATACTGCTCCACCTTGAACAGCTCGCACAAAAGCGTGGCGCTGGCCGCGTCGGGCCGATCCTGCAGCAACAGCTTCATAGCGGAAATGGGCACCTTGATCTGGTGCGTCCACAGGGAGAAGGTGTCCAGCTGGCGGCGGCTGCTTTGACGGCTTTCCGCCAACAGCTCGGCCTTTTCCCGGTACAGCTGCCGCAGCAGCCGGTCGTACTCCGTTTCGATCTGGGTGCGGGGCCGCAGCAGCTCGGCGGGGTCCCGCAGCGCGTCCAGCTCCCGAAGCAGACAAAGCCGCCGCAGGTGTCGCCAGAAGCCGATAGTGCATCCTGCCAGCAGCCCTGCGCCGCAGAGCAGCGCACCGTACAGCGCCACGGAACCCGGCAGACCGCAGGCCCAGCCGATCAGCGAAAAGCAGACGATCATGCCCGCAAAGCCCAGAAGCCAGCCGGATTTTTCCCGAAGATAGCCTCCAAGGGCCGTTCCAAACAGCTTTCTTTTCATGAGATCAGATACCCGACGCCCTTTCTGGTCTGGATCATGTCCGGCGCGCCGATGCTTTCCAGCCGGCGGCGCAGACGGGTCACGTTCACGGTCAGGGTGTTTTCGTCCACAAAGCAGTCCGTCTCCCAAAGGGCGTTCATCAGCGTCTCCCGGCTGACGGTCTCGCCCTTGTGCCGGAGCAGAACGCCCAAAATGCGGCTTTCGTTTTTGCTGAGAGACACGGCCTTTCCCTGAAATTCCACCGTGCCCTCAGCGGAATTGTACAAAAGCCCCTCGTGACTGAGCAGCGTGGGAGCCGCCTGCCCGAAATCGTAGGTGCGCCGCAGAAGAGCCTGCACCTTGGCCAGCAGCACGGAGAGGTCGAAGGGCTTCTGGACGAAATCGTCCGCGCCCGCGCTGAGCGCCATGAGAATGTTCATATTTTCTGCCGCTGAGGAAAGGAAAATCATCGGAGTCTTGCTCAGCTTGCGGATCTCGGCGCACCAGTGGTAGCCATCATAAAAAGGAAGGGAAATATCCATCAGCACCAGATGGGGCGCATAGGCGGCAAATTCCTCCGTTACTTTGCGGAAATCCTCCACGCCCCGGCATTCGAAGCCCCATTTTTCCATATGGGCGCACAGGGCGGACACGATGACCGGGTCGTCCTCCACGATGAAAATGCGGTACAACGTCATCCCTCCTTTGAACGGGTTTTCACGAAGGTTTATTATACGATGTTTTGGAAGGATTGGCAACGCACGGCCGTTTCCGGCTTGACAAAGCGCAAAGAGAAAGAATACAATGAATTTTGGCGCGCGTGCGGCGCTATGTTTTTAATATTATGGAAGAAATGGGAGCTTGACCAAAGATGCAGCTTTCGGAACGATTAAGGCTCTACCGGGCGGATAAGGAATTTTGCCGCCGGGCGCTGGGCGTGATGCTGCCCGTGGCGGTGCAGCAGCTCATCAACAGCCTTTTCAACATGGTGGACAACCTGATGGTGGGCAGTCTGGACCCCAACGGGCTGGCCATGAGCGCCGTCAGCGTGGCCAACAAGCCCTATACGATCTTTACCTGCCTGCTCTTCGGGCTGACCGGCGGGGCGGGACTGATGATCAGCCAGTATTATGGGGCGGAGGACCACAAGACCTGTCAGGGTTTGTTTTCCCTGCAGGTGTTTTTGAGCTTGGCGATCTCCGTGGTGTTTTTTGTGCTGCTGCAGCTGCTGCCCCGGCAGATCATGGGACTGTTTGTGAAGGATGAAAACACCATTTTGCTGGGCCTCAGCTATCTGGCGGTGGTCAGCGTCAGCTATCTGCCCACGTCCATCAGCAACGTTTGCGTGCTTTCCCTGCGCTCCATCGGCCTGAACCGGCTGCCCATGCTGGTCAGTCTGGGTACCATCACCGCCAACGCCGTATGCAACTACATTTTGATCTTCGGCAAGCTGGGCGCGCCCGCCATGGGCGTGGCAGGCGCGGCGTGGGGCACGCTGATCGCCCGGATGCTGGAAATGCTGGTCTATCTGGCGCTGCTGGGGAGCAGACGGATGTATTTCAGCTGGAATCTGAGGGCGGCCCTGCGCCTGCCCGGCAGAACCGTGCGCACCTTCTTTGTGAAGGCGTCGCCGCTGGTGGCCAACGAGCTTTTGTGGAGCGTGGGCCTGAACCTGTACTTCTGGTGCTACGCCCGGCTGGACGAGGCCTCCCTGCCCGCCATCTCCATTGCGGAGGTGTGCAATATGTTCGCCTCCATCCTGGCCTCCGGCACCTCGGCGGCGGTCTCCGTGCTGATTGGCACCGAGCTGGGCGCGAATCGGCTGAAGGAGGCCCGGGAAAGCTGCAAGAAGCTGCTGGGGCTGGACGTGGTCATCGCCATGGCGGGAATGCTTCTGTCCTGCCTGCTGTCGGTGCTGCTGCCGCAGGCCTATCAGCTGACGCCGGAGCTGCGGCGCACGGCAACGCTGATCTCCCTGATTATGAGTGTGCTGTGCCCCCTGCAGTTCATCTACGGCTTCTGCTTCTTCTGCCTGCGGGCCGGCGGCGATACCCGCAACGCCATGCTGCTGGACAGCGGCTATATGTGGGCGGTGCCCGTGCCCGCCGCCGTGCTGATGGGCATTTTCCTGCCGGGAAAGATTTCCCTTTGGGTAGCGGTGCTGATCGTACAGTTCCTGATGTACGCCAAGGTGTTCCCGGCCTTGTGGATCCTCAAAAAGGGCAAATGGGTGAAAAATATTACCGTGTGATTTGCGCTTGAGGGCGGAAGATGCTACAATAGAGCGGAAAAGGCGGCTTTTTGACGAAGCCATAACGATGTAAGAGGGTTGAAGCATGGATCAGATTACGGAGCTGATTGCGGAGGGCAAGGGCAAACGCCTGTACGCTACGGAAAATCCTGACGAAGCAGTGGTTTATTACCGGGATGAAACCTTCGCCTTTCACGGACTGAAGCGGGGGCGCATCATCGGCAAGGGCGAGATCAACAATCTGATCTGTGAATATATGTTTACCCTGCTAAAGGATAAGGGTGTGCCCAATCATTTTATCTGCCGCATCGACAACCGCTGCTCGCTGGTGAAGCGGGTGGAGATCATCCCTGTGACCGTGAAGGTACGCAATATCGTGGCGGGCAGTCTGGCCAAGCGCATCGGTTATCCGGACGGGACCAAGCTGAAAAACACCGTGGTGGAGCACTGCCTGAAGGACCCGGAACTGGAAGACCCGCTGGTGAACCTGACCCACATTACCGCCATGGGGTTGGCCACGCCGGAGGAAATCGAGATCATGTCTCACTATGCCCTGCGGGTCAACGAAATTCTTTGCGAGTGTATGCGGGAGATCAATATCGAGCTGATCGACTTCAAGCTGGAGTTCGGCCGTTTCCACGGCGAAATTCTGCTGGCGGACGAGGTATCTCCGGACACCTGCCGCTTCTGGGACGCCCGCACCCACGAGCCGCTGGATCTGGACTGCTTCCGGCACGATCTGGGCAATGTGGAGGAGGCCTACCGGGAAGTGCTGCACCGCCTGACCGGCAACGTGCTTAAGAACGGCGAGGAGGACGAATGATATGCTTTTCAGCGGCAAAACTCTGATGATCACCGGCGGCACCGGGTCCTTCGGCGGCGCGGTGCTGGACCGGTTCCTGAATACGGATATCAAGGAAATCCGCATCTTCAGCCGGGACGAGAAAAAACAGGACGATATGCGCCACCGCTATCAGTCCGATAAGATCAAGTATTATATTGGCGACGTGCGGGATATGGCCAGCGTGAAAAACGCCCTGTACGGCGTGGATTACCTCTTCCATGCGGCGGCGCTCAAGCAGGTGCCCTCCTGCGAGTTTTTCCCCATTGAGGCCGTGAAAACCAACGTGCTGGGCACGGATAACGTGCTGACCGCCTGCATCGAGGCTGGGGTGAAGAAGGTCATCTGCCTTTCTACGGACAAGGCCGCCTACCCCGTCAACGCCATGGGCACCTCCAAGGCCATGATGGAGAAGGTGTTTGTGGCCAAGAGCCGCACCGTGGCTCCTGAAAAGACCACCATCTGCGGCACCCGCTACGGCAACGTGATGTGCTCCCGCGGCTCGGTCATTCCGTTGTTCATCGACCAGATCAAGGCGGGGCTGCCCCTGACCGTGACCGACCCCAACATGACCCGCTTCATTATGAGCCTGGAAGAAGCGGTAGAGCTGGTGCTCTTTGCCTTTGAAAACGGCACGAGCGGCGATATTCTGGTGATGAAGGCCCCGGCCTGCACCATCGGCACACTGGCACAGGCAGTGCGGGAGCTGTTCCACGCGGAGAATCCCGTGCAGGTCATCGGCATCCGCCATGGCGAAAAAATGTATGAGACCCTGCTGACCAATGAGGAATGCGTCCACGCCATCGATATGGGCCGGTTCTTCCGGGTACCCGCCGATACCCGCGACCTGAACTATGACAAGTACGTGGTCAAGGGCAATGTGGAACGAAACCCGCTGACGGAGTTCAACTCCAACAACACCTGCCTTCTGAATGTAGAGGAAGTAAAGGAGAAGCTGCTTTCCCTGCAGTATATCCGTCAGGAATTGGCGGAGTGGGAAGAAAGAAAATAAAAAAGACCGCTGGCAAAGCCGCTCTGTTCGAATGAAAGAACAGGGCGGCTTCTTTTTTGACCAAAGGAAAAAAGCAGACCAAATCGACAAGAAATTGTCATTCTGGTTCTTTTAGATAATGAAATGGTACAAAATCATACAAATACGACAAAATTTTGATTTTTGAAGAAAGAGTGCAGGACAATGAATGTTCAAAATCGAACTGCTATATCAATAAATATATAACCGCTATGCGCCGTCTGAAAGGTTTCGAAAAGAGGGCATGGCGCGAAAGAAGGAAAGCAATGGACATCTTCGTATGCATCAAGCAGGTGCCGTCCACCAACAAGGTACAGGTGGATGAAAAGACGGGTGTGCTCAAACGCAGCGGCATCCAGAGCAAGATGAACCCCTATGACCTGTACGCATTGGAAACGGCGCTGCGGCTGAAAGCCCGGTACGGCGGTACTGTGACCGTGGGCACCATGGGTCCGCCGCAGGCGCAGGCCATCATCCGGGAAGCCTACATGATGGGCGCGGACGACGGCTATGTGTTCTCCGACCGGCGGCTGGGAGGCGCGGATGTGCTGGCCACCAGCTACACCCTGTCGCAGGCCATTCAGAGTGTAGGCGATTTTGACCTGATCCTCTGCGGCAAGCAGACCACCGACGGCGACACCGCGCAGGTAGGCCCGGCCATTGCCGAGCATATGGGCATTCCCCATGCGGCGTGGGTCAGCAGGATCGACGTATCGGACGACGGCATCGACGTGGAGCAGCAGCTGCAGGACGTGATCGAGACCGTCCATATGCCCTTCCCGTGTCTGGTGACGGTCGAGCAGGATATTTTCATGCCCCGTCTGCCCTCTCTGAAGGTGGAGCGGGAGATTCGGGAAAAGCCCATCCATATTCAGGGGTTGGACACTTTTCTGGATACCGACCCCAGCCATTACGGCCTGTCCGGCAGTCCCACGCAGGTGGAGCGCATCTTCCCGCCCCAAAACGACGTGGAGCGGGAAACGTGGACGGAGGGCGATCTGGCGGAAAAACTGCACGATACCCTGCGCAAGTGGAAGTTTATTTAAGGGAGGAACGCACAAATGGCACAGATTGCATTTTTGGAGCGCAAGTGCACAGGCTGCGGCCTCTGCGTGGAAAACTGCCCCTTCGGCGCGATCGACATAAAGGACGGGCATCCCGAGCTGAACGCTGCCTGTAAGGTTTGCGGCATTTGCGTGAAGAATTGCCCGGAGAAAGCCATTCTCAAATTGGAGACCAAGGTGGAAGGCGTGGATAAGTCCCAATGGAACGATATCCTCGTGTTTTCCGAGGTCAGCGGCGGGCGGCTGCATCCCGTCAGTCTGGAACTGATCGGCAAGGCCCGGGAACTGGCCGCTCCGCTGGGCTTCAAGGTCAAGACGGTGCTGGTGGGCGACGGCGTCAGCGCCTTTGCCGAGGAATTGCGCCACTACGGCGTCAGCGAGATCGCCGTATACGACGATCCGGCGCTGGGGTATTTCCGGGCCGACGCTTACGCCTTCTGCGTGGAGGACTACATTAAGCATGCAAAACCCAGCGTGGTGCTGGTGGGCGCGACCTCTCTGGGCCGCAGCCTTGCGCCCCGGCTGTCCACCCGGTTCCATACCGGCCTGACCGCCGACTGCACTAAGCTGGAGCTGCGGGAAAACACCGATCTGGTTCAGATTCGCCCGGCCTTTGGCGGCAACATCATGGCACAGATCATCACTGCCAACACCCGGCCCCAGTTTGCTACCGTGCGCTATAAGGTGATGGATCAGCCCGCCCGTCAGGAAACGGCGGAGGGCGCGGTCATCATGCGCCACATTCCCAAGGCGGTAGGGGAGTCGAAGGTCACCCATGTGAAGACCGTGCCCGTGCCCGCCGGTAAAAGCATTTCGGATGCGGAAATTCTGGTTGTAGGCGGCCGGGGCCTGCAGAAGGAATCCGATCTGGACATGGTGAAGGAGCTGGCGGCGCTGCTGGGCGGCGACTGGGCCGTTTCCCGTCCGCTGGTAGAAAAAGGCTGGGCGCTCAACGCCCGTCAGATCGGTCTGTCGGGCCGGACTGTCCGCCCCAAGCTCATCATTACCTGCGGCGTCAGCGGCGCCATTCAATTCGCCGCCTGCATGAATCAGAGCGAGCATATCGTCGCCATCAATACGGACCCGGAGGCCCCCATTTTCAACGTGGCCCATATCGCCATGGTGGGCGACCTGTACCAGATCGTGCCCCGGATGATCCAGAAGCTGAAGGAGGAAAGAGCATGAAGCCGTTCAAAACCGTGGATTCGAACGATCTTGCTTTCTTTGAATCGGTCATGCCAGGCCGGGTGTTTGCCGGCGAGGATATTTCCCCGGATTACGACCACGATGAAATGACCATCTATGGCAGCTATCGCCCCGAAGCGGTGCTGCAGGCCCTGAAGACCGAAGAAATCAGCGCCGTGCTGAAATACTGCAACGAGCGCAACATCGCCGTTACACCTCGCGGCTCCGGCACCGGCCTGTGCGGCGGCTGCGTGCCCAAGGACGGCGGCGTCGTCCTTTCCACTGAAAAAATGAAGAAAGTATTGGAAGTGGACGCGAAGAACATGACCGCCACCGTGGAACCGGGCGTTCTGCTGATGGAGTTCCCCAAGAGCCTGGAGGGCACGGGGCTGTTTTATCCGCCGGATCCCGGCGAAAAGACCGCCACCATGGGCGGCAACGCCATGACCAACGCCGGCGGAATGCGCGCCGTGCGCTACGGCGTGACCCGGGACTATGTGCTGGGCATGGAAGTGGTGCTGGCTAACGGTGACGTGCTCCATCTGGGCGGCAAGAACGTGAAAACCTCCAGTGGCTACAGCCTGATCGACCTGATGGTGGGCAGCGAGGGTACGCTGGGCTTCCTGACCAAGCTGACCGTCAAACTGGTGCCGGAACCCAAGACCAACGTGTCGCTGCTGATTCCCTTTGCTGATCTGGACGCGTGCATCGAGGCGGTGCCGGAGGTGCTGCGCTGCGGCTGCGAGCCTACCGCCGTGGAGTTTATGGAGCGGGAGGTCATCGCCTGCGCGGAAAATTATCTGGGCAAGCAGTTCCCCGACACCAGCGCCGACGCGTATCTGCTGGTGCGGCTGGACGGGGCCAGCTACGACGCGCTGCGGCCCTCCATCGATACCCTGACCGATCTGGCTCTGAAGCTGGGCGCGGTGGACGTGCTGCTGGCGGACACCGACGAGCGCAAGGAAAGCATCTGGAATGCCCGCGGCGCGTTTTTGGAGGCCATCAAGGGCAGCACGGAAAGCATGGACGAATGCGACGTGGTGGTTCCCCGGGATCGGATTGCCGCCTTTGTCAAAAAGAGCGTGGAGATCGGCAAAGAAATGCAGGTGCGCATCTGTTCCTTCGGCCACGCGGGTGACGGCAACCTGCATATCTATGTGTGTCAGGACGGCGTAGCGGACGAACAGTGGCATGAAACCGTCGAAAAGGTCATGGAACGCCTGTATTCCGAAGCGCGGCTCTTGTCCGGCGAGGTCAGCGGCGAACATGGCATCGGCCATGCTAAACGGGCATTTTTGGAGGAAAGCCTTGGCCTCGAGCAGGTGGCGCTCATGCGGGGCATCAAGAAGGTATTCGACCCCAACGGGATTCTGAACCCCGGAAAGGTGATCTGATTTTGAAAAAACACCGGCTGTGGAGAACCATGGCCGGTGCTTTTCATACGGGGAAAACGCCTTGACATCCTTCGGGGAAAGTGATACCATATAGCCTAGTTATTAAACTTTGTTTACTAACATTCTGGGAACCGCGTTTCCAAGGATGGACAACGGTTTTGCAGAATCGGAGGGGATGAGAAATTTGAAATACCTGTTGGGAATTGACTTGGGCACCTCCGGCACCAAGACGGTTCTGTTTGAAGAAACGGGCCGCGCCGTTGCCAGCGAGACCATCGAATACCCGCTGTATCAGCCCAAAAACGGTTGGGCGGAGCAGGAACCCGAGGACTGGTGGAACGCCGCCCGAGACACGGTGAAGGCAGTGATCGCCAAGAGCGGCGTGAAGCCCGAGGACGTGAAGGGCGTTGGCATCAGTGGCCAGATGCACGGCCTTGTGCTGCTGGATCGGGAGGGCCGCGTACTGCGCCGTTCCATTCTGTGGTGCGACGGACGTACGCAGGAGGAATGCGATGAGATCACCCAGACCATTGGGAAGGAACGGCTGATCGAGCTGAGCGCCAATCCGGCCCTGACCGGCTTTACCGCCGGGAAGATTCTCTGGGTGCGCAAGCACGAGCCGGAGGTTTATGAGAAGGCCGCCCATATCCTTCTGCCGAAGGACTACGTGCGCTACCGCCTGACCGGCGAATACGCCGCCGAAATGAGCGACGCCAGCGGCACCAATCTGCTGGATGTGTCCCACCGCTGCTGGTCGGAAGAAATTCTGGAAAAGCTGCACATTGACAAGAATCTGCTGCCGCCCCTGCTGGAAAGCAGCGACCCGGCGGGCCGCGTCACGGCAGAGGCCGCGGCGGCCACGGGCCTGTGCGAAGGCACGGTAGTAGCCGCCGGCGGCGGCGACAATGCCTGCGCCGCTGTGGGCACCGGCGTGGTGGCTGAGGGCCGCGCTTTTACCACCATCGGCACCTCCGGCGTGGTGTTCGCTCACTCCGACCGGGTGCAGATCGACCCGGCTGGCCGGGTGCATACCTTCTGCGCGGCGGTTCCCGGCGCGTACACGGTCATGAGCTGCACGCTGGCGGCGGGTCTGTCCCTCAAGTGGTACCGGGACACCTTCTGTCAGGCGGAATGTCAGGCCGCGAAGGAAATGGGCGTGGATCCATACGTCCTGCTCAACGAGGAAGCGGCTCAGTCCCCGTTAGGAGCCAATCGTCTGCTGTTCCTGCCCTATCTGATGGGCGAACGCAGCCCCCTGCTGGATTCCAACGCCCGGGGCGCGTTCGTGGGCCTCAGCGCCATTCATACCCGCCGGGATATGCTCCGGGCGGTAATGGAGGGCGTGATGTACTCCCAGCGCCAGAATCTGGACGTGCTGCGGGGGATGAAAGTGGCTCCCGACGCCATGCTGGCCTGTGGCGGCGGCGGAACCAGCCCCTTCTGGCGGCAGATGATGGCGGATATGTTCCAGATGCCTGTACGCACGGTAGCCAACCGGGAAGGGCCTGCCTTGGGCGCGGCCATTCTGGCGGGCGTAGCCTGCGGCGTGTATGAGGACATTCCTTCCGCCTGCGAAAAGGTCATCCGCCTGAACGAAGCCCAGCAGCCCGACCCGGAGCGCGGCGCGCAGTACGAGCGGTATTACCGCCTGTACGAAAAACTCTATCCCGCCATGAAGGAAAGTTTTGCCGAGCTTTCCCGACTGGATTGACCTTCCATTTGCAACCCACAAAAAAAGGAGAGAAAAACCATGATTCAGAACATTCCCGAAGTCAAACTGGGCCTGATCGCCGTCAGCCGCGGCTGCTTCCCCATGGCGCTGGCGGAACGCCGCCGCACCGCGCTGCACAAGGCCTGCAAAACCGAACTGTACGAGTGCCCCGTGACCGTGGAAAACGAGTGCGACGCCCGTAAGGCAGTGGACGATGTGCTGGCCCACAGTGTGAACGCGCTGGTGGTATTCTTGGGCAACTTTGGCCCTGAGACCCCTGAGACCCTGCTGGCCGACTGGTTTGATGGCCCTGTGATGTACGTGGCTGCCGCCGAGGGCGACGGCGACCTGCACGACGGCCGCGGCGACGCGTACTGCGGTCTGCTGAACTGCAGCTACAATCTGGGTCTGCGCCATCGCAAGGCCTACATTCCCGAACTGCCCGTGGGCACTGCCGCCGAGCTGGCCGACCGGGTGGAGGACTTCCTGCCCATCGCCCGCGCCATTCTGGGCCTGAAGGGCCTGAAAGTGATTGCTTTCGGCCCCCGTCCCGACGACTTTCTGGCCTGCAATGCCCCCATCAAGGCACTGTACGATCTGGGCGTGGCCGTGGAGGAAAACTCCGAACTGGATCTGCTGGTGGCCTACAACAAGCATGCCGACGATCCCCGCATTCCCGCTAAGATGAAGGAAATGGAAGAGGAGCTGGGCAGCCATAACCCCTACGCCGGCATTCTGCCCCGTCTGGCCCAGTATGAGCTGACCCTGCTGGATTGGGCCGAGCAGCACAAGGGCACCCGTCAGTACGTGGCCTTCGCCAACAAGTGCTGGCCTGCCTTCCAGACCGAGTTCAAGTTCGTGCCCTGCTACGTCAACAGCCGTCTGACCGGCATGGGCATCCCTGTGTCCTGCGAAGTGGATATCTACGGCGTGCTGTCCGAGTACATCGGCATCTGCGTGTCCGGCGCGCCTGTGACCCTGCTGGACATCAACAACACCGTGCCCGCCTCCATGTACGAAAAGAGCATCAAGGGCAAGTACGATTACCGTCTGACGGAGACCTTCATGGGCTTCCACTGCGGCAACACCTGCTCCAACCTGTTGAAGAATCCCCACATGGGCTATCAGCTCATCATGAAGCGGGATCTGGAGCCCGACCGTGCGGAGCCCGACATCACCCGCGGCACCATGGAGGGCAACATCAGGGCCGGAGACATCACCTTCTTCCGTCTGCAGTCCACGGCGGACACCCAGCTCAAGGCCTACATCGCTCAGGGCGAGATTGTGGATATGGACTGCGAGAGCTTCGGCTCCATCGGCGCGTTCGCCATTCCGGAAATGGACCGCTTCTACCGTCACGTGTTGGTGGCGAAGCGCTTCCCGCACCACGGCGCGGTGGCCTTCGGCCATTACGGCAAGGCGCTGTTTGAGGTGTTCAAGTATCTGGGCATCGCGGACGTGAGCTACAACCGTCCCGCCAACCTGCCCTATCCCGACGAAAATCCCTGGGGCTAAGGGCCGTCTTTGACACGTTTTGCAACGTACAATGAATTCTGCCTCCCGGTGTGTCGTTTCGATGCGCCGGGAGGTTTGTTTTTCGAATCAACAGGAAAAACGCGGCCCAACGACGAAAACAGAAAGCGCAAAAAAACAAGGCCTGTTCGGTCGAGTGAAACGAAGGGAAAATATGATTCGCATTACTGTTATCGACCAGGAACACCGGCAGGATATTCGCCTGCCCAACGAACCTTTTGCCCTGACCGGCAGGGGCGTGCCCTCTTACGTAAACGAACGGTGGAGCTACGAGGTGCGGCCTTTCCCGCCGGAGCGGGTGGGGGGAATGTGCTTTCCCGATGAAAACTACGACTATGACGAAATGAAGGACAGTGTTTTTCTGGGCGCCTATGAGGACGAAAAATGCGTCGGGCTGGCCGTGCTGCAGCCGGGGTTCTTTCGATATCTGTACCTGTATGACCTGAAGGTGTGCCGGGCGTACCGGGGGCAGAAGATCGGCGCGCTGCTGATGGATAAAGCCCGGGAGATCGCCCTGCGGCAGGGCTATCGGGGCTTGTATACCCAGGGACAGGACAACAACGTGGGCGCTTGCCTGTTCTATCTGCATTACGGCTTTCATATCGGCGGACTGGATACGGAGGTATACCGGGGAACCAGTCAGGAAGGGAAAGCGGATATTCTGTTTTACCTCGACGCGTGATGGCGAAAGGAAGAAGAAAAAAATGAAAATGCTCCGAAAGTATATGCACAACACAGTTTTTCGATACGAATTGAATGCCATGACCCGCCGCACCTTTGGCTTTGATTTTGAAAACTGGATGCAAAACGGTTTCCGTGCAGAGGAGTACATCCCATATTCGTTTGAGGAAAAAGGACGGATCGTGGCCAATGTGTCGGTCAATTGGATGTTCTTTAACAAGAACGGTGAAGAACAACTTTGTTTTCAACTGGGAACGGTCATGGAAGACAAAGCGTACCGCAGCAGGGGACTGATCTGGCAATTGATGGAACGGATACTGGAACGATATGATGGGATCGAGACGGGCATTTATCTGTTCGGAAATCTGGGCGCGCTGGACTTTTACCGGAAGCTGGGCTTCCGGGAACTTATGCAGTACGAATACACCCTGAAACCCGGCGTGATCAAGCGGGAGGGAAGACACTTCCGCCCGGTCAAAAAGGATGCTCTCGCCTTGCGGGAACGGTATGAACACGCCGTTCGAAACGGGGCGGTTTTCTCGTCGCTGGAACAGAAAAACCGCTACGGCCTGCAAATGTTTTATACGGCGGATCTGGAAACCGTCTGGTACTCGGACAATCTGGACTGCTTCATCGTGTTGGGGGCGGAAAAAGATACGCTGATCCTGGCGGGTGTTGCGGCGGAACAGAAAATTCCTCTTGAAATGATCCTTTCCCGGCTGGATATCGGCAGACGAACCGTTCGTCTGGGTTTTTCTCCACTGCCGGAGGATGCGTCCCTGTTCAAAGCCGCCCCTTTTGACGGCGGGGAGAAATACCGGCTGTTTTATCGGGGCGAGGAGCTGGAAAGCATCCAGCGGGAACGGCTGTATTTTCCGCTTCTGTCCCACGCATGAAAAAACGCATTGACGCTGGCTTTGCGGCCGGGCTATAATAGGCGCGAACGCAAGGATGAAGGAGAACGAAAGCATGGGAAATGCCATCAGGCCCAATTATCAGATGCGCCATTTGACCACGGACGATCTGGAACAATATAATCAGCTGCTTCGCTACGCCTTTCAGGTGACGGAGCAGGAATTGGCGGAAACGGGCTGGCGGGACGATGAGATCAAGCAGTCCAAGTTCCCGGTGCTGGAGCGGGCCGACGTGCTGGGCTGCTTCGACGGGGATAACCTGATCTCCCAGATTGCCGTGTATCCGCTGGAAATGAACATTTACGGCAGAACGTATTCCATCGGCTTTGTGACCAGCGTGTGCACCTACCCGGAATACACGGGCCACGGCATTATGAAGCGGCTGATGCATCTGAGCCTGGAAGATATGCGGATGCGGGGACAGTCCTTCGCCATGCTGTTTCCCTATTCCATTCCGCTGTACCGGCGGTTCGGGTATGAGATCATCTCCAACAAAATTTCCTATACGGTCAAGGATCGGCAGATCCCGTCCAAGGCCAAGGCTCCCGGCTATGTGCGCCGGGTAGGCTGGCAAAGTCAGGATCTGATGGAGCTGCACACTCGGTTCGCGGCGGCCACACATGGCTGCCTGTACCGAAACAGTCTGGCGTGGGAGGAATACTGGCGCTGGGACGAGGACGACACCTTCGTGGCCGTCTACTACAACGTGGAGGGCGAACCCACCGGCTATATGGTCTACCTCATCAAAGACGACGTGATGCACGTCAAGGAAATGATCTATCTGAACCGGGAAGCCTACGAGGGCCTGTGGGAGTACATCCGCGCCCATGATTCCATGATCGACGAAGTGCGGGGCAATTCCTATTTCAGCGACCCCATCGCCTTTGAGATGGACGACGGCGATATTCGGGAGGTGATCCGCCCCTATATCATGGGCCGGATCGTGGATGTGGAGCGCTTTTTGGAAAACTATGCCTGCGACCCCAATGAAAGCGGGGTGCGCTTTGCCTTTGAGATCGAGGACGAATTTCTGGACTGGAACAACAAGACGGTAACGGCGGAGTTCCGCGGGGGACGCTGCACTCTGACGGACGAAGCGCCAGATTACCGGCTCAAACTGTCCATCGCTACCCTGACCACGCTGTTGGTGGGCTATAAGTCGGCCCTGAAGCTGTACCGCATGGGCCGCATTGAAGCCGACCCGGCGGCAGTGCTTCGGCTGGACAAGGCGATCCTGCATGAAGCACCCTATATTTCCGACTACATCTGACAAAGAGGGAGAAAATGGCTTCCAGCAAGGAATATCTGGATTTTGTTTTGGAACAGCTCTCCGATCTGGATGGGATCACCTTCCGTCCCATGATGGGGGAGTACTTGCTGTATGTGGACGGGAGATTGGCGGGCGGCGTGTACGACAACCGTCTGCTGGTCAAGCTGGTTCCGTCCGCGGCGGCTTACGTGGGAGAACCCGTGTACCAACTGCCCTACGAGGGTGCAAAGCCTATGCTGTTTGTAGAAAATATGGATGACCGGGCGTGGCTGGCGGGGCTGCTGCGCACGATGCGGGACGAACTGCCCGAACCCAAGAAAAAACGGTGAAACCTGTGCGAAAGGAAGAAAGAAAAATGACTGACGAAGTCAGACTGGGCAACGTCATGGTGGACTGCGGCGACGAACAGGCTCTGCAAAGCTTCTACGGTCAACTGCTGAATTGGGAAACGGCCACGCTTTTTGGCCGCCCGGCCGTGCGCAGCGCCGAAGGCGTCGTGTTCCTGTTCTGTCAGGAGGAAGACTATGTGCCGCCGGTGTGGCCGGAGAAGGACGGCTGCCAGCAGAAGCAGATGCACTTTGATTTTCAGGTAGATTCTGTGCCTGAAGCGGTGGAAAAGGCGCTGAAGCTGGGCGCGGTCAAAGCGCCCGCTCAGTACGGCGGGGAACAGTTCGTCACCCTGCTGGACCCGGCGGGCCATCCCTTCTGCCTGTGCCGAAAGGAAAAGAAGGTAAGCACTGCAGCTATCCGTCGGGTGGACAGCCCGGAGGAAAAGCGGCGTATCAGCCGGGAAATTCTGGAAAGTCTGCCGGAATGGTTCGGGATTCCCGAGGCCCGGGAGGAGTATATCGCCGAAAGCGCCGGACAGACCTTCTTTGCCGCGGAAAAAGACGAAAACGCGGTCGGGTTCCTCTGCCTGAAACAGACTGGCCCGAAGACGGTGGAGCTGGCGGTGATGGGCGTTCGCCGGGAGGCTCACCGGCAGGGAATCGGCACCGCGCTGGCGGAGGCGGCGCGGGAGGAAGCCCGTCGGCAAGGCAACACACTGATGCAGGTAAAGACCGTCGCCATGGGACATTATGCGGAATATGACGCGACCAATCGGTTCTACCAGAGCCTTGGATTTCAGGAATTGGAAGTTTTTCCGACGCTGTGGGGCGAGAAAAATCCCTGCCAAATTTATGTGATGCCGCTGTAAATAACACGGAGAAACGGCCTAAAATCCTGTATTTTCAAAGCTTTCAAGCTGACTTGAACAAAGATGAAAAAGCACCGGGAAAAATTTGAAAAAGTTGTTGACAAATGACGGCGAGTAAGGTATTATATAACACGTCGCCGCGAGAAACGGTGATGAAAGGGCGGGGGAGCATAGCTCAGCTGGGAGAGCATCTGCCTTACAAGCAGAGGGTCACAGGT
>URJB01000021.1 GCA_900548145.1 uncultured Eubacteriales bacterium | reverse complement strand
CGCTCCGCTTGTTGTTTGCCTGAACTCCGGGTCGCTAACCGCCTTCGGCGGTTGTGCCCACCGGGCACGCGCTTCCCTTCGTTCCCCCCTGCACCCCTTCGGACCGTAGTCGGCGAAAAAACTCACAAGGGCTTTCCTCGGGGCAAACAATCGGCGCGGCCCTCACTGCCGCGAATACCGCCTACGCTTCCCCAAACGACCGGGCCCTGCCTCCCTTTCCCCCTCCCACTGCCTTTTTCCCTTTCCAGAAAGGAGACCCCCTATGCCTACCCCTTGCGATTCCGTTCTCCGCGTCACCCTCGATGGGAAAACCGACGCGTTCCCTGTGAATACCACCGTCCAGACCGTGATCAGCCGCCTGCTGGACGCGCCTGCGGCTGCCGCGGTCCTCGGCGTAATGCAGGGCGGCGTGTGCAGGGAGCTGAACGAACCCCTGACCAAAGACTGTGAACTCACCTCCCTGACCTACCGGGACGAAGAAGGGCGGCGTATTTATGAACGCTCTCTGCGCTTCCTGATGCTGGCGGCGACATTGCGCCTGCATCCCGGCAGAAGGGTGCGGGTGCTGAACTCCGTGGGCTACGGGCTGTACGTCCGGCTGGAGGGCGAGCTGACCCACGCCCAGGTTCGGGAGATCGAGGCGGAAATGCGCCGCATGGCCGAAGCTGATCTTCCCTTTGAAAAGGAACATTGGACCCGGGAACAGGCCGTGCAGTATTTTGAAAAGATGGGCTGGACGGATAAGGCGGAGCTGATGCGCTACCGTCCTCGCCGGGAAATGATCATGTACCGCATGGGCGGCCTGTGTGAATATTTCTACGGCGCGATGCTGCCTTCCACCGGCTGGGTGAAAACCTTCAGCCTGAAGCCCCATTTCCCCGGCATGGTGCTGATGATGCCCTCGCCCGCCGACCCGAGCCAGTCGGCCAAATATCATCCTCATACCAAATTCCTGCGGGTCTTCGGCCAGTCGCAGGAATGGTGCCATATTCTGGGAGCCAATAACGCCGCCGATGTGAACCGCATGATCCAGGAGGGCAATCTTCGGGAGTTTATCCGGGTCAACGAGGCCCTGCACGACAAGTCCCTGTCCTATATCGCCGACGAGATCACCAGTCGCGGAGCCAAGGTGGTCATGATCTTCGGCCCGTCCTCCAGCGGCAAGACCACCTTCGCCAACCGGCTGGCCGTCCACCTGCGGGTGCTAGGCCGTCAGCCCCGGCTGATCTCGCTGGACGACTTCTATCTGGACCGCTCCATCCTGCCGCTGGAGAAAGACGGAAAGCCCGATCTGGAATCCATCGACGCGCTGGACGTGCCCCTTTTGACCGAAAGCCTCGAAGCACTGCTCAGCGGCGAAAAGGTGGAGATGCCCCGATTCGATTTCCAGATCTCCGCCCGCAGCCCCGAGACCCATCCCCTGCAGATGGGGCCGGACGATATTCTGCTGGTGGAGGGTATCCACGGCATGAACGACCGCATCACCTCGGAAATTCCCGAGCAGCTGATGTACGGCATTTACGTCAGCGCCCTGAGCTGCATCAATCTGGACGATCATAACCGCATCCGCACCACGGACGTGCGCCTTCTGCGACGCATCGTGCGGGATGTGAAGATGCGCAATACCTCCCCCGAAAAGACCATCGACATGTGGCCCAAGGTGCGGGCCGGGGAGGAACGGTGGATCTTCCCCTATCAGGAGCGGGCGGACGTGATGTTCAACACCTCCCTGCATTACGAGCTGCCGGTGCTCAAGACTATCGCCTATGAAATGCTGCTGGCCATTCCCCAAAGTGCGCCGGAATATCTGGCGGCCCACCGGCTGCTGAAAAACCTTAATTATTTTCTGCCCGTGGATGGAAAGGTCATGGACGAGATCCCCCCGCTGAGCATCCTCCGGGAGTTTGTGGGCGAATGTTCGTTTTACGACATTCATTGACAGAAAGCAGACAATATAGTATAAATAAGCGGTTATCTTCACCCTCCCAGGCAACGAAAGGATGTTATCCCAGTGGAAGTACTGTCCCAGATCCTGGAAATACTCAACGCTATTTTGAGCGGCTGGTTGATGCTGATGCTGGTGTATCAGCTGGTGATTACGTTTTTCGGCTACAAGCGCAATACGAAGGATTATCAGGACCACGCGCCGCTGATGCGGTTTCTGGTGCTGGTGCCCGCCCATAACGAGGAGGCCGTCATCGGCGACATCGTTCAGAACCTGAACGAGATGGAGTATCCCCGGGAAATGTACGATTTCTACATTCTGGCGGATAACTGCACCGACCGCACGGCGGAGATCGCCCGGGGGCTGGGGGCCAACGTGCTGGAAAGCTGGAAGGACAGCCCGGACGCGCCTACCGGCAAGCCCATCGTGCTGCAAAAGGCCCTCCAGACGCTGGGGGACTATCAGAACCGGTACGATCTGGTCATGTTTTTCGACGCGGATAATCTGATCGACAAAAACATGTTTGCCGAGGTCAACAGCCAGTATCTGGACGCCAACGGTCAGGCGGATATTATCCAGTGCTATTTGGGCTGCAAAAACAAAAAAGGCATCGTGGCCATGTTCTATTACATGACCTATACCATCACCAACCGTTTTTTCCAGTATGCCAAAAGCCGTTTGGGGCTGAACAGCGTGATCGGCGGCACGGGCTTTGCCGTGTCCGCGGAGTACCTGCACCGCCGGGGCGGATGGACGGCCATGAGCCTGACCGAGGACTTCGAACTGCAGATCGAGTCCACCTGTGAGGGCAAGCGCATCCTGTGGAACCACAACGTGCGTATTTATGACGAAAAGCCCACCGCCTTCCGGGCCAGCTTCCGTCAGCGCACCCGCTGGGCCCAGGGCCACTGGTTCGTGGCGTTCAAGAACACGGGCAAGCTGTTCCGGGCGCTGTTCCAGAAGAAGATCCGCTTCTCCGAGTTCTTCTCCACCTTCCTGTACATGTACAGCCTGACGCCCTACGTTATTCTGATGTTCCAGCTGGCGATGGGCGCGCTGATGCAGATTTTTGTGTGGCTGGGCTGGCTTCCCGCTACGCCGAAGACCGCCTCGCCCAACAGCTGGCTGACCATGAACTGGCCCAGCATCGTGCTGTTCTTCTATTCCTTTGTGTTCCTGTTCTACTGGGCGGACTGGACGGACAACCGCTGCCGCGTCGAGTGGAAGAAATTCGTGCCCATGCTGGTGAGCGTGTTCCTGAACACGGTTCTGGCGGGCTGGGCGCAGGTGGTCGGCCTGTTCAAGCACCGCAAACAGAACCAGTGGGTCAAGACGGAGCATAAGATTCACGATAAGGACGATATGACCGTGAACTTCGACGTGGCCGCGCCTGAGCCGGAAGCGGAAGCCGCTGCCGAAGAAGAAACGGTTTCCTGCGAAGAAAACGCCGCAGCACGTTGACATTCCTTTCTTCCGCTGGTAAAATAGCTGCAATTAAAGGAAGAAAGGGTGGTTTTATGCTGGAAGAGAATCTCCGCACCGGGCTCACGTTCGACGACGTGCTGCTCATTCCTCGTGAAAGCCACGTGCTGCCGCGCGACGTGGACACCTCCACGATGCTGACTCCCACCATCAAGCTGAACGTGCCGCTTCTGTCCGCCGCCATGGATACGGTGACGGACGCCCGTCTGGCCATCGCCATGGCCCGGGAAGGCGGTCTGGGCATCATTCATAAAAACATGACGATCGAGGAGCAGGCCGCGCAGGTGGACAAGGTCAAGCGCAGCGAGCACGGCGTGATCACCGATCCTTTTTATCTGTCTCCCGAACACCTGATCCGGGACGCGGAGGCGCTGATGTCCCGCTACCGCATCAGCGGCGTGCCCATCACCCGTGGAAAGAAGCTGGTGGGCATCCTGACCAACCGCGACCTGCGGTTCGAGACGGACGATTCCCGCCCCATCGGCGAGGTCATGACCAGCAAGAACCTGATCACCGCTCCCGTGGGCACCACGCTGGAGAAGGCCAAGGAGCTGCTGGCGGCCCACCGCATTGAAAAGCTGCCCATCGTGAACGAAGAGGGCGAGCTGTGCGGCCTGATCACCATCAAGGACATTGAAAAGAGCACCAAGTACCCCAACTCCGCCAAGGATCACAACGGCCGTCTGCTGTGCGGCGCGGCCGTGGGTGTGACCAAGGACGTGATGCAGCGGGTCGAAGCGCTGGTGGCCGCCAAGGTGGACATTATCTCCATCGATACGGCTCACGGCCATAACAGCGGCGTGGCTGAGGTGCTGCGCATGATCCGCGCGGCCTACCCCGACCTGCCTATCATCGCGGGCAATGTGGCTACCGCCGCCGCCACCCGTGCCCTGATCGAAGCGGGCGCGAATGTGGTCAAGGTCGGTATCGGCCCGGGCAGCATCTGCACCACCCGGATCGTGGCCGGCATCGGCGTGCCGCAGCTGACGGCTGTGGCGGACTGCGCCAAGGCTGCCGAGGGCACCGGCGTGACCATCATCGCCGACGGCGGCATCAAGTATTCCGGTGATATTCCCAAGGCCATCGCCGCAGGCGCGCACGCCGTCATGATCGGCAGCCTGTTTGCCGGTGTGGACGAGAGCCCCGGAGATATGGAAATTTATCAGGGCCGCAGCTTCAAGGTGTACCGCGGCATGGGCAGCCTGGGCGCCATGGCGCAGGCCCACGGCTCCAGCGACCGCTACTTCCAGGAGGCGGACAAGAAGCTGGTGCCCGAAGGCGTGGAAGGCCGCGTGCCCTACAAGGGACCGCTGGCGGACACCGTGTATCAGATGATGGGCGGTCTGCGCTCCAGCATGGGCTACTGCGGCACCCCCACCATTGAGGATCTCCGCCGGGACGGCGAGTTCATCCGCATCACCGGTGCGGGCCTGAAGGAAAGCCATCCTCACGATATCCAGATCACCAAGGAAAGCCCCAATTATTCCCGGATGTAATGCAAATGGATCAGCGGCGGGCCACAAGACCCGCCGCTTTAGATTGCTGAAAATCCTTGCCCCCAGCACTTTGCGGCCCCCACCCCTGCGGGTTGTCGCGGGCATCGGACTGCGCCCTTAAGCTGGTTCACAGAAAGAGGGCAGTCGCGTAAGACTTAGGGACGCTGTTCCGCAACCATCCTCTGTGACCCTTCCGTGCTAAATTTTCGTTTTGGTTGACGGCTGTCAGCCGCCCGAGCCTCCGGCAGAAGGCAATGCTTCCCGCACCTCTCACTTTCTGGATACAAAGAACCCCCGGAGAAAGGCAAGCTCCATGGCTTCTTCCTCCGGGGGATTCGTTTGTGGGTCAGTTTTTTTCTTCCGTAGCCCGAAGTGCTTCTTCAACGGCCTTGCGCCAGTCGTTGTCCTGCTCCATGGGTTCCATTTCTTCTTCCACAGGCAGCTCCGCCGGAATTTCTGGATCCTCCGCAGGAGTGGGGGTGGGCTCGTCCAGATTGCTGGAAATGGCCGGACGGTTCGCCTTGCCGCGCTTGCCCCGGTTCTCCTGATTCTTGGGCTTGTTCTCCGGGTTCTGCTGGGGTTTCTGCCACTTGATCTCCTCCACCGGGAAGGTCTTGAGTTCCGTGGTGTCGCCCTTGGTCAGGCGGACGGTGACAGTCTCCTTCAGAATGTTCAGGTCGGTCACGGTGCCAACGCCTTCGGGCGTTTCCGCTTCCTTGCCCAGCTTGGGCATCTTCTTGCGGGTGGCCTCGTAATGGTCTTCCTCAAACTTGAGGCAGCACATGAGCCGTCCGCACACGCCGCTGATCTTGGTGGGGTTCAGGGAAAGATTCTGCTCTTTGGCCATCTTGATGCTCACCGGCTGGAAATCCCCCAAAAAGCTGCCGCAGCAGATGGGCCGTCCGCAGGGGCCCAGCCCGCCCAGCATCTTGGCCTCGTCCCGCACGCCGATCTGCCGCAGCTCGATTCGGGTGTGGAAAACAGAAGCCAGATCCTTCACCAGCGAGCGAAAGTCCACCCGGCCGTTGGCGGTGAAGTAGAAGAGGATTTTGGTGTTGTCGAAGGTCTCTTCCACGCCCACCAGCTTCATATCCAGCTTGTGCTCTTCGATCTTCCGCTGGCAGATTTTGAACGCGTCCTTTTCGAAGGCCTCGTTGTCCGCCGCGTGGCGCGCGTCCTGAGGGGTGGCCACCCGCACCACCTGCTTAAGGGGGGAGGCGATCAGGTCGTCGTCCACCTGACGCACCCCGGTAATGACCTGACCATATTCCAGACCCCGGGCCGTTTCCACGATCACGAAGTCCCCGGCCACGGGCCAGAGCCGGCCGGGATCAAAATAGTACAGCTTTCCGGCATTTTTGAACCGGACGCCTACGATTGCCGCCATGTTTTTTGTTCCTCCAATATTGTCATCATCAGCTGATCCACGGTGGACTGCCAGTTCACCTGACCGGCCCGGCGCTTCCGCGCCAGAAAGACCGCGTCCAGCATTCGGTTCAGGCCCGCTTCGTCCGCCTGAGGAAGACAGGCTCGCCACGCGGCGGGATACTGGGCCAGCGCCCCTTCGGGCAGAAGCCCCGCCTTGGCGAGCATCGCCTGATGCAGGGCGTTTTCCAGTAAGATCAGGTATTGATCGGCAGTTTCCCGCTGATCCTTTAACCGGGTGGACACCTTCAATACGTCTGCGTCGCTCTGGAGGGACAGCGCGTCCGTTAAAAATTCCCGGTCTTTTTCCTCCATCCCGTCGCCGTTCAGCACTTCCAGCGCCATGCCTATGTTGCCGCCCGCCAGCCCCACCGCCGTGGGGATCCGGGC
Source organism: uncultured Eubacteriales bacterium (assembly GCA_900548145.1). Lineage (GTDB taxonomy): Bacteria > Bacillota > Clostridia > Christensenellales > Aristaeellaceae > Limiplasma. Next base: position 28,757 of record URJB01000021.1, on the reverse strand, counting down.
GGGGTCACAGCCCATCCGGGTCAGCGTTTCCGTCATCAGCTCGTCCGGCCAGGGACGCATCTTGATCCGGGCGCAGCGGGAAGCGATGGTGCCCAGCGTGGCCGTCAGCTCGTGGGTCATCAGCAGAAAGACCACCCGCGCTACCGGCTCCTCCAGCGATTTCAGCAGGCAGTTCTGGGCCTGCGGGGTCATTTTTTCCACCGGCTCGATCAGCACCACCCGGTAGCCGGTGCCGAAGGAATGCTGCCCCACCGCGCGGATCACGTCGCGCACCCGGTCTACGCCGATCTGCTTGCCGTCGTCCGCAAACAGGGAGATCACGTCCGGCTCATTGTCGTCCCAGACCCTCCGGCAGCCCTCGCAGACGCCGCAGGGCTTCTCGCCAGTTTCGGACGTACAAAACAGGGCGCTGGCCAGCAGCCTGGCAAAAGTTCGTTTGCCAAGCCCCCGAGCGCCCGTCAGGAGATATGCGTGAACCATTTCCCCGGTTTGAAACTGGTGGAGCGCCGTTTTACAGCTGGCGCTCAGGCGGCCATAATCCGTAAAGACCGGCCGCCCCGCCTCCCGTGGTATCTGTGCCAAGCTTTTTCCGTCTCCTTACAGCTTCACAAACTGATCCACCGTGAGCACGAAAATGGTCGCGCCGCCTACCACCACTTCGATGGGATAGGGGGTGTAGGAACCCGGCATACCCACCATGGACGCGGGCGAGGGCGCGATCTGCTTGCGGCTCTTGCAAACCTTTTCGATCAGATCCATGGCTTCCTGAAAACGGTCGTCCTCTACACCTACCAGCAGGGTGGTGTTGCCCGCCCGCAGAAAGCCGCCGGTGGTGGCCAGCTTGGTGACGCCAAAGCCGTCGTTCATCAGTTGTCCGATCAAACGGGAAGAATCCTCATCCTGTACGATAGCAATGATCAGTTTCATCCTCGTTCCTCCTCTTTTTGGTTGCCCGATTTTCCATTTCAGTATACCGCAAATTTGGTTTTTTCGCAACTGGGGACTTCAGGGGGCGCGAAGCCGTCTTTCCTGCGGTTGACGGGCGCGGCCCGCCATGCTACAATAATACTGGTGTTTTGGGCTTTTCAGAGGGGAAATCCCTTGCACCGACCCGAGTTATCCTGTACAATAACAGGGTTCGGGAAAGAAATTCGACTTTTGCAAAGAAGGAGCGTGACCGCCGTGCGGGTCTCCAAAAAGGCCATTCTGGCCGAGTTGGAAAAGACCTATCCGGACGCGAGGCCGGAGCTGAACTTCCGCAATCCCTATGAAACGCTGGTGGCGGTGATGCTCTCCGCCCAGTGCACCGACAAGCAGGTGAACAAGGTCACCCCGGCGCTGTTCGAACGCTATCCCGATGTGGAAAGCATGGCCGCCGCCAGCGTGGAGGACGTGTACCCCATGGTCAAAAGCTGCGGCTTTAAGAGCAAGGCGACCAACATCGTGGAAAGCTGCCGGATGATCTGCCAGAAGTACGGCGGGCAGGTGCCCGGGGATATGGACGCGCTGCAGACCCTGCCCGGCGTGGGGCGGAAGACCGCCAACGTGGTGCTGGCCAACGCCTTCGGCGTGCCCACCATCGCGGTGGACACCCATGTGTTCCGGGTCAGCAACCGGCTGGGGCTGGCGGACGCAAACACGGTGGAAAAGACGGAGGAGCAGCTGATGAAGGCCATTCCCAAACAGGATTGGGTGGCCGCTCATCACTGGCTGATCTTTCATGGCCGCAGGGTATGCCACGCCCGGAACCCGGAGTGTGAGCGCTGCACCCTGCGGGAATACTGCAAGGCGTATTACGCGGGCGATACGACCGGCCCGAAGCAGAAGCAGGCGGCCCGGAAAAGCCTGAACGCCTGACGGAGGAAAGAACATGGCATCATTTGTAGATCGCGTGACCATTACCGCGAAGGCGGGCAACGGCGGCAACGGCTGCGTGTCGTTCCACCGGGAAAAATTCGTGATGAACGGCGGCCCGGACGGCGGCGACGGCGGCAACGGCGGCAATATCGTCCTGTATGCCGACCCCAATATGCATACCCTGCTGGACTTCCGCTTCCACAGCAAATACACGGCGGAAAACGGCGGCGACGGCAGCGCCAACCGCTGCCACGGCAAGCGGGGCGAAGACCTGCTGATCAAAGTGCCCGTGGGCACCGTTTTCCTGCGGGAGGACGACACTGTAGCCGCGGATATGAACGAGCCGGAGCAGAAAAAGGTGCTGCTGCGGGGCGGTATCGGCGGGTATGGCAACCAGCACTTCGCCACGCCCACCCGGCAGGCCCCAAACTTTGCCAAGCCGGGCATCAAGACGGAGATCCACACCTTCCGTCTGGAACTGAAGACCATTGCAGACGTGGGGCTGGTGGGCTTCCCCAATGTGGGCAAGAGCACCATTCTGGCCACACTGACCGCGGCAAAGCCCAAGATCGCCAACTATCATTTTACCACCCTGACCCCCAATTTGGGCATCGCCAAGTGGCATGAGACGGACTTCGTGCTGGCGGACATTCCCGGTCTGGTGGAGGGAGCCAGCGAGGGCGTAGGGCTGGGCTACCATTTCCTGCGCCATGTGGAACGCACGCGGCTGCTCCTGCACGTGGTGGACGCGGCGGGCAGCGAGGGACGCGACCCTGTGGAGGATTTCCACATCATCCAGAACGAACTGGAACAGTACGGCGAGCCGGTGGGCCGTCCCCAGCTGGTGGTGCTGAATAAGTGCGACCTGATGCCCGAAAAGGAAAAGCAGCAGGAGCTGGTGGCCAAGTTCAAGGAGCTGGGCTACGAGGCCTTCCCCGTCAGCGCCGCCACCCGGCAAGGCTTTGACAAGCTGCTGGATCGGGTGGTGCAGCTGCTGCCGGAGCTTCCCCCGCCCCGGGTGTTTATGGAGGAGGAAGAGGAGGAAGAACCCTCCATCACCGATATGAGCTTCACCGTCACCCAACAGAAGGGCGGCGTGTTCGTGGTGGAGGGCCCGGCCATCCAGCGGCTCATCGACAGCGTGAACTTCGAGGACGAAGAAAGCATGAACTGGTTCCACCGTCAGCTGCGGGATCGGGGCATTATCGACGAGCTGCGCAAGAAAGGCGCGAAAGAGGGCAGCCCCGTGCAGCTGGGCGATATGGAGTTTGACTTTATTGAGTAATCCCGAAGCCCGGCAGTCCCTGAATGAAAACTGTCCCTGCCGGAGGACGCGCTGCCCGCGCCGCGGACGCTGCGGCGAATGCCGCGCCCATCATCAGGGACAGAAATGGCCGCCAGTCTGCGAAAGACCTCCGAAAATACAGCCAGACCCGGAAAGAAACCAAAAGGAAGGAATACGATGATTACCAGCAAACAGCGCGCTTATCTGCGCAGCATGGCCAATACCATGGATCCCATTCTGTTTATCGGCAAGGAAGGCGTGACCGAGGCCACCGCCAAGGAAGCTTACGACGCTCTGGAGGCCCGGGAGCTGATCAAGGGCACCGTGCAGCAGAACTGCGACCTTTCCGCCAAAGAGGCGCTGGAGGCCCTGTGCGAAATGGTTCACGCCGAGCCCGTGCAGTGCATCGGCCGTCGCTTCGTGCTCTACCGCCGGAGCCGTCAGCCCAAGATCGAACTGCCGTGACGAAAAAAAACACACAAACGCAGGGAGACCGAACAGACCCGGAGCGGATCATCGCCGCTCTGCGGGAGCTGCGGTCTCCCTTTGCGCTTTATGAGCAGGACATTCATCAGGCCGTGACCCGGCGGCTGACGGAGGCGGGTCTGCCCTTCACCCACGAAAAGAACCTCGCGCCCGGCTGTCGTATCGACTTCTGGTGCGGCGGCGTAGGCATCGAGATCAAGAAGGGCAAGCCAAAGCCCTCCGCATTGCTGGAACAGCTGCGACGGTACGCAGTCTCGGAGGAAATTGGCACGCTGGTGGTGCTGACCCAGCGCAGCGTCCGTCTGCCAGCAGCCGTCTGCGGAAAGCCGCTGGTTCAGATCACCCTGAACCAGCTGTGGGGCGTCGCCCTGCCCTGAAGCAGGACCGAGGGAGGTTCTCATTTATGGAAGAAAATCAGGACTTCAATCTGCTGCCGCCCTATCTGGTGGATTCGGACGGCGCGCAAAGCCCGGAAAGCCAGACCCAGCGCACCTACGGCACCCTGAGCTACAACGCCCGGCGGAAATGCTGGACGGTAAAGGGCGACCCCATGGTGACGGAGCTGTGCAAGCGGCTGTTTCCCGGCAGCGCCACGGCCCGGCGGGGCGAAGCCCGGTTCACGGCCCACCGGCGGGTGGTGGGCGACCTGAACTGGCTGATGCTGCGCTATCCCCTGCTGGTGAAGCCCGCCGATCAGCAGCGCTGGGAAAAGGCACTGGAGGAGGCCCGGGACTATGCCGTCCACAGGGAACTGGCCCGGCGGATGCCGGAAAAGGTGCAGCCCGACCCCGCCGTATTCAAGGGGCGGCTGACCGACTTTCAGCAGGAGGGGCTGGCGTTCCTTCTGCGGTGCGACCGCTGCCTGCTGGCGGATGAAATGGGTCTGGGCAAAACGGTGCAGGCGCTGGCGTGGCTGTGCCAGACCGGGGCCTATCCCGCCATGGTGGTGGCCCCGCCCCATCTGATGCGCAACTGGGAAAACGAGATCGCCCGCTTTGTACAGAAGCCTGACGGCTCGCCCCTGCGGGTGTATGTGATCCACGGCCTGAAGCCCTACGCCCTGCCCCCGGCGGATATTTACCTGATGCATTATCTGCTTCTGCGGGGCTGGAAGGAAGCCCTTCCGGATATGGGTCTGCCCACGGTCATTTTTGATGAGATTCAGGAGCTGCGCCACTCCGGCACGGAGAAATATTCTGCCGCCAGCCTGCTGGCCGAAGCGGCGCAGCGGGTGGTGGGCCTGAGCGGCACGCCCATCTACAATCAGGGCGCGGAGATCTGGAACGTGGTGAACATTCTGGACTTCCACGTGCTGGGGGATTATGAAAGCTTTACCCGGGAATGGTGCTACGGCTACGGCAACCGCATCGTGCAGAAGCCAGAGCTGCTGGGCGAGCATCTGCGCGCCGAGGGGCTGATGCTGCGCCGCACCAAGCAGGAGGTGTTGAAGGAACTGCCGCCCAAGCGCCGTCTGGTCATGACCATCGACAGCGACGAGGGCGTTTACCGCCGCCTGATGGAGCCGGTGAACCAGACCCTCCGCCTGATGCGGGAAACTGCCGACGCGAACGCTTCTCAGCGGGCCCTGTGGGAGATGGAGGTGGAGCGGGGGGAGCGGCAGGCCACCGGTGTCGCCAAGGCCCCCGCCGTGGCCCAGTTCGTTCGGGCCCTGCTGGAGGGGGGCGAAAAGGTGCTGCTCTTCGCCCATCACCACGAGGTGATGGACATTTACAAGCGGGAGCTGAAGAGCTTCTCTCCCGCCTTTATCACCGGCAGAGAAACGCCCGCCATGAAGGAGCGCGGCGTAGAGCGCTTCATGACGGGCCGTACCGATTTGTGCTGCATTTCGCTTCGGGCCGCCAGCGGCCTGAACCTGCAGCGGGCCACCTGCGTGGTGTTCGGCGAGCTGGACTGGTCTCCCGCCGTCCACAGTCAGGCGGAGGATCGGGCCCACCGCATGGGCCAGACCGATTCCATTCTGTGCTACTATCTGGTCAGTCAGGGCGGCAGCGATCAGGAGATGCAGGACGCGCTGGGCCTGAAGGTGAGCCAGTTCGTAGGGCTGATGGGCGATACGCCCCAGTCGGAGGCCGATGCGCTGCTGGGGGCGCAGGAGGCCCGCCAGCACGTGGAACGGCTGGTGCAGCGCCTTTTGAACCAGACCGCCTGAGTTCAGCTGCCGCTGCGGGGCAGCACCACCACCGTTCCCGCCTCAAAATCCTGCGGGGCCAGACAGGGATTGGAGCGCAGCAGCCGGGCTACCGGCAGGCCGAACTTCACCGCCAGACTTTCCAGCGTTTCTCCCGTGCCCATGGTGTAGGTCTCCGGCACGTCGCAGGGCACGTTCTCTGTGGGCACGCACAGAGTCTGCCCGGTGCGCAGCCGATCCAGATTCACGCCGGGGTTGGCGCTTTCCAGCGTATGGCGGCTCAACAGGTTCTTCAACTGAATATCCGCTACCGTCTGCCCCTGCTCCACCTGCACCCGCTGATCCACGGGGCAGGAAGGAGCGGGGGTTTCGTCTTCCGGATCGTCCGTGGAGCCTGTGCTGCCAGAACCGGTCGTTCCGCCGGTAGAGCCGGTGCTGCCGGAACCAGTCGTACCGCCGGTGGAGCCCGTACTGCCGGAACCAGTCGTACCGCCTGTGGAGCCCGTACTGCCCGAACCGGTCGTACCGCCTGTGGAGCCTGTGCTGCCCGAACCGGTCGTACCGCCGGTAGAGCCTGTATTGCCGGAATTGGTCGTACCGCCGGTAGAACCCGTGCCGCCCGAACCCGTCCCGGCGGGAGGCGTATCGTCCTCTTCCCGGGGAATGCACAGCACATCGCCCACCATCAGCCGGGCCGGGTGGATATCCCGATTGGCGGCCAGCAGATCCCGCAGGGGAACGCCCAGCTTATGGGCGATCAGATAGAAGCTGTCGCCCCGTTTGACGGTGTATTCCTCCGCACAGATTTTTTCTGTATGATTCTGGGTCATGGAAAAATTCTCCTTTCGGTGGATTCTCCCTATACCCTATGCGGCGCAAGACTCCCGGCATGACAGCGAAAATCGAAAAGAAACGGCTTACGGGTTTTCTTCCCCGCTCAGCAGGGCTTCCCGCAGCAGCTCGACGGCGTGCTTTTCCACGCGGGAGACATACGACCTCGATATCCCCAGCATTTTGGCGATCTCGTGCTGGGGATGCACCGCACCGTCCTTCAAACCGTAGCGCAGGCTTAGGACCAGCCGTTCCCGGGGCGGAAGGGTGGGCAGGGCCCGCTTCACGCCAGACAGGGTGATACGACGGCGGACTTCCTCTTCCACCAGATCGGGCGAGGTGCCCAGCAGGTCGGCAAAGGATACCGCGTTGCCGTCCCGGTCGGTGCCCAGAGGCTCGTCAAGACTCACGTCTCCCTGTTGTTTTCTGCTCTGGCGCAGAGACATGAGGATTTCATTTTCAATACACCTCGCCGCGTAGGTAGACAGCGACGTACCCGCATTCATGTCGTAGCTGCGCACGGCTTTGATCAGCCCGATGGAGCCGATGGAGATCAGGTCGTCGAAGGTGCAGCCGGGGATCTTGTATTTCCGGGCTACGTGGACGATGAGCCGCATGTTGTGTTCGATCAGCTTTTGACGGGCGTCCTCGTCGCCCTCCCGCATCCGCAGAAGGGCCTCCCGCTCTTCTTCTGCGTTCAGCGGCTTTGGGAAGTTCTGCCGCCCCGAAATGTACCCCAGTAAAAACAGACAGTCCCGGATGATCCACAGCATAAACGCCGTCAGCATGACGCATCCCTCCTCCCCAAAGGGTATGCGGCGGGAAAAGGGGTATGAAAAAGAAAAGCGCCTGTTCCTTGGAGAACAGACGCGGAAAATGGCCGTTACCGCGGCCAGCGATCCCGGGCGCAGGGCAGGATCGGGAACGCTCCGTGGGGTTCGGTCTGGTACCAGTAACTGACGGAACACACGTCGTCCTGACGCTCGAATAACCCCAGCTCGCAGACGCCGATCTGCTGCAGCTCCACCCGCAGATCTTTTTCGAAAAGCACGGGATCCATCATGTGCCAGCGATAGAAGCCCCGCATGGGCGGGCAGTCCCGGTTGAAGTAATCGTTGTGGAAATTGTCGTCCCGGGAATAGAAGGGGTAGCCCATGAAGGGCGTGCAGTAGGTCTTTTCCAGCATATGGCCCTGCTCGTCCGTCTGGCCGCCGAAGGACCACGCGCCGCCGAAGTAATCCTCCGTGCCGGTGGAGCACTGGCTGGGAAACTCCCCGTCGCCGTCGATGTAGAACTTCATTTCACCCTCGCCCCACCAGTAGCGTTCCAGTGCGGAGATGCCCAGATAGGTGCCGATATAGTGCCCCCTCCCGCGGACGTTGTCCAGAAGCACGTAATCCCGTTTCAGCTGGGTGATCTTTTCCCGCCGCCACTGGGCATGGAAACGGGCCGCGTTTTCCGGGATGCTGTCGGTCAGTACCGCGTCCACCTGATAAAAGAAGCCGGGAATATCCCCCGCGTGCTGGTTTTCCAGCGTGATTTTGGCATGGCTGGCAAAGGGCATGGGCAGGAAGCAGTTCATGCCCCGATTGGGATTGACGGCCACGGGCAGGGAATTGACGGAGCAGCCCCGGGCAAAGCCGTTCAGGAAGAAATCGCCCAGCGGACACTCCACCGAGGGCGTTTCCTCACCGTCCCAGTACATACGCAGTACCAGATCCCGCAGGACAAAGCGGCCTTTGGGCGTGGCGTCCGTTACGGTACACCAGATGTGCTGGATCGCACCGCTGCCGGTCAGCTCCGCCAGCGTGACCGTCTCGCCTGCGGCGATGCTGGGAATGCAGGGCGAACCCTTGCGGCTTTTGCCCAGAGCGCTGCTGGCCTGACAGGCTGCGCCCTTGGCCCCGGTACGGTTTTCCCAGTTGACGGATACGGAGCGGCCCGATTTCAGCAGGGGCAGACTGCCCATCAAAGAAGTCCACATCGTTTGTGCGCCTCGTTTCTGAAAGAATAAAACCGTCGGCAGGGTCGCCTGCGGCGGCGTTCTAGTCATTCTATCTGCACAGCCTAAACTCCTGCCGATCCAAAACCCGGCTATACAAACTTGCTTTTTCTGCTTATAATAAAGAAGGCCTTGATCCTGCTTTTTTTGGAAAAAGAACGAAAGGAACCACTGCTTTGAGTGAAGAAACTGTTTTCTCCGACCGGCGCAAGCCGCTGAGCCACAAGACATTGTCTCCCGGACGGGCGCTTTGTCTGGGATTTTTGGCGCTGATTTTGGCAGGCGGGCTGCTATTGACGCTGCCCGCCGCCAGCGCTGACGGAACGTCCCTGGGCCTTTTGAAGGGAATGTTTACCGCCACGTCCGCCGTGTGCGTCACCGGCCTTTCCCTGATCGAGGCCGGGCGTGACCTGAGCCTTTTCGGACAGATCGTGCTGCTGTGCCTGATTCAGGTGGGCGGGCTGGGCTTCATGGCCTTCGCCACGTTGGGCATGGTACTGATCGGCAGACGCATTTCGCTGCACAGCCGCATTTTGTTAAGCGAATCCATGAACCAGAACGGCCTGTCCGGCATGGTGAGGCTGAGCCTGTGGTTCTTTTTGATGGCGCTGGTCATTGAGCTGACGGGCGCGGCGCTGCTGGCCTCGCGGCTGATTCCCCGCTACGGAACGGCCCGGGGCCTGTGGCTGAGCCTGTTTACGGCGGTGAGCGCCTTCTGCAACGCAGGCTTTGACCTGTTCGGCAACGGCGACAGCCTGCTTGCCTTCCGGCAGGATCCCATGGTGCTGTGGACGCTGATCGGCCTGATTCAGCTGGGCGGCATGGGCTTCGCAGTGATGCTGGAGCTGCTGCGCCACCGCAAGAGTCTGGGCCGGCTGTCCCTGCATACCAAGCTGGTGCTGGCTGTGAACGGGGCTTTGCTGCTGGGCGGCTCGCTGGCCGTCTTCCTGCTGGAGGGACGGAATCCGGCCACGCTGGGCCGGGAGGGCATGACATTGTGGGACAGGGTGACCGGCAGCGTTTTTCAGGCCGTCACCTGCCGCACGGCAGGCTTTGCCGCCGTTCGTCAGGATGCGCTGAACGACTCCACCAAGCTGCTCAGCTGCCTGATGATGCTGGTCGGCGCGTCCCCCGCGTCCACCGGCGGCGGTATCAAGACCACCACGCTGGCGGCGCTGCTGCTGCTGGTGCACAGCGTGGTGCGGGGCCGGGATCGGATCACCGTCTTCCGAAAGGAAATTTCGCAGGACACCGGCCGCCGGGCCGTGGCGCTGACCTTCATTGCCATCTCCTTCGTGCTGGCCGTTACCTGCGCCCTGTCGATTCTGGAGCGCCGACACGGTGTCAGCCTGACGAATCTGGTTTTTGAGACGGTCTCCGCCGTTTCCACCACGGGCCTGAGCGCGGCGGGCACGGGAGTGCTGCGCCGCAGCTCACAAATTTTGCTGATGCTCCTGATGTATCTGGGCCGGGTAGGCCCGCTGACGCTGGCCACGGCGCTCATCCGCCGGGAAAGGGACGGCGCGCGGAACCGGGTGCATTTCCCGGAGGAGAAGATTATGATTGGCTGAGGCCGGAAATCCGAGCCCGAAGCATCGTCAAAGAGAGCGTCAAAAGAGAAGGAAGGGTTTTTTATGAAGGTAAAGCAATATCTGGTATTCGGTCTGGGACGCTTCGGTTCCAGTATGGCCCGGGCTCTGTGCGCCCAGGGACAGGAAGTGTTGGCTGTGGACAGCGATCAGGAGCTGGTCAACCAGATCGCGCCCCATGTGACGCAGGCCCTGCAGCTGGACGCGACGGACGAGGAGGCCCTGCGTTCGCTGGGCGTGAAGAATTTCGACGCGGCGGTGGTGGCCATTGGGCAGAATACCCGGGACAGCATCCTGATCTGTGTGCTGCTGAAGGAGATGGGCATTCCCTACCTGATCGCCAAGGCCAACGACGACCTGCACGCCAAGGTGCTTCGGAAGATCGGCGCGGACCGGGTGGTCTTCCCCGAGCGGGACATGGGCGTTCGGCTGGCCCGTTCCATCATTACGCCTTCCGTGCTGGATCTGATGGAACTGAGCGGCGATTACCAGCTGGCGGAAATTCTTCTGCCCGACGGGTGGGAGGGCGAAAGCCTGCGCAGCGCCGACGTGCGCCGCAAATACGGCGTGAATATCCTCTCCGTCCACCGGGAGGGCCGCTATCTGGTGGCCCCCGCCCCGGACATGCCCTTCCATACCGGCGACACCCTGCTGGTGATGGGCCGCCGGGAAGATGTGGAAAAACTGCGGAAGTAAACGAAAATCGGAATTTTTTCCAAAAACGGGAACAAAATGGAGTCCCTCCAACGTCATACATATAGGAGGTCTGTCGGTCATAGGCTGATAACGCCCGGACAAGCAGGCCCGAAAGGATGAAAATCAGATGAAACCTACGCCTGAAGGATATTTTGACCGCCCCGTGTGCCAGCCCGTCGATGTTCAAGGAGACGGCAACGGCATTCTGTTGATGCACGGCTTTACCGGCAGCCCCGCCCATATGCGGATGCTGGCGGACGATCTGGCGGAGCGGGGCTACACCGTGCGCTCCATCTGCCTGCCGGGCCATGCCTCCACCGAGGAGGAAATGGCGAAGGAAAGCTGGCAGAGCTGGCTGCAGGCGGCCAAGACCGCCGTTCTGGAAATGAAGAAGACCTGCAAGACCGTGACGGTCTGCGGCCTGAGCATGGGCGGCGTGCTGGCCCTGCTGCTGGCAGAGCAGATGCAGGTGGACGCGTGTATTCCCATCTCCGCGCCTATGGCCACGAAGAATCGCTTCCTGTGCCTGTCGGGGGTGATGGGCAAGGTGATCCCGCGCATTTCGTGGGGCGATCACCCGGAACGGAGCGTGGTGCTGAACGCGGACTACGATTTCGGCTACACCGGCTTCCCCACGGCCAAGGGCGCGGACCTTTACCACCTGATCCGGCTGGCCCGGAAGAATCTTTTTAATATTACCTGCCCGGTGCTGGCGGTGCAGTCGGAAGACGATGAAACGATCTGGGAAGGCAGCGCGGACTGCATCCTGAACGGCGTCGGCAGCGAAAAAAAGTGGAAGCTGTGGCTCCACGGCGTACCCCATGTCTGCACCATTTCGCAGGAAGAACCCGCCATCCGTGATGGAATCGTGAAAGTACTGGAACAAATTCGTCAATAAATGTTCCAAAAATTATCACGAAAATATTACAACCTATTTACAAATTGCAATGAATCTGGTATCATTTGCAATGGATTATCGCAGTATACAAGGCGGGCCTGTCGGTTTGACCGCCGCGATACGCTGTTTATGGAGGGATACGGACTATGAAGAAGATCGTCGTCACATTGCTGCTGGCTGCGATTCTGCTGACCATGACGCCCATGAGCGCCACGTTGGCAGAGGCCAGCTATGCGACCGTGCAGAGCGGCAACCAGTACGGGGTGCGTCTGCGCCTTGGCCCCAGCACCAGCTATGCCAGCCAGACCACGCTGCCTTCCGGCACGGTCGTTACCGTGTTGGAGAAGGGAACTGTCTGGACGCGCATTCAGGCGGGCACGCTCACCGGCTACATGATGAGCAAGTTCCTGGTTTCCAGCGGCGGCAGCAGCACGTCCAGCACGCCTTCGCTGGGCACCGCTACCGTGTATGCGGGCAACGGCAAGCGCACATGGCTGCGCACCGCGCCCAACGGCCGTCGTCTGGGCCTGTACAGCGATGGCACGCCTTTGACCATTCTGGGCTACAAGGGCGAATGGACCCGGGTCATGATCGGCTCCAGCGTGGGCTATATGATGACCAAGTTCATCGCCCTGCCCGCGCCTACGCCCGCTCCCACCCCCATTCCCTACAGCGCCCTGACCAAGGTGGAGCTCAATTATGAGTATCCGCTGGTGGGCGATACCCTGACGGCGACGATCACGCCCGCGCAGGCCACGGTGGACTACCAGTGGTACCGGGATGAGGCCAAGGACGCCAATAAGCTGAGCACGGCTGCGGCTTATACCGCCACGACCGCCGATGTGGGTCACAAGATTCTTTTGGTCGTGACTGGCAACGGCCAGTGGGCGGGGCAGAAGGTCAGCGTCCTGTCCCAGCCTGTGACCAAGGAACGCAAGGTTGCTGGCGTGATGATTGTCAACACCATCGCCGACCATTCCGCGCCTTTGGCGGGCGACATTCTGAAGGCTGTCGTTGCGCCCTCCTCCGCGACCGTCACCTATAGCTGGCGCGTTGCCGGTGTGGAAAAGGGCAAGGAAGCCACCTATGTGGTGCAGGCCTCCGATTCCGGCAAGCAGATTCAGGTCTACGCCACCGGCACCGGCGATTTCTCCGGCCAGGCCGCCAGCGATATGACCTCCAAGGTCGCCGACGCGCTGGAACTGAAAGAAGTCAAACTGAGCACGTCCTTCCCTGTGGTGGGTCAGGCGATCACCGCTACCGTGACCCCCGGCAGCGCCACCGCCAGCTATGTCTGGTATGTGGACGGCATCAAGATGGGCTCCGGCGCTTCCTATACGCCTACCGCCTTTGATATGGGCAAGGTCATCACCGTGAAGGCCACCGGCACGGACAAGTGCGCCGGTACGGTGGAAAGCGCTGCCAGCCAGCCTGTGAAGATGGTCAACCTGACCAAGGTGTCGCTGGACAGCAATGCTCCCGTGGTGGGCATGACCCTGACCGCCACTGCCGAACCGGCAGAGGCCCGGACTGCCAACTCCGTGCTGTACTACTGGTATGTTTCCGGCGAGGACAAGCCTGTCCAGAGCGGCTGGAGCAACACCTATACGGTGGAAGACAAGTATGTCGGCAAGGCGATCTATGTCCGCGCCTATGGTCAGGGTATCTACGGCGGCGTGGTGGCCAGCGCCATCACCAGCCCGGTGAACAGCAAGTACACCCTGAACAGCGTGTCCCTCACCGTGACGGAGCCTGTGGTGGGCGACGTGATCACCGCGGTGTCCGACCCGCAGAATCTGTCCAAGGCAGACTGCCTGTATCTGTGGCAGATCGGCACCGTGACCAAGAGCAGCACGGATAATACCTACACCGTCACCTCCGACGACGTGGGCAAGCAGATCCGCGTCACGCTGAAGTACAACGGCGCGACCGCCACCAGCGCCGCTACCAGCGCTGTATTGAAGAGCAAGAATATTACCGGCATCTACCTCTATAACGAAAGCACCAAGCAGAACATCGGCAGCCAGCCTCAGGTGGGTCAGACGATCTCTGTGAAGGTCAATCCGTCTGAAGCGGCGGCCTCCGGCTGCGTGAAGTACACGTGGACCATCGGCGGCAAGAAGTCGGGAACCACTACCTCCAGCTACACCATCACCTCCAGCGATGCTGGCAAGGAGATCATCGCCAAGGTAGAAGCCACCGGCAGCTATGTCATCAACAATAATGAAAAGGCCTTTACGGCCAAGACCACCGTTGCGGGCGGCAATGCGGTCAACGTGGCGTTGACTTCCGCCATCACCCCCAAGGTGGGCCAGAGCCCTGTGCTCAAGCTGAACAACAACACCGCCGTCTGGAAGGACGCTACGGGCAAGTCCTACACTGTGACCTACAGCGCCGACATCAGCTGGTCTCCCAGCCTGTCGGACAACGGCACCTTCCGCACCGGCGAGAGCTACAAGGCCGTGGTGAACTTCACCAGCCTGACCGGCGGCTACCGTCTGGGCTCCGTCAGCGCCACCGATGTGGACGGCAAGACCTCCGTGTCCGGTTCTCTGGTGGGCAACACTGTGACCATCAACTTTGGCAAACTGACCGCCACGCAGGAAGTGGACAACTTCTGCATCTATGGCGTGACCGCTCCCGAGAAGGGCAAGACCCCGGTGACGGCCATCCGCGATTGTGCCCAGTATAAGGGCACCGTGGTCTGGCAGGATGAAAAGGGCAATGCTGTTACGATCTTCGAGGCCAATAAGGTCTACAAGGCCGTCATCAGCCTGACCTCCGCTGCGGAGTACACCTTCCCCAACAGCGGTAAGAGCCTGTTCACCGTTCCCGGCGCGGTCAGCGCGGAATACAACAAGACCGGCGACCATACCGCCACCGTGACCGCGACCTTTAACCCCATCACCACCGCGACCAAGGCGGAAGTTTACGCCGACCGCGACAGCGTGACCGTGGGCACCAGCAAGAAGTACGTGGTCTGCACCGCCCTGCTGTCCGGCTTCACCGGCGATCAGGACAGCCTGACGTGGAGCTGGACGCTGGCCAACGGCACCGCCGATGAGACCAAGATCGATCAGAACGGTATCGTCACCATCGACGCGGACGAAAAGGCCGGTCTGGAGCTGCTGGTGACGGCCTCCACCACCGTGGAAGGCAAGGCGTACAGCGCTTCCACTACCATTAAGACCGCGACGGACGACTCCACCGGCGATCTGGCCCCTGTCGTGACCATCGTCAAGTCCGTCAGCGAGCTGCAGGCGGGCAAGGAGACCACCTTCATCGCCACCGTGCAGAACAGCAACAACGAGACCGTGCGTTGGAGCGTGGAAGGCGTGGACGGGACCAAGAGCTCCGGCACCACCATCGGCTCCTCCACTGGTATCCTGAAGATCAGCAAGTTTGAGACTGTCAAGCAGCTGAAAGTCACCGCCACCGCAGTGCCCACCGGCGAGACCGCCGTGTGCTACGTCACCGTGGTGTACGCGGAGGCCCCCATCAGCATCACCTTCGTGGAAGGCCAGAAGAGCGTCAGCATCGGCCAGTCCGCTACCTTCAAGGTGGCTATCTCCGCCGCTGAGGCCAACCCCAAGGCCGAATTCGCTGTAGCTGCCAACAATGGTAAGGCCGACGTGACCTTCACCGCCACGGATGATACCTGCGTCGTGACCGTGCCCGGCGAACCCTCTCTGGTGGGCAAGGAGATCTTCGTGACCGCCCGTTATGCCTGCAAGGACGAGGACGGCAACACGCATGAGGTCAGCGCCAAGTACAGCTTCATCATTACGGAGACCGCCCCGGAGGCCAAGGCCGCCACCATGACGCTGGAAGGTGCGGCGCTCCTGCCCGACGATGACTTCGCCGTGGCGGACGACGAGCCCGCCGCCCAGCCGGAGGAAGCCGCGACGGCTCCCGCCAAGGGCATCGACACGAAGAGCGACAGCATTTCGCTGGTCATCTCCGGCGGCGAGGAAGAGCCTGCCGCCAAGGACGAAGAAAGCAAGGAAGCGCCCGAGACGGAAGAAAAGCCCGCCGAGGAGCCCAAGGCGGAGGAAAAGCCTGCCGAGCCCGCCGTCAGAAAGACGGAGATCAATACCAAGAATGAGAACATCAAGCTGGTGATCTCCGGCGGCGAGGAAGAAACCGCCCAGCCCGAAGAGATCCAGCCGGCTGAACAGCCTGAGGAAACTCAGAAGGACGAACAGTCTGCCGAACCCGCAGCCGAGGAAAAGAAGACGGAGATCGATACCAAGAATGAGAACATCAAGCTGGTGATCTCCGGCGGCGACGAGGAACCTGTCCAGAACGAGAAAACCAAGGACGAAGCGCCCGCCGAAGCCGAGACGGAAAAAGAGACCGTCGTGGTGAACGAAAAGGAAAAGAAGGACGCCAAGGAGCAGAAGCCCGTTAAGAAGGAAGAAGCGCCCGCCGAGATCGGCGTGACCGTCTACGGCCCCGACGTGGCCAAGGTCGTGCCCGGCAAGGTGTACACCTTCAGCGCGGAAGTCTCCTGCGCGGTGGAAGGCTACGACATCGTGTGGAGCGTCTATTGCTCGGACGAGACCGTCAAGGCCAGCATCGTGGACGGCGAGCTGTACGTCACCGAGAACCCCACCGGCGAGGATCAGGTGCTGCGCATCCGGGCCCGCTACAAGGACGCGGACGGCAACCTGTACAGCGAAGGCAGCTATGCCAGCTTCCATGTGACCGTGGCTCCCGGTATCGCCAAGCCCCGCGTCATCAAGGAAAGCAAGCCCGCCGAGAAGGAAAGCGAGAACGGCAAGGCCGCGGAGGCCGAGGGCAACAAGGAACCTGCCAAGGTTGAGGAGTCCAAGGAAACCGTGAAGCCCGAAACCACCGAGCCTAAGAAGATCTACGAAGACGACCGTGACGATCCTGATTACGTGCCCTTCGACTGATCCTGAAACCAACCCAAAAGCCGCGGCAAAATTGCCGCGGCTTTTGTCTGTCCCCCTGCGGTTGACAGTTTTCCGCCGCTCGGGTACAATTTTGGATGATTTATGTGTGTTTGATCATCCCAAGGAGGTCTGCCCATGGAACCGTTGGTGAGCATTTGCACCACTACCTATCAGCACAGCCGCTACATCCGGCAGACGCTGGACAGCTTTCTGAGCCAGAAAACGGATTTTCCTTTTGAAATTCTGGTGCATGACGACTGCTCCGGCGACGGCACCGTGGAAATTCTGGAGGAATACGCCCGGCGTTACCCGGACGTCGTCTGCCCTGTGTTCGAGAAGGAAAACCAGTATTCCAAGGGCGTGCCCATCAACGAGACCTTCAATTTTCCCCGGGCGAGGGGAAAGTATATCGCCCTGTGCGAAGGCGACGATTTCTGGTGCGATGACGGCAAGCTGCAGGCACAGGCCGATTATATGGAAAGTCACCCCGACTGCACCTTCTGTTTTACCAACGGATATATCGTGGAGGAAAGCAAGTCCTTCGGCCCGGACTGGCGGGAACACGCCCGGGAGTTCGTGCCCTATTATGAGTCGGAGCGGCCCGCCTATTACGGGGCGGATCACCGATACGATCTGGGGGAAATGGCGGCGCTGAGCTTTGTGCCCACCGCGGGGTTTTTCTTCCCCCGGGCCCTGTGGGAGCAGGTCAGCGAGGCGTATCACCACCGGATGTGCGAGCACGGCGATCTGAAAATGCGGCTATATTTTACCGCGCTGGGCAGCGGAGAGTATCTGCACCGCTACGCCTGCGTGTACCGGGAAAACGTGCCCGGCAGCGCCTTTCAGGTGTGGAAAAAGGAAAACGCCGTCCGTACCGCCCGCCGGGCGGCCAGCGTGGTAGACATGCTGGATGAGGTGGACGAAATGACCGGCGGACGCTATCGGGCCGGGCTTGCACCCCTGCGGGACCGCTATCTGTTTGTGGAATTGTGGAATACGGACGAAAAGCATCCCGCCCATCAGGCCGACCTGCGCCGGGTGCGGCGGCAGCTGCCCCTGAAGCAGAAATGTGTATACGCCGCCAAGCACCTTCTTCCCCGCCGCTGGATTGACGCGCTAAAACGCCGGGGAGCCAAGGAAAGCAAGCATTGAATCAGAAAAGGAAGTGCCCGCCATGGATTTTGCCCCCACGCCGATCCAATTTCTTTGGGAGGACGAGCAGGGAAACCGCGTCTATGTAAAGCGTGAAGACCTGCTGCCCTACTCCTTCGGCGGCAACAAGGCCCGCATCGGGCTGGAATACCTGGCGGATATGGAGCGGCAGGGGAAAGACCACCTGATCGCCTACGGAAACGCCCGCTCCAACCTCTGCCGGGTGCTGAGCAACCTCTGCTGCGCCCGGAACATTCCCTGCACCATCCTGTCCCCGGCGGATGACGACGGCCAGCGCCGTCCCAGCTTTAACCAGCGCTTCTGCGAAAGCTTCGGAGCGCAGATCGTCCCCTGCCTGAAAACCGGCGTAGGGGAGGCGGTGGAACGGGCGCTGGCGGAAAGCCGGCGGCAGGGGCGGAAGCCTTATTATATTTACGGCGACTCCACCGGGCAGGGCAATCTGGCCACGCCGGTGCGCGCTTATCGAAAGGTATGGCCGGAAATTCTGCGCCAGCAACAGGAGCTGGGCTGTTCCTTTGACCGGCTGTTTCTGGCGGCGGGCACGGGCATGACGCAGGCCGGACTATTGTGCGGCCGTTTGCTGGATGGGGGCGATACGGAGATTCACGGTATCTCTATCGCCCGGAGTGAGGAAAACGGCAAGGCGCATCTGCGCCGGTATGTGGAGGCTTTTCTGGGGGAGAAATACTGCGGCCCGGAGCTTCAGTTCACCGACCGCTACGCGCTGCAATATGGCGTATCCACCCCGGAAATGGCGGAATGCGCCCGGCAGGTCTTCCGCCGCTACGGAATGCCCATGGATCTGACCTACGTGGGTAAGGGCTATTACGGCATGGTGCAGGAAATTCGCCGGCTGGGGCTGCGAAACGAGCGGATTTTGTTCCTGCACACAGGCGGAACGCCCCTGTTTTTCGACAGCCAGATGGAAACCACCCGCTAAGGGAAAAGACACATTTGAAACTTGCCGCCCCGGAACATTGCTTTTCAGACAAAAATCCGCTACAATAGCATTGGATTTATACGCCATCATATCATTTCATGGAATCATCTGACACAAGGAGGAACTATGAATTCATACGCATTCTTCACGGATTCGGACTCCGATCTGCCGTTTCGGTTTGTAGACGAGCTGGAGCTGAACATGGTCTACATGCCCTACATGGTGGACGGCAAGGAATACTTTGACGATCTGGGCCGCAACGGCAGGGAAAAGGAGTTCTTCGACGCCATGCGCAAGGGCGCCGCGCCGGTCACGTCCCTGCTGCCTACCGCCGCCTACGAGGAATACTTCGAGCCCGTGTTCGCCGCAGGCCGGGATATCCTGTTCGTGGCGTTTTCCAGCCAGCTGTCCGGCACCATTCAGAATATCTACGCCGCCCGGGAGGAGCTTCTGCAGCGTTACCCCGAGCGCCGCATGATCGTGGTGGATACCCTGAGCATTTCGCTGCCCCAGAGCATTCTGGTGCTGAAGGCTCACGAGCTGTACCGGCAGGGCAAGACCATGGACGAAGTGGCCGCGTGGCTGGAAGAAAACAAGAGCCGTTCTCAGGCCTTCTTTACGGTGGACGATTTGACCTACCTGCGCCGGGGCGGACGCATCAGCGCCGTGGCCGCTACCGTAGGCACCATGCTGGATCTGAAGCCCATCATCACAGAGGGCAGGAACGGCAAGCTGCTGTCCACGGACAAGGTGCGGGGCCGCAAGCAGGCGCTGCGCACGCTGGCGGAGCTGGCCGCTCAGAACATCGACGATCCCGCCGAGGCGGAAATGTATGTGCTGCATGCCGACGCGCCCGAGGACGCCGACCGGCTGGCGCAGCTGCTCCGGGAGAAGATCCCCGGTCTGGGCAATATCTCCACCCGCTATGTGGGCCCCGTGATCGGCGCGCACTGCGGCCCGGGCACGGTAGCCGTGTGCTTCTTCGGAAAGGAACGCCCCTATTAACAAACGCAAAAAACCTCCGCTCATCCCCCACAAAGCGAAAAATGAAACGGAGGTTTTTTTCTAAAGATGATGGTACAAATTACCACGAAACATGTCGAAAAATGGAATATTTTTCCGAACGAAGTTTTTGAACGAAAGGAGCGTCAAATATGGACTATTTCGCGTTGGGAAAAAGAATCCGCAAGCGCCGGGTGGAGCAGGGCATGACTCAGGAGCAGCTGGCCCGGCAGGTGGGCGTGACTACTTCCTTCATCGGCCATCTGGAGCGCGGCTCCCGCAAGGCCAGTCTGGAAACGCTGGTGGCGCTGGCCAACGCCCTGCACGTGGGCGTGGATTACCTTCTGTGCGACAGCCTGAATACCGTGCGTAACGACAGCGGCCCCGACGGTCTAAGCCGCGGCCAGCGCTATGTAATGCATGAGATTCTGTCCACCCTGCAGAGCCATCTGGACGACTGGAACGGCCCGTCCGCCGAGGGTTAACGAAGCATTTCTTCGATCAGGTCCTGCATGTCGTACTTTCCGGCAGGCTTGTCCATCAGGAAGGCGGCGGCCCGCAGCGCACCCCGGGCAAAGAGCGAACGCTTCTCCGCCCGATGGGTCAGGATCAGTTCTTCGCCGTCGCCATAGAAGCAGACCTCGTGTTCGCCGGTAATGGTTCCGCCGCGCACGGCGTGGATGCCCACTTCGCCGGGCTGGCGCTGGGCGGTGCGCCCATAGCGGCCGAATACCGGCTGGCGCAGGGTTTCCGTGGCTTCCTTCACCGAGTCGTAAAGCATCAGCGCGGTGCCGCTGGGGCTGTCCGCCTTCATGCGGTGGTGGCGCTCCACGATCTCCACGTCGAAGTCCTCGCCTAAGGCGCGGGCGGCCTCCTGCACCAGATGGCGCAGGACGTTCACGCCAAGGCTCATGTTGGCGCTGCGGAAAACAGGGATTTCCCGGCTGGCTTCCTCGATCATCTGCAATTCCGCCTCGTTATAACCGGTCGTACACAGCACGGCCGGCATTTTTTCTTTCCGTACCAGCTGCAAAAGCTCCGGCAGCGCCGAGGGACGGGAAAAGTCGATCAGTACGTCGGCCTTCTGCGTCGCCTGATCGAAAGCAGTCACGATGGGGTAATCCGACGGCTGACCCGTATAGGCCACGTCCACGCCGCAGACGATCTCTACCTGCGCCTCCGCGGCTGCGGCCGTCACTTCCTGGCCCATGCGGCCCAGCGCGCCGCCAAGGAGAATTTTCATAGGATAAACTACCTCGTTTCTTTGTCAAATGGAGAGGGGCAGAGCATGGCTCTGTCCCTCGGTTTTTAGCTTTTCAGATATCCAAGCCCTGTCAGGCACTTTTTCAGCGCCGCTCTGGTTTCTTCCGCGGCGGGGATCAGGGGCAGCCGCAGCTCCCCGGAGCACTGGCCCATCATTTCCATGGCGCACTTGCAGGGAATGGGGCTGACCTCCCGGAACAGGGCACGGATGAAAGGCATCAGGCGAATCTGGCGGCGCAGAGAATCCTGCGCGTCGCCGTCGAAATACGCCTGACACAGCGCGGCCATTTCCCCGGGCAGCACGTTGGACACTACGGAGATCACGCCCTGCGCGCCCATGGCCAGCAGGGGATAGGTCAGGTCGTCGTTGCCGCTGTACAGGGTCAGCCGTCCGTCAATGGCGTCCAGTTTTTCCAGCACCAGCGACAGATTGGCGCTGGCTTCCTTCAGGGCGATGAACCGGCCCGAGGGGATCAGCCGCCGCAGAGTATCGGGAAGAATTTCCAGCGTGGTGCGGCTGGGCACGTTGTAGAGGATGATGGGCAGCTCCGTATGCTCGGCAATGGCCATAAAATGAGCGTACAGGCCCTCCTGTGAGGTCTTGTTGTAGTAGGGCGTGACCACCAGCTGGGCTGCGCAGCCCAGGTCGCGGAAGCGGCGCTCGTTGTCGATGACGGTCTGGGTGCAGTTGGCCCCCGTGCCGCAAATGACCGGGACGCGGCCGTTTACGGCCTTGACCGTCTCCCGGATGACCAGTTCCCGCTCCTCCAGCGACAGGGTGGAGGGCTCGCCGGTGGTGCCGCAGCTGACCAGCGCGGCAACGCCGTTTTCCAGCTGATGCTCTACCAGCCGCCGCAGAGCGTCCACGTCCACTTTGCCATCCCGAAGGGGCGTGACCAGCGCGGTGGCCGCGCCGCGAAACAGAGGTTGTGTCATGATGTTTTTCCTCCTGTCAGGCGGTTATTTGTGGGGAATATAGCCCAGCTTGCACAGGTATTCGGCGCTGAGAACGCCGCCGCCCGCCGCGCCCCGCAGGGTGTTGTGGCTCAGACAGACGAACTTGTAGTCCAGCACGGGGTCTTCCCGCAGACGGCCGATGGAAATGCCCATACCGCCGTAAAGGTCGCGATCCAGTCGGGTCTGGGGCCGGGCGGGGTCGTCGAAGTAGGTCAGGAATTTCTCCGGGCTGGAGGGCAGTCCCAGTCCCTCCGTTGCGGGATGGCAGTTGGCCCAGCGTTCCAAAATGGTCTCCAGAGAGGGCTTTTTGCCGAACTCCACGCTGACCGCCGCCATATGGCCGTCGGAGCAGGCGACCCGCAGGCACTGGGCGCTGATAGCCGGTTCGGATGCGTTGACGATCTGGCCGTTTTCCAGATGGCCGAAAATCTTCAGCGGTTCCTTTTCGCTCTTTTCATCCTCGCCGCCGATGTAGGGAATCACGTTATCCACCATTTCCGGCCAGCGCTCGAAGGTTTTGCCTGCGCCGCTGATGGCCTGATAGGTGCAGACCATGACCCGCTTGGGCTCAAAATCCAACAGGGGCCACAGGGCGGGCACATAGCTCTGGATGGAGCAGTTGGGCTTGACGACGATGAAGCCGTTTTTCGTGCCCAGACGCTTCCGCTGAGCCTCGATCACCGCCGCGTGGTCGCCGTTGATCTCGGGGATCAGCATGGGAACGTCGCTGACGCCGCGGTTGGCGCTGTTATTGGACACCACTGGCGTTTCCGTCCGGGCGTAGCGTTCCTCCAGCGCGCGGATCTCGTCCTTCTTCATATCCACGGCACAGAAGACGAAATCCACCCGGGAGGCCACTTCCTCCACCTGAGCAGCATCCAGCACGGTCATATCCGCCACGTTAGCGGGAATGGGGCGATCCTTGAACGCCCAGCGGCCTTCCACTGCTTCCCGGTAAGGTTTTCCCGCGCTGCGGGCGGACGCGGCCAGACAGGTCACCTGAAACCAGGGGTGATGTTCCAACAGGAGAGTGAAGCGCTGGCCGACCATTCCGGTCGCGCCCACGATACCTACACGATACGGATGCATAGCGAATGACCTCTTTTCCTTAGAGTTTGCCTGTGCCGGGCAATAGGAGGATATGCGGGGGATGGGGATAGTGTGTGCGGGGGACAGGGGGAATATGATGGGGAACGGGGTCGCTCGATTGTTTGCCCCGAGGAAAGTCCCCAGTGCTCCTGCAGGCGCAAATCCATGCCTCATCGGTACGCCGACTCCCCGAAGGGGGTGCAGGGGGGCGAGCGGAAAGCCACCCTGCTTGCTCCGTAGAGAGAAGCCTCTGCCGAGGAAGTTCCCCTTTGAGGGGGAGTGACGCGCCGACTCCGGCGTGAGGGAAGGGCTTATAACCTTCATGGGGTACTCATTTACTTCGGAGGCGATCCGAAGGGGTGCAGGGGGCGAGCGGAAAGCCCCCTGCTTGCAGCGATAGGCAACAACTTTGCCGTAAGCAAATCCCCTTGGTGGGGATTGACGCGCCGACTCCGGCGCGGATTGGGACTGGCCGTCCCAAGGGGCGCTCACACTTTTCTTTCGATGGCGAAAGAAAAGTGTGCAAAAGAAAGCCAGCGGCACGGCGACTCCGGGAAAAAGCCCTTTATTGCCCATTTTTGAAAGAGGGAGTTCGCAATGTCGCGCGCAGCATGGTTAAACTGACAACATTTACGTTCGTGCGCGCTCGTGCTCACTCTTTTCCTCTTTCAAAAAGGGCAAGGCTTTTTCCCTCCGCTGCCTATCGCCGCTCTGCTTCGGCGCAGTCGGCGTGGGGCATACGCACCCCTTGCGGGTTGGGATACTTTAATGTGACTTGGATATTTTTGCAGCGCAAAAGGCCAGCGTGATTTTGATTTCATGCTGGCCTTTGCAGCGAGCCATGAGGCCTGTCGCCGAATGGCGGTCTGCACTCGCCAAGCGGCAGGGAGCCGCACCAGACCGGCGAGCCGCGAGGCCTGTTGCCGAGCGGCGGTAGCTTCACGGCCAAGCTGCATGTCCCCCGAGCGCTCTGCGCGCCTACGGCGCGCAGTCCGGGGTCAAGGGGCACTGCCCCTTGTTAGAGGAGGATGCAGATCATGCCGCCGTTGCCTTCGTTGATGATCTTGCTGAGGGTCTCCTGTACTTTTTCCTGAGCGTCCACGGGCATGCGCATCAGCTTGTTGGCAAGGCCCTCCCGCACCAGTTCGTGCAGGCTTTTGCCGAAGAAGTTCGTGTTCCAAATGGTCTGGGGATCGTTCTGGAATTCCTCCAATAGATATTTGACCAGCTCCTCGCTCTGCTTTTCCGTGCCGACGACGGGGGAGACCTCCGTTTCGATGTCCACCCGGATCAGATGCAGACTGGGCGCGTTGGCTTTCAGCCGAACACCGAAGCGGCTGCCCTGCTGGACGATCTCCGGCTCCTGCAGGGTCAGCTCGTTCATGGTGGGCGTGACCAGCCCGTAGCCCGTCTCCCGGACGCTGCGCAGGGCGTCCGCCACGTGGTCGTACTCGCTCTTGGCCGCCACCAGTTCCTTCATCAGCCGAAGAAGATGCGCGTCGCCCTCGATGGTGGTGCCGCATTCCTCGCCTAAAATTCGGTTGAACAGGCCGTCCTTCAGGGGCAGGGCGAAATTCAGCCGCCCGGTGCCCAGCTCGATGCCGTCCGGCCGCAGACCGTCCGTGTAGGGACTGTCCGCAAAGGCTCCGGCAAAGACCGTCTGATCCCGCATACAGCTGACCTTCGCCCCGGCTTCCTTCACGTGCTCCAGCACGTGCTGCACCAGCCAGTGCCCTTCGTCCAGCGCGTTGAGCCAGCCGGGCACGGAAACGCGGATCTCCCGCAGGGGGAACTGATACAGCACCTCCTGAAAGACCTGCTGAATTTCGGGCAGGCCCATCTCCTTTACGTTCAGGGAAAGGGCGGGCACGCCGTAGCGCTCGCTGAGCCGCTGCCGCAGGGCTTGGGTCTCTTCCGCTTCCGGGTGGCGGCTGTTCAGGATCAGGATAAAGGGCTTGCCGATCTCCTTCAGCTCCCGCACCACCCGTTCCTCCGGCTGCTGATAGGCCTCCCGGCTCAGGTCGGCGATGCTGCCGTCCGTGGTGACCACCAGCCCGATGGTGGCATGATCGGTGATGACCTTTCGGGTGCCGATCTCCGCCGCCTGCTCAAAGGGGATGTCGTAGTCGAACCATGGGGTGTGCACCATCCGGGACGCGCCGTCCTCCTCGGTGCCCAGCGCGCCCTCCACCAGATAGCCCACGCTGTCCACCATGCGCACCCGCACGGCGGACTGATCGTCCAGCGTGACGCTGACCGCCTCGCTGGGCACGAATTTGGGCTGGGTGGTCATGATGGTCTTGCCGCTGCCGCTCTGGGGCAGCTCGTCGGTGAGCCGCTCCCGCCGGGGGCCCGCCGCCATGCGGCTCAGAACCAGTTCCTCCATCATTCGGGAAATCAGGGTGCTTTTGCCCGTGCGCACCGGCCCGACCACGCCGATGTATACGTCGCCGTCGGTCCGTTTGGCAATATCGCGGTACAGATCAAAGTTCTGTTCACTCAAAGCGTTCATTCCTCCTTCGTCTGGCTGGTGCAAGGATATGCATGGCTGTTTGCGGGTATGTTACCGGCAGAAGGGGAAAATAGGGAATGAAATTTCCCTCAAGATGCGTTATACTAAGGGCGGGATTTTCTGGAAGAAAAGCACGGGGAGGCCGGTACCATGGACGAGAACCTGCGCCGGGCGGCGGATGAGCTGCTCAGTGCCCTGCACGAAACCGAAAGCTGGAAGCGCTACGCGGCCCTTCGGGAAAGCGTGATGGCCGACGAGGGCACGGCGGCGCTGCTGCGCCGGTTTGCCGCGGCCCAGAGCGCCCTGCAGATGGCGGCCCTTTCCGGCAGCGAGCCCAGAGAAGAGGATACCCGCGCCTTCGAGCAGCTCAGCGCCCTTTTGTACGAAAGCGAGGAGGCCAGCGAGTATCTGCTGGCCCAAATGAAGGTGCAGCAGCTGGTAGCCCAGCTGATGGAAAAGATCACACGGGAGGCCGGGCTGGATATTCCCCTCGGCTGAGCAAGGAGGAACCCCATTGAAACGCAGAAAGAATCCGCAAATCCCTGAAGAACAGGATTACGACTACGAATCCCTGCGGGAGGACCGAAAATACGGCCTGTACTGGTTCAGCGGCCTGTGGAAAATTCTCCGGCCCGTCCTGATCGGCCTGTGCGCGCTGCTGATCGTGTTCGGCGTGCTGTCCACCGTGTGGAGCCATGTGCAGGACAAGTATCTGAGCCCGGTGGACCCCGCCGACGATACGGAGATCGCCTTCTCCGTGGAGACGGGCAACAGCCTGAGCCGGGTATCCCGCAATCTGGAAAGCGCGGGACTGATCAAGAACAGCTCCGTGTTCAAGTATTACTGCGACTTCGCCGGAATGGGCCAGAAGATTCAGGCGGGCGATTACAAGGTGAAAAAGAGCATGGATCTGTTCCAGATCGCCCAGCTTCTGACCACCGGCGACGGACGGCCCACCGTGACGGATATCACGATCATTCCGGGCTACACCATCGAAAACATCGCCAATTATCTGAAGGAAAAGGGCATTTTGCAGGATACGGCGGAATTCCTGAGCCTGTGCAAGACCGGCGAGGGCGTGACGGACTATTACTTCATCCAGGACGAACTGAAGACCCAGAACGTGAACAGCCGCAAATACCTGCTGGAAGGCTATCTGGCCCCCAACACCTATGAGGTTTATCTCAACGCCACGCCCCGAGACATTGTGAAAAAGCTGCTGGATCAGACGGACTATGTGTTCTCCAACGAGTGGCAGGAGCGGGCCGCCGAGCTGGGCATGACCATGGATCAGACCCTGACGCTGGCCTCCATGATCGAAAAGGAAGCCAAGAAGGCCGACT
Source organism: uncultured Eubacteriales bacterium (assembly GCA_900548145.1). Lineage (GTDB taxonomy): Bacteria > Bacillota > Clostridia > Christensenellales > Aristaeellaceae > Limiplasma. The sequence goes on along the minus strand of URJB01000021.1, from coordinate 1,766 downwards.
TTGCCAAGGTGTCCGCCGTGTTCCACAACCGCCTGAACAGCGGCATGAAGCTGCAGAGCGACCCCACTATTCACTATATCACAGGCGAACGCCGCATGGCCCTTCGCTCCAGCGACCTGCAGGTGGATTCGCCCTACAACACCTACATTGTCAGCGGTCTGCCGCTGGGCCCCATCTGCAACCCGTCCCCCGAGGCCATTTACGCGGCCCTGTACCCGGACGAAAGCTACGTGGCGGAGAAGTATCTCTACTTCTGCAGTAAGGACCCCAACACCGGCGAACTGTATTTCTCCAAGACGCTGGAGGAGCACAATCAGGCCGTGGCCATCTACTCGCCCCTGTGGCAGGCCTACGATCAGGAACGGGGAATTTGACTTTGAAGCAACGCAAAAGAATGGAGCTGCTGGCCCCGGCCGGGGGCATGGAGCAGCTGAAGGCGGCCCTGCGCTTTGGGGCGGACGCGGTGTACGGCGGCATGAAGCAGTACGGCCTGCGGGCCTTTGCGGGCAATTTTGACGAAGCGGCCCTTGCGGAAGCGGCGGAGCGATGCCACCAGCAGGGCGCGAAATTCTACGTCACCATGAATATCCTGCCCACGGATCAGGAATTGGACGGCTTTGCCGAGGCGGGCAAGACCGCTCTGCGCTGCGGCGCGGACGCGGCCATCGTCAGCGATCTGGGAGCCTGCCTGACCCTGCATGAGCGGGTGCCGGAGCTGCCTATCCACATTTCCACGCAGGCCAATGTGATGAACGCGCCCACGGCGCTGCATCTGCACCGGGCCGTGGGGGCAGAGCGGATCGTCCTGTCCCGGGAACTGTCCATGGAGGACATCCGGGGAATGCGCGCCCTCCTGCCGTCGGAGCTGGAGCTGGAGGCCTTTGTCCACGGGGCCATGTGCGTGGCCTACAGCGGGCGGTGTCTGTTATCCAACGCACTGGTGGGCCGCAGCGGCAACCGGGGCGCCTGTGCCCAGCCCTGCCGCTGGCAGTATCATCTGATGGAAGAAAAGCGTCCGGGCGAATACCTGCCCGTCTGCGAGGACGACCGGGGAACCTATCTCTACTCGGCCTACGATCTTTGTATGCTGCCCCATCTGCCGGAGCTGCGGGACGCGGGCGTTATCAGCCTGAAAATCGAGGGCCGGATGAAGACGGCCTACTATGTAGCGTCGGTGGTATCGGTCTACCGCCGGGCGCTGGATCTACTGGAGCTGGAGGGCGAGGAGGCCTTCCGCCGGGCCGTGCCCGACCTGATGCGGGAGCTGAACAAGGCCAGCCACCGGAAGAGCAACACGGGCTTCTACTTTGGCGCGCCCCAGCCTGCCGCCGGGGCGGAGGGCTTTTCCCAGACCATGGAATACGTGGGCGACGTACTGGAAGCCGCCGTCCCGGACGAACCAGCCCTGATTCGTCTAAAGAACCGTTTTTACGTGGGCGACGAGCTGGAAGCCCTGACCCCCACAGGCAGTCATCCCTTCACGGTCGGCTCCATGGTTCTGGCCGAGACGGGCGAGTCAATCCAGACGGCCAGCGTAGCCGGAACGCTGCTCCGTCTGCGCTTTCCCTTCCCCGTCGCCCCCGGCGACCTCCTCCGCGGCCCTAACCGCAACCACCAGCAGGGCTAAAGCCCTGCACCCATCTCTGCGCGTTGTGCGCGCAGAGCGCTCGGAGGAAAGCAGATTGGCTCCTTTCTACCGCCGCTCGGCGGAGGGCCTCGCGGCTCGCGCAAGGGGCAGTGCCCCTTGACCCCGGACTGCGCGCTAT
>URJB01000020.1 GCA_900548145.1 uncultured Eubacteriales bacterium | reverse complement strand
GTGGAGGTGCAGGAGGCACTGCCTCCTGCCGGGGTTATAGGGGCAGAGCCCCTAACCCTTGTGCCGCAGCACTTTTCCCGCAAACCAGCGAAGCGCTGTTTGCGGACGCTGGTTTGCGGGCGCTGGCGGCTAACTTGGGACTTTTCGACAGCCTGAAACGGCGGCATGTACGCCGTCTTTTCCGTGCGGTAGGGTTCTATGTTTCCGTTTGAATTTACCATTCGGTCAGTACGCCGAAGTGATCGGAGATCACCGGGTAGAAGGTTCCATTGAAAATGACCCGGCTGCTGCGGGGCGCGGGCATCTCCCGGCTGAAAACAAAGTCGATCCGCATGGCTTCGACCTTGCCTTCCCGCCAGCCATCGATGTTGCCGCCTACGGTAATGCCTTCGTCCTTGGTTTCCGCCAGCACATAGGCGTCCTGCCAGCCGCTGGCGGTAATCAGGCTGTAGCCCTCGCCGGTCAGATGAGCGGGGCTGTTGAAATCTCCCACCAGACAGCCGCGGCCCGTGCCTTCGCAGTGGGCGTTCAGCTTGTTCCACTGCCCGGCAAAGGGATCCTGCTCATCCTTCCACCAGCCCATGTGAACGCTGCGGAACCAGGCGGGTCCGTCGGCCAGCTGCACCTGCAGGCCGGGGATCACCCGGCGGCAGCGGCCCTCGGGCGTGGAAACGCAGATGTTATCCGCCGCCAGCACGGGCAGGCGGCTGAGCACCGCCTCCCCCTCTTCCAGATGACGATAGGCCGGATGGGCAAAGCCCCACGTCCAGGAAAATTCGCGGCCCTTCTGCTTCAATAGCTTTGCCGCCGACAGCGCGTAGTTATCCGTGCGGATCTTCGCTTCGCTGTCGCAGGGCACGTAACCGTCGGCCTTCAGCGCGTCCGGCTCCGCATAGGGGGCTTCGACGGTCTGATTGACCTCCTGCATCACGACCACATCCACATCTTCCCGGATGATCGCGTCCGTCAGATTTTCCAGACAGAAGGTATTGTCCCATTCCAGAAGGCTGTGCGCGTTCAGCGTCAGTACCTTCAGCTTATCCTTTAACGGCGCCACTGGTCAGACCTCCCATAATCTGCTTTTGCATGATAATGTAGAAAATAACGATGGGCAGGCAGGTCAGCATCAGGCATGCAAAGGACAGGTTGTAATCGACACTGAGCTCGGACTGGAAGTTGTTCAAATAGATGGTCAGCGTCCACAGTTTGCTGGAACGGTTCAGGGTGATCAACGGCATCTGGAAGTCGTTCCAGATGGCCAGGCCTTCGCGGATCAGCACAGTGGACAGAATGGGCGTCATCAGCGGCAGGATCACGCGGGTGTAGATCTGGAAGGTGGAAGCGCCGTCGATGTAGGCGGCTTCTTCAATGCTGTCGCTGACGGTGGCCAGATAGCCCACGTACAGGAACATACTTTCGCAGGTAGCGTGAGCAACGTACAGAAGCGTAATGCCCATCGGGCTCAGTAGGCCCAGCCAGCCCATCAGCTTGACTACGGGCATCATACGCACCTGCCAGGGCAGAAAGATGCCCAGCAGGAAGAAAAAGTACAGGCCCTTGAAAAAGCGGTTCTGCTTCATGCCGCGGGACAGCGCAAAGCCCATCGGCGGCAGGATCAGCATTTCGCCAAGCAGGGAGACCACGGTGATGAGAATGGTGTTGCCGTAGGCATAGTACAGCTTTTCATCCTGCAAAACGGTGGCGTAGTTGCCCAGATACAGCGATTTGGGCAGCGTGAAGAAGCTTACGGCACTCTCCGCGGGGGTCTTGAACGTTGTGGTGATGGTGATATACATCGGGAACAGGATCAGCAACGCACCCAGCGTCAGGATCAAATAGAGGAAAAACTTGCCTTTTTTGGTCGTGCGCACTTAATCCACCTTCTTCCTGTTGGATGCCTGAATCTGGATCGCGGAGATCAGGGCGATAATCACACCCGTGGCAATGGCCTGAGCAATCGAATAGCTGTAGCGGTTGCGCTCGAAGCCGTTGTTATAGATCAAAAGGGCGATGGTCTGGGTCGCGGTGCCCGGGCCGCCGGCAGTCATGGACTTGACGTAGTCGAACACCATCAGGCCCTGTTTGACCAGCAGCACCAGCACCACGCTCAGGGTGGGGATCAGGTAGGCCACGGTGATGTGCTTGAACTGCTGCCAGCCGTTGGCGCCGTCGATAGCGGCCGCCTCATACAGCTCCGTGGGGATGGTCTGCAGACCGGCCAGGAACAGAAGGGTGGGAAGGGCGACGCCCTGCCACAGATGGACGAACAAAACGCCGTAGATCGCGTTCTGCTTGCTTGCCAGAATGTTGGTGGACAGCGCCTCGATGCCCAGCGCCTTGCCGATGGCGGGCAGCACATAGAAGAACACCTGTTTGAACACCAGGCTGACGGTGATCATGCTCAGCACGGCGGGCAGGAAGTACAGCGTGCGGAAGAAGGAGCGGCCCTTGAACTCCTTGTTCAGGAGCAGCGCCAGAACCACGCTGATGACGACGACGCCGACGATCAGCATGATGGTATAGCGGAAGTTGAACAGAAGCGCCGCGCCGAATTTTTTATCGGTGAGCAGCTTGGCATAGTTGGCAAAACCGATGAAGTTATAGCCCTTGCTGATGCCGTTCCAGTCCATGAAGCTGTAATAAATGCCCATCAGGATGGGAAAAATCAAGAAAACGCAGTACGCGATAAAACCCGGCAGGCAGAAAAGGCCATAGGTTGTGATGCGCTCGCGGGTCATGGCGGAATGCGTCTTTTTCTTTGACTTTTGCGCTGACATGCGGTTTCCACCTCACTCTTTCAAGTATGAAAAGGGGACAGGGCTGATGGCCCTTGCGGCGCAGCCCTGCCCCCGAAAAATCATTTCAGGCTTAGTTGTTGTAATACTCGTCGATCACTTCAGCCGCGCCCTCGTAGAAAGCGTCCACATCCTGGTCGATCTCCAGCTCGGTGGCCACGTTGCCCAGAGCCTTGCGGAATCCGCTGGGCCAGATGGCGTTCTGGCTCAGGCAGATCTTGCCTTCAGCCATCGCTTCGCTGATGACGGACAGTTCGGGAGTGCTCACGGTCACGCCGTTGATGACGCAGGGGCTGCCTTCCTTATTGGCATAAACCTGAGCCACCTCGGGCTGAGCCAGATACTCGAAGAACTTCAGGCACTCCTCGGGATGCTTGGTGGAGGAGGAGATGCAGAAGTTGGTGTCGATGGACACGACCACTTTGCTTTCCTCACCGGTGGGGTTGGGCATGGGGATCAGAGCGACCTTGATGTCAGGATCGTAATCCTTCAGGGTGGCCAGAGACCAGCCGCCGTTGATGGTCATCGCGGCCTGGCCGGCAATCAGCTGCTGATAGCTTTCGGTGTACTCGGCGCCCAGAGATTCGGGGGTCATGTAGTTGACGATCTGCAGAGAAGCGTTGGCGTAGTTCTGCAGCAGCTTGGAGTCCTTGGCTTCCAGTTCGCCGGCGGCGATCTGCTTGAACTCGGTGTCGTCTTCGGACATGAAGCTCATCATACGTTCCATGCGCTGATAGACCATGGTCTTGTCAGGCAGAGCGAAGGGGGTGATGCCGGCGGCAGTCAGCTTCTCGCAGACGTCCATCAGTTCGTCCCAAGTGGTGGGCAGAGCCAGACCCTGTTCTTCGAAGATATCGGTGCGGACATACAGGCCGTAGCAGCTCAGGGAGTAGGGCAGACGCCAGTTCTTGCCGTTGTAGGTGGACATTTCCAGGCTGGAGGGCTCCACGCTGCTCAGGAACTCCTGGCCGGTCAGATCCATGATGATGCCGTCTTCGAACATCAGCTCGAACATGTTGCCGGTGGTGCAGCCGAACATATCGGGCATTTCGTTCAGCTGAGCGCGGCTCTGCAGCACGGTGGCGGTGTCAGGAACCTGCACAAAGTTGACCTTGATGCCGGGGTTGGCGGCATTGAAGTTGTTGATGACGGTCTCCATCGCGTCGATGGCGTTGGACTCGGTCTTGTGGTAAACGAACTCCAGCTCCACCACGTCTTCGGCGGCGGCGAAGGAGCACAGGGACAGCAGCATCATAGCTGCGAGGACCATGGAAAGAACCTTCTTCATCGAAGGGCACCTCCTGTGTTTTTTTTGTATGAATTTATTATAATCTGGTAAAAAACATATAGAAATAGCACAAACTCATATTTCTATGCAAAACTTCAGATTGTGAAAATTTGTTTTCTCTGGCGTTTTTTCTCCATGCGTTGACATCCTCCTGAGAAAAATGATAGAATTTTTCGGGTTTCGGGAAGCGACCGGAGAAGGTTCCGAAAGCGCGTCTCAAGCTCCTTTGACGACCCGACTATCATTTTTTTAAGGAAGGAAAAGCCATTGCAGCGAATCGTATCCCGTCTGCGAACCACCTCCATCAAGCGAAGGCTGTGGTCGCTGATGCTGCTGCTCTCCCTGATGGTGGCTATGCTGGGAGGGTTTATCGTCTACAGTTCGCTCAATGCGGCTGCCGGGCAGCTGCGCCAGAGCGGCCAGCAGCTCCTGTACTCCGCCGTCACCCAGATGGAGGAGATCGTCAGCGAAGCGGTCAGCCTGACTCAATACCCTGTCATTGCCAGCACCTATAGTTCGACCGAGATCTACAACTATCTGGCCACCAGCCCCAAGGGCATCTATTCGCCGCTGTATACCGCCCTTCAGGAGGAGCTGTTCAGTGAAATGGTGCTCCATTCCCGGTTCGATCTGCTGGGGGTCTCCGACCTGAACGGGCTGATGCTTTACTGCGACACCACCGGCATGGCCTACAAAAGAACCAACTGCAGCTTTATCAACGAGATCTTCACCGACATTCTATCCCGGCGGGGCGCGCCACGGCTTTTTACCGCTGAGGAAGCTCGCGGCCTGTTTCCCAGCCAGACCATCCCGGATTCTTCGTTGTACTGCGCCCGCGCCATCATGCAGCTGTACCCGCTTTCCGCCGTGGGCGTGATCTTCTGCCGGGGGCAGCTGACAAACATCACCGAAGTTTTCGATGCCAACCGGCTGTTCGATACCCAGCAGCTTTCCATCCTTTCCGACGAAGGCGCGCTATACTACGGAAGCGACCCGGGGCTTTCCACCGAGGAGTTGTCCTCCCTGCCGGTCAATCAGCTGATCGGCCGCATGGACTGGGCAGACCAAACCGTCTGGCAAATTTTTCGACTGGCCGACGGGTATGTTGCCTGTCTCCGCACCCCCTTTGGCAGTCTGTACCCTCATCTCAAGCTCCAGATGGTGCTGACGATCCTGCTGCCGCTGGTCATCGCCGCGGTGCTGTTCTTTGCGCGGATGGTCACGCGCAGCATCCAGCAGCCCATCGACAAGCTGGCGGAGGTATGCGGCCGCATTTTCTACGAGGACTTTTCCCCGGTAGAGGACGCGGGCGCCTGTGACGAAATGCACCGACTGATCGAAGCCTTCAACGTGATGGCCAATCACATTCAAACCCTGATCGAGGAGGTCTACAAGCGCAACCTGACGCTGGCCCAGACGGAAATGCAGCTGGTGCGCTCCCAGATCAACCCCCATTTCGTGTACAACACGCTGGAAACGATCCGCGCCGAGGCCTACCTCCACGAGCAATACGCCATCGCCGATATGACGACCCTGCTGGGCAAGACCCTGCGTTACGGCATTTCCCGTCAGGGTGACTGCGTCACCGTGGAAACGGAGCTGGCCCATCTGCAGGACTATATCACCCTGCAGCAGATGCGGCTGGGCAAGAAGCTGCACGTCCTCATCAACGTGCCCGAGGAGCTGCACGAGTGCTACATGATCCGTCTGGCCCTGCAGCCGCTGGTGGAGAACGCCATTCACCACGGTCTGCCCGCCGGAGAGGAAACGGGTCTGATCCGCGTGCTGGGCTATCAGGAGGACGGCGACCTGTTCTTCTCCGTCAGCGACAATGGGGACGGCATTGCCCCGGAGGAGCTGGCCCATCTGCAGGATTATATCGCAGGCTCCAACAGCGACTACACGTCCATCGGCCTACGGAACACCCATTGCCGTCTGGAACTCTTTTTTGGAAAACCCTATGGTCTTTCCATACGCTCCGTCCCCGGAAGGGGTACCAGCGTGACCCTGCGCATGCCGCTGATGCATAAACCCTTCGCCTGAGAAAAGGAAGAGAGCACCATGATACCCCTATTGATCGTTGACGACGAATCCATCATCCGAGAAACCATTGCCGCCATGCTGCGGCGCAAATACCCAGACCAGTTCCATATTTTCCTTGCCTCCAACGGCCAGGAGGCCCTTTCCCTCGTAGCTTCCGAAAACGTGGAGCTGGTGCTGGCGGACATCAAAATGCCCGTCATGAACGGGCTGGAGCTGCTGCATCGTCTGCACGAGCAGCAGCTCCAATGCGACGTGATCTTCATCAGCGGCTTCGACGATTATTCCTTCGTCCGGGAAGCCATGAAGTCCGGTGCGGTGGACTACCTGCTCAAGCCCATTGCGGAAAACGAGCTATACGCTCAGATCGACAGCTTTCTCAAGCGCGCCGCCCTGCGGGTGCCCATCCATACCGCTAGGGTACGCCCGGAGGAAAACGTCTATTTGCAGCAATATGTGCTGGACAAGCTGTTTGACAGCAACGGGATCGTTCCCGACGGCGTGCTGGCGGAGCTGCACCTGACGCCCTCCTCCCCCGCCGCGCTGCTGGCTGCGCCGGTAGTTTCCAGCGAAGCCGACCTGCAATGGTTCCAGCAGGTGCATGAAGCCATTCAGCCGCTTTTGCAGACGGGCTGCGCCCTGTTTCAGGGCCGGAAGCGGCAGATGTGCCTGAGCCTGTGTATCTTTCCCGATCAGTCCCAGTATACTGCCATGGGCGGTCTGCTGCCGGGGAACTCCGCGCAGGTTCTTTCCCCCATGTTTCTTCTGCCCCACGCGCCGGAGCAGCTTTCTGTATGCCAAACGCTGCTGGAGCGCCGCTTCTTCGACCTGCCCGGTGAGGACGGTCCGGAGACCTATCCCTATTCCACACTGATCTCCGATCTGACGGACGCGATCTGCCGCCTGCAGGTCGAAAGCTACCATCAGACGCTGCTTCTTCTGCTGCGCCGGGCCTGCGCCCAGTATCCCCCGGTGGATTCCCTTCGTCAGCTTCTCTGCGGCATGATCTACGCCACCCTGCAGGGAAACTCTTCCTTCGTGGCGGTGTTCAGCCAGATGGAGCTGACGGCGGACGACATCATCTGTGCCATTCAGCAGACCCATTCCGCCGAAGCGCTCTACCGCAGCATGACCCGCATCATCGACCTGCAGATCAGCCGCATACAGGGACAGATCACCACCAGCGACGAGACCCACGTCAAACGCGCCTGCGAATACATTCAGGCCCATTTTGCCGAGGATTTCACCCTGACCGATCTGGCCGGGTATCTGGAGCTTCACCCCAACTATGTCAGCACGATTTTCCGCAAGGTCTGCGGCACGTCCTTCAGCCGCTACCGCAAGCACCTGCGCATGGAGGAAGCCTGCCGCCTGATCCGGGAGACCAACGACAAGTTCTACCTCATCGGCAGCAAGGTGGGCTATCCCGACGCGGTGAGCTTCGCCCGGGTCTTTAAGGAAGAAATGGGCTGTACCCCCAGCGAATACCGTTCCATGCACGCCTCCGGCGAGGAATCGTGAGACGGACGTTTTCGAAAACACTCCCTATTCGCAAACAAGCGTCCCCGAAGCCGCTCGGCTGGGCTTCGGGGACGCGCTGTACTTCAGCCGCCGCTTTCGTCAGAAAACGGGATCAGGCCCTTCTCAATCCCGAAAAGCGCTGGTTCTGCATTTATGATTTTTCAAGCGAACTGACAGCCATTCCCATCATTCAAAACGTCTCTTTCTGCAAACAATGTTTTCGTGCAATGCAAAGCGGAAAGAGGCGTTTGAACCATGAGAGGACCCAAAAGAGCAGGACGAAAAAAACGGCTGACGGGGTGGCTGCTATGCGCCTTTTGGCTGCTGGGCTTTTATTCTCCCCAGGCGGAAGCGCTGCGGCATCTGCCGGAGCGTTTGGTCATCGCTTCCGGGCAGGAAACGGCGGCGGAGCTTCCCTTTCCCCTGCGGCTGACGGCGGACGAGCCGGACGTGCAGGCGCTTTCCGCCACCGGCGACACGCTGGACGGTGGCTCGGAGACCAGGGCCACCGTCAGTTTGCTGGGGCTTCTGCCCCTGCGTCAGGTCACGGTGGAGATTCGGGACGATCTGCGCCTGTACCCGGGCGGGCAGGCCGTGGGCGTGGCCTTGCAGACTGAGGGTGTACTGGTGGTGGGCACCAGCGACCTGACCGGCGCTTTCAGCCCGGCGCGGCTGGCAGGGCTGAAAGCCGGGGACGTGATCACCCAGGTCAACGGCAAGCCCCTGCACAGCATCGAGGAACTGACGGCGCTGGTCAACGAGGGCGGCAGCCGGGCCATGCCCCTCACCATCCGCCGGGGCAGCGGCGAGCTTCGCCTGACGCTGGAACCCCGGCAGGACGGAGCCACCGGCAGCTACCGCATCGGCGCATGGGTGCGGGATTCTACCGCCGGGGTCGGCACGCTTTCCTTTTACGGACAGGTCGAGGAAAACGGCCCGCTGCGCTACGGCGCGTTGGGGCACGCCATTACCGACGCGGATACCCAGCAGATTTTGACCCTTTCCCGGGGCGAATTGATGGAAGCGGATGTGGTGGACGTGCGCAAGGGGCAGGCCGGCGTTCCGGGCGAATTGAAGGGCAGTTTTCTCCGAGAGCACCGGGTGCTGGGCAATATCCGCCTGAACAATCAGTTCGGCATTTACGGCCGGCTGGACAGTGCGCCCGCCCATCCTCTCTACCCGGATGGGCTCCCTATTGGCCGCAAGGACGCCGTCCACACCGGCCCCGCCTCCATTCTCTGCACGGTGGACGGCGCCTCCATGCAGGAATACACCATTGAGATCGTCGAAGTGGCCCGCCAGTCCTCCCCCGCCCAGCGCAGTATGGTGCTGCGGGTCACGGACGAGCGTCTGCTGCAAAAGACCGGCGGCATCGTGCAGGGCATGTCCGGCAGTCCCATTCTGCAGGACGGTCGGCTCATAGGGGCTGTGACGCATGTATTCGTCAATGACCCTACCATGGGCTACGGACTTTTTATCGAATGGATGCTGCAGCAGGAGTAAACGAGATCGAATGACCACGCGAAAATGCCCTTTCTTCGGAGCAAAGCGTTTCCGAAGAAAGGGCGTTTCTTTATTCCATCGTCCGCCCGGACGAAAGCTTTTTCCATTCGCCGGGGGTCATGCCGGTATAGGCCTTGAAGCATTTGATGAAGTGGGAAATGTTGAAATATCCTACCCGGCCCGCAGTTTCCGCAATGGAAAGGCCTTCCTCCCGAAGGAAATCCTGCGCGGCGGACATCCGCAGATGCAGCAGATATTCCTTGAAAGTCATGTCCACCTCCATGCGCAGCAGCCGGGACACCTGCTTGGTGGAAATGCCCAGCGCCTCCGCCGTGGAGGACAGGCTGATGTCCCCGTCCAGACAATGCTCCCGCACATAAGCGGCGGTCTTGCCGCCCTCGGGCTTTTCGGCGGACGAACGCTGCGCCCCCTTGCGGCACAGGGCGCGCACCAGCTGTTCCAGCGTTTCCCGCACGCTGTCCGGGTCCTGCCCCGGAGACTTGGGCGGAAGGGTCACGCCTTCCCGGGAGGCCAGCGTCATCATCTGCTGCACCAGACGGTTGAGCATATAAATGCGCATCAGATAGGACGGATAACGGTTTTCCGTCTGGGCGATCATGGTCTCCAGCAGGGCCAGCGCCTGCGATGTGCTTCCGCTTTCCGTCAGCGCCGCCATCTGCTCCAGCGCGTCTTCTTCCTCGGCTTCGGCGTTGTCCACCGCCAGCGCCACCGGCGGCGTGTTCAGCGTTTCGATGGCTGCGGAGGCGATTTCGTTCAGCTGGCTGCAGGTGCGGCTCCACTGCACCCGCACCGACAAATTCCGGCTTTCCAGACTGTCGGACAAAAGTTCCAGCAGCTCCCGGCACTGTTCTTCCTCCTGAAAGTTCATCAACACGATATACTCGCGGTTTTCCTGCAATTCCGCCGCGTACAGGGTGCATTCCTCGTCGGAGAAATCCTCAATGCTGCGCACCAGTCCCGTTCGGTCGCCCTCGTCGCCCTGCAGATACAGGAAGCACAGGGCAAAATGGGCGTGACTCATTTCGAAGCCCATTTTCTGGATCAGTTCCTTGACCACCGGGCTGTCGTTGCCGGTGATGAGCATCATCACCAGCTGCTGCTTCAGCCACGATTGCTGCAAGTCCAGCTGTTCCATCTGTTCCTCGATCTGCTTTTGGGAGAAGCTGTTTCGTTTCAGGGAGTTACTCAGCAAGTCTTCCAGCGTCTGCAGTTCGTTGCTGGGCTTCTGGCTGCCGCCGTACTTGGCGTACAGCTTGCGGATAGGCTGATAGCTCCTCCACGCCGCGTACACGGCGATGGCCGTGCCCAGCAGCACCGCCAGCACCACGATCCAGATCATCAACCGTTCGAACGAACCCAGCCGTTCCAGCCCGGCGATGCTGGGTTCCTCGATCACTACCCGGGCTTTTTCCTTCGTGCCCTGCCCGGAAAGGGTGCGTTCCGCCGTCAGGGTAGACAGCACCGTCTGCCCTTCATATTCCAGCGCAAAGCCGCTGTCAGAGGGCTGGCCGGTCATTTGCCAGATGGTCTGCCGGAGCTGGGCCAGCTTGACCAGAAAAATCAGCGTACAGCGGCCCGTGGGGATCCGTGCCGTGCCGAAATAAAACGGCAGGGCGATCATCAGCGTGTCCGAGCGGGTCTCAGGCACCTGGAACAGCATTTTTCCAGCCTCCGGCAGCGCTTCCGTCATTCGTTCCGCTGACAGGCCTTTCATCACCCGCTGAAAAAAGATACGCTCCGAATAGGTGCTGCGGGTGCCGAACACCTTGCCGTCGTCCTGATACCAGAGGTAATATTCCTCGATCCACGGCGAAAAGCCGGCATACCGGGAGAAAGCGTCCAGCAATTCAAATTCGTTGGTCTTCTGCCGGTTGAGATAAAAGGGCTGAAACGGCAACCGGGTTTTCACGTCCAGCCGGATGTCTTCCATTGTCGAAAGCTGCCGCTCGATATAATCGGCAGTCTGGGCCAGACGGGCCTGATAGACCTCCGTCTCCGCCTGCCGCAGCTGGTCGGAGGCTACCCGCACCAGTGCAAGGCCCATCGCCATGCATACGGCCAGCACTACCGAAAGATAGGACAGCACATATCGTTTGAACACCCGGCTGCGGATCGGCATCAGGATTCTCCCTTCCAGTTTCGGCAAATGGGCCGTGAAAAGCAAAGTAAATCAGAAATGGAAAAAAGAAACGTCCCCCAAAACGCCCAAAAGCCTTCAGCCCGAAACCGGGCTGAAGGTGCAGGGAACCGTTCCTCCGCCGCTTTCAGATTATCCAAAAGCGGCGGAGTTTGTCAATATTTATTTCTGAGCGGACAGGTAGTTTTCATAAGCGGTGGTGTAGTAGCCCAGCAGTTCCTCCACGCCCATGCCCTTGAGTTCTTCCTGGAACTTGGGGAACTCGTCGGTGCTGCGCGCGCCGGTGATGAACTTCGCCACTTCGGACTCGATGTAGGGATCCAGAATGGTATGCAGCTCGTCGATGGCCAGCGTGGTCTCCTCATCGTAGTACACGATCATGGGGAAGGACTCGGTGCGGTAGGGCTCCACGTTGTTGCGGACGTTGAGCAGGTGCGCGCCGGAGCCGAAGTTGGGATCGTAGGCGTAGGGCAGGATGTTGTCCTTATTGTAGTAGTAGGAGCGCATTTCGGGACGGTTGGTCACGCCCGCGTCAAAGGCTTCCTTGTTCTGCAGGGGATGAGAACGGTTGCCGAAGCCGTGAGACATGTTGCCAGCGTCTCCTTCCATGAAGGCCTGGCTGTCGGTCTTGTTGCCTTCCGCATCCAGCCACACATAGGCGTTATCCTCGGTGACCATGTAGCCGCCGATCAGGCCCATGGTGTCGGAGCTGTTGGCAGCGGGGCCGCACCACAGGTACATGCCCAGCAGGTCGGTGTAGAACGCGTCCAGATACTTCATGATAGGCACGATCTTGCTTTCTTCCACATCTGCCTTTAGGGAAACGTAGCCGTAACGGAACTTGTTCAGAGAACCCGCCTTGGCGGTGTCGTTCCACTGGCTAGTCAGGGGAGAAGCGTCCACCCACTTGGTAAAATCTTCCTTTTCGGGCAGGGCCAGATAAGCCTGGCTGGCATAGGTGCCCACGACGTCCTCCGCCAGCTGCGCATAAGCGGTGGTCTGGTCGATAGTGAAGAAGTCGCGGGACATCAGCCCATCGGTGTAGTACTGGTTCATCAGCTTCAGGAATTCCACAAAGGTGTCGTCATAGGCGGGGATGACGGCCTTGCCTTCCCGCACGGCGGGATAAGCGCCGGTGGAATTGACCATGGTATCCGGCCACAAATAGCCGAAGGCGTTCAGAATATAGTTGCGGGGGTCGCGGTCACCGGTCTTTTCGCCGTTCTTCGCGCCGGAGCCCAGCGCATAGCCGTCGGGATGCAGTTCCTTGAACTTGTACAACATGGCGGTGAAATCGTCCAGTGTCTTGGGCATTTCCAGACCGGCTTCCTTCAGCCAGTCGGTGTTGATCTGCATTACGTTGGGGCCGTCGCCCTGAATGTAAAAGTCAGAGTAACCGGGCAGGGTGTAGATCTTGCCGTCGGGGGTGGTGCAGTAGGCGATGGATTCGGGATAGGCTTCGATCCACTTGCACAGGTTGGGCATGATCTCCGGGGTGATGTAGGGGGTCAGATCCAGCAGCATTCCTTCGCCCATGCCGTAGCGAACCAGCTCGGAGGTGTCCAGATTGATGCCGAAAAGCAGATCGGGCAGATCACCGGAAGCAAACATCAGGCTCTTGCGCTCGTTCACGGCAGTGGACAGGATCTGATCCACTTCAAAGTCGATGCCGGAATAAGTTTCGGACCAGATCCAGAACCACTGCTGGTCTGGATCCTTGCCGTACTGTTCGCTGCGCTTGGTCGCAACGCTGACGGTCAGTTTTTCGCCGTCCTTGACAATGGGCCAGTCCACATAGTCGGTGTGGTCGTTGTAAGCGGCCAGCGCGCTGACGGAGCTGAGCACCAGCACCAGCGCCAGGAGGAAAGAAACCAGTTTCTTCATGGTGGATATCTCCTTTTCCATTTTTTATTTTTAAGAGAAGAGTCCCTTCTCTTATTTCGAGGGTCAGCCCTTCACCGCGCCTACCATCATGCCGGCGACGAAGTACTTCTGCACAAAGGGATAGGCGATCAGCAGCGGCGCGGAGGAAACCACGATCAGGGCGTACTTCATGGCCTCGGCCATATAGGCCAGCCGGGCGGCGTTCTTGATGGCCTCGGTATCCATGGCCGAGGTATCGATCTTCTGCATGGCTGTCTGGCTGTTAAGCAGGATGGAGCGCAGCACCATCTGCAGGGGCAGGTAGTCGTTCTTGGTGGTGTAGATCAGGGCGTTGAAGTAGTCGTTCCACCGGGCCACGGCGAAGAACAGGATCATCACCGCCAGAATGGGCTTGACCAGCGGCAGTGCGATACGGAAGAACGTTTTCAGCTCGCTGGCGCCGTCGATCCGGGCGGATTCGTACAGTTCCTCCGGCACATTGGACTGGAAGTAGGCCCGGGTCACGATCATGTTGTACACGCTGGAGGCCGCGATGAAGATCAGCGAATACCACGTATTCACCATGCCGATCTTCTTCATCACCAGATAGGTGGGGATCAGGCCGCCGTTGAAGTACATGGGAATGAGGAAAAACACGTTGATGAGCCGCCGCCCCGGCAGGCTTTTCTTGCTGAGGGCGTAGGCGCTGGGGATGGTCAGGATCAGGCTGAAAAAGGTGCCCGTCAGAGTGTAGAAAATGGTGTTGCGATACCCCAGCCACACCCGGTTTTCCTTAAACACATTCAGGTAGGACTCCGCCGTGAAGCCCTTAGGCCAGAGGAACACATTGCCCTTGGCCACCTCGTAGGCGTCGGACACGGAGGCGATCAGCACAAAATACAGGGGGTAAAGCGTGATGACCAGCACAATGGCCATCAGGATCACATTCAGGGTGTCGAAAATCTTGTCCGCCCGGGTACGGCGAATGATCGTGGGTTTCATATACGTCCTCCTTCCTTTCTTACCACAGGGACACGTCGGAGAGACGCTTACAGATGGTATTGACGATCAGCAGCATCACCACGTTGACCACCGTATTGAACAGGCCGATGGCGGTGGAGTAGCTGTACTGTCCGCCCAGCAGACCCAGCTCGTAAGTGTAGGTGGAAATGACCTGCGATACGTCCAGATTCAGGGAGTTCTGCAGAAGGTAGATCTTTTCGAATCCCACGGACAGAATGCGGCCGCAGCTCATGATGAGCATGATGACCACTGTGGGCAGGATGCAGGGAAGGTTCACGTGCCAGATGATCTGCATCCGATTCGCGCCGTCCATGTAGGCGGCTTCGTGCAGCTCCGGGCTGACGCTGGACAGAGTAGCCAGATAGATGATGGTGCCCCAGCCCAGATCCTGCCACACGCCCGACCACACGAAAATGTGCGGAAAGTACTGGGCCGTGCCCAGAAAGTCCACCCGATTGCCCCCGAGCATTTCGATCACATTATTGATAAGGCCCGTGGACTGGTTCATGAACAGCGTAATCATAGAGCAGATGACTACGGTGGAGATAAAGTGGGGCGCGTAGGTCACCATCTGCACCGTTTTCTGGAAGCGCTTGCCCCGCAGCTCGTTGATGAGCAGCGCCATGATCACGGAAAGCGGGAACGTCGCCAGCGTATAAAGGGAAAGGACCATCGTATTGCGGATGATCTTCCAGCACTGGGGGTGATTGAAAAACTTCTGAAAATACTTCATCCCCACCCACGTGCTGCCCCAGATGCCCTTGGAAACGCGGTAATCCCGGAAGGCGATCTGCAGGCCCGCCATGGGCCAGTAATAAAAGATGATGAAATAGATCACGGCGGGCAGGAGCAGCAGATAAATCTGCCAGTGATCCAGCATTCGCCGGCCCAGACTCTTGTGCCGCACCTGCAGGCCCGAAACGGCCGTCGTGTGTTTCATGAACCGTTCATCCTTTCTCGTTGGTGTCTTTTATGGTAAACCGGAAGTCAGCCAAAGTAAATGCGCAGTTTGCGCCATGAAATACTGTTTTTGGGAACAAAACGGTCATGTCCGAAACCGGCTATTCATGTCCGGACCACGGCATTGCTTTCTCCAAAGCCGTCCTTTATAATGGATGCAACCTTCATTCCCGAAAGCGGGAAGGTCTTCTGTCCGCCTTTCCGGAATGGGATTCTCTGCCTTCAAAAGGAGAACGTTTATGAACTGCATGACATCGACCCTCTGCCTGAAAAGCACTGATTTTACCCTGCTGAAGGGGAAATGTCGGGAGGACGGGTTCCTGCCCGAAGAGCATGAGCTGCTGCTCAGCGCCGCCCTACCAGAGGGCTGGCAGCGACAGGAGACCGCCGTCGTGACCCTGCAGGCGGAGGCCGACCACCAAATCGAAATCCATCTGGAATTTTGCGTTTCCGAAGAAGACGAGCCGCTTCTGTCCCTTCACTATCGCATTCTGCCCGGATGCAGGGTGCAGGTCCCCTTCCCCGTGGATAAGCGGGCGCTGGGGGCGGATATGGCGTTCCTGCCGCCGTGGCCGGGCGTGTTCAAGGGCGGGCTGAACGGCCGTCCCATTCAGGCCGGAGAAGTGAAGTTCTTCCGGCTGTTTCTGCGGGAGCCGTCCCTGCGTTCCGCCGTACTTACGTCCGTGGAATTTGTATCCGGCTGGCAGCCGCAGGACGTAGAAGGCCGTCCGCTGGTGGACGCACTGGGGCAGCGGGCCGAGGGCGCCTGGCCCGGAAAGACGGGCAGTCTGGAAGAACTGGACGCTTATCTGAAAAAAGAACTGGAATGGGCCAAGACCCACAACCATTATCCCGAAGGCTGGTCCCGGTACGGCGGCTGGCTGAACAAGCGCTTTGACCAGACCGGCTGGTTCCACACCGTCCATGACGGACGGCGCTGGTGGCTGGTTGACCCGGACGGGTATGCCTTCTTCTCTAATGGCATGTGCTACGGCAACCGTACCGGCATTTACGGCATGGCCGACCATCTGGACAGTCTGCACCAGTGGCTGCCGCCCAAGGAAGGGCTTTTCGCCCGGGCGTGGACCACCGGCGATCAGATTCCCCAGTACGTGGTTCGCAACGGCCTTGAGAACGCCAAAACCCGGGAACTGGTCAACTTTCCCCGGGCCAATATGATGCGGGTCTTCGGCGAAGGCTGGCTGGACGCGTGGATCACCCTCAGCACCGCCCGGATGCGCTTCTGGGGCATAAATACGCTGGGCGTGGGCGTAAACGACTACGGCGACGAACCCACGGCGGAATTCCTCCGCAAGGCCCAAATGCCCTACGTCATCACCTTCAAATTTTTTCCGCTGACGGACGAGCGCATCTTCCGGGATTTCCCCGACGTGTTCAGCCCGGACTACGAGCGACTCACCGCCGAGATGGCCCGGCGGGAACTGCGCGCCTATTGGGACGATCCGCTGCTGATCGGCTACTTCGTCACCAACGAGCCGGAATGGCTGATGCACGACAACGTCAATCTGGCGGAGCGGCTGCTGGCTGCGGACGGCTGCCACGCCTCCAAGCAGGCCTTTGCCGACCATCTGAAAAAACGCTACGGCACGGTAGAAGCCCTGAACGTCGCTTGGGAGACAGACTTGTCCTCCTTTGACGATCTGCTTTCGCCCCTCCGCCGGGACAGCTGGCCGGAAGCCGCCCAAAAGGACTTCGAAGTTTTCCACAATGTACTGGTGGAACGCTATGGCCGCGTCATCAGCGACGCGCTGCGGTCGGAGGATCCTCATCATCTGAATCTGGGAATGCGTTACAGCCACGCCTCCGAAAAGACCCTCTGCGGCCCGCTGAACTACTTCGATGTGTTTTCCTTCAACTGCTACGGTTCCGAACCCGCCACCGCCGCCGCGCAAATGGCCAAAGGCGCGAACCTGCCCATGGTCGTGGGCGAATGGCATATCGGCGCCAAAGAAAGCGGACTGGATTCCTGGGGTCTGTACCATACGGGCACGCAGTCCCAGCGGGCCGAGGCGCTGCGGTATTATCTGGAGCAGAGCACGCAGGAGCCCCACCTGACCGGCGTTCACTATTTCGAATACAGCGACCAGCCCTATCTGGGCCGCTTCGACGGCGAATGCTACCAGATCGGCCTGATCGACGTATGCAACCGTCCCTATCCGTTGGCGGCGGAGGCTTTCCGGCGCTTTGCGGAACGGATGTACCCGCTGCTGGACGGGCAGGAGCAGCCCGAAGCCCGGCCGGTTCCCCTGCAAAACCTGTGGCAGACCGTCAATTAAAAGAAGAACGTTTCTCTTGAGCGAATGAAAACTTCACAAGGAGGGTTCCCCCATGCGTATTCACTTTGACGAAGCTCACCGGCTCTTTCACCTTCGGACTTCTGAAATGTCCTACGCCTTCGGTATTGCTGCCGATGGACGTCTGCGCCACCTGTACTGGGGGCCGTCACTGAGCAGCGATGATTCTCTGCTGCCGCTGGCCGAGACAATGCTGGCGGCCTACGAGCCCTCCAAGGGCGTGGACGCGCGCAAAGACGGCGTGGCCGAGCTGCCCACCATGGAGCCCAGCGATTACGGCGACCCGGTGCTGTGGGCGCGCCACCCGGACGGCACCCGGGGTCTGCGGCTTTTGTACGACAGCCATTTGATCGACGGCGACCACCTGACCGTCGTCGCCCGGGACGCGGCCTATGCCGTCACAGTGGAGCTGCATTACCGGGGCTGGGCCGATCTGCCGCTGCTGAGCAAATGGCTGGTCATCCGCAACGGCGAGGAGGGCGCGCTGGAGCTGGAACAGATGAAGAGCGCCGCGTGGCAGCTGCCCTTTGGTTGGGACTATCGGCTGACCCATCTGAGCGGCAACTGGGGCTGCGAGTACACCAAAAATCAGCTGATGCTGACTCAGGCCCGCACCGTGCTGCAAAACAACCGCATCACCTGCGCCGCCGCTCAGCAGATCCCCTTCTTTGCGCTGGATCAGGACGGCGCGGCCACCGAAACAACGGGGCAGGTGTTCTTCGGCGTGCTCCATTGGAGCGGCAATTTCGATATCACCGTGGAGCGGCAGTTCGGCAAAATGGTCACTGTCACCGGCGGCGTGAACAGTTTCGACACCAAGTACCTTTTGAAGCCGGGTGAGTGCTTTGAAACGCCCCAGTTCACCGGAGGCTTCTCGAACCGGGGCTTCGAGCGCATGAGCGAGGTCTTCTACGACTGGCAGTTCGACCACCTGATGCCCCGGGGCAATAAGACCGACAAGGCCCACGCCGTGCGGCCCGTCATCTACAATTCGTGGTATCCCTATGCCTTTGACGTGCGGGAGGACAACTGTCTGGCGCTGATCGACAAGTGTGCGCCGCTGGGCGTGGAGCTGTTCGTCATCGACGACGGCTGGATGCCCAAGCGTACCGACGACAAGGCCGGTCTGGGCGACTGGTTTGCCGACCCGGAGCGTTTTCCCCACGGGCTGCAGGCTATCTCCAAGGCCTGTCACGACAAGGGGATGCTCTTCGGACTGTGGGTGGAGCCGGAAATGGTCAACCCGGACAGCGACCTGTATCGGGCGCACCCCGACTGGGTCATTCACGACCCTGCCCGGCCCCGCATCCAGCAGCGACATCAGCTGGTGCTGAATCTGGCCCGGGACGAGATTCGGGACTGGGCCATTGCATGGCTGGATGATCTGATCGACACCTGCCAGCTGGACTACCTCAAGTGGGACATGAACCGCTACGTCACCGAGACCGGCTGGCCGGACGCACCCTACGAGGATCAGCAAAGCCTGTCCGTCCGCTACACGAAAAACCTGCTGGCCATCTGGCAGCACCTGGACGAAAAGCACCCCGATGTGCTGTTTGAAAACTGCGCCAGCGGCGGCGGGCGTTCCGATTTCGGCATGGTGCCCTACGCCGACCGCATCAACCGCAGCGACAACGCCGACCCGGTGGACGTGATGGTGCTGCACGAGGGTTTCTCCATGCTGTTCGTGCCCAAGACCGCCGGCGGCGCGGGCAACATTGCCCCGGCCCGGCACCACATCCACGAGCGCCCCACGCCGCTTTCCTTCCGCATTCACTGGGGCATGACCGGCTCCATGAGCATCGGCATCAACCTGCTGACCGCCCCGCAGGAGGAACTGGACGAGCTGAAAAAAGCCATCGCCGAGTTCAAGCGTCTCCGGGGCGACCTGCAGGACGCTTACGTGTACCGCATTGCCTCGGCCACGCAGCATCCCTACGCCCTGTTCCAGTATGTGCGCCGGGACCGGAAGGCTTTCACGCTGTTCTCCTTCGCCCACGGCATGCGCTGCTGGGATCTGCCCATGCCCCGCTTCCGCATGCGTGGACTGCTCTCGGACGCGGTCTACGTCTGCGAGGACGGCCGCCGCATGACCGGCGAAGCGCTGATGAACATCGGCGTGGAGGTATCGCTGAAAGGCGACTGCGACAGCCGGATGGATGTGTGGAGAATGGAGCCGCAGGCCTAAAGGAAAAAATCAAAAAGCTGCCGCGCTTTGCTTTTTTCAGCAGAGCGCGGCGTTTTGATAGGCGGAATACGCAAAATGGCCGTTGACCCGAAGGTCAACGGCCAGAAAAGAGCTTTCGATTTTTTTCGCGGGTCGTCAGCTGTTCCAGCGATCATAGGCCGCCTGACGGACTTCCACCAGCGTGTCCAGATCCATCATGTTCAGCTGCTCCAGATAGCTGTTCCAGGTCTCATCGGTGATTTCCACTTCGCCGGTGATGAAGCGGGCCACCATCTGATCCACATAGCTGTCCATCAGCACATAGGGAGCCAGAATGTCCTGCTCATCCTCGGTGAAGGTCGCCATCTGGGGATAGCCCATACGGCGGGCAGCCAGCATACCGCTCTCGTTCACGATCTCCGTCAGATGGTTGTTGTCCGCGGAGCCGCCGATGATAACGGCAGCATGAGCGCCGGTGTAGAAGAAGGGCATGTTCATCAGGCCGTTCTTGACGCGGAACTGATAGTAGCTGTCCTGATACTTCTCATGATCGTAGATCAGCTCGTAAGAAACGGTGCCGTCTTCATTCTCGTGACGGACGTAGCCGCCGTCGATCATGTCGCCCCAAGCACCGTATTCCGGGCCGCACTTGATGAGGAATGTGCCTTCCTGGCTGTAGAAGTAGTCCAGCAGCTTGATGGCGGCAATGGCCTTTTCCTCGCTGCACTTATCGGTGATGACCATACCGAACTTGTCCACTTCCTGCGCACGGCCGGGATGGACGGGCGTTTCGTTGTATTCGCTGGTCATGGGCTTCAGGGACGTGGTCTTGAGGTATTCGTCCAGACCGATGATCGCCGCGCCGGAGTTGGGCATCACGCCGATCACGCCGGTGGACATCTTGGCATTGTATTCTTCGGTGGTCTGGGTGAAAATCTTCGAATCCAGCAGGCCCTCGGTGTAGAGCTTATGCATGAACTCCAGATAGTGACGGAAATTCTCCTGAGCGGGAACGTAGACGTACTGACCGTCGATCACGTCGTGCCGCAGGTTGACGAAGCCAAACGCGCCCAGGGGCATGTTGTAGCCGTCTCCGTCATAAACGAAGCTGTAGGGAATCTCGTCCGCTTCTCCATTGCCGTTGGCGTCGCCGTCCCGGAAGGAGACCAGCATGTCATAGAAACCGTCCAGCGTGCTGGGGGTCTCGGTCAGACCGGCCTTGGCCAGCCAGTCGCCGTTGACTTCCTGATTGTAAGTGGCGTTCATCAGCATGTCGCGGGGCGTTCCGTCGTAGGCGGCCATCATGTAGATGTGTCCGTCGGAGGCGGTGACGTTGCGGCGGGTTTCAGGCAGCAGGTTCAGGATCTCCACGGCGTTGGGGGCGTACTGCTCCAGCAGGTCCTCCAGCGGGCGCAGCATCCCGGCCTGACCGTACACAGCCGCGTCGTTGAAGGAAACGCCGTTGAGATAGATCTCGCTGTAGTCGCCGGAGACAAAGTCCAACGCCAGCTTTTCATCCCAGCCGTTGGCGTCGATGCCCTGAACGTCCAGCTTGATATTGGTCAGCTTTTCGACGGCTTTCAGATAGAAGCAGTTGTCAAAATCACCATGGTTCGAGGTCTTGGGGTACTTGACGGTGATGGTCATGGGTTCATCCACCAGCGGGAGCTCCGGCGTAGGCAGCACGACGTTGGCTACCATTTCAGCCAGCTTTTCGGCCTCGGTCATTTCGGCGGCGGCCATGCCGGGCAGGCACAGCGCCAGCGCAAGAATAACGGCCAGCACACGAGACAGTTTTTTCATGGGGAAACCTCCTTTTTTATTTGATTAGGAAGGGATCTCTTCCTAATTTACCGTAGTCAGGGGGCCTGTCAGCCCTTGATCGCGCCGATCATCATGCCCTTGACGAAGTACTTCTGCAGGAAGGGATAAATGACCAGCACCGGGAGAGAAGAAAGAACCACAATGCCGTACTTCATGCTTTCCTTGAGCTGCAGCCGCCGCATCAATGCCTGCAGCGCTTCGCTGTCGCCCTCCATCATTTCGGTCATCTGATCCATCAGCAGAATATTGCGCAGGAACAGCTGAAGGGGATAGAGCTTTTCGTTGGAAAGATAGATCAGGGCATTAAAGTAGGCGTTCCAGTGGCCTACCAGATAATACAGGGCGATCACCGCCACAATGGGCATCGACAGGGGCAGCACGATCTTCAAAAACAGGCCGGTATTGGAACAGCCGTCGATGGTCGCGGCCTCCTGCAATTCCCATGGAATGCTGGTGGCAAAATAGGTACGGGCGATGATCAGGTTGGTCACGTTCACCGCGCCCGGGAAGATGACCGCGAAGGGGCTGTTCAAAAGTCCGAAGCTCTTCATGGCCAGATAGGTGGGGATCATGCCGCCGGAGAAGAACATGGTGAAGGTAAACAGCAGCATAATGCCCTTACGGCCGCGGAAATCCCGGCGGGACAGGGAATACGCGCAGGGCAGAGTCAAAAGCAGGTTGAACGCCGTGCCGAAGACGGTGTAGAAGATGGTGTTGCGGTAGCCGATCCAGATGGGGTCGTAATCCAGAATCATCTCATAGCCGTCCAGCGTCACGTTTTTGGGCAGCAGCCAGATATTGCCGTTGATGACCTCGCTGGGTTCGCTGAAGGACGCGCTGACCACGTAAATCAGCGGGTACAGCGTGGCGATGAGCACCAGCGAACAAAGGAAGTACGCTACAAAGTTGATAATGTAATCATCCCGGCTGCGCATGGCGCGGGGTCTTTCTGTATGCTCCATTCGTCTTCCTCCTTTCTTACCACAGGCTGGTTTCGCTCAGACGGCCGGCAATGGTGTTGACGCTGACAAGCAGGATCATGTTGATGACCGAGTTGAACAGGCCGATGGCCGTGGAGTAACTGTACTGGCGGTAATTCAGACCCATTTTGTAAACGAAGGTCGAAATGATCTCGCTGGTTTCCAGATTCAGGGGATTCTGCATCAGGAAGGCTTTTTCAAAGCCGACGGTCATCAGATTGCCCACCTGCAGAATCAGCATAATGGTGATGGTGGGCAGAATACCGGTCAGGTTGATGTGCCAGATGCGCTGCAGACGGGACGCGCCGTCAATCATCGCGGCCTCGTGCAGGCCGGTGTCGATGCCGGAAAGGGCCGACAGGTAGATAACGGACGACCAGCCCAGACTCTGCCATACGCCGCTGAGCACGTATACCGTCGGGAACAGGTTGGCCTTGGACATGTAATCCACTCGGGGCCCGCCCAGCGTTTCCACGATCTTGTTGAAGATACCGTTATCCGCGTTCAGGAACATGGTCAGCATACTGACCATGACCACGGTGGAAATGAAGTGCGGCGCATAGGATACCGTCTGTACCAGCTTCTTGTAGCGGCCCGGAGCCACCTCGTTCAGCGTCAGGGCGAAGATGATGGGCAGCGGAAAGCCTACGACCAGAGAATAAAGGCTGATGACCAGCGTGTTTTTGATCAGCGCCCGGCAGGAGGGGTTGGAGAAAAACTTTCGGAAGTGTTCCAGTCCCACCCATTCGCTTCCGGCGATCCCTTTGGTGACGCGGAAGTTTTTGAAGGCGATCTGTACGCCGTACATGGGATAATAGCAATAGAGCAGCAGGTAGATCAGCGCGGGAACGACGAACAGGTACAGTTCCCAGTTGCGCTTCAGATACGCGCCCCATCCGGCGCGGTTGGCAATTTGTGCTTTGCGCGGCATAGGCGGAACCTCCATTTACAGATTTTCAAGGGGAATACTGAAAAGGGCTGCGTGCCGGACGACGGTGTCAGCGGAAGACGTGCAGGAAATATGAAGCATTTTCCCGTCGATACAGGCGCAGGGATAATGCCAGTAAGGGCCTGCGTTCAGCGCCTCGCTGGGGCCGTCTGCCAGAATCAACGCACGATCAAAGGGCGCGTCTCCGCCGCGGCTCAGGGCCAGCACCAGCCGGGAACGGTCTTTGCGCTCCGTCTGCTCGTTGTAGATCAGGTATTGACGGCCATCCGGCAGGGAACCGCCGTACATTTTGGCGGGGGCAATGGGCATCTGCGCATCGGACGCTTTTCCCCAGGTCTTGCCGCCGTCCGTGCTGTGGAAGGCCTGTGCGGGGCCGGCATCGTTACGGACGATGGCGTCCACCCGGTCTTTCTCGACCAGAACGGCGGTCTCCGGGTATTCCAGCGGATAGACTCCCTCGTTCCACGGTCCCGGCAGAGCCACGATCTTCCATGGCGCGGGCGATTGCTTCGGGGCGCGCACCACCACAGGGATCAGAGGAAGCTCGCCCGGCTTCGCCGCCATTCGGCCTCCGGCGATCCACTCGCCGTCCGTCTCCTGCGGCAGCGTATTGATGAGCACCAGTTCTTCACGTTCCTGCCGCAGCTTCCATTGGCCGTGATCGTATTGCACACAGACATAGCCCGTAGGCCGGTCGTGGGAGGACATCCTGGTCACATAAGCCCAAATTTCGCCGCTTTCCTCGGTAAACGTCACCGGCACCATATGGTGTTCAGGGCGAACATCCTCGCAGATGATCTCCGGCTCCGACCACGTCTGGCCGTGATCCGCCGACCAGCGTCCGCGGATGATCGT
The DNA here is from genome assembly GCA_900548145.1 of uncultured Eubacteriales bacterium. Classification (GTDB taxonomy): domain Bacteria; phylum Bacillota; class Clostridia; order Christensenellales; family Aristaeellaceae; genus Limiplasma. The sequence continues at coordinate 12,228 of URJB01000020.1, read as the reverse complement.
CCGGCCGACGATCTCATTTTCGGAACAGTTGTACCAGGCCATCAGCAGACGGCCGCCCAGCGGCACGATCATCGTATCATGCAGGAAGGGAAACTCCTGATCCGCACGGTGAACGATCTGCGCGCGAAGTCCTTTGACGTGCTCCTTCGCCGCAGGGGCTGAAAAAGTTGCCATTGATGATCCTCTCCTTTCCGATCTCCGTTTTGTTTATTTTTCTTCAATGCCGCAAAGCCTGCGGGCGACTTTTTCCACAATTTCCGCCTGCCGCAGTGTTTCCTGCTGGGCATATCCGAACCGGGCGGCGGGCTGATTGCGGGCGATCAGCGTCATTTCCACGCCCACGTCCTCCATGTGACGCTTGGCGCAGATGGGATATCCCTGCCCCTCCAGACTGCTGAGCAGCGTCAGCAGCGCCTGAAGCTCCTCCGCCTTTTCCGGCTGTTCCCGCCAGTTTTGATCCAGCCAGACGTACAACTCAGGGTGAAGGTTGCCCATGACGCCGCTGAAGCCGGACGCGCCGTCCCGCAGGGTTTCCAGCAGGGTCATGGTGTTGGCGTTATAGAGTCCCAGCGGCTCTACCCCAGCTGCGGCGGCCTCCCGGCGGATCACCTGAATCCGCTCCCGGATCATCCGCGCGTCGCAGCAGGTATCTTTGAGGAAAGCGAACCGTCCGCTGCGGGCGCACCAGCCAAGGGTGCGTTCGGTCATCAGCCGCTTGTAGGGATATGGGCATTCATATACGCCGAAGGTCACGCCGGGCAGCGCGTCCAGGATCCGCTGGGCGTTGCGGATCCACACTTCGTCGTCCTCGTCCTCCCGGGCCAGCCGGTTGGACACCATGACCACGGCCTTTACGCCGGTTTCAGCGATCGCGCCCAATTCCTCCACCTGCGCCTGCGGGTCGTCCGAAATATGACCGGAAGCGATCACTTCCAGCCGTCCCTGCGCCGCCTCCACGACCGTCCGAGCCAGCGCGACCCGTTCTTCCAGCGACAGGTTGAACATCTCGCTGGACTGGCACACCGCGAAAATGCCGTCGCAGTTCCGACGGGCGTACCAGTCCACGATCCGCTTTGCGGCGTTCAGGTCCACCCTTCCCTCCCGATCATAAGGGGTAATCATCGTAGGCCAGATTCCCTTTTTGATTCCGTTCATGCTCATTTCTCTCCGATCTTCTGTTCTTTATTTCAGAACACAGTTCTGTTGATTTTGGAAAGAAAAATATTTCTTTTCCAATCTTTATTCTGAATAAAAGAACAACATTCTGATGTCCTATCAAAAAATATCAGAAGTAGATACTGATATTTTCGGTAATTTGCTGAAGGCAAGCGGCGTATTCCTTTACCTTCTCATCATCCATCCGCAGGGAGGGGCAGGAAATACTGATGCCCGCTACCACCCGGCCGGAACCATTCAGTACCGGCACGCCCACGCAGCGAATGCCATATTCATGCTCCATGTTGTCCACCGCGTATTTCCGCTCCCGGGCGGCCAGAAGGTCCTGACGCAGCTTTTCGGGATCCGTCAGGGTCGAATTGGTATAGGGCTTGAGCTTCTGGGAAAACAGCGAAGCCCACGTGGCCTCGTCCAGCTGGCTGAGAATGGCCTTGCCGATTCCCGTGCAGTACATGGGAGCCCGGTCGCCCAGCATGGCGCGTGTCATGTATTCATGGCCGGGATAGGCCGCGTCCAGATAAAGCACGTCCAGCCCGTCGGGGACGCCCAGATAGACCGTCTCCCCCACCTTGTCGGCCAACTGCTTCATGTGGGGATAAATGGTCTTGCGGAAACCCATGGAAGTAGTGAAGGCATGAGACAGTTCCAGAATCCGATAACCCAAATGATACTTGCCCGTGCGTTCGCTCTGATCTACATAGCCCAGCGACTGGAAGGTGGTGAGGATGTCGCAGACATTGCTCTTGTACAGTCCCAGTCGTTCGCTGATCTCCGTCACGCCCAGCTCTGGTTCCTGAATGAAGCAATTCAACACATTCAGCGCCTTTGCCAGAGACTTGACCTTCACATTGGGCTCGTCCAAAGCTGTTCTCTCCCTCAGAACTTAATTCTGTAATTTATTATAATCACATAACTTCCCGCCGTCAAGCCCTAAAATATACTTTTTTTCATCATTTTGGCCGAATCAATAAAGACCAAATAAGCCCGACGTTGATCATCGCAAGCAAAAGCCGCGTTCCGAAGCTTTCAGAACGCGGCATGATTTTTATTTTCCCAGCACATAAGCCCTTACCAGCGCTGCCCCGAACATCCCTGCGACCCAGAGGATCGCCGCAGCCCACTTGAGCATGGTGCAGACGGACGCGGCCTTGGCCGTGCCGGTCAACCGGCGGGAGGGATAAGCGGTGCAGACCCGCAGCAGCAGCCCGTTTTCCAAAAAGTCCAACAGAGAGCGCAGGACCGCCAGCCCGTACATGGCCCAGCGCAGCCAGCGGAAAGCCGCCAGATTGTGGCTGACCACTGCCAGCACCAGTACCAGGAACAGAGCAAGCGCGCTGTCCAGCCCCCAAAGGCGGCGGAGACGCTGCCTTCCCTCCGTTCCCAGTTTTTCCAAACAGGCAAACAATTCCTCCGGCGTATAGCGAAGGCGCATATCCGGCATTTCGAACTGGCTGTCCACGGCCTTCAAAGCGGGATAGCCCCGCTTCTTATCCCCGTAAATACCGTAAAGGCAGGCTGCGGAACCCAGCGCGCCTACGATGGTCAAAATCAGCCACGCCGTGCTGCTCATTCCTTTTCCCCCTGTCGCAGGGTCAGCCGGGTGCAGGGCACGCGACCAGACAGAAGGTCATCCAGACGGCACTGGGCGTGGCCGATCATCACATTGGTGCCGTGCTCCACTGCCCGCAGGGCAAAGGCCAGCTTGGCCTTTGCGCCGTTGGCGCCCGCCCGGCTGGCTCCCTCGCAGTGGCCCATCAGCTCGGCCACCTTCTGCCGCATTTCTTCAATATTGTCCGCTTCCACCTGCTCCACCAGCGTGGAGGGGTCGTCCTTGTTCAGGTAAATGCCATGGGTGCCCGTCAGCAGGATCAGATTTTTGGCGTGAACCAGCCGCGCCACCACGGCGGCGGTCTCGTCGTTATCCACGCATTCCACCACTTCCATGCCCTCGGCCCGGCGGCTGGCCAGCTCCAGCTTGCTGACTTCCTCGTCGTTCACCGGGTCGTTGTAGTTGATGATGGGAATGGCGTTCTGCTCCGCCGCCCGGTACAGCATCTGCCGGATGTGCTCCCGCCGCTGGGGATCGTTGAAATGGGTGTGCTCCACCAACACCTGCCGCACGCCGTACTCCGGACGGATGAAGGTACGGTAATTGTTCATCAGGATGGACTGGCCCTGTGCCGAATAGTCCACCTTGATCTGCTCCTTTTCACCGGTCAGCTCGTGGCCGGTGCGCTGAATGTAGTCCAGACGGCCGATCTCCGTCGCGCCGCTGGAGACCAGGATCATGCCGGGCCGCAGCGCCATGGCCAGGCGTTGAAATACATTATAGTCAATGACGCTGTCTTCCTTCTGGATCAGCGCCATGCTGCCGATCTTCACGACCAGATCAATGTTTTGCACCTTATGCGTTCTCCTTTGCTTCTGTCAGAACATGCATCCATTTGCGGCTCTTGAGTCGGGGAATGCCGATCGCCATCTTGACGACTTCCTCCACGATGGTGCACAGGTAAACGGCCTCCAGCGGCCAGTGCCAGCACAGGGCGGCCAGCCCGGTCAGGGGCACGCCGACGATCCACAAAGTCCCCGCCTCCAGAGCAAGGCTGAACACCGTGTCGCCGCCGCTGCGCAGCACGCCTACCACGTTGACCGTATTCAGCGCCCGGAACCAGATCGCAGCGCCGCCGATGGTCAAAATCAGCTGGGCCTTCTGCCGCACACTTTCGCTCAGGCCGGAGAACAGGTTCACCATGGGCCAGCGCAGCAGATAGACCGCCACGCCCAGCAGAAGCCCCGCCAGCACAGCCCCGGAGATCAGCCGTTTGCCGTACAGATAGGCCCGTTCCTTATCGCCGCTGCCCAGCGTCTTGCCCACCAGAATGGCACAGGCGTTCATCAGGGCGAAAATCGCCACCCAAACCAGATCGTTGATGGTGTTGCACACGCCCATGGTGGCTACCGCCGCGTCGCCCATGCGGCCATAGAACACGCTGAACATGGTGGTGCCCAGTCCCCACAGGCCTTCGTTGAACACCACCGGCAGCGCCGTTTTCACAAAGCGGGAAGAAAAGCCCGGCTCCTTGCAGAACCACTCCGACGGCTTCGCCCCGGCGGGCAGACGCTTCCCGTAGGCGAACGCGATGTTGGTCAGCATCGTCACGCAGGCGGAAAGGGTCGTGGCAAGGGCTGCGCCCTCCACGCCCATGGCCGGAAAGGGGCCGTGGCCGAAAATCATCATATAATTGAAGATCGTATTGCAGACAATGCCTCCCATACCCGCCAGCATGGGCAGGTAGGTCTTTTCAGCGCTCTTAATGGCGGTGGCGTACACGCCGTTGATCGCGGAGAACAGATATCCCGGAGCCACGATGCGCAGATATTTGACCGCCAGCTCAAAGCTTTCGCCGGGGGTCAGGAAACAGGCCACCACCTGACGGGGAAACAGCATCCCCACCGCGGCGAACACCGCCGCGATGATCAGCGCAAAGCGCATGGCCAATCCCATGGACCAGCGCAGACGCTTGATGTCCCGCGCGCCCCAGTATTGGCTCATGAAAATGGCGCTTCCCGAGCAGGTGCCGAAGCTGAACAGATTGAACACAAAGGTGAATCGGTTGGCCTGTGTCACGGCAGAATAGGCCGCGTCGCCCAGCACAGACACCATCAACCCATCCACGATGTGCAGCGAGCTTTCCACCAGCGACTGCAGCACCATGGGCAGCGCCACCAGAAAAACATTGCGGGTAAAGGCTTTATCCCAGCACAGGCATTCCCGGAGAAATTGCCCCAGCCGGGCAGCGGGGGATCGTTTGGCTTGCATAAGGGCTCCTTTCCAAAACAGCGTCCTGATCTCATTCCAAAATAAGGCAGAAAAAAAGCGCGGCGCAGGGTTCGTTCCCGCCGATTTTTCCTAAGCATTGTAGCACAACCCGAGCTGGTTGGGAAGAACGAATGCACCCATTTCCAGCTTTTCTCCCCTGCTTCAGCCATCTGAAACCACCCATCGTTCCTGTTGGCTGAACCAATCGTCAGTTCTGCTCCCTTTCCGCTTCCAGAATCATCCGCTTCAGTTCCTTGGCGGCCACGCTCAAGGGCTGCTCTTTTCTCTGAATGAGGACGACGCTCCGCTCGGGGATTTTCTCTTTCAGCTCGATCTGGCATACGGCGCTGTCTCCCCGCAAAAAATCCTTAGGGACAAAGCCCACGCCCAAATCCGCCTCTACCATAGGCAGGATCTGGTCGGCGGTGAATGCCTCGATGTCCGGCTGATAGGGCAGGCCGTGACTGGTGAAGATCTCCGAATAAAATTCGAAAGATTTCGTGTCCGTCCCCAGCGAGATCAGGGGATAGTTCAGCAGTTCTTCCAGCGAGACCGGGCGGCCCGTCAGGGCGGAAAAGAAAGGCGAACAGACGGCCACCTCCGTGACCGTTTTCACCTTCGTCTCCACCAGAGAGGCCGAGTGGGCCGTGGGCGTTGTGACTACGGCAATATCCGCCGTGCCGTCCTTCAGAGCCGCAATGGCCTGCGGCGTGGAATAGTTGCTGATGCGGATGTGAATGCCCGGATGGAGCAGCCGGTATTTTTTCAGGATGGGCAGCAGCAGGCAGCGAAGCGCCACCTCGCTGGCGGCGACAAAAATGGTGCCGTTCTGCAAAGTGCGGCTTTCGGTGATCTCCGCCTCGCCCGCCTCGATGTGCTCCACGGCGATCCGAATATGGTCGTACAGCCGCTGCCCCTCCGGGGTCAGCTTCATGCCCCGGCTGGTACGGGCAAACAGGGTACAGCCCAGTTCCCCTTCCAGATTTTTGATCGTCCGGGTCAGGTTGGGCTGATTGTTCAGCAGCACCTTGGCGGCCTGTGAGATATTCCCGTATTTGGCAACGTAATAAAAGATTCGGTAGCGGTCGTAGCTGACGTACATTTTGATCGCCTCTTTTGCATGTGATATTCATATAATCAATATATAAATCATATATTTTACATATATGCTCGATCTCATTATACTATCCCTGCTCCCGGAAAGCAAGAGCCGCTTCTGCGGCTGCCCAAAAGAATGCCGGAAGCCGCCAAGCAGAGAAAAGGATGGTCGGAACGATGGAACAGTTTCTAATGCTCTGGATGGGAATTTTCTGGGATATTGCCCTGCTGAGGCTGACCCTTCGGACGGTTCGCCGGGCAGGTGAACGGAACGAAAGCGTGCAATTTCCGGCGCTGACTTTCGGCATGGGCTCTGCGCTGGGCGTGGCTTTCTGCGCGTTGAGCGGTCTTACCGCCCCGATGATCGCGTTTGCGTTGGGCTTCATGCTTTCCTATGCCGCTTTTGTCTTTACTCTGCCGGAAAAGAGGAAGGCTCATGAGGCGCTTTAAGCCCTTCCGGGGTCAGATGTCCGACAGTTTTCGGGCGGCAATTTTCATCATTCTTTCCGGCGGCTTTCAGGACGCGTATACCTACTGCTGCCGGGGCGAGGTATTCGCCAACGCGCAGACCGGCAATATTGTGCTGCTGAGCACGGCGCTGTTTCGGCGGGAGTGGCCGGTCGTCCTAAAATACCTCATTCCTGTCGTGTCCTTTCTGATCGGGACCGCCGCAGCAGAAGGCATCCATATCCGGCTGAAAAACGCCGAGAAGCTCCACTGGCGGCAGATCATTCTGCTGGGCGAAATGGTGCTGCTGCTGATCGTAGGCTTTCTGCCGCAGGCGCTGGAGCCACTGGCCAACGCGCTGGTATCCTTCGTTTGCGCTATGCAGGTGCAGACCTTCCACAAGGTGCGCGGCCACGCTTATGCCAGCACTATGTGTATCGGCAATATGCGCAGCGGCACAGAAGCGCTCTGCGCCTATTTCCGTACCCGGGAAAAGGAAGTGTTTCAAAAGGCTCTGACTTATTTCGGCGTGATTCTGGTCTTTGGCGTAGGCGCGGGTCTCGGCAGCATCCTGACGGCGGTGGTGGGCTGCAAAGCCATCTGGGTCTGCTGCGCACTGCTTTCCATCAGCTTCGGTCTGATGTTCGTGCCGGAAAGAAAATAAACTTCCCTCGGCGTCTGCTGCATGGCAAAGCCGGCAAATCAAAACGCACCTTTCCCGTTGGTCGAAAGGTGCGTTTTGGTATTGAACGCCGATTTTGATACGGGTGCTTTCCTTCAGCATTTCCGAAGGAAAGCACCTTTTTGCAAGAAAATTCACGGAGTTTATTCGAAACAGCTATTCTCCCCGTTTTTTTAGGCAGCAGTTTCGTTTCCTGCCATCGTTCTTTCCGTCCATCCAACCCGGCTCATGCCCGGCAGACTGTCAGCACCGCCGCTTCTTCGCACCCGGCGGCCCGCAGGCAGTTCACACAGGCCAGCGCCGTTGCGCCGGTGGTATATACATCATCCAACAGCAGGATTTTTTCGCCGATGAAATCCCGTGTCGCGGTGAACGCGCCCTCCATGGCCGTCAGCCGCTGGTTTCGGTTCCGTTCCAGCTGGGAGCCACTCCGAACGCGGGTCAGTCCTTCCGTATCCAGCGGAAGGCCCGTCATTTCACAGAAAGCCCGTGCCAACACTTCCGCCTGTGCATAGCCCCGTTCCCGGACCCGGTCGGGGTGACAGGGCACAGGGAGAACCGTCGGCCGCTCTGGGAAGAGCCGTTTCTGCTCCTCATAAGCGGCGCAAAGCCCCTGTACCAGTGGGAGTGCCGCTGCCCGGTCGTGCCCGAACTTCAGCTGGATCACCAGTTCCCGCGCTTCTTCTTCATGCCAGTAGGCGGACACGGCATGGCAGTTTTCATCCAGTGAGACCACCGCCTCAAAGGGCTCGATGCGGCAGTAGTTCAAAAGCCCCTGACACCGGGCGCACAGCAGGGTCTCCCCTGCTTCCAGAAACGCGCCGCACAAATGGCATGTGCTGTTTTGGGGCATCAGCAGCGCCCCGATGGCGGAAAGCAGCCGTTTCATTGCCCCATCCTTCCCAGATAAGCGAAGATCTGCCCGGCGATGGGCGCGGCCACGCTGCCGCCGGAGCCGCCTTCCTCCACCATGACGCACACGGCGTAGGGGGCCGTCTCACTGTCCAGATAGCCCACAAACCACGCATGGGTCACGGCCTGTCCGTTGCTGGAGCTTTCGGCGCTGCCGGTCTTACCCGCAATGGACAGTCCATCCACCTGCGCCTTAGTGCCGGTGCCGTTTTTCACCACGTCCTTCATGTAGCCGTCCAGCTTCTGCGCCGTGGCGGCGGACATAGCCCGACCGTAGACCTTCTGGGAATACCGCAGCCGCACCACGCCCGAGGGGCTTTCCACCCGGGAAAGCAGCCGTGGCTCCATCATCACGCCGTCATTGGCGACGGCAGCCGCCACCATGCACATATGCAGCGGCGTGGCGGACACCTGACTCTGGCCGTCGCCGCTCCATGCGATCTCCAGATTGGTTCGGTTTTTCGTGGGATAGGTGCTGTTTTCCACCACCACGTCCCGGAAAAGAAAATTATCGTTGAAGCCGAACCGCTCCGCCGTTTTGCGCAGTGCCGCGTCGCCCAATAGCAGCGCCGTCTGGGCGAAGGTGTTGTTGCAGCTGACGCGGAAGGCCCGAGCCAGCGTGATTTTGCCATGCTGGGAGCCGCCGTAGTCCCGGATGAGCTGATCCATCACCTGCGTCGCGCCGGTGCAGTGGAACTCCCGCTGCTCCGCGTCGGGCCAGTTTTCCAGCGCGGATGCCGCCGTAATGATCTTGAACGTGGAGCCCGGCGGCAAGGTGCCCTGCAGAGCCCGGTTCCAGAAGGGATGCAGCGTGCTGGTCTTGACCTCATCCGTAATATTCATGGGATCGAACACCGGCACACTGACCAGCGCCAGCAGTTCGCCGGTGCGATAGTTCATTACCACCGCCGCGCCCGCCTTGCCGTGGCTGCTTTTCTGATCCACAAAAGCCTGTACGATGGCCGTACACAGCTTGCTGTCCACCGTCAGGGTCAGGTCGTCTCCCCGGCGGGTCTCTCCTTTGATCAGCGCCAGCACCCGCTCGGAAAGACTGGTCTCGAACCCCAGCAGATAGTTGGCCTGAAAGGATTCCACCCCGTTGGACACATTGCCCTCGTTATCCCCCAGCAGGTGGACGATTGCGCTGCGGCTCTTGACGCTGCTCTGGTAGACCCGGTTGCCGTCCTCGTCCGTGGTAGCCAGCACCACACCGTTGCGGTCGATAATGTCCCCGGGAACCACCGTTTTCTTGGCGGTCTGATAGCGGGTGTTCCGGGCGTTGGCAAACCAGCGGCTCCCGTAGGTGGAGACAGAATACACGCCGTAAACGCCCGCCACCACCAACAATCCGATGGTCAGAAAGGCCAGCATCCGATAGCGAAACCGCTGCTGTTTCATGGGGCCTTGTCTCCTTTCCGTTGGGTTTGTCAGGCTTCGGGCAGCTCGTCCATTTCCTGAACGGAGCGGCTGATGTCGTAATCGTAGCTCAGATCGTCCTGATTGACACTGGCAACGCCCTGCAACAGGCCGATCAGGCCCATGCAGCTGACCATGGACGTGCCGCCGTAGCTGACGAAGGGCATGGTCACGCCGGTCAGGGGGATCAGCTTCAGCACACCGCCGATGATGACGAAGGTCTGAATGCCCAGCATGGAAGTCGCGCCCATGGCCAGCAGCCCGTGAAAGCTGTGCCGGGCGGACACGGCGATGGACGAGCCGCGCAAAATCAGGATGACGTACATCACCAGCACCAGCACGCCGAAGATGATACCGAACTGCTCGCAGATGACGGCGAAGATGCAGTCGGTGAAATACACGGGGATCACCCGGGGCGCGCCCAGCCCCAGTCCTACGCCGAACAGGCCGCCGGAGGCGATCGCCATCAGCATCTGCACGATCTGGTAGCCGGAGGTCTCATAATACATCCACGGGTTCTGCCAAATGGCCACCCGCTTTTTCACGTGGGCGAACATCTGGTAGCCCAGCACCGAGGCCCCTGCCGCGCCCACCAGCCCCACGCCTGTCATCAGCAGATTGCCGGTGCAGGCGTAATACATGAACAGCGCCGTGAAATAATAGATCAGCGCCGTGCCCAAGTCCTTCTGCAGCATCAGCACGCCCAAACAGTACAGGCAAAACGCCAGCCATGGAATCAGCCGCCGGTGGCTCATGAAATAGCTCAAAATCAGCAGAAGGGCCAGCTTGACCACCTCGCTGGGCTGCAGGCTCATGCCGCCCACCCGGATCCAGTTGGTGGCGCCATACTGCTCCGTGCCGATGACCAGCGGCAGGGCCAGCAGCAGCGCCGCGCCGCCCATCACCACATAGATCAGAAGCGACCAGCGCCGCACGTAGCGCACCAGCAGGATGCAGCCCAGCATGACCACGATGCCCACGCCGTAGTACATGGCCTGCTGCATTCCGCGGGACGTTCCGCCGTCCAGATCGGTGGAATAGAGGATCAATACGCCCAGCGCGCACAGGAAATTAGCGATGGACAGCAGCAGCTTATCCGCCGGGAAAAACCGGGGCAGCCACATGGTAGCCACGTAGATCAGTGCCGGAACGATCACGCTCAGAGCAAGGCCCTGCCATGCGATCTCGCCCTTTAGAGAGATCAGCAGAAAGGCGCTGAAGAAAAACAGCATCATGGCCGAGCACAGCCGCCGGTCGGGACGGCTGCGGTGTTTCCGCTCCGCCGAGCTTGGGCGGCGGGTTTGCTTTCTCACTTTGCGCCACCTCCCAGATAGCGGTCCCAGAAGGCCTGCTTGGCCTTCTGCGCCTCATCCTCGCCCACGTAGGCGCTCTTAGGCGGTGCGGCCGCGTCGGTCTGGTCGTCGTCCGCATTGGGAGAAACGAAGCCCTCCTCAGACGGGGGCTGCAAATCCTCCGGCCATGGTGCGTAAGGCCACGCGGCTTCCTCCGCATCGGTCATCTCCGGCGGATAGAAGTTTTCGCCGGTATGGAACTCCACGGTCGGCGCGGTCAGATCAAAATCAGGCTCTGCCGTAGGGGGAATGGTTTCCGGGGTCTGTTGCGGCTCAAACGCAGGAAGCTCCTCCGGGGGTTCTTCCTGCTGCATTGTTGGCTGGGCCGCGGCGTTTTGCTGCATCTGCCGCTGCATCGCGGCTTGTTGAGCGGCCCACTGCTGGGTCATCCACTGGAAATAGGCCTGCTGCTGCATCGTCTGCTGCTGAGCGGCCTGCATCATGTACTGCTGCTGCCATTGCAGGAACTGCTCCTGCGTCATGACCGGGATCGCCCCCGCCATCTGTCCGCCGTCCGGCTGGGGCGCGTCCCGCAGCACCCTTGCCCGGGCGGCGGTCTCGAAGCCCGCGAACATCCGAAGCCGCAGCTCCACCTCCCCCACGAACAGGCGGGAACCGTGATGCATACTCAAATTTTCGCCCCGGCCCGTCCGAGTCTGGTCGTCCACCTGCACGGTACGGCCGTGGTAGGGTTCCAGCTGAAGCCCGTCCTCCCGGTCATAGGAGAACCAGCAATGCTTGGGGGCCACGCCCGGAACAGGCAGGAAAATATCGCAGCCGCGCCCGGAGCCGATAATACCTTCCCACGGCACGGGCAGGATGGTGCCCGTGGGCAGCTGGGCATTGCCGCGGATCGTGACAAGTTCGCCCACGTAGCCCGCGTCAGGCAGCAGGCGCAGGCGTTTCTTATACTGGCGGCGATCCTTCCGATACCAGCGGAAGCTGCGCCACACGATCAGGGCCATCAAAAAAAGGAACCAGTACCGTGCGCCCTGAGCTATGATTTCATAGACTTCTGTCGGCATAGGGAGTGGCTCCTTTCTGAGGGATATTGGGTTAGAGGGAGGGGAATACGGGCCACGCCGATGGTTTGCCCCCGAAGAAAGTTCTCTGTTCATTCCGTCAAAATTTCGACGACTACGGTCCGAAGGGGTGCAGGGGGCGAGCGGAAAGGCCCTGCTTGTGTCGGAGAGCAACAACTCTGCCGTAAAAAATTTCCTACCGGAGGCATAATGCGCCGACTACAGTGCGGATTGGGACTTGCCGTCCTATGGGTTTCTCGCCAGCTTCGGTGCCCGAAGGTTTCCAAAGGGCGAGCGGAAAGC
>URJB01000019.1 GCA_900548145.1 uncultured Eubacteriales bacterium | reverse complement strand
CCACACCAGACCGGCGAGCCGCGAGGCCTGTCGCCGAGCGGCGGTAAAACCCCGGCCAACCTGCATGTCCCTCTATGCCCCTGCACGGCTCCGCCGCGCAGAAGTGGGTGCAGGGCTTCAGCCCTGCTTGATGGTGCCGTCGGGGTTGAAGAGCGGGAGTTTTTCGAGGTAAAGGATGTCGGGGCGATCCTGTGCGGCGCCCTCGGCCAGAATGGCCATCTTGCCTACCACGTTGCCGCCGGCCTGCTTGACCAGCTTTTCGACGGCCTTGAGGGACTCGCCGGTGGAGATCACGTCGTCCACGATCAGAACGCGCTTGCCGCGCATGAAGTCCGCGTCGTCCTGATCGATGCAGAGCATCTGCCGGTTTTCGGTGGTGATGCTGGTGACCTCGGTGGAGAAAACGTTCTTCATGTAGAGCTTGGCGGCCTTGCGGGCGATCAGGTAGCGGTTTTCGCCGTGCTGACGGGCCATTTCGTAGACCAGCGGGATGCCCTTGGATTCGGCGGTGATGAGGATGTCGTGCTCCGGGGCGATCTTCAGCAGCTCCCGGGCGCAGGCCACGGTCAGCTCCACGTCGCCGAAGATGACGAAAGCGCCGATGTAGAGCTCGTCGTTCACCCGGCACAGGGGCAGGTCGCGCTTGAGGCCAGCAACGTTCATCGTATAGAACATTTTGGGTTTCCACTCCTTCAAAACAAGTCAAATGGCGGGGCGCTGGGCACCCCGCCATTCATTATAACACACTTTGAATCAAAGTGCAGCAAGAATGTACATCACCACGAACAGGGCGGACAGAATGTACAGCAGCACGGGCACTTCCTTGAACTTGCCGCGGGCCATCTTGATCAGGGTGTAGGAAATGAAGCCGAAGCCGATACCATCGGAGATGGAGTAGGCGAAGGGCATCATGGCGATGGTCAGGAAGCAGGGCAGCGCCACTTCCACGTCGCTCCAGTCGATCTTGGCCACGTTGCCGATCATGAACATGCCGACGATGATCAGCGCGGGGGCGGTAGCGGCGGAGGGGATGATGCCGGCGATGGGGGCCAGCACGCAGCCCAGCAGGAACAGGATGCCCACGACCACGGAACTCAGACCGGTGCGGGCGCCTTCGGAGATACCAGTGGAGGACTCCACGAAGGTGGTCACGGTGGAGGTGCCCATCAGAGCGCCGGTGCAGGTGGCCACGGCGTCGGCGATCAGGGCCTTGTCGCCGCGGGGCAGGTTGCCGTTTTCGTCCAGCATCCCGGCGCTGCCTGCGGTGCCGATCAGGGTACCCACAGTGTCAAAGCAGTCGCACATGGCGAAGGTCACGATGGCGGTCAGCAAAGGCAGGATGCCCTTGGACAGCAGACCCACAAAGCTCAGTTTGAAGAAGGTGGGGGCGATGGAGATGCCCTCGAAGGAAATGCTCACGTTGGAGAGATTGGTCACGCCCATGGGGATGCCGATGACGGTGGTCACCAGAATGCCGATGAACAGGGCACCCTTGACCTTCCAGGCCATCAGGATGCCGGTGATGATCAGACCGATCAGCGCCAGCAGGGCGGGGCCGGAGGTAATGCTGCTCAGATCCAGCAGGTTGTTGCCGGCGGTGACGATCCCGGCGTTCAGCAGACCGATCAGGCAGATGAACAGGCCGATACCGGCGCTGATGGCGGCCTTCAGGGGCGCGGGGATGGAGTCAATGATCTGCTTACGAATCGGGGAAATGGAGATCGCCAGAAAGATCAGGCCGGAGATGAACACGATCGCCAGACCCTGCTGCCAGGTGTAGCCCATGCCGAAGCAGATGGTGTAGGTGAAGAAGGCGTTCAGACCCATGCCGGGAGCCTGCGCAAAGGGGACGTTCGCCATGAAGGCGGTCAGGAAACAGCCGATAGCGGCGGAAACGCAGGTGGCCAGCATGACGGCGGTGTGATCCATGCCCGTCTGGGACAGGAAGTTGGGGTTGACGAAGATGATGTAAGCCATCGCGAAGAAGGTCGTCAGGCCGCCGATCACTTCCGTGCGGACGTTGGTGTTGTGCTTTTTGAGCTGAAACAGCTTTTCCATGGTGAGGGTCTCTCCTTTTCCGAATGTTTTTTGGAGCAACGTAAAAATTGTACGTTTTTATTCACGCATTGTCAATGCATTTTCGGGGGAAAACGAAAAATTTCTTCAAATTGTAAAAATTGGCTTTTGGAGTGTTTGGAAAAGAGAGACAGAACGCCGTTGCAAAGCATTGTGTTTCCTGCGTTCTGTAAAATGCACCCCTTGGGAGCTTAAAACAACGTGCGCGGCCGGAAAAGCCGCGCACATTAGCAGTTTGTGAATTTCAAACCTTCACAGCAGCCGAATCAGCAGCATATATCCGGCGGTGCCTACGAAAATACTCACCAGCGTATTGCGGCTGAGATGATAACTGAGCATGACCATCACTACCGCCGCCAGCTTGGGCAGACCGATCCCCATCCAGTCGGTTCCCACGTCCTTCAGACAGTAAATCACCAGCACCGCCATGATAGCCGAGGGCAGCATATCGCCTAGCCGGACCAGTTTATCCGGCATCCGGCGCTGTTTGCCGAACACCAGAAACGGAAATGCACGAAGCCCCAGCGTGATCACCGCCGAGGTCAAAATCGAAACGACCGCAGCAGAAAGACTCATTTTGCCCGCACCTCCCCGGTTCTCGTCACAAACAGAATAGCCGATGTGATCAGCAGCGCAGGCAGCATAAAGCGGTCAGGCCCCAGCACGATCAGGCACACCAGCGCCATTCCCCCACCCAGCAGCGCCGGGAAATGGTCGGTGGTCTTTTCCCACTGCTGCATCAGAATGACCACGAACAGAGCCGTCATACAGAAGTCGATGCCTTCCAGATTCCAAGGGAGAATCTGCCCCAGCGCCGCGCCCAGCAGCGTGCCCAATATCCAATAGGCATAGCTGAGCACTGCCACGAGGAACAGCACATTCTTCCGTTCGGGCAGATCGCGGGGCAGACTGCAGTCCACCGCGTAGGTTTCGTCCGTCAGCGTATGGACCATCAGCGGCGCTTTCTTTCCCATGCTGCGGAACTCGTCCACAAAGCTCAGGGCGTAGAACGTCTTGCGGCTGTTCATCAGCAGCGCCGTCACGGCTACGGTCATCAGGGAAGCTCCGCCCGCCATCAGGGACACCAGCACAAACTGGAACGCGCCCGTATACACCGCCACGCTGGACAAAAGCGACAGGTACCACGGATAGCCCGCGTCCGACATGGTGATGCCGAACGCGATCGCAATAAAAACATAGCTGAGCAAAATCGGCAGCGATTCTCTCAGCGCTATTTTCCAGACTTCCTTCTTCATCGCCCTGCACCCTTTCGTAATCCCATCCTCGTTGACGGGACAGCGCCACCTTAGCACAGGGCCGGGGCGGATAGCAATGACAGAAGCGGGCTGTTTTTTTCCGAAAAGCAAAAAGGACGGAGCGCATCGTCCGTCCTCGTTTATCTCAAAAGCGAAGGGGCAGGAATCGACGCCTCCGGCCGAAGTTTTTAGAGACAGAAGCTTTCATAGCATTTTCCTGCGAACCAGTTTCCGCCCCTTTAAGGTCACTTCGCAGCCTGCCAGAAAAACAGCCGTCCACGGCCCTCGTTCAGGCACGTTTGCAGCGAGGGCTCTTCTCCGTTCAGGAGCAGCGCGCCGCCGGTTTCGCCGTCCAGACGGACGGTCACGGGAAGGCTTTGCTCCCCCGCCGAAAATACGCAGCGATACCTTCCGGCAGGAAGGCCCTGCTTTTCCTCGTCCAGCAAACGGAGAGACCACTCGTTTTCTCCGTGGGTCAGTTCGACCCGGCGGCTGTAGGGCCTGCCCAGCAGCGCCCGGGCCCCGGAAACGTCGCCCTGAGCCAGCTTCTGCCGGATGGCGGTAGAGCTGACCTCCTGCCCGTGCAGGGTGATGGGCGGCACCACGCTGACCTGAAAGCCCAGCGCCGCTCCCAACGCCTGCAGCAGCGCCGGTGAACCACTTCCGCCTGCGCCGAAGCTGTGATTATAACCGCAAACCACCGCCTTGGGGTGCAGACGGCGCACCAGCTCGCCCACATAGCATTCCGGCGGCTGATCCCGCATCTGCTCGTCAAAGGGCATAGCAAAGAAAACGTCCGCCCCGGCATGAGAGATCAGAGAAATCCGTTCCTCCAGCGTGGTCAGCAGCCGGGGAGCCTTTTCGGGGGCGATCAGCTCCATGGGGTGACGGGCAAAGGTGCAGACCACCAGCGGCGCGCCCCAGCGCATATGCAGCGTCCGCGCCCGTTCCAGCAGCACCTGATGGCCGATATGCACGCCGTCGAACATGCCCAGCGCCAGCACGCTGGATTCTTCGCTGTGTTTACCGTTCAGAATGACTTTCATCTTGATCCCCTCACTCGCCCAGCCAGGTGCGAATCTTCCATTCATGGTTCTGCCGACGGGCCACGCCCATCAGTTCGCCCGACAGCCACAGACAGGCGTCGCCGCCCTCCGGGACTTTTTCTCCGCCCTCAAAGGCAGAAACCGGCAGCTTGCCGCCGTTGCGCAGAGGCTTTTCCAGTCGGGCGGGCGTGTCCAGCCACGGCAGATGCCGCAGCACCGTTTCCGGCGGCAGCAGCAGCGTTTCGAGGTCGTCGCTTTCTTTGGCCTGACGGAGCCGTTCCAGCGTGACCGCCGTCTGCAGAGTAAAGACCCCACTTTCCGCCCGCAG
Organism: uncultured Eubacteriales bacterium; assembly: GCA_900548145.1. Lineage (GTDB taxonomy): Bacteria > Bacillota > Clostridia > Christensenellales > Aristaeellaceae > Limiplasma. The sequence continues at coordinate 33,139 of URJB01000019.1, read as the reverse complement.
CAAAAAGCGCATATGGGCGGGACAGTTCAGCGCTTCGCCCAGATCGTTGCACAGAGTGCGAACGTAGAAGCCCTTGGAGCAGCGTACCTTCAGCAGCGCGCCGTGGTTCTCCGTCATGCTCTGCAGTTCCAGTGAATGTACCGTGACCTCCCGCTTGGGAATTTCCGCCGTCCGCCCCTTCCGCGCCAGCTCATACAGTCGCTGCCCGTCCTGCTTGAGGGCGCTGTACATGGGCGGACGCTGCCACAGCTGTCCCGTAAAGGAGGGAATCAGTTCCCGCAGCGCCGCTTCGTCCGGGTAATTCACCCCGGATGCGATCACCTGTCCCTGCGCGTCCTGCGTATCGGTGGCCGCGCCGAAAGCGACCTCCGTCACGTAGACCTTTTCCTTCTCCTGCATGTAGTCGAACAGCCGCGCGGCCTTGCCGATCATCAGCGGCAGTACACCGGAGGCCTCCGGATCGAGAGTGCCGCCGTGACCGACCTTGGCTCCATTCAGCAGCCAGCGCACATAACCGACCACCTGCGAGGAGGTCATGCCCGGCGGCTTCAAAATATTCAGAAAGCCGCAGAGGGGCTTTTTCGCTTCACTCATGAGTTTTCTGCTCCTCCAACGCCTGATGCAGCGCCGCTTCGACCGCTTTCACGGCCTGAGCCAAAGGCATGGGCAGGGTACAGCCCGCCGCCTGCGGATGACCGCCGCCGCCGAACCGACGGGCCGTCTGATCCACCCGGTAGGGCGGCAGTGCCCGAAGGCTGGCCTTCACCGCGTTTTCCCCCTGCTGATGCAGATAATAGGCCATGCAAACGCCCTGAATGTCGATGGCGTAATCCACTACGCCGTCTGTTTCCGCCGGATCCAGACCGTTTTGACGGAACTGCTCCAGCGACGTGCAAAGCCCGGCGACGCAGCCCGCCTCCGTCACCCGAAGGGAGGGCAGCGTCACGGCCAGCAGACGAACGAAGTCCTCCCGCTTTTCCCGGAACAGCACCCGGCTGATCTCCGCAAGGGGCAGTCCGGCTTCCATCAGCCCGGCCATCATTTCGAAACATTCGCCGTTCACACTGTCGTATACAAAATTCCCCGTGTCGGTGGAAAGGGCCGTATACAGGCAAATAGCCGCTTCCCGTGAAAGAGGGACTTCCAGAGCACGGTACAACCGGTTTATCAGAATCCCTGTAGCGGGCACGTCCCCCTCGACCCAGTTGATTTGGCCAAAATGGGGATTGGTTCCGTGGTGGTCGATGACCCAGCGGCGGTCGGCAGCGTTGTACAGTGCTTCCGCCTTGCCCAATCGGTCAGGACTGCTCACATCCACGGCGATGGCCGCGGCGTTTTCGGGCAGGGCAAAGCGCTCCGGGCTGCAAAGGCTCAGCCCGGGCAGAAAGCCCAGCCGGGCGGGAAGCTGGCCGTCCGCCACGATGGACGTGCGCCAGCCCAGTACGTTCAGCAGCAGTTCCAGCGCCCGGGCGCTGCCCAGCGTGTCCCCATCCGGGCCTACGTGGCAGAACAGCACCGCCTCCCCCGCCTGACGCAGCTGCCCAAGCAGCTCCTCCGGCGGGTCACTCCTCATCGGATTCCTCCCCGGCGTCTTCTTCCGCCTGTACCTGCTTCAAAACAGACGCAATGTGAATGCCGTATTCAATGTTGTTGTCCAGCTCGAAAAGAATTTCCGGCGCGTAGCGGATAATCATCTGCTCGCCCAGCTGGTGACGCACAAACCCGGCAGCCTTTTTCAACGCGGCCATCATGGGCTTGCGGTTCTCTTCTTCCAGAATGCTGACGTAAATTTTGGCATAGCGCAGGTCGCGGGTCACGTCCGCTCGGGTGACGCTGTAGGTGCCCTGAATGCGCGGATCGGACAGGTCTTCCCGGATAATGCGATCCACCTCCCGGCGAACCTGCTCGCTGATGCGGTCAATACGCTGATAACTCAATGCCTTTCCTCCTTTGGCAGCAAAGGTTCTATCGGGGAAGGCCCGTCCTTCCCCCTATTCCAAAATTGGCCGCGCAGCGCGCGGCCAAAATAAGCAAACCTGCAATTCATGCTTCACGCAAATTCAAACGAACGTTTCTCAAAGCGCAGCTTTTTCGCCGCTTTGGACAGCGGGATTGATGATCTCTCTACCCAAACCCGCGAGCCGGAGGGCCTTCCGCCCGACGGCGGTAAAACCCAGCCAACTCCGCACGCTTCTCCCCCCTGCGAGGCAGTGCCGCGCAGTCCGGGGTCCAGGGGTACTACCCCTGGTCAGCGTTCGATTTCTTCCATGATGAAGCACTCGATGATGTCGCCCTCTTTGATGTCGTTGTAGCCGTCGAAGCTGATGCCGCACTCGTAGCCCGCAGCCACTTCCTTCGCGTCGTCCTTGAAGCGCTTCAGGCTGTTCAGCTTGCCTTCGTAAACCACAATGTTGTCGCGGAGCAGACGTACCTGCGCGTTGCGCTGCATCTTGCCGTCCTGCACGTAGCAGCCTGCCACGGTGCCCGCGCCGGTGATGCGGAAGGTGTTGCGCACCTCGGCATGGCCCAGTAGGACTTCCTTGTATTCGGGAGCCAGCAGACCCTTCATGGCCTTTTCGATGTCCTCGATGGCCTGATAAATGACGCGATACAGACGAATGTCCACGCCCTCGCGATCCGCCGCTTCCTTGGCGTTGTTGTCCGGGCGGATGTTGAAGCCGATGATGATCGCGTCGAAGGCGGAGGCAAGGTTCACGTCGTCCTTGGTAACGGCGCCAACGGCGCTGTGCAGCACGCGGACGCGCACCTGATCGTTGCTCAGCTTCTCCAGCGCCTGCTTGACGGCCTCCACGCTGCCCTGTACGTCGGCCTTGACGATCAGGTTCAGGGTGGTCATCTTGCTCTGGTCGATGCGGCTGAACAGGTTATCCAGCGACACCTTGGTGGAGGAAGCCACCCGGGCGGCCTTCAGCTTGTCGCGGCGCTCCTCCACCACCTGACGGCCCAGACGGTCGTCTTCCACGGCCATCATTTCGTCACCCGCACTGGGAACATCCGTGAAGCCGGAAATTTCCACAGGCATGGAGGGACCGGCGGACTTCACCCGCTCGCCCTTGTCGTTGACCATGGCGCGGACGCGGCCGCTGGCCAGACCGGCTACCACGTTGTCGCCCACATGCAGCGTACCGTTCTGCAGAAGAACGGTGGCCAGCGGGCCGCGGGCCTTATCCAGCTTGGCCTCGATAATAACGCCCTTGGCCATGCGGTTGGGGTTGGCGCGCAACTCGCGCACATCCGCCTCCAGCAGGATCATTTCCAGCAGGTTATCCACGCCTTCGCCGGTAAGGGCGCTGACGGGCACCATGATGGTATCGCCGCCCCAGTCCTCACAGACCAGACCGTAGTTGGTCAGATCCTGCTTGATGCGGTCGGGGCTCGCGCCCGGCTTATCCATCTTGTTGATAGCGACGATGATCGGCACTTCGGCCGCCTTGGCGTGGTTAATGGCCTCGATGGTCTGGGGCATCACGCCGTCGTCCGCCGCCACCACCAGCACGGCAATGTCGGTGCACATGGCGCCGCGGGCGCGCATGGCGGTGAAGGCCTCGTGGCCGGGGGTATCGAGGAAGGTAATAACACGGCCGTCGATGGTGACGGTATACGCGCCGATATGCTGGGTAATGCCGCCCGCTTCGCCGGCAGTCACGTGAGAATGACGGATGTAGTCCAGCAGCGAGGTCTTGCCGTGGTCGACGTGGCCCATGATGGTGACCACGGGGGGACGGGTGACCAGATCTTCCTCGGCGTCCTCGAAGTCGGTCTCCTTCAGGTCGTCCTCGGCGGTCTTGGCCAGATTCAGCTCCAGCGTCACGCCGAAGTCGCTGCAGACCAGACTGGCGGTATCGTAGTCCAGTTCGCTGTTGATGTTGGCCATCACGCCCAGCATCAGCAGCTTCTTGAGAATCTCACCGGCGGGCTTGCCGATACGCTCGGTCAGGTCCTTGACGGTGATGGTCTCGGCGGTCATGTAGGCCTTTTCGATCTTGATGGGAGCCATCAGCTGCTGGGCGCTGGGTTTCTTGACCCGGGCCCGGCGGCCGCCGCGCACCACGTCGTCGTCGTAGCCGTTGAACTGATCCCGGGCCAGCTGCTTGCGGTTTTTGGCCACGCGCTCCGGGTCATGCTGACGGACATAGTTCTTCTTGTTGGGGTCATAATTGCTGACCCGCTCCTTCTCCATCACGGGAGCCAGATCAACGGAGGGCTTGGAGCGTCCTCCGCCCATGGGAGGACGGTTGCCGCCAGCCGGACGGCCGAAGCCGCCTGCGGGGCGCTGCGCTCCGCCCTGCGGATTGGCAGGACGGCCATACGGGCCTTGCGAATTGGCAGGACGGCCATAGGGGCCTTGCGGGTTCGCAGGACGGCCATACGGGCCCTGCGGATTGGCAGGACGGCCATACGGGCCTTGCGGGTTCGCCGGGCGGCCATACGGACCCTGCGGATTGGCAGGACGGCCATACGAGCCTTGCGGATTCGCCGGGCGGCCATACGGACCCTGCGGATTGGCAGGACGGCCATACGGGCCCTGCGGATTCGCGGGACGGCCATAGGGGCCGGCGGGACGGGGACCGTTGCCCACAGGACGCGCGCCCTGCTGGGGAACGGGCCGGGCCTGCTGCTGCACGGGCCGCGGAGCCTGCTGGGATGCGGGAGCAGGCCTCTGCGCCGCCGGACGGGCAGCAGTGGGCTGCGCCGGAGCGTTATGCTGCTGGGGCGCTGCTTTGACGCTGGCAGACTGTGCCGGGGCAGGCGCAGCCTGAGCGGGCTTTTCGGGTTTGGCCGCGTTCTCCTTCGCCGTCTGGGGGGCTGCGGCGGGAGCGGGCTTCTTTTCTTCCTGAACCTTTTGTTTCTCTTCCAGCTTTTGCACGGGCTGTTTCTCCTCCTGCTTCACGGGTGCGGGAGCAGGCTCCTTCTTTTCTTCCTTTGCCTTGGGGGCTGCTGCCGGGACGGTTTTTTCTTCCGTCTTCGGCGCAGGGGACGCTTCTTTTTTGGTTTCGGACGCTTCCGCTTTGACGGGAGCGGCGGGCTTGGCAGGAGCTTCCGCCTTAACGGGCGCTTTCTCCGTGACGGGCTTTTCTTCCGCCTTCGGCGCAGGCGCGGTCTGAACGGGCTTGGGCTCGTCATCCGTGTCAGGCATGGTGAAGGCCTTGGCGTGCTGACTGATCAGCCGCGCCTGCTCCGCCTGCTTTTCTTCGGCGCGGCGGCGCTCCTCCTCCCGGGCAAACTGGTTCTCCTGCTTTTTCGCCAGCTGCGCCAGAGCATCCGCATTCTTGCGCATCCCGGAGAGCTTGCTCAACGTTTCTTCCGCGCCCTTCAACAGTTCCCTCGTTGCATCCTTGAGCTTTACTTTGGTCATGTACCCCTTGCACCCCCATGTATTTTACAGTCCGCGGGGACTGTCAATGTTCCTGAAAATAAGTCAGGAGTTTATCGGCCATTCGCCCGGCGGGGACGGAGATCACCATTCGTCCGGGCTTGCCGATCGCGTGCCCCAGCGCGCCGGGGCTGATACGGTAAAGCGGCACCTGATGACTGGCACAGGCGTCCTCCACCCGCTTGAGCGTGTTTTCGGACGCGCCCGCGTCCAGCAGCGCCAAAGCGCATTCGCCGCCGCGAATGGCGGCAACGCAGGCTTCCTGACCGCTGACCACCTGACCGGCCCGCATACACAGGCCCAGAAAGGACAGTGCCCTTTCCTCCGCAGTTTCGTTCATGCCTTGCTTTCCTCCAGCAGACGATTCATGGTCTCGGTCAGGCTCTGATTGACCTCCGGGGTCAACTTCACCTCCAGCTGGCGATCCAGCTGGCCCTGTTTCAGCGCCCGCTTTAGACAGTCGGCGCTGTAGCAGCAGTACGCGCCCCGGCCGGGCTTTTTCCCGGTGGGATCCAGACTGACCTCTCCCTCCGGCGAACGCACTACGCGCAAAAGCTCTTTCTTGGGCTTCATCTGCCGGCAGCCCACGCACATGCGCATCGGAATTTTCTTCGGCTTTACGGGCATCCGAAGGCCCTCCTTCTTTGGAATGAAATAGGCGGCTTACAGCGTGTCGTCGTCCTCATCGTCGCCGCTCAGTTCCAGCGGCAGGTCGCGCAGCTCCGGCAGACCGGATTCGGCCATGGCTTCCGGAGTGGCAGGCTCATTGTACAACGCCTGATAGCCCATGGCAAGATTTTCTTCCATCGGCTGATCGTCGGCGGGCAGGTCGAACATTTCGGCGGCCTGACTCTGGCTCTTGATATCGATGCGCCAGCCGGTGAGCTTGGCAGCCAGACGGGCGTTCTGTCCTTCCTTGCCGATGGCGAGGCTCAGCTGATTATCCGGCACCACCACGCGGCAGGCCTTCTCCGTATCGGAGATGAACACGCTGAGCACGTGGGCGGGGTTCAGGGCGTTGGCGATGAACTCGGCGGGATCGGCGGACCACTTGATGATGTCGATCTTCTCGTTCTTCAGTTCTTCCACCACTTTTTCCACGCGGTTGCCGCGGGGGCCGACGCAGGCGCCCACGGGGTCGATGGTGACCTCAGTGGAATGGACGGCCATTTTGGTGCGGCTGCCAGCTTCCCGGGCGATGGACTTGATCTGTACCACGCCCGCAGCGATCTCCGGCACTTCCATCTCGAACAGGCGCTTCACCAGTCCGGGATGAATGCGGCTGACGCGAACCTGCGGCCCGTGGAGCATTTCACGGCCGGTGCGGTTCACTTCCAGCACATATACTTTAATGTGGTCGTCGATGTGATATTCCTCGCCGGGCATATATTCGCTGGGCTCCATGATGCCCTCGGTGCGGCCCAGCTCCACATACACGCCCTTGGGCTCCACCCGCTGCACGATGGCGGTGAGGATCTCGTTCTCCTTGTCGGAGTATTCCTCATAGATGCGGCCCTGCTCCGCTTCGCGGATCCGCTGCATGATGACCTGCTTGGCGGTCTGGGCGGCGGTGCGCAGGAAGCCGTTCGGGGTCACGTCGATCTCGGCGATATCGCCCATCCGATAGTCGCGGCGGATCTTCAGCGCTTCCTCCAGCGTGATCTGATTGGCGGGATCCTCCACATCGTCGGTGATGGTCTTGCGGGCGAACACGTGCACGTCGCCGGTATTGCGATCCATGGTGACGGACAGGTTGCTGGGCGCGTCCTCGTCCCGGGAGACGTTCTTTTTGTAGGCGGCCTTCATGGCCTCCTCAATCGCGCTGAAGAGAACCTCCGGCTCGATATCCTTTTCGGCGCACAGCGCTTTGACCGCGTCCACGATCTCCCGGTGTCCGTTCTGCTGCTGATTCTTTTTCGTAACCCTCATTGCTTCTTACTCCTGTTTCATGATATTTCGATCTGTTTTTTATTCAAATTCCATCTCGGAAAAATCGCCGTCCAGCACTTCTCCGCCATCGTCGGGAAGGTCGTCCTCGTCAAAGTCGATCACAGGCTTGACGATGGCCACGGCCTTCCGGGGGAAGGAAAGCAGTTCGCCCTCCGCGGGCTGCAGCACGACTTCCTCGTCGGTAAAGTCCTTCAGAAGGCCCTGATACAGCTTGGAGCCGTTCTGCGCGGCAAACAGCCGGACTTCCACCAGCGCGTCCCGGTTTTTCTCAAAATCCCGCCGGGTCTTGATGGGGCGATCCATGCCCGCGCTGGAGACCTCCATGATGTCGTAATCCACATCCTCCACTAGTGGCTGTAGCGCCCGGTGATATTTCTCGCAGTCGTCCAGCCCGATGCCGCCCTCCCGGTCGATAAATACCAGCAGGCATTTGCCCCGGCTTTCCTTCTGCAGGGAGACCTCCACCAGCTCCACGCCCTGTTCATCGGCTAGCCGCTGAGCCAGCCGTTCCACGTCCTGAACGGCGCTACGGGACGCGGTCATTTTTTTCTTTGCCATCCGTCATTCATCCTCCGGTAGTGCTCTGTTTAGCGGAAACGGGAAGAATGCAACAAAAAAAGCGGCCGTTATCGCTTCTGTCCTTTTGCTTTTGCGGCTTGCAAACAGCGACCCGGGAAACCCACGGCCGCGATGCTGTCACTTGCCTTCAAGCAGAAAAGAAAAGCGATACCCACTCTTTTCGAAAACCCTTCTTTCTGTAATCCTTCGTCGAAATGGTACCAGAAACCTGCCTTCGAATGAAAGGCAGGGTCAGTATACCACATCACTGCAGGAAATACAAGGGTTTCCGGGGCGGGTTTTTGGCGTGAAAAGGGGAATTTTGTCCGTTCAGCCCTGTTTTGACAAAAATTCCTCCGCTTTGTCCAGAATCGTCCGATAGCCTTTGTGCAAAAGGGGCAGCGCTTCTTCGGCGCTCATCCAGCGGGCGGCGGCGATCTCTTCCTCCCGAAGGGACAATTCTCCCTCCAAACGGCCCAGCACCAGCGTGACCCGCTTCTGCCCCTTACGGTCCTCCATGGCGTAGGTGATCTCCTCCCGGAAGCCGTCCAACAGCCGCGCCCGGCAGCCGGTTTCCTCCCACGCCTCCCGAAGCACCGTTTCCCGCTCAGTCTCCCCTCTTTCCTGATGGCCCTTGGGGAAGCTCCATGTATTCGACTCCCGTTGGAGCAGCAGCAGATATTCGAAGCCTTTTTCGCCTCGCCGAAAGGGGATCACGCCGCAGGAGTGATGATACAGCGGCTCTACCTCGCTGTGGTAGTATTTTTCCTGAAAATACACCTGCTGGGCGATCTGCGCCTGATCGAAGATTCTCCCGTCCGGTGCGGCGACCAGCTTGTCCTCGTTGTCGTCCTGCCGGTGAACGATCCCGATCACCCGCCCGTCAAAAGTCTGCACGGGTTCCGAAACGCCCAGCACATATACGTCCAGCTCCTCCCCGTCGCCGCCCAGCACGCCGGGAACATAGCCGTAATTGATGGGGTAATAAAGCCCCGGGTGCTTGGGATGCTCCGTCCCGATGGGACGATCCATCTCCACATGGACTTTCTCCCCCAGAAACGACCAGACCAGCGCCTTGCGCAGGGCATAGGCGATCCATTCCGCTTTGCCCTCGGTGTAGGCGCTGCGGTCGTTGGGATAGCGCCGCTGAAGCTCCTGCTTCAACGCTTCGTATTCCGCCGCTTTCTTAGGGTAGAAATTCAGATAATCCCGAAAATTGATATAATTGCGCCATTCCATGCTTCCCGCCCGTACCACGTGGATGTGGCAGGTTCGGGTATCCGCTTCCAGATCGCCGCAGACCAGCAGAATCTGTCCCTCGTTATCGCAATGGGCCGCGTGATAAAAGCCCTGTGCCTCCAACGCCGGGAACAGCGGCTCCACATCTGAAAGCTGCCGGACGGCTACCGCCAGATCGACGATCGGCTTGGCCTGAATCGTCGGAACGGCGGTGCTGCCCACGTGCTGCATCTCCACAGCTGCATCCCCCAAAACCGCCCGGAGCCGTTTCATGGTCTCCGCGGCATAGGTTTCCCAGCCCGTCTCATGGGGCGCAAGGAGCACCGTTCCCCGTTTCAGTCCCAGCATGATGGATCTCCCCCTTTGTTCTTTTGCAGTCAAACGTCCGCTATTATAGCATGAAAAAAGGCGTCCGGCAAAACCGGGCGCACAAAAGACGTTTTAATACTCCAACCGGGGCTTTTGCTCCCCAGAAGGAGCCTTTCCCTGCAAATTGCGGTGCATCCGTTCCAGCAGACTGTGGAGCTGGGCGATGTCCTCTACCGTAAAATCCTGCAGAGCCAGCTTTTCCGTTTCCTCCATGGCGCGGACCGTGCGGGCCGCTTCCGCCTGTCCCGCATCCGTCAGATGCAGGGCTTCTCCCTCGAAGGTGAGGTATCCCTCCTGCACCAGTCGTTCCACAGCCAGTGCTGCGGAGGTCTCGTTGCGCTGCAGACGTTCCGACACTTCTTCCTGCGTCAGCCCGTCCTGTGTGCGCAAAAGTCCCATGATCGGAGCCTGTCCCACCGGCGGCTTGTTCTTGCCAAGCATCGCGCCGATTTTTCGATGGCACTCCCGCATGACCCGGGAAAATTCCCATAACATCGGATTCCAGACTTCCATCACACTGCGCTCCCTTCGCCATTCCTTCGCGGTATGGCTTATTATAGGGAGAATGCCCGCCCAAGGTCAATGCGTCAGGGCAAGGATTTTCGGATTGTTCACAAATGCTATCACTCCGCCGCTGGTTCCTGTTTACACACATCTACCCAGCCCATTGCCCCCGCTGCCTTCTCCAATTCGGGAATGGTCAGACGGACGGCGCTGTGATCGTTGCCTGCGGCGGGATAGACCGTGTCGTATTTCCGAAGGCTTTCGTCCAGGTAAACGTCCACGCCGTCCCGAATGCCGAAGGGGCACACGCCGCCCGGCGCGTGCCCAATTCGGGCCTCCACCTCGTCAAAGGGGATCATTTTGGCCTTGACGTGAAAGGTTTCCTTGTATTTATGATTGTCGATCCGGGCCGTTCCCTCGGTCAGGATCAGCACCGCCTTGTCCTCCTGCAGGAAGGACATGGTCTTGGCGATCCTGCCGGGTTCCACGCCCAGCGCCTCCGCGGCCTGAGCCGCCGTGGCCGTGGAGGCTTCCAGTTCCATCACGCGATCCAGAAATCCCTTGCGTTCCAAATCAGCCAGAGCTTTTTCCAGCGACATTGTTTTCCCTCTTTTGTTTGCAGCATTGCGTCCCAAAGGACGAAGCCATTATACGGCTCCCGCCCTCTTTTCGCAAGAAAAAGCGCGTGATTTCCGTCACAGGGGCGATGGCGTCAACTCCACCCACGAGCCGGAACGAATTTTTTCTTCGTCCGGCATGTCCTCATCCATGCCGCAGGAATACACATACACCCGCAGCCTTTCGGGGATATGGCCGCTGCCGTCGAAGGGAATCTCCAACCGCCGGGCCGACTCGGCGGATGAACTCTCCCGGGGCAGATATTCCGTGCCGGTTTCGTCGTAGACCGCCGCCATCCACGGCTGCTCCTGCCATGTCTGGTCGTCCAGATAGCGGGTCGTCAGCGGGAAAGCGTCCGTTTCCGCATCGATGGTCAGCCGCAGCTCGATGGCGCTGACCTGTGCCGTCACAGTGCAGGCCGCGCCGTTGAGCGTACCCTCGCCCGTGAAAAGGATGATTTCCGCCTCGGCCTTCGGCACCGTGGCTGTGACCCGCCCCACGCCGTCCCGCTGCACCTCGCTGCGCCAGTACGTTTTCTGCCCGTCGAAATAATAGTATTCCGTGCTTCTGCCCAATTCTGCATAGACGGACAGGGTTTCCCGGCCAGAAACGTCCTCCGGCAGGGGGGAGAACTCCCTGATCTCGTAAAGGGTTCCGTTTTCCTCCTCGTCCTCGCCGTAATAGGGCGGCAGAGAAATTCCGTCCTCCGTATAGAAATGGTCGTGTACCCAGATCGTGTCTTTTCGGATTCCGAAGGGTCTTCCGGCAGCCTTCGCCGCCTGAGCATCCGCCATAATCCGCTTCTCTTCCTCCGTCATCGCCGTCTGCGGCGTAGCGGGGCGGACCCCTTTCTCTGGCTTTAGAAGGGCTTTTTCCTCCTCCGCAGGCGTCCATTCCGAGATTCGCCGGGCGTTTTCCACCGCAATAGTCAGCGTCAACGTCTGCCCGTCGTAGTAGGCGCTGTCCACCCGTGCGCTGACCATTCCCAGCTTTTCATCCAGCACCGATGCGGGTTTTTCCGTCACGTCCGTGACCTGATCCAGCACGCCCTCATACCGCCGGTCGTTTTGGGCGAATCGGGCGAACAGATTCGTTCCCACAGCCAGCGCGGCCCCCGCCAGCGCCAACAGCAGGGCGACCGCCAAAACGAGGCTTCTCCTTTTCGGAATCGGCTTTTTTTCTCTCTGTGCAACGGCGGCGCGGATTCCTTCCCGCCGCCGGGGCGAGGCGGACAGCGGAGAAAGCCGTGCGTCCAGCGCCTTTCGGATGGTTTCCCGTTCATTCGCCATGATACCACGCCTCCAATTCCTTTCTGAGGATCGTCTTGGCCTGTTTGAGCCGGTTCATTACGGCGGAACGGCTGATCTTGAGCACGTTCGCCGTCTCCTGACCCGTCAGGCCCTGATACCAGCATAACAGGACAGTCTCCCGGTATTTGGGTTTCAGCCCCATCACCGCTCGCGTCAGGGTATCGTCCCACTGGCTCCATTCCTGTGCCGGGTCGGCCGGTTCGCCCAACACATCCAGCGTCACATTTCTGTCCACATGGCGGAACCACGCGCTCCGTCGCAGGTCTCTGCAGGTGTTGATGGCAATCCGCAGCAGCCACGTTTTTTCACCCGCGTCCCCGCGAAAACGTCCCAGCGCCCGGTACGCCTTCCAAAACGTCTCCTGCACCGCGTCCTCGGCCAGCGCCGCGTCGCCCAGATAGGCGAAGCACATGCGCAGCAGACTTTCTTCATATTGCCCCATGGCCCGTTCCAGCCAGGCTTCCCTTGTTTCTCTGGTGTCCACGTTTCTCCCCCCTTCCCTTATTAGACGATGGGAAAGCGAGAACTGTCAAACAAAAAACAGCCGCCCGTAGAAAAAAGGCGGCTGTAAAAAAGCAAACAAAAAAGCCCCGTTTTCACGGAGCTTTTTCGTGAGGTCTCGGTATCACTCTTGAAGTGATAAGGTGGAGGTGCCACCCGGATTCGGACCGGGGAATAAAGGTTTTGCAGACCTTCGCCTTACCGCTTGGCTATGGCACCGAAGTGTGGAGCGGTAGACGGGATTCGGACCCGCGACATCCACCTTGGCAAGGTGGCACTCTACCACTGAGCTACTACCGCACACTATGGTGCCTTGGGGCGGAATCGAACCACCGACACGTAGATTTTCAGTCTACTGCTCTACCGACTGAGCTACCAAGGCACAATGGCGACCAAGAAGGGTCTCGAACCCTCGACCTCCAGCGTGACAGGCTGGCGCTCTAACCAACTGAGCTACTTGGCCACGGACGCTGGTGGGCCTTCAGGGACTTGAACCCCGGACCAACCGGTTATGAGCCGGCCGCTCTAACCAACTGAGCTAAAGGCCCATACGCGATTGATAAGGGAAATGGTGACTCCTAGGGGATTCGAACCCCTGTAGCCGCCGTGAAAGGGCGGTGTCTTAACCACTTGACCAAGGAGCCACGGTAAAATAACGAATCTGGTCGGGGTGAAGGGATTCGAACCCCCGGCCCCATGCTCCCAAAGCACGTGCGCTACCAGACTGCGCTACACCCCGTCCTGTAGCGTGCCCACACAGGCGACGATGGATATTGTACTCAAAACCCGTTCCTTTGTCAATAACTTTTTTCAAAAAATTTCAACTTTTTTCTGTCAACCGCTTTAAGGCGTTGAAAATCAATGATTTTTTGAAATAGAAAGCCGATGTTCTGCCGTCGCTGCCGCGGAATTTTCCGAAATTTCAGTCCAACGTAATTTTCAGTACCTCGCAGGGATTGCCCCACCGGGGCATTCCGCAGGGGTTCCCCGCGCCTGCAGAGATCACCAGCCGCCCGTCTACGATGCCCTTGGTGTATTTCGGAAAGAAATGCTGCCCGGGCGCGTACAATCCTTGAGAACCAATGCGAATTTGTCCGCCGTGGGCGTGCCCCGCCACCACCAGCTCCACATCCCGACCGCGCAGAAACTTGATATAGTGCTCCGGCTTATGGCACAGCAGCACCCGGCAGCCCGGCAGACGTTCAAATTCGTCCATGCAGTCCGGCTGACGCACGATCTCCGGGTCATACCAGCCGCCGATCCAGCATTCGCCGAAGGGCACGTAGCGGTTGACCAGGATCTCCGCGCCGGTGCCGTTCAACGCCTGCATCAGAGCCTGAAACTGCCTGGTTTTCGTTTCATGATTGCCCAGTGAGAAAAAGGTGGGCATCCGCCGGGCCGCTTCCCGCAGAAAAGCGATTCCCCGGGCGGAAGTCTGGGTGTATCGGTTGACCACATCGCCCGGCACCAGCAGCGCGTCGCGGCCCGCCAGAAGGGGCCAGAGATCGTCGTAGGGCTCGTCGTGAAGGTCGCTGACTACGCCGAAAACCACCGGCTTTGTCAGTTTGCCGGTGTGCAGTTCATAGGAAGTCAAGTTGCGCAAGGCAGCGGCTCCTTTCAAAAAAATTGGGGAAGCAGCCTAGGAAAGCCGCTCCAGAAGGCGGGCCCAAAGACCGGTTTTCCACAGCGCCGTGCCGCCCGCCGCCAGCAAGAGCGCCGTTCCTGCCGCGATCCACGGCCATTTCCGCCGGGGACGGCTTTCAGGGAACAGTGAAACCGGCACTGAAGCCGGTTCGGGAATCTGATCGTCGGGCAGCGCGTCCTCCCCGTCCTCCGGCCAATCCTCCGGGTCTTCCAACAGTCCCATGATATCCGGGTTGCTTTGCAGCAAGTCGGAAAACAGCGCGTCGTCCAGCGGAGAAGCGCCCAGCGCCCGTTCGGATTCAACGGGCGGTATTTCCTCCTGAGGGAGCGTAACCGGCACAGGCGCAGTTCCTTCCTCCCCTGTCATTTCTTCGGGCTGATCGGGGACGGGACGATCTTCCAGTAGGCGGAAAGCCATGGAAGGCGACGTTTTCTCCGGCTCCCGGCGGACGAGGCGACCCGGCCGTTCCAGCTGCCAATCCTCCTCGGTCAGCGGTGTCTGTTTGGGAATCGGCTGCACCGGGGCGGGTGTGGCGGTCTTCATCGCCTTGGCCGGGGTCAGTGGGGAACGCAGCGCGGCCGGCGATGGACGGGCGCTGCTATTGGTCAGGCCCTCCCGAAGTTCGTTGGAGGGATAGGGTGGCTCCTTCGCTTGAGACAGCGCAGGCGAAGACACGGTCTTTTCCCGACGGGCCAGATTGCCTGTCGGACGCAGAAAGCCCTGATTCGCTCCCATGGCTTCGCCCTCCCTCTTTTGTATTCATGGATCTCGCCCATTAGTATAGCATCTTTTCCGAGGATGAAACAGATCTATCTCCGGCGAAGGGCCGAATAGCTGCGGCGAAGAATGCCGCGGGGCTCCATCCTTCGGGCAGGACGGCGATGGCGGCGGGAGACCCGCACGGGATATTCGTTCCAGACTGCGACAGCCTTGACCTTTCCTTCCGCATAGCTGCGCCGGGGCAGCTGGCCGGACTGTTTGACCCAAATAAAGGGACGCAGCTTGTCCAGCCCGTTTTCCACGATCCACGCATAGGCTCCCGGCTGCTTTTCCCGCATGATGTGGTGCGGCGGCTCGCCCAGCTCGGCAATGGCGCTGAGGATGCGCCGCAGAGGAATCTCACGGAACAGCACCCGAAATTCGCCGATTAGCGTATGAATTTTTCGTGTGGGCAGGGAAGCCTGCATCAGGTCCTCATACCCTTCCCGGATGCGCTGAAGCGCCCAGTCCAACCCATCGGAGGCTTTCTCTCCTGCAAAGGACATGGCCTTGCCAAGCCAGCTCAGCAGCCGCTGCTGCTCCAGCCGTTTGCCCGGTTCACTCTCCTCCATATGCTCCCGAAGCGCCGCCAGAAAGGCATACAGGATGGTCAGCACGCTGCCGGTGTCCTGCATGGCGTCCCGGTAGGGGGCCAGCCGAAGGTACGCTTCCTCGTTGATGCCCAGAGAGTCCAGCCCGTAGGCCGCCGTCCGCAGCGCGTCGTCCGCAGGGTATTCCATGCACAGGCCCAAATGCAGCAGTCCGCCCATCCGGGGCACCAGATCGTCGGAATTGAGCAGGTGGTACAGGGGATAACTGGCCGGATCGTACAACAGCCGCCCGGTGGCCACCGTAGGCGAAGCAAAGCCGTAGCCCACAATATTCTGAGGCTGCACGCCCCAGTGCTGAATGAGCCGGTTGGTGAAGATCTGCATCACCGCGCCGCCCTGACTGTGTCCCGCCATCCAGAGCCGGTAGGGGCTGCGCAGGGAGCGCATATCCGAAAGGATATCACCCAGCGTCAGCTTTTCCAGCCCCTGACGGGCCGCCGTCGCCGGGAAAACGATCTGTTCCACGCTTTCCTCAAAGAAGGTGCACAGCTGATAAAAGCCCCGGTGGAAGCCTTCCTCCGTGGAAAAGCGCAGGTTGGAGATCCAGTCGTACATCCGCTTGCCGGTGCCCATGAAGCCGATGGCGATGACGGTCTGTCCGTTTTCGCCGGGATGGGCCATGCAGACGGCCTTGATGGTGTCGCTGCGTTCCCGCTGGCGCAGAGTGCTCAGCACCTGTGAAACCGGGTTCTGGGCGTTCAGCGCCGCCTTGGCGGTTCCCAGCTTCCACGCGTCCACGATGCGCCGCATGGCCTCGCCGCTGGCCGCGTCGGAATGGCTGATGCCGCTTTTGAGCGAATTGTCGATCTGGATGGAAAAATCGTTCCAGCCCGCCTGTTCCCACGGCTCCAGTTCCAGCGTATAGGTCATCTGAGCCAGTTCCATCGACAGCTCCGCCGCCTCTTTGGTGAAAGGCGGACGCAGCCGGAAAAAGGGATCGCTCTCAAAGGGAAGGGTCAGGCTGGAAAGGCTGGCAAGGTCGCAATGGGTGATGGGGCCGCGGCCCTTTTCCGGGGCGGGCAGTTTTTCGCTCCGGGCGTTCTCGTCCTCCGGCTGATGAGCCGTCTCCACAGCCTTTTCGGGCTGGGACGGCGCTTTTTTCCCGTTCCCCCGCCGAAGAAAATGGGGAAAAGAAAACCATTTCAAAGTGACGGTTCCTCCTTTGGAAAGGCTCCTGAATCATGAGCGCAATGCCTACCGTCACAGTATACCACAAACCCCCGTGCGGAACGCAACTCCCATCTTGCCATTTATCCCGAAAAGCGGTACAATAGAGTCAATTCAAACTGCTATTCAGCAAATTTTGTTGATAAAGCCAAGGGAGGAAACCGAATGTATCAGCAGGTGATTGACAACGCCACGGAAAAAATGAAGAAGACCACCTCCGTTTTTCAGACGGAACTGCGGTCCATCCGCGCCGGACGCGCCAATCCGCAGCTTTTGGATCGCGTAATGGTGGATTATTACGGTGTGCAGACCCCCCTGAACCAGATGGGCAACGTGTCCTCGCCCGAACCCCGGATGCTGGTCATCAACGTGTGGGATCAGAAGGCCCTGCCGCTGGTGGAAAAAGCCATCCTGAAGAGCGACCTGGGGCTGAACCCTTCCAATGACGGCAAGCTGATCCGGCTGGTGATCCCCGAACTGAACGAGGAGCGCCGCAAGGAGCTGACCAAAATGGTCCGCAAGAGCGCAGAGGACGCGAAGGTGGCCATTCGCTCCATCCGCCGGGACGCCATGGAGCAGGTGAAGAAGCTGGAAAAGGACAGCCAGATCACCGAGGACGACCGGGCCAAGGCCGAAAAGAAAATTCAGGAAAAGACCGACGAGGCCATCAAGGGCGTCGATACCATCTGCGCTCAGAAGGAAAAGGAGATCATGGAGGTCTGATGCGCCTGACCTTTGAACATTTGCTGGGGCTGCCCGCGGAGGCGGCTCTGGCCATCCTCCACGCCAGCGGCATCATGGATGTGGAGGTAGTTCCCACCGCCGCACCGCCGCGCCGCCACCCCGTGCCGGAGGATCAGTACCGCACGGAGGAGGGCGAGGCCGCCGGATATGCCTCCACCCGCGTGGTCGCCGTGGAGGAGGACGGCCGACAGCTGATCGTTTCCCGCTTTTTGACGGGTCTGCGATCGGAAACAGCCAACGAAAACCCGCAGGAGGAATGATCCTCCTGCGGATTTTGCCTTTTACGGTTCTTTTTCCCGGTTTTTCTCATCCTGCCAGACCAACTGCTCCAAATATTCCCCGCTGGTCAGGCGGCGCGACGCGGCCCGTTCCAGCGCGTGGCGATACGCCTCCCGATCCATCTGTACGCAGACGCTCACCTTGTCCGGCGCGCACAGGCCGAAGGGTTCATCCAGTCCTTGGGGGTCGGTAAAAAGTCTGCTCTTCATGGGCGCTCCCTCCGCTGCATCCTATGCCGCAGACGGCGGCGGGTTCCATGGGGCAGTATTCCCCGGCGAAGGCTGTATCATACGGAAAAAGTCAAAACAGGCCTGCTTCTTTTGGGAGAAGCGGGCCTGTTTGCTATGATCGTTTTTAATTCCGGGCAGTGACCAGATGCAGCAGCACCTTGACGCATTTTTCCATTTCGGGCACGGAGACGTACTCCATCAGGCCGTGGCCGTTGTAGCCGCCGGTGGGCAGGTTGGGACAGGGCAGGCCCTCCCAGGAAAGCCGCGCGCCGTCGGTGCCGCCCCGGATAGCGACGATCTGTGGTTCATCTCCGGCGGAGCGGATGGCGTCCAGCGCCCGCTGCGTCACTTCGGGGTAACGGTCGATGACCTCCCGCATGTTGCGGTAGCTGTCCTTCAGGGTGACGCGCACGGTGCCCGCGCCGTACTTCTGGTTCAGGTAAGCTTCGGCGGCCAGCATCATGGCCTCCTTGGTCTCCAGTTTGGCCGCGTCATGATCCCGCAGAATGTATTGCAGCACAGCGCCGCTTTCGTCGCCCTGCATCCCGCACAGGTGATAGAAACCCTCCCGGCCTTCCGTGTGCTCCGGGCACTCAGCGGCGGGCAGCATGGCATTGAACTCCATGGCGATCTTGCTGGCGTTCTTCATCTTGTCCTTGGCGCTGCCGGGGTGGATATTGAAGCCCTTGACCTCCACCAGCGCGGAAGAGGCGTTGAAGTTTTCGCATTCGTATTCGCCCACGCCGCCGCCGTCCACCGTGTAAGCAAAGTCCGCGCCGAAGCCCTTGACGTCAAAGTCGTCCGCGCCCTCGCCGATCTCCTCGTCGGGGGTGAAACCCACGCAGATTTTGCCGTGCTTGAGGTCGGGGTTGGTCATAAGGAGCTCGCACAGGGTCATGATCTCGGCGATGCCCGCCTTGTCGTCGCCGCCCAGCAGGGTGGTGCCGTCGGTGACGATCAGCTCGTGGCCCACGTGACGCTTCAGACATTCAAATTCTTCCGGCTTCATCACCACGCCGTTGCCCACGTCCAGCTCGCCGCCGGCATACACCAGGCAGCGGGGATGCACCGGGCCGGTGGGCACGGCGGGGGCGGTGTCCATATGGGCGATCAGGCCGATGGCGGGCTGATCGGGCACGTTGGCGGGGATCTCCGCGTAGACGTAGCAGGTGGGGCTGACACGAACATTCTCCGCGCCCATTTCCTTCAGTTCCGTTTCCAGCAGTCGGGCCATATCCCACTGTTTTTCGGTGGAGGGGTGGGTTCCGGTGGTTTCGCTGGAGCCGGAATCAATGACTGCATAGTTGAGAAACCGTTCTTTCACATTCATGGGACAGTACCTCCTTGAAAAAATCAAATTTACCGCAGTTGGGTCAGGACGATGGCGCTTTCCCGGGCCAGCAGGGCATGCTTCGGCGCGGCGGGGAAGGCTTCGACGCTGCCGCAGGAATGGCAGCAAAGCATCATTTCCGCAAAGTCCATCCCTGCAGCCATGGAGAAGCCTACGCCGCCGGAGAACCGGGGGTTGACCTCCAGAAAGAAGAAATCGTCCCCGTGGCGGATGAACTCCATGTTCACCACGCCCACCAGCCCCACAGCCTCCGCAATGGCGGCGCAGACGGCCTCCAGCGGATGACCGGGCAGCACCTCCACGGTCATGCCCAGCCCGCTTTTGTTGCGCAAAAGCTCCTGCCGGGCGGCGGCGCGGGTATGACCGAAAGCGTCCCGGGCCACGTCCACACAGAAAATATCCCCTTCCAGAAAAGGCTGCACGATGCAGTCCTCCCGGCCCGCCAGTGCCGTCTGGTAGCTCTTTTCGTCCGCCGCCACGGCCTGTCCCAGACTGGAACGGCCAGACCGGGGCTTGACCATCGCCGGGAAGGGAAAGGGGCAGGGCCGGCCCGGCACGGCAATCTCCGTGGGGATCAGTCGGCAGACCTGCTTTTCCGCCAGAAAACGGTTCATCTTGTCCTTGCGGCGGCACAGGGCGGCGACCCGCTCCTCCGGCACGCAGACCGTACAGCCCAGCGCCCGGAACTCGGCCTTTCGGGGGGACAGCGCGTCCACCTCCGGGTCGGTCAGGGGGATGAGAAAGTCCAGCCTGTCCCGGCGGACGGCCTCCTTCAGCTGCTCCACGTAGGGCTCGCCCTCCGTGGCCAGCCGGGCCTGAAAGAAATCCAGCTCTCCGGCCAGCGGCGTCCATTCCCGGGGATAAATATCGCAGCCGAATACGGCGTGGCCCAAGGCCTGATAGCGCCGGGCCACCGGGGCTGCGGCCATGGAACCGATGGCGGTCAGCAGAATACGGCTCATGCTTGCGTTCCTCCTTTGGACGTTCCGGCGGCCTTGCGGCGCAGGGCCGCCGCCATCTGTACAAGGCAGCGGAAGCTCTCCGGCTTGAACAGCAGGCTCATGCCGCCGTAGAGAAGTACGCCCGCCGCCACCTGAACCAGCAGCAGGGGCAGGCTGCCGAGGGGCAGACGGCCCAGCGCGCTGACCGACAGAAACATGACAAGGCTCATGCCTATGGGCGGCAGAATATCCCGAATCTGTTCCCAATAGCCGTAATGGATCAGCTTTTTGTTGGGGAAGGCGTTCACAAACGACGAGATCACCGTGGAGACCACCGCGCCCCATACGATGGGCAGCACGCCCTCAAAGCAGAACACGGTGACGCACAGAATGGCGATGCCGTAGCTTTTTTTGATGATCTCCAGCTTCAGAAACACATCGCTGCGCCCCATGGCGTTGATGGCCTGCAGGTTGGCGGTGTGAATGGGATAAAAGGCGAAATCGATGCAGCAGATCTGCAAAAAAGGCACGCAGGGCAGCCATTTGTCCGTCAGAAGCAGGCTCACCAGCGGACGGGCCACCGCCGCCAGCCCCGCCATCAGCGGCAGCACCAGAAAGCTGGAGGCCATAATGGAGCGGCGCATGGTCTGCTTCATCCGCTCCAGATCGTCCTGCTGCTCGGATAAAACCGGCAGCATCACGCTCTGGATGGAGCCGTTCACCGCGTTCATCAGAAGCTCCGGGAACTGCTTGCCCCGGTTGAAATAGCCCAGCGCCTCCGAGGAAAACTTCTTGCCGATGACAAAGGAACGCAGGTGCTGGTAGCCCGTATCCATCAGGCTGGACAACAGCAGCTTCCAGCCGAAGGAGAACAGGCTCCGCACCCGGCGGAGGGAGAAACAGAAATGAGGGTGCCAGCGCACCAGAATCAGCAGGAGAAGGCACAGGCTGAACTGATTGGTCAGCTGCTGCCCCACCAGCGCCCATACGCCCAGCCCCTTCAGGGCCATGGTGATGCCTACGCCGCCGGACAGCACCGTGGCGGCCAGACTGGCCGTCATCAGCTTGCGGAAGGACATTTCTCGGGCAATGACCGCGTTCTGTACGCTGGTCAGCGCTCCGGGGAACAGGATCAGCGCCAGCACCCGCAGGTAACTTGCCAGCCCGACCATAGCGAAATAGCGCTCGATGGCGGGCGCGGCGAAGAACAGCGCCGTATAGAGCAGCGCCGCAATGGCGAGCCCCAGAAAAAACACGGAACTGCGGTCGGTCTCGTCGATCTCGGCCCGCTGGATGAGGGCGGTGTTCAGGCCGCTTTGCACAAACACCTGCGCAATGGCCGTGAAGACCAACAGCAGGGACAAAACGCCGTAGTCGTCCGGGGTCAGCAGTCGGCCCAGCACCAGACTGACCACAAAGGCGATGCCCTGATTACCGAAGCTTTCCAGCAGCTTGAACACAAAGGAAGAAGCCGCGGACTGGCTGCGTTTTTCGCTCATAGGGTCACGCCTTTCCGAGGATCAGGCTGCAGATGCGCTCCACGTCGCCGTCCGCCAGTTCCGGGTACAGGGGCAGCGTCACCACCTGCCGGGAGGCCTGCAGGGCGATGGGGGTCAGCGAGGAGTCAAAGCCCGGGCGGCCCCGGTAGCAGTCGAATTCCGTGATCAGGGGATAAAAATACTTCCGGGCGTGAACGTCCGCCGCCGCCAGCCGGGCGCAGATCTCCTCCCGGCTTCCGGCCTGACCGGTGAACCGCACGGGATAATAGGCGTAGTTGGATACAACGCCCGCCTGCCTCCCGGGACAGACGATTCCCTCATGGCCGGACAAAAGCCGGTCGTACAGCTCCACCACATGGCGGCGCTTTTCGATGTTTTCATCTAGATGGCGCAGGTTGCACAGGCCCATGGCGGCGTGGAACTCGCTCATTTTGGCGTTGCCGCCGGGGTAGAGCACCGTCTCCTCGTCCTCGATGCCGTAGTTCCGCTCCCATTCCAGCCGCCGGTTCAGCTCCGGGTCGGCAGTGGTCACGCAGCCGCCCTCAATGGTATGGAACACCTTGGTGGCATGGAAGGAGAACATGGCCGCGTCCCCCATCCGGGCGGCGGATACCCCGTCCCGGCTGACGTGAAAGGCGTGAGCCGCGTCGTAGATCAGCTTCAGCCCGTGCTTTTTGGCCATGGCGGACAGGGCTCCGTCGTCGCAGAGGTTGCCGTACACATGCACCGGCAGGATGGCGCAGGTGCGCGGGGTAATGAGCGCCTCCACCTTCGCGGGATCCATGGTGTAGTCGTCCTCCCGGATGTCGCAGAACACCGGGGTCAGCCCGGCCCGGACGATGGCGTGAGTGGTGGACGCAAAGGTGAAGGGCGTAGTGATGACCTCGCCCTTCAGCCCCAGCGCCTTCAAAAGCGCCTCCAGCGCCAGATGGCCGTTGGTGAACAGCGCCGCGTAGGGCACGTCCAGCCGCTGCTTCAGCGCTGCTTCCAGCTTTTTCAGTTTTTCGCCGTTATTGGTCAGCCAGTGGCTGTCCCACAGACTGCGGATCTCTTCTACATACTCCTCCATCGGAGGCATGGAAGAACGGGTCACATTGATACGCATAGCCATAGCGCCTTTCTTTCTGCGGCCCGTCAAAAGGGGCGCGGCCGCCGGAAATTCCGCTGATAGTATATCATGGCGGCGAAGGATTGGCAAATTAGGAAGCAAAAAGAGACGCTCAGCTTAGAAGGTGCTCCATAGGGATTTTTAATCCCGGAAAAAAGTGCGGCATAGTCGGTAGAAATATCGGCTATGCCGCTTCCTTGTTCATTGGGAATTTCTACTGCGCCAATAGCGTTGTAGATAATCTGAAGACGTTCATGGACTTCTGCTTCGCACCGTCCATCAGGATTTGCAGCTCAGCCACCCGCTTTTCCAAGGTCTGTTGCTCGGCTTCACAGGTCGCGGACATTCTGGCAAAGCGTTCGTCGCTGAGCCTGCCGGTCACATTATCTTAGCTCCGGCCAAATTTCACAAGATCTTTCGGATGGATTATATATTTGCAAATTTTCTGTCCTTGTGATACACTGGTTATACAAGAATACCATGAATGAGGTGTACTATGATAATTCGCATTTGGTTGTCAGTTTAACGGCACGAACATTTTAATCCTTGTTCATGCTGCTTTATGCAATGAGCTCATGCTTCCACAGCTTTCTATTGTTCTGTGCCGTTCCAACTTCAAAGTCATACTGCTGCCGCTTTGCCATTCAGGTGCGCTAAGCGGCTAATTTGGGACACAAAAAATGGAAAGGTGCGATTTGTTGGCGCTGTTGCTTACGTTAGCAAAAGCAGTATAATATCATGAAAAACATAATAAAAAGTCACTGGAAATATTTGGCGATTTGTTTGCTTTTTGTATTCATCGCCGGCTTTGCTGGAACCTATGTGCAATTTTTGAAAGGGGAATTGCTGGACACTGCGCTTGATGGCATATCAGCCGGAGTATTACGACTTGCAATCGCCTTTTTTGCAGCCATAGCAGTAGAGATGGCATCGTTTTACGGCTATGACTATTTTCGAGGGCGCTTTTCTGTTGCAAACAAGAAGTCTTTGCGCAGCTTGTATTTTGACTGGTTGCTAATGCGCAGCCCTGTAGAGGCGATGGCCGTACAGCAGGGCGAATTTGTCGCGCAATACACCGACCAAATCGATCAAGTCAATGAAAGCTATCTTGATAACATCCCGTTATTAATAGAAATTTCGTCAAAGACACTCATTGTAAGTGCCGCGCTGTTTTGGTTAGACTACCGCGTTGCTCTTCTCACATTGTTTTTACTGACTATGCCGCTCTATATACCAAAGCTGATCGAGAAAAGGCTTCAAAATGCAAAAAACGAAAGCATCGGCAGCTTTCAAAAACATCTCGGAAATATAGTTGAGTGGCTTTCCGGGTTTGAACTGATAAAAAACTATTCTATTGAGAAAGTGATCGCCCGGAAATTTCGAGAGAGCAACGAAGAAGTCTCGGAGAAACTATTCCGTTTCAAAAAGGTCACTTACTTATCAAAAACAATCACTGCGCTCCTATCCTATATGAGCCATTTCATCGTAATTGTGGCAACTGCGGCGCTCATTCTGAACGGAGACTTTTCTGCGGGTGATTTCTTTATTGCTGTTGGTCTTATCGACCAGCTTTCATATCCCATCATCGCAATTTCCGCATACTTGCAAGAATACTTAAGCACGAAACCGGTAGCAAAAAAACTTGAATCGTTGTTTGAGCAAGCGCCTGCCGGTAGCGAGCGGACAATAGAAATCTCACAGATTAAAAGCGTTGCTTTTCGGCACGTATGCTTTGGGTACGAGGGTGCATCTCCGATTTTAAATGACTTTTCACTCAAAGTGAATACGGGCGAAAAATGCATGATTACCGGACAGAGTGGCTCCGGCAAGTCAACAAGCATGAATCTGTTGCTTGGATATTACGAACCCCAGAGCGGAGAGATACTCATAAACGATTCAAACGCCTTTTGCGTGAAGCAACTGAACGAAAAGATCGCAATTATGCGGCAGGATCCCGTTCTGTTCAACGATACGCTGCGTAACAACCTCACAATGTATCGTGACATGCGCGATGATGAGTTGATCGCACTGCTGCAAAAACTTAATTTGCATAAGTTTGCAACACCGGAAGGGCTCGACAGTATGATTCGAGAAGGCGGCAGCAATCTATCCGGCGGCGAGCGTAAACGGATCGCGCTTGCCAGAACACTGTTGCGCAAAGCTCCTATCACTATTCTAGACGAGCCACTTGCCAATGTGGATTCGGAGACAGCCGAAAAGATCGAAGACATTCTTGCCGAATTATCCGGTGGCATTGTTTTTGTTATCACGCATCATTTTTCGGATGATAAGAAAAAGGCTTTTGCAAAAGAGTTCCGCTTTAGTCATAACCACGTGGAACATGGAGGAATATGATGCGGGAAATCGTAAAGGCAAGACATGTTCTGCTTGAATTCAACGGACGTGATGTTTTGAAATAAGCGAACTTTCTGTCGCCGAAAACGAAAGAATTGGGCTCATCGGCGCCAACGGCAGCGGCAAGACCTCCTTGCTCAGAATCCTTTCAGGAGATCTGGAGACTGCTACTTGCACGGTTGTCCACTATGGAAATGGTTTATAGGTGCATTTCATAACCTGCAACGCTATTTGCCAATGGGGCAATATTCATTTTAGGTCGTCAGCCAAGAATGGCAGCACTGGTATGCGATGAGCATAATACAAAAAAAGCAAGCAGTATTGACAAATAACTGCCTAATACTGCCTGCTTTTTCGTTTATTATCGCTATGCACAGCGCGTTACACAATACCGTAAAACGCATACTCCTAGCACATTTTTATCCTGATCCTCAAAAGAAAACCTCTACAAGAGTGCGCTGTAACTCAAATAGCGCAACGTATCCCTGTTTTTTCACAATGACAAAACCACCGATTAGCATTTCTGCTTTCCAATCGGTGGTTTTGTTTTGCCGTTCGGGAAACGTCTTAAAAGCTCAATTTCTTGAAATCCCTAAGTTGACGTTTCTTTGGAGCGTCTCTTTTTCAAAAACAGTCTCGCTTACAGCACGTTGGAAGAAGTGCACTCCACCAGCACGCTGCCGTCCTTACGGCGGCTCAGCTTGGCCTTGTTGCCGCTGCCGTCGTCCAGGGTCATCTTTTCCATTTCGTTCAGGGTCATGAAGTTCACCGCGTCGCTTTCCACAAAGGCCACCCAGTTTTTGCGGTCGCGGACGGGCTTCTCGGTATCAGCGGTCATTTCTTCGATGGATTTGCGTTCGTTGCTCATCGGAAAGTTCCTCCTTGAAAAATCGTTCCTGAAAATGATACCGCAGTCTTTTCAAAAATGCAAGCGGACGGCCCTCAGGTGTAATCCACGTCGAACTGAACGACGAGCCGGTAGCGGCTGTCCAGCGAGCGGGCGTAGGCGTTCAGGCTGCGGATCAGCTCCTGACGGGCGGTATAGTCCGCCGGCACCACCACGTCGAAGATCAGATTGATGCGATCCTGCCCCATCACCATGCGGAAGTCGTGCATACTCAGTGCCGGGTCGATCTCCCGGAGAAAATCGTTCATCTGCTGGCGCACCCGGTTGGTGGTCTCGTCCTCGGTGGCGATGGGATCCATGTGGATGCAGATGGGCATGTGCAGCTCCCGGCCGATCTCCCGTTCGGCGTTGTCGATGATCTCGTGAATGGCTACGATATTGCACTGGTCGCTGACCTCCGCATGGACGGAGGCGAAGCAGCGGCCCGGGCCGTAGTCGTGGATGACCAGATCGTGAATGCCCAGAATGCCCTCGTAATTCAGAAGCAGTTCCCGCAGACGGCGGCTTTTTTCCGGGTCGGGCTTGCCGCCCAGCAGCCGGTCCACCGTGTCCCGGCAGACCTCATAGCCCGCCTTGAGCACGATCAGCGCCACCACCAGACCGATATAGCCATCGATGCGCCAGCCGAACAGGGCGCACAGCCCGGTGGAGATCAGCACCGCGCCGGTAGCCAGCACGTCGCTCAGGCTGTCCTTGGAGGCGGCCAGCAGGGTGCCGTTGTCGGTAGCCCGGCCCAGACGGCGATAGAAGAAATACAGCCATGCCTTCACCGCAATGGAAACACCCAGCACCGTCAGTACCGGCCACGATACGCTCAGCGCCGCGGGCGTGAGGATGGCCTCCATGCCCTCCTTCAAGAGGGTAAAGGCCATCACGAGGATCAGCAGTCCCACGCCCAGCGAGCCCAGATACTCCATCCGGCCGTGGCCGAAGGGATGCTCCGCATCCACGGGCTTACGGGCCACGCGGGTGGAGACCAGCGCCACAATGCTGCCCGCCGCGTCGGACAGGTTGTTGGCCGCGTCCGCCAGAATGGCCACCGAGCCGCTGAGAAGCCCGATCAGAAATTTGCCGGCAGACAGAAGCAGGTTGACCAGAATGCCCACGCAGGAGCCCAGCGTGCCATAGGCGGCGCGGACTTCTCCGTTTTCCGTATTTTCATAATCCTTCACAAAACGGCGGATCAGCCATGCCGTCATTTTTCATTCCTCCACTGCGCGCCGAAAGACGCGGATCTCTTTTCATTATAACATTCTTTTCCCAAACAGTATATGCTTTGGCCGAAAAAAGTTCGAATGCCGAAACTTGTTTTTTCTTCTTACGATGACTTTTTCGTATATCCGTTATGCAGATTTTCATTCTGAAAAATGCAAATTTCAGTTTAAAAATAAAAAGAGTCGTTTCCGCACTTTACTTATTTTGCGTCATATGCTATACTATGTCCTGCTGCGGCAACGGCTGCCGCTCCTCCTGCCCCAATGGTGCATTTTGCAGGATGGAATCAAAAAACTTTCATTTGTTCAGGCCGAGCCTGATAAGGGAGGTTCCGTTATGCCCCGCACGATTTCCGAAAAAGCCCGGCGGATCGCTCCGTCCGCTACCCTTGCCATGGATGCGAAGGCCAAGGCCCTGAAAGCACAGGGCGTCAGCGTCGTCAGCTTTGCCGCCGGCGAGCCGGATTTTGACACGCCCCTGCCCATCCGCAAC
Organism: uncultured Eubacteriales bacterium; assembly: GCA_900548145.1. GTDB lineage: Bacteria > Bacillota > Clostridia > Christensenellales > Aristaeellaceae > Limiplasma. The sequence goes on along the minus strand of URJB01000019.1, from coordinate 5,392 downwards.
GCCATGAAGGATGCAATGGATCAGAACATGACCCGCTATACGCCCGTAGGCGGCACGGCCGAACTGAAGGAGGCCATCATCCATCGTTTTGAAGAGGATCACGGCCTGCACTATGACCCGCAGGAGATCATTGTCTCCAACGGCGCGAAGCATTCGCTCTATACCCTGTTCCAGACCATTCTCGACCCCGGCGACGAAGTCATCATCCCCACGCCCTGCTGGGTCAGCTACCCGGAAATGGTGCGCATGGCAGGGGGCACGCCCGTTTTTGTCGAAATGAAAAAGGAGCACGGTTTCGTGCCCACCAACGGGGAAATTCTGGCCGCCATCACGTCTCGTACCAAGGCGTTCCTGCTGACCTCCCCCAACAACCCCACCGGCTGCGTCTGGAACCGTCGGCAGATGGAAAACGTGATGCAGCTGGCCGTGGAGCATGATTTCTTCATCGTCTCCGACGAAATTTACGAAAAGCTGCTCTACACCGGCGAAAAGCCCTGCTCTATCGCCTCCCTCAGCGAGGAGGCCAAGGCTCATACACTGGTGGTGAACGGCGTCAGCAAGTCCTACGCCATGACCGGGTTCCGCATCGGCTATACCGCCGGCCCCCGGGACGTTATCAAGGCCATGACCAACTACCAGAGTCAGGCCACCTCCGCGCCTAACAGCGCCGCCCAGCACGCCGCCGCCGTGGCGCTCAGCGGCGATCAGGCCTGTGTGGAGACCATGCGTCAGGCCTTCCAGCAGCGCCGGGACCGCATCGTGGAGCGGATCAACGCCATTCCCGGCCTGAGCTGCAATAAGCCCGATGGCGCGTTTTATGTGATGATGGACGTGCGGCCCCTGCTGGGCAAAAAGATCGACGGTCAGGTGATCGCCACCAGCAGCGATTTTGCCAACGCCCTGCTGGAAAAGCAGCACGCCGTGGTGGTGCCCGGCGAGTCCTTCATGGCGGACGGTTTCTGCCGCCTGAGCTACGCCACCAGCATGGAGGCCATCGAGGAGGGTATGAATCGGCTGGCCAATTTTGTAAAGGAGCTGAACTAAATGCTCGAATTCAGTAAAAAAACCAACCAGTTGATGCAGTCCAAGTATAAGTATCAGCTGCAGGAAGTGGAGGAACCCAACCTCTACCGGGAAATTTTCGATTACGAGGCCATCCCGAAGATCGCCTTCAACAACCGTCTGGTGCCTATCTGCGTACCGGATGAGATCTGGATGACGGATACCACCTTCCGGGACGGTCAGCAGAGCGTCAGCCCCTTTACGCCCCAGCAGATCGTGAAGCTGTTCCAGCTGGAATCCCGGCTGGGCGGCCCCAAGGGTCTGATCCGGCAGAGCGAGTTTTTCCTCTATACCCCCAAGGATCGGGAAGCACTGGAAATGTGTCAGGATCTGGGGCTGGAATTCCCGGAGATCACCACGTGGATTCGGGCCAACGAAAAGGACTTCGAGTTGGTGAAGGCAGCGGGCGTGAAGGAGACCGGCGTACTGGTTTCCTGCAGCGACTACCACATCTTCAAAAAGATGCACCTGAACCGCTCTCAGGCGCTGGAAAAATATCTGGCCATCGTCAAGGCGGCGCTGGATCGCGGCATTGTGCCCCGCTGCCACTTCGAGGACATTACTCGGGCGGACTTCTACGGCTTCGTGCTGCCTTTCGCGGAGCAGCTGATGGATCTGAGCGCCGAAAGCGGCATTCCCATCAAGATTCGCGCCTGCGATACCATGGGCTATGGCGTCAGCTACCCCGGCGCGGCCCTGCCCCGCAGCGTGCCCGGCATCGTATACGGCCTGCATCACTACGCCCAGATTCCGTCCTCCCAGCTGGAATGGCACGGGCATAACGACTTCTACAAGGTGGTCAGCAACGCGGGCACGGCGTGGCTGTACGGCTGCTCCAGCGTGAACTGCTCGCTGCTGGGCATTGGCGAACGTACAGGCAACTGCCCGCTGGAAGCTATGGCCATCGAATACGAGGCCCTGCGCGGCACCACCGACGGCATGGATCTGACCGCCGTGACCGAGATCGCCGAGTTCATGGAGCGGGAGATCGGATTGGAGATCAGCCCCCGTCAGCCCTTCGTGGGTCGTCACTTCAACGTGACCCGAGCCGGCATCCACGCCGACGGCCTGCTGAAAGACGAGGAAATCTACAACATTTTCGATACCGCCGCCATCCTGAACCGTCCCGCTACCGTGGCCGTGGACGCGCACAGCGGTCTGGCCGGCATCGCCCACTGGATGAACTCCTACTTCCGCCTTAAGGGCAAGCATCAGGTGGATAAGCAGGACGCGCTGGTAGTGGCCGTGAAGGAAATGGTGGACGACCTTTATGAGAGCGGCCGCAACACCGTCATGGGCGACGAAGAATTGGAGATCATGGTTCGGGACGCCGATCCCGAACGCTACGAGCGGCTTCTGTTCCACAAGAGCCGGTAAAAATCCTATCCGAAAAAACCCCGTTTTTCTATTTTGGCGAAAGACGGGGCTTTTTTTGGAAAACAGGAGCCGAATCGAATAATCCCCCGCCGCCCGTCTCATCCTACCAGAGAGGGACGGCGTTTTTTCGCCGCCGGAACGGAGGGGGAAGATGAAACAGACCGTGGCCGTTATGGCGATCATCGTGGCGCTGCTGTTGATGGTTTCGGGCTACATCGTGGCCCAGCACGCGGAGACCAGCGCCGAGCTGCGGCGGGTGCAGGTGCAGCTGGGAGAAAAGCAGGTGGAAGTACAAAAGGCAAAGCGGGAAAAGCAGCTGTTTGAGAACCGGGCAGAGGAACTGACCACCAAGAAAGAAACGCTGGAAAAAGAATTGGCTGACGCAAAGGCTTCCATCGACGAAGCCAACGCCGCCGTGGCCCAGACAGTGGACGAACGCGCCCAGTCCGAAGCGGCTTTTGCAGGGCAGAATCAGCTGCTGGAATCCCAAGTGGAGGACTGGGAAACCCGCTATCAGGAATTGATGGGGATCAATAACAGCCTGACAGTGGAGCGGGATGCGGCTTTGCAGCAAGCCGAAGGCGTCCAAGCGGAGCTTCATTCCCTGCAAGGGGAGTATGGTTCCCTTTTAGAAGAGAAAAACAGTCTGCAAGTGTCTCTAGAAGATACTAAAAATCGAAATTTAGAGATGGAAGGTGGAGCACAATCCCAAAATTTGGAAATAGCGACGCTGCAGGAGCAGAAAGAAGCGCTGGAAACCGAGCTTACCGCTCTGCGGGAAGAACTGGCGCGGGTCTGCCGGGTCAGCCGTCCCATCCCTATGGAGCAATAGAAGACCGCCCGCCGGACATTCGGCGGGCGGTTTGCGTTCATTCAGCGGTTTCCGTGTTCAGCACATCCGCGTAAAGGGCTTCGAGGGTCTTTTTGGCGGCGATACCGTCGGCTTTCAGGCCCTGATCCTTCTGATAGGCCTTGACCGCGTCGGCGGTGCCGCTCCAGTATTCGCCGGTGACGGCACCCTGATAGTACCCCAGATCCGCTAGCTTCCGCTGAAGCCAGTACACATCCTCACCCTTGGAGCCCTTTTTCAGGGTGCGGAAGGGCTGGGGCGGCGTGCCGTCGCTGGTGTAGGCAGGCTCAGCGGTGGGTTCCGGCGTGGTCTTGGGCAGCATATATTTTTTATCCAGATCAGGAGGCAGCAGAGACTTGGTCAGTTCCTCATCCAGCGGCAAGTCCTCCGTAATATGAACGGTGGTGCCCTTCTTGATATTATCGTACATCCACTTGGCGTCGCTGACCAGCATTCGGATGCAGCCGTGGGAAGCCCGGCGGCCCAGCTTGTTATAGGACTTAACGTTCAGCTTCCGAGTGTCGGGTTCGGAATAAGTCACGCTGTGGAAGGCGATATTCTCATTGATGCGCGTCCAGTACTGCGCGTGGCCGCCCCACTTGGAGAAATAGCACCAGCGGGCCCGGCGGCCGTTAGTGACCCAGTCGCCCAGATCGCTGTCCCAGCCCTTCACGCCGGTAGAGCAGATCATCTGCCGCTCCAGTACGGTATACTCATTATTTTCATCCAGCGAGTACACCTTCGTGACCTGATTGGTCACATCCACCACCACATAATAGGGCGGCAGCGTAGGCTCGGGGCTGGGCCGGGGCGTGGCGTTCACGTCCACCACGTCGCCCGCGTTGAAGAGCTGATTCCAGGTTTCCTCGTCCATATCCGCGTCGATGGGCAGGCCGTTATACTCCTGAAATTTCTTCACGGCGGCGATGGTCTGATCCATATAATAGCCGCTGATGGGGCCGTCGAAGAAGCCCAGTTCTTTCAATCGGGTCTGGACTTTCTTGACGTTTTCGCTCTGGGTGCCCCGGGTCATGCGCCGGGCAAAGGGAACGTTTTCCCGGCTGTCCTCGGTGCTTTCGCCGTCGCCCACGATGACCACGTCGTTAATATCGCCCGCGTCGGTCATGGGGTCGGGGGTCGGCGTAGGGGAAACGCCCTTGGCCAGCGCCGATTCGCCGAACAGGCGCTGCTGGGTATCCAGATCGGCGATGCCGGTCACGTCCAGCCCGTTCTGTTTCTGAAAGCTCTTCACCGCGCCCTCGGTAGCGGAGCGGAATTTACCCGTGGCCTTCGCGTCCAGATAGCCCAGATCGATCAGCCTTTGCTGCAGGCGGGCGACCTCGTCGCCGTCGTCGCCATTTTTCAGCACCCGGTACTGAGCCGTCAGGAGCAGCTGCCAGGTCTCCTCATCCAGTTTGCCGGTGATCTCCAGCCCGTAATCCTTTTGCAGGCGTTTAAGGCAATTCCGGGTTCCTTCCAGAAAGTTGCCGGAAATTTTTCCGTCATAATACCCCAGCTCGGACAGGCGCTGCTGAACGTAGCTGACCAGTTCGCCGGACGCGCCGTATTCCAGCGGTTCGAACGCCGGGACGGCGGTATCTGATTCGCTCAGGGCGGGGAGCATCTGCCAGCCGATCACGGCAATGAGCAGAAGTGCGCACAGGCAGAGCAGGGGGTAAGGGATACAGGCTTGTTTTTTCATGAAGAGGGGAGCCTCCTTGCTATGAGAAAATCCACTCCGTGGGGTTGGGGGTGCAGGATTGGGGGCTTGCAGCCAAATGAGCCGGCGTTTCGTTGGCAGACAAACGCCCGACGGAGCGTCGCGCCGATTGTTTGCCCCGAGGAAAGCAATATGCAAGCAGCGCTGAAAACCAACTTTACTGTAAGAGCTTTCCCTCCGGGGGATTGATGCGCCGACTACGGTGCGGACGTTGAACTGCCGTTCCATGGTTTTCTCGCCAACTTCGGTGCCCGAAGGTTTCCAAAGGGGAACGAAGGGAAGCGGGTATCCAGTGGATACAACCGCCGAAGGCGGTTAGCGACCCGGAGTTCAGGCAAACAACAAGCGGAGCGCACGGCAGTGCGAACCGCGCCGATTGTTTG
>URJB01000018.1 GCA_900548145.1 uncultured Eubacteriales bacterium | reverse complement strand
GCGGGCCTTTTTCCCTCCGCTGCCTATCGCCGCTCTGCTCCCCCGCAGTTGGCGTTGGGCAGACTCAGCCAACGCGAGTTGGGATATTACGTTGCAGCTTGGGTGGCCTCGCTGCATAGGGAAACGGACTTGATTTTTTTCCACTACGGTTGGCACTATGCCTACTCAATCAGCGCCGCTTGGCATGTTTCGGTGCAAATTGAATATTTTTGTAATGCAAAAGGCCAGCGTGGGTTCAAGTCCACACTGGCCTTTTGGGCAAGCCGGAGGGCCTGTCGCCCGACGGCAGTCTTTTCTATTCAACTGGCGGGAAACCACACCAGACTCGCGAGCCGCGAGACCCGTTGCCGAGCGGCGGTAAAACCCCGGCCAACTGGCATGTTCCTCTACGCCCCTGCGCGGCAAGGCCGCGCAGAGATGGGTGCAGGGCTTCAGCCCTGCTGCTGGTCGGAGTCCAGCATGTCCTGATATTTTTTGAGAAGCTCCTGGAAGGACTTGCGGTAGTCGGCTGCGGCGGCGCGGAGGGTATCCATGTTTTTGGTCAGGGTTTCCTTTTCCTCCTGCGCGTCGTCCACCAGACGGCTGGCCTGATCCTCCGCATCCTTGATGATCTGTGCGGCCTTTTCCTTGGCCTTCTCCACTTCCTCATCCGCCAGACGCTGGGCGCTGAGCAGAATGCTCTCCAGCGTGGAGCTGGTCTTGGCGATGGGCGTTTCTACAGGCTGGGCCTGCGCCACGGGCGCGGGCTTTACCGCTTCGCGGGCGGCCTTCAGCTCGTCCTGAGCCTTCTGCAGGTCGCTCTCCAAAGAGGTGATCTTCTCCTGCATGTTGGTCATTTCGTCGCAGATCTCGTCCAGAAATTGGTCTACATCGTCCCGGTCGTATCCGCCGCCCTTGAGGGCAAACTCTTTGTCGTAAATATCGTCGATCGTGATGGCCATGTGGGTCGCTCCTTTCATGCGTTGGGCTTTATGGATTTCGCTTGTCTCCGAAGAGAAGCATTTTGAGGGGATAACGTCCTTTTCGGGTGGGGGAGCCGATCTCCTGAACCTGCAGACGGCCGAAGCCCCGCACGGAGATCATGTCACCTGCTTCCACCTGCGCGTCTGTGCGCTGCGTGGGCAGATGCCTCAATTTCACCTGACCGCCGTTGATGAGATCGGCGGCTTTGGATCGGGACAGGCGGCAGCCGGAGGCTACCACCGCGTCCAGCCGCGGGCTGGCGACGGTGTCGCGCCACTCTGTTCCTTCCGGGGGAGCCAGTTCGGGCAGCTCCGATAACAGCGCCGTCTGAAGGCAGATTCGACCGGCGGAAAGCAGACTGTCCCGCAGATGCTCCGCCATGCTGTGCTCGCAGAACAGGATGGCCCGCTCCGCTTCCAGCACGATGTCGCCAATGCAGTGCCGCTCCAAGCCCAGCCCCATCACACTGCCCAGAATGTCCCGGTGAGCGGGCGCACTCTGGTGGGGCCAGCGGAGCTCCAGCGCATCCATGGGAAACTCGGGAACTTCATCCTCCGGGGAAAAGCAGGCGATCACCCGCTCTGCGTCCGGATAGCCGCCGTTCAGCACTGTGAAGACCTGCGCCTTTTTTCCGGCTGTTAAAGCCCATTGCGCTTCAGCCGGGGAAAGAAAGCCAGTGAACAGCGGCCTGTCCTGTCGAAAACTGCGCTCGGCCAGCTCCTGAAAGCGGCGGCGCAGCAGTTCCTCGCTTTGTTCTTCCCGCATGGACTTACAGCGCCCGCTGAAGCATACGCAGCAGCTGAAGAAGAATATCGATCACCAGCCACACCGCCAGCGGGGAAAAGTCAAAGGGGGAGTTCATCAGCTTGGGGAACCACTTGAACAGAAGCTGCCGGAAGGGGTTCAGGATTCCCTCCATGTAGGGACGGAGAAACTCCATCACCCGGCTGCCCGGGGCCACGAAGGAAAGCAGACAATAGATCAGCAGCGCGGTGCTGACGACCTGCAGGAAGAGAATCAGGATACCGAAGAGCGTGGATAGCATGGAACGCGCCTCCTGTGATCACTGGGGATAATCCACCGCACGGTAGCGGCCGGAGACTTGTCCGGCGGTGCCAGTGGCGGCGTAATTGCCGGTGAAGCTGCCCGCCACGGCGGAGGCCATGCTGATGGGGTGATTCCGCTGGGTGCCCTGCGCAAAGAACCGGGCCGTGGGGGATTCGGTGCTGAAGGTTCGGGGTGCGGGCTGCTGCGGAGCCTCATAGGAAGCGGACTGTTGGGCTTGCTGATAATTTTGAGCGGGCTGCTGATAGCTGCCGCTGGATCGCTGTGCCTGCTGCTGATAACCGGCGGCGGACTGCTGACTCTGCTGCGCCTGCGCGTAACCGGCGGAGTAGCCCTCCTGCTCGTAGCGCTGACGGGCGTAACCCTGCGCTTCAGGAGCCGCTGCAGCCTTCTGCATGGCGGAATCCAGCACCACCTTCACCGTGGGGGCGGAGATAAGGTAAATGCCCCGGGGCGAAATTTTGTTCAGCGCGCAGCCCAGCGTATAGGCCGCGCCGCTGAGCATGTCCACACAGCGCTGCCGTTCGCTGTCGCTGGCGATAAACTCCATGTTCAGGAACACGGAAGCGTTGGTCTTGATATAGCCGATGACGTCCTTGCATTCGTTACGGCTGCGAAGGAGCACCACATATTCCACGTGGGTATAAGCCATGCCTTCGGGGTTCTGCTGCATCCCGGGGAACATGACCACGTTGCCGTTCACCGGGCCATAACCCTGCGCATAGCCGTTGGGGGCCATTCCCTGCTGTGCGGGAGCCGCCTGCTGCATGGGCTGCTTCTGCGCCTGAGCGCGCTGCTGGGCTGCGGCCTGCGCCGCCGCCTGCTTCTGCTGCTCATAAGCGGCCTGCTGCTGTTGGTAGGCTTCCATTTCCAGATCGCGCTTGCTGCGGTAGGGAACCCGTCCGCCGTATTCGCCCTCGCCGCGTCCAAAGGGATCCAGCGGTTCCCGGCGCTCGGAGGTTTCCCCGGCCGCCTGACTCATCTCATCCTCGATGGTCGCGCCGCCGTAAGCGTCCTGCGCGTCCCGGGAAGCATAATAGCCGCTTTCGTGATCCGCGCTGCCGCGAATGAGCCGGTCGCTCTTTTCCGACAGCCAGCTGCTCACCTTCTGAAAGATACCCAATGTTCAAAACCCCCCTGGAATCATTGCCGGTGCAATGCTCAGTCCTGATACAGCGCCGTGCCTACGCGCACCATGGTCGCGCCCTCCTGGGCGGCGATCCGATAATCCCGGGACATCCCCATGGAAAGCTCCCGCATTTCCACGTTGGGCAGAGCCTCGTCCCGAAGCTGGTCAAATAAACGGCGCATTCCGCGAAACAGCCCGCGCAGTTCGTCCTCTCCGGCGTACTGGGGCATGATGCTCATCAGCCCTTCTACATGCAGACCGGAAAAATCCCGCATTTTCCGAAGAAACGGGAGAACCTCCTCCACAGGCATACCGCCCTTCTGGGGCTCCTGCGCAATGTTGACCTGAACCAGCACCGGCAGCGCCCGTCCCCGCTGCCCGGCGCGGCGGTCGATCTCCTGCGCCAAATCCATCCGATCCAGCGCGTGGAGCAGGCATACATGATCTATTATATATTTAACTTTGTTGGTTTGCAACCTTCCGATCCAGTGTAAATGAAATTCCGGGGAAATTTCGGGAAGTTTGGGCAGGGCCACCTGCGCCCGGTTCTCGCCGATATCCCAAATTTCCATGGGCTTGAGGAGGTTGATGACCCGGGGCGTGACGGTTTTGGTCACGGCCACCAGCTTGGCGGGAGGAGAGTCCTGATAACGGTTTTCCGCCAGCGTTTCCAGTACTTTTGCCACATTCCGGCGCAGCGTTTCTTCCGTCACACTGTCCAGAAGCGGCGGATGAACGGCCGGAGCCGTCTGCAAATCCATGGTTTCTCCCTCCCTTTGAAATTTGGTGGATCGGTCAGAACAGACGCACGGTCATGCCGTCGGTCAGGTAGCCGGTTCGGATGGAAGTGACGTAAGCCTTGCCGCCTTCTTCCCGCAGCACCGTCACCGGCACGAACAGAGGCTCGGACTCGGTGACGATGACCACGCCCACCGCGTCGTTCTGGGTGTACAGCGCCCGGGAGGGCACCTCCATGCAATCCACATATTCGCCCAGCTGAGCCCGGCAGGTGCGCATATACAGCACATCGGACACATCGCCCAGCACAGCCAGTCGAACCAGCAGCTCACCGCCGGAACGGGTGGAGGACAGCACCTGCGCGTCCACCACCGTGCTGGAAAACTGTTCCAGCACCAGCTTGTAGGTGTCCCCGTCCCGGGGGCTCCACGTGTCGTTTTTCACCAGCATCAGGACGGCGTAGTTGCCTTCCTTCACCAGCCGGTACAGGTCGGTGCGGCCCCTCGCGGCGGTGCCACGGTCGGGCTTCACGCCGTTGATCATGGAACGCACCTGAGAGGGCGTGTAGCTTTCATAGGCGCTGGGGGTCAGCGCGTATTCGAAGCCGTCGGTGTAAAAGCTGACGATGCTCTGCTGCATGGCCCGCTTGGGCTTGATCCAGCTTTCGATGCGTTTTTCCTGCGTGGCTTCGTCGTCGTAGAGACGGTTCAGGCGCATATCGGTGGAATATTTGGTGCGGAAGTAGTCCTGCCGCTGGGTGATGGCCGTGGCCAGAATCTGCTCCTGATTGGTCAGGTTGCCCCGGGCACCGTGTACCAGACTGCGCACCTCCAGTCCCCGCTCCAGCACCTCGTTTTCCAGTCGCTCCATGCGCTGGTCAAAGTCCGTTTCGCTGGCCAGAAGGCTTTGCTGATAGTCGTTGATGGCGTCCCGGTCGTTCTGCAGGGCGGTCATTTCGGCGGTACTGTAGCCGGTGGAATACACGTAGCAAAGAATATCGCCGCTGTAGACCACGCTGCCCTCCTGGGCTACGTATTCGATGGACTGAACGCCCTCGTCGTCAAAGGCCGTCTCGTTTCGGACGATCAGCGCGTCACCGGTATAGGTGGTGCCGATGGAACTGGCCTTTACCGTAGCGGTGGCGGTCCGCTGCCCGGAGCCGAAGCGGCTGTAGGCATAAACGCCGCCGCCGATGATGGCCGCGCCCAGAAGAAGCGCCAACACCCGTTTTCCGCCGCCCGGTTTCCGGGGCTTTTTCGGCTTCTTGAACTTCTTCCCCGGCTGATTGTAGGGGTTGGGCTGAATGGGGGGCATCTGCGGGGGCATATTGGGCGGCACAAAGGCTCCGCCCTGCATGGGCTGGGAAAGATCCGGCTGCTGCATGATGGGCTGCTGGCCGAAGTCCTGCACCGGCTGACCGTATACGCCGCCTTGGGGCACAAAGGCTCCCGGCTGCTGAAAGGGCGGCATTTGCTGGGGCTGCTGGGAAAAATCCCCATACCCCGGCATGACCGGCGGCATCTGCTGCGTATAATCAAAAGGCTGGCCCTGCGGCACAGAAGCACCGGGCTGAACTGCGCCGTAGGGGGGCGCGAAGGTTCCGCCTGCGGGCTGACCATTCTGGGGCGGAACGGCGTTGGGCGAAAAGCCGGCGGGCGCTCCGCCCTGATTGTAGAAATCCGGATCCTGCTGCATCGCCGTTCTCCCTCCTTCTGTGAATTCGATCGTATTTCAGTGGGGCGCGCCGCCGGTCAGCGGGCGCCCTCCATGGTGCGCAGACGTTCCAGCACCCGGCGTTCCATGCGGGAAACCTGCATCTGGGAAACGCCCATCCGTTTGGCCGTCTCCCGCTGGCCCAGCCGCTCCTCATAGCGCAGGAGCAAGAGTTGTTTTTCCTGCGGGGTCACGCGGCTCAGGATCCATTCCATCCACTGGCTGCGTTCCTGACGCTCCAGCTCCGGGTCATCCTCGCCCAAAAGATCGGCCAGCCCGGTCTCGCCGGTCTCGTCCACCGGCGCGTCCAGCGATACCACTTCCGTCTGCCGTTTCAGATTGATGAGGGCGATCATTTCCTCGGGAGTAATGCCCATTTCCTGCGCCAGCTCCATGGCGCTGGGGGTGCGCAGGTGCTCCTGCTCGAAGCGCTCCTGCAGCCGGGCCATCTGGTACAGCCGCTGCCGTGCGTCCCGGGGAGCACGCACCATGCTGCCCTTATCCCGCAGATAATTGCGCAGATCGCCGGTGATGGTGGGCACCGCGTAGGTAACGAAGCGCAGGTTCCGGTCTGGCTCGTAGCGTTCCAGCGCCTTCAGAAGTCCCATGGCCGCCACCTGCTCCAGATCCTCCCGGGGCATGCCCCGACCGGTGAACTTGGCGGCAATGGCTTTCGACAGCGGGAGCAGCCCCTCGAACAGACGGTCACGCAGCTCCCGATCCCGGGTCTGGGCATATTCGTGCAGTCCCTGTGACAGTTGCTCGTTTTTCATCGGAGCCACCGCCTACTCTGCCAGAGAACCGCAAATGCCGTACACGCCGTGCTCGTCGGTCTCCAGACGGACTTCCGGCAGCAGCGTTTCCAGCACGCAGCGGGCGATCTCCGCGTCCAGCGCATCCGCCGGGCCCTGTCCTGCTTCCCCTTCGGCGGAAAAGCGGAATTGCAGCCGTCCTTTTTCCGCCCGGGCGCTGAGTACCAGCATTTCGGGGGTGGTGGTCTGATGAAGGAGGCAGTCGCAGCATTCGTTGACGGCAGTCTGCAGGTCGCCGATCAGATCAGCGTCCAGCCCCGCCAGCATACCCAGACCGCTCAGGGCCATGCGGGCGATCAGCCAGTCCTCCTGCCGCGCCGACAGCCGAAGAACCATTTCGTGGGGCCTGTCCATAGCCAGTTTGCCTCCTTCCGGCGGAAATACCCAAGGATAGCCATAATTGTAACATAAATGTAAAGAATAACGCAAGCAATTAAGAAAACTTTGTTACGCTTTTTTCATGATTCTTTTCGGGAGTTTTGGCAGAAAAGCTGGTTTTTTCGGGAAATGGCAGGAACCGCTGGGCGCACAGGCACAGGGGCGTCAGAGCCGCTACAAAGGAGAAGAACCGCGCGTCCTGCCCGCAGAGCAGCAGCATGGTGGCCAGACAGTAGCACAGGAGGGGAAAGACCGGCAAAAGCCTTTCCGTGCCGCCGTGGTACAGCGCCCACAGGGTCGCGAGCAGCAGGAGCAGCAGCTGCGCGCCGGTGTTTCGGCTCAGCCAGCGCAGGGGAAGAAATTCCAGCGGCGCGGACAGAAGGTCCGTCACGGCCTGACCGACGGCGTGAAATTGGTGGGGTGCTTTTTGAGCGACGTCCAGATCGCCGGAATTGGTCACCCGCTGGTAGCTGCGATCCTGCCCCGATACATCCCATACCAGCCCGGTGACCTCGTTGAAGGTCTCGAAGGCCAGCCGGGGATCCGCCGCCGCCGTCCGGGCGGCCATGGAAAGCAGGCTCGTCATCGTCTGAGACTGAATCTTTTCCCGGAAGAATGTGAACTTGATGGAATTATAGTCCGACCGGCGGTAGGTGTTCTGCCAGCCGTCCTCGTCGGCCAGCGTGTCCAGAAACGCCCGGGTCTCGCCGTCCAGAAGCTCCGGCTCCCGCTGGCGGGCGTTGCACAGCAGGGTCATGGGCAGGCCCACGGCCTCTTCCAGCGTGTTGTCGGGATAGACGATGTCCAGCCGGCTGTACAGCCCGCCCTGAATCAGCGCAAGACAGCCGAGGCAGCACAGCGCGCCCGTCAGCACACCTTTTTTCTGTCTGCGGAAATAGCACCCGGCGGCCAGCAGCCCCAACGGGAGGGTCAGCAGGAAGCCGTTCTGCCGCACCAGCGTGGTAAAGGCCAACGCCAGCCCGAAGCAGAGGGCGTGGCAGGTTTTGGAAAGCCATGCGCCCCGGGTGCGGATCAGCTGAACCGTCTGCCCGAAAAGTAGCAGACAGCCGATGGTCATGGCGTTGTCCTTGCCGACGTACATCATCGTGTTGCGCACGGGCTCCATCAGCGCCGTCAGATAGACGCATGAAAGGCACAGCCAGCGGGGCGCGCCGGTGCGGCGCACAGATGCGGCGGCGTAGCCCAGCGCCAGCGAGAAGCACACGATCTGCACCAGCACCGCGAAGCTGTAATGGTTGTACACCCGCGTCACCAGCCAGATCAGCAGCGTATGGAACACCGGGTGCCAGTTGTTGAACTGGCCGCTCTGGGCCTGCTCCCACTGGTTGGCCGCGTCGTAGCTGACCCCGCCGGGATAGCAGCCGAGAAAGGCGAACCCCAGCACGAAAAGAGCAAGAGCGGCGCTGCCAAGGAACACCGGCAGGTCAAAGGAGTCCTTTTGCTGAACCGCCGCGGGCCGCAGCCGGGGACAGGCCCACAGGAACAGAAGAAACAGCCCCGCGCTGAAAAGCAGGAACCAGAGAACCGCCGCGGCGGTCTGTACGCCCCCGGTCAGGAACGCGCTCTGGCTGAAATAAAGCACATAGGCCCCGTAAAACGCCAAACACACCGCGCACAGGAAAAACCATGCGCGGTGTGCCTTGCTTTGCCAATGATCGTGCCGGAAACATGAATGCACCTTCATCGCTCCTTTGTGGAAAAAGACGATCATTCCGAAACAAATTCGTCGTAAATGGCCAGAATGGCCTGCTGAAATTCTCCGCTGTCCACGCCCACCAGAATACTCAACTCGCTGCTGCCCTGGTCGATCATGCGGACGTTGATGTGATAGCGGCTCAACGCGGTGAACAGCCGGGCGGCGGTGCCGGGGTTGTGGACCATGCCCCGGCCTACGGTGGCGATGATGCCCATGTTATCGTGAATGGTCAGGGTGTCGGGGTTGGTGGTTTCCCAGATGCGCCGGGTCAGCTGTTCCTTCACCGGCTCCAGTTCGGCAGTGGAAAGCACCACGCACATGGTGTCGATGCCTGTGGGCATATGCTCAAAGGACAGGCCGAACTCCTCCACCGCCTGCAGCACCTTGCGGCCGAAGCCCACCTCGCCGTTCATCATGGCCTTTTCCACAGAGATGACGCTGAAGCCAAGCCGCCCCGCGATGCCGGTGATGACATAGGGGTTAGGTTCCTCCACCGCGCCGTGGGTGATCATGGTGCCGATCTCCTCCGGGGCGTTGGTGTTGCGGATGTTGGTGGGGATGCCCGCCCGGTGGACGGGAAATACGCTGTCCTCGTGGAGCACGGTCGCGCCCATATAGCTCAGCTCCCGCAGTTCCCGGTAGGTGATGTGGCGAATGGGCCGGGCGTTGGGCACGATGTGGGGGTCGGCCATCAGAAAGCCGTTCACGTCCGTCCAGTTTTCATACATCTCCGCATAGGCGGCACGGGCCACGATGGAGCCGGAAATGTCGCTGCCGCCCCGGGAAAAGGTGTGGACTTCGCCGCCCCGGATGCTGCCGTAAAAACCGGGGATCACGGCCTGAGGCACGGCTTTCAGCTTCTCGGCCATCACATCGTTGGTGCGCTCGCTGTCAAATGTGCCGTCGTCGTTGAAAAACACCAGATCTTTGGGATCCAGAAAGGCAAAGCCCAGATAGTCCGCCAGCAGCAGACCGTTGAGATACTCGCCCCGGCTGGCGCAGAAATCCTCGCTGGCCCCTTCCCGGATGAGCCGTTCCACCTCGTCCAGCTCCCGGGCGATGGGGAAGGAAAGCCCCAGTTCTTCCGCGATGGACAGATAGCGCTCCCGTATCCGGCGAAAAATCGGCTCGATGTTTTCGCCGTTTCGCTGGGCGCGGTAGGTCTGGTAGAGCAGGTCGGTGATTTTTTCATCCTCCGGAAAACGCCGCCCGGGCGCGCTGGGCACCACGTAGCAGCGGCGCGGATCCATTCGGATAATATCACGCACTTTTCGGAACTGAGCTGCGTCCGCCAGGGAACTGCCGCCGAATTTGACCACAATTTTTCCCATGGAACCGTTTCCTCCAATATCACGGAGAGCTAGCCGCCTCCGAAGCTTTATTTTATCCGATTTTTGGCCTGAAAGTCAATACTGCCTCCCGTAGGCGGCTTTCAGGCCGAAAAAACGCCATCCCTCGAAACGGCGAAAGCCGAAAAACAAGGGATGGTGTAGAATATGCATTTGAACTGAACCGCGTTACCGGCCGTACTCCTCCCGGAGGATGCTCATGATCCCCACATCGCAGAAGGTTCCGTTTGCGAAAAACGCGTGGCGCTTCACGCCTTCCAGCTGAAAACCGGCCCGCTCATAGCAGCGGCGGGCGGCGGCGTTGTCCATGCGGACCTCCAGCTCCAGCCGCTCCAGTCCCAGCGTCAGGAAAACGTGCTTTTCCAGAAGCAGCAGCGCTTCCGTGCCAAGGCCCCGGCCCCGGTTTTCCGCCCCGGCGATCACCATGCCCAGCTTGCCGCAGCGCAGCCGCCAGTCCACGGTGAACATGTCCAGCTGACCCAGATAGCGTCCGCTTTCCCGGTCTGCAATGACGAAATTAAAGGAGTTGTGGCTGCTCTGAAGCATCCGCTGCAGAAATTCTTCCGTATCCACCATGGTCTGGGGCGGCCAGTAGGCCGTGGAAAGGAAGCAGGTGGTGGACTCGTCGTTGACCCATTGGCGGATGGCTTCCAGATCGTCCGCCTGATATTCCCGCAGCTGAATGCGTTCGCCCAGCAGTCTCGGCATGGCTTACTCCTCGTCGCCCTCGTCTTCGTCGGGTTCCAGCTCCAGTGCGTCGGCCATGGCGTCTTCTTCTTCCATGGCGGCCATGCACTTTTCGAACACGGCGTTGAATTCGTCCTCGTCCTCGATGGTGGCGTAAACGTCCTCGTCGCTGTCTTCGTCCCGGATGATCTTCAGGATGATGGCTTCGCCTTCCTTGCAGTCGTCCATATCCTCGGTGGCCTCCAGCAGCACATAGTAGCTGCCTTCATGCTCCAGCGTCATCAGGTGTTCAAAGTTCAGGTCGTTGCCGTTTTCATCCTGCAGCTGCACCAGATTGTTGTTTTCTTCATTCGCCATAAGTCATTCCTCTTTCCGCCGCCCCGCTCTGCGAGGCCAGCCATTGTTCCAGGATCACCGCCGCGGCCAGCTTGTCCACGTATTGCTTCCGGTTTTCCCGGCGGACGCTGCCGGAGATCAGCACCCGCTCGGCGGTGACGGTGGTCATTCGTTCGTCCTGATAGCGCACGTCCAGCCCGGCGTCCGACAACACTTTGCCGAAAGCCTGCGCCTTCTCCGCCTGTCCGCCCCGGGTGCCGTCCATATTCAGCGGCAGCCCGAGCAGCACCGTCGCGGTGTCGAAACGGCGGCAAAGCTCCTGTACATACCGGCAGTCCGGCCCGTAGCCGACCCGCTTGTATACCTCCAGCGGCTGGGCGATGGTTCCCGTGGGATCGGTCACGGCCACGCCGATGCGCACGTCGCCCACATCCAAAGCGATCACGCGTCCCATCAGCCGTCCAGTCCTTTCAGGTACACCCGAACCAGCTCCTCCATGATCTCGTCCCGTTCCAGACGGCAGATCATGCTGCGGGCCTGCCCATAGCTAGTGATATAGGTAGGATCGCCGGAGATCAGATAGCCGACGATCTGGGTGACGGGATCGTAGCCCTTGGCCTGCAGCGCTCGGTACACATGGTTCAGGATCGCTCCCGCATCCCGTGCGCCTTCCATAACGGGCGTAAATTTGGTGGTTCCGTTTTCCGTCATGAAAGAACCCCCTCTCAAGGTAATCAAGACTAGTATACTCCCTTTTTCGGCAAAAGAAAAGCCCGGAATTTGACGGAAAGTTTTTTTAGCTGCGGAGATATGTTTGACCTTCCCCCGCTCCTGCGCTATAATGAGACGCGCTTTTTGCGCATCCTAACTGATTCCCTGAATAAGGAGAAAAGCCCTATGGAGCAGAAACCGAACGTCCTTCCCCTTCGGATGGAGGACGTGAGCTATCAATACGAACCCGACGCACGGCCCGCCGTCAGCCACGTAACGCTGGAGGTGGAGCGGGGCAGCTTTGTGGCGGTGCTGGGCCATAATGGCTCGGGCAAGAGCACGCTGGCCAAGCTGATGAACGCCCTGTTCCTGCCCACGGAGGGCCGGGTGCTGGTGTGCGGCATGGACACCCTAACGGAGGAAAGGGTCTGGAATATTCGCCGCCATGCGGGCATGGTATTCCAGAACCCGGATAACCAGATCGTGGCTAACGTGGTGCGGGAGGATGTGGCCTTCGGGCTGGAAAACCTGGGCGTGCCGCAGGACGAAATGGTCCGCCGGGTGGAGGCGGCCCTCAGCGCCGTGCGCATGAGCGAGTTTGCCGAGACCGCGCCCCACATGCTTTCCGGCGGCCAGAAGCAGCGGGTGGCCATCGCGGGCGCGCTGGCCATGGAGCCTGAACTCATCATCATGGACGAAGCCACCGCCATGTTGGACCCTTCCGGCCGGGCGGAGGTGCTGGCGACCGTACGCAAGCTGAATCGGGAAAAAGGCATGACCGTGGTCTGGATCACCCATTTTATGGAAGAAGCCGCCGTTGCCGACCGGCTGGTAGTCATGAACGACGGTTCCGTGGCGATGGAAGGCACGCCCCGGCAGGTGTTCTCCCGGGTGGAGGAGATCAAGGCGCTGGGGCTGGACGTGCCGCCCATGGCCGAACTGGCCCAGACCCTGCGGGACAAGGGACTGCCTCTCCCGGAAGGGATTCTCACCGTCAGCGACATGGTAAAGGAGCTGAAAGACGTACTATGCCCATCCAAGTAGAGCATCTGACCCATACCTATATGACGGACAGTCCCTTTGCCGCCACGGCGTTGGAGGACGTGAGCCTGACCATCGAGGACGGCGAACTGATCGGTCTGCTGGGCCACACCGGCTCCGGCAAGACCACGCTGGTGCAGCATTTGAACGGCCTGCTCAAGCCCACCTCCGGCAAGGTGGTGGTGGATGGGCTGGACATTACTGAAAAAGACGTGAGCCTGCTGGAGGTGCGCCGCCGGGTGGGACTGGTGTTCCAGTACCCGGAGTACCAGCTGTTTGAGGAGACCGTCGCCAAGGACGTAGCCTTTGGCCCGAAGAATCTGGGCCTTTCCGAGCAGGAGGTGGACGAACGCGTCCGCTATGCCCTGCAGGAAGTGGGGCTCGTTTATGAGGATATCGCGGAGCGGTCGCCCTTTGAACTCAGCGGCGGCCAGATGCGCCGGGTGGCTATCGCGGGCGTACTGGCCATGCGGCCTAAAACACTGATTCTGGACGAGCCCACCGCCGGACTGGACCCTGCCGGACGGCGCAGCATTCTGGGTATGATCCGGGAGCTGCACGCCGCGGGCGGACTGACGGTGGTCATGGTCAGCCACAATATGGACGATATTTCCTCGCTGGCGACCCGGCTGGTGGTCATGAGCCGGGGACGGATGGTGCTGACTGGCACGCCCCGGGAAGTGTTCCAGCACCGGGAGCTGCTGCATTCCATCGGTTTGGGCATTCCTCAGGCGGCGGAGCTGACGCAGCAGCTGATCGCGGAGGGCTACCCCCTGCCCGCCGATCTGTACACCCCGGCGGAGGTGGCCGAGGCGCTGCTGAAGCTTCCCCGGAAGGAGGAAAAAACATGCTGAAGGACATTACGCTGGGGCAGTATTTGCCGGGAAAATCCCTGGTTCACCAGCTGGACCCCCGGACGAAGATCCTGCTGACCATCGTTTATATCGCCATGATCTTCTGCGTGTCCAACCCGGTGTGGTACGTCATTCCGCTGGCGTTTCTCATCCTGTGCGCCAAAATGTCGGGCCTGAAAGCGGCGCAGCTGTTGAAAACCGTGAAGCCCTTGCGTTTTCTGCTGATATTGACGTTTGTGCTGAACCTGTTTTTTTCCAGCGGCGAAACGGTGCTGGTCAGCTGGGGCGTGGTGCGCATCACCCGGGAAGGGCTGATCACCGCCGTGCACTTCTGTATGCGGTTGATCTTCCTGGTGGCGGGTACCTCGGTACTGACGCTGACCACGTCGCCCATTTCCCTGTGCGACGGTATGGAGACGCTGCTCAAGCCCTTGAGCAAGCTGCATTTTCCTGCTCACGAGCTGGCGATGATGATGACCATCGCCCTGCGCTTTATCCCCACCCTGATCGAGGAAGCCGACAAGATCATGAAAGCCCAGATGGCCCGGGGCGCGGATTTTGAAAGCGGCAATCTCATCAAGCGGGCCAAGGCCATGGTGCCCCTGCTGGTGCCGCTGTTCGTCAGCGCTTTCCGCCGGGCGGGAGAGCTGGCCATGGCCATGGAGGCGCGCTGCTATCACGGCGGCGAGGGCCGCACCCGGCTCCGGGTGCTGCATTTTCAGAAGATCGACTGGCAGGCCTCACTGGTGACGGTGGCGGCGCTGCTTCTGACCATTCTGTGCAGAAGGTGGAATCTGCTATGACCCAGCTGCCGCCCCTGATCAAGGGCTGCTGTCCGGAGGGCAAGAGCCGGGTGCTTGTGACTGTCAGCTATGACGGCACGGCCTACGCGGGCTGGCAGCGCCAGCAGAACGCATTGGCGGTGCAGCAGGTGCTGGAGGAAGCCCTGCGGAAGCTGACCGGCGAGAAAACCCTGACCGTGACCGGCTCCAGCCGGACGGACGCGGGCGTTCACGCGCTGGGGCAGCGGGTGCATTTCGATACTGCCAGCCGCATTCCGCCAGAGAAATTCCCCTTTGCGCTGAATACCTGTCTGCCCGCAGACATTCGCGTGCTGGACGGACGGTACGTCCCGGCGGCGTTTCACGCCCGGTTTGACGCGGCGGGCAAGCGGTATACCTACCGCATCCACAACGCGCCCCACGCCAGTGCCCTGTACCGCCATCTCTGCGCCCACGTGCCGGTTCCGCTGCAAATGGAACCCATGGAGCGCAGTCTGCAAACGCTGCTGGGCACCCATGACTTTTCTGCCTTTCAGGCGGCGGGCGGCACGGCCAAGACCACCGTCCGCACCATTGAACAGGTGGAGCTGACCCGGCAGGGCGACGATCTGACGCTGACCATTCAGGGCAACGCCTTCCTATATAACATGGTGCGCATCATCGCCGGAACCATGATCGGCGTCGGTATGGGCCGTCTGCCGGAGGACAGCTTCCAGCAGGCCCTCCGCACCGGCGACCGGCTGAAGCTGGGCATGACCGCCCCGGCCTGTGGGCTGGAATTGACAGAAGTGTTCTACCGCGAGGAAGATCTGAACGGGGAAAATTGAAAATGCAAATACGCCTCCCGCAGGAAATTCCTGCGGGAGGCGCTTTTCGTTCCCGTCAGCCGTTGCCGCCCAACTGGGAATCATACAGCAGGTCTTCGATGGTGCCGGTCTCCACGTTCACGTCCACCCAGTAAACGCCGTCCCGCTCGGTGAAGGGCGCGAAGGCGCTCGGGTCATCGGACGTCTGCTGCTGCAGACTGAGCATGACGGTCAGCACCGGCTTGCCGTCCTTCATGCGGTAGTACAGATAGTCGGCGGTATCGTCCGCCATGTCTTCCAGCTCGAAAACGAACTGGAGCCTTTGGGCCTGCTCGTCGCTGAGCTGATAGACGCTGACCACCGCGTCTTTAGCCAGCGCCAGCAGGTCTTCTTCACTGTAGGAAGAAGCCTTGGCCGCCGCGAGGGCTTCCGCTTCGCCGGTCTTTTCCCACGCGGAGCCTTTGGGCAGCTCGCTGGAGGCGGCCTTGTGCTTCGCGGCGATGGCCTTCGCCTTTTCGGAAAACGCGCTGAGGTCGTGGCGCTCCGCCGCCGTGCGCAGCATTTCCTCCAGCTGCTCCTTGCCCCAGGCTTCCGCGTCAAACAGGCCGGAGGTGCTTTCGCCGTCGTGGCTCCACAGGGCAGCAGCAGCGCCGTCCTTCACGGAGACCGTATATTCGCCCAGCACGTCCCGCAGGAAATCAATGCCGGCATAGACCACCGTCGTGCCGCCGTCCGCCGTCTCGCTGACGGTGCGGCTAAAGAAGGTGCTCAGCATGGTATCCGTCACGCCGTAGGTATCGGTCATGGCTTTTTCGGCCAGCTTGGCCGCGTCCACCCGGCTGGAAAACACCAGCCCCGCCGCCAGCGCGGTGACGCTGAGGCAGACGATGGCGGCGATGAGGATAAAAGTCGTAGACAGCTTTTTCACAGGTCGTTCCTCCTTACGGACGGCTTGAAGCACTGTACGGCGCTTCCCTTCGTCCCAGACGAGCCCGGAAAGGTTCTGGTCGACGAGCTCCTGAAAATCAAACTTCTTCATTGTCATACCACTCCTTCAGCCTGTCCCGCAGGATCGTGTTCGCCCGATTTAAGCGGGAACGAACCTTGCCGTCCGACAACCGCAGCGCGCTTGCGATCTCTTTCAGCTTCAGCCCCTTATAATACCGCAGCAGGACGACCTCCCGGTATTTGGCGGGCAGGCCCATGACCTCCGTCAGCACGGTGCCGTCCGGGAAGGCGAAGTCGGCAGGCTTTTCGGGCAGCGAATCAAGAGAAGTCCGGCTTCTGTGGCGAAACCACGGGTTGCGCAGCATGTCCCGGCACGTGTTGACGCAGATGGCCGTCAGCCACGTCTTTTCCGAGCTTTCGCCGCGATAATCCCCTAAATGCCGGTAAGCCTTGAGGAAGGTCTCCTGCACAGCGTCCTGCGCAAGGGATGCGTCCTTCAGGTAAAGGGCGCTCATCCTCAGAAGGCTGCTGCCGTACTGTTCCATGAGCCGGTCAAGCTCTGACCGGCTGTCCGATTGGCATCCGTAAGGCACAGTACCAACTCCTTTCACCTGTATAGACGGAGCAGAAGGGAAAAACTGCTGACAAAGCTGGCAAAAAAGAAAAATTTTTTCGGCATCCCCGCTGCAGGACGGATGCATGCGGGAACACAAAAAACACCGCCGTCTCAGAAAGACGGCGGTGTATTCCGTTGCGTAGGAATCAGTACTTGCGCTTACGTGCAGCTTCTGCTTTCTTCTTGCGTTTCACGCTGGGCTTCTCATAATGCTCACGCTTGCGAGCCTCTGCCAGAACACCTGTGCGAGCACATTGACGTTTGAACCGCTTCAGAGCGCTTTCCAGGGATTCGTTTTCGCGGATGCGTACCTCGGACACTTGTTATCCCTCCCCTCGCTCATCCTGCGTATGGCTACTTCATACAATAGCCGCCAGCAGTTATGAATCTATTATAGCGCGTCTGTGGGTTTCCGTCAACTGCCATTTGAAAACTTTTTGAGGGGTTTACACCTTGGTCAAAAGAAGGAGCCGCCGCAGAGGGGAAAGAAAATGATGCTATTCTATCATTTTCTCTTTCAGCCGGGCGATGTTCCGCAGGGGCTCGTCGATGGCCTCGCCCTGAGTTTCGTTCCAGTCCTCCCGGACGATCTCGATCTCCTTCTGATAGAATTCCACCGCTTTTTCGTATTGCCCCTGAATTTCGTACAGCTGGGCGATGGCGTTGACCGGGTCGGTAAAGCGGGGCCGGGGCGCAAGCGCCAGCGCCTTTTCATACAGGGCGATGGCTTCCGGATAGGCGCAGCGCTTCGCCAGCCGGTTGGCCCGGGCGAACCAGCTCTGCCAGTTGTCCGGATCCTTTTGCGTCATGCGCTCCCAGCAGGCGGCGGCTTCCTCCGGCTTGCCCTCTTTTTCCAGGATCATGCCCAGATATAGATCAGAATGATAGCTTTCGCCCAGCCGGTTCATTTTTTCCAGATACTTCCGGGCTTCGGGACACCGGCCGTCGTCGATGAGCAGATCCAGCAGCCAGAAGTACGCCCGGCGCTGGAACGGGTGACGGGCGATGAAATCCTTGTAAAACTCGATGGTTCGGTGATGGTTGACGTCGTTCCAGTCCGGGAACACGCCGCCTTCCGCCTCGAACAGCGCCGTGTGGGCGGCCTTGTCATATTCGGGCAGCAGACCGATGGCCTTGCGGGCCAGCGGGGAGGCCAACTCCCGGTATTCCCGGGCGCGCTTGCAGTACAGCTCCGCCAGAAGGAGCGTGGCCCGGGCCTGTGCGTCCGGCTCCAAACATTTGTCCTTCAGAAAACGCTCCTCGGTCTCAAATTCCTCCCGGGACAGAAAGCGCTGATCCCAGAGCATATTGTCGATGCGCTCCATCCGCTTGTCGTCCGTCATGGAAAACAGCGCGTCGATGGAGGCGCCCAGCAGAATGGAAAGCTCGGGCAGCAGCTGAATATCCGGCAGGGTAACGCCGTTTTCCCATTTGGACACGGCCTGAGGACTGACCCGAAGCCGCTGGGCCAGCTGTTCCTGCGTCATGCTTTTGGAAAGGCGAAGGGTCTTGATCCTTCCGCCGAAATCAAGGGTACTCATAAGAAAACCTCCGTCATACAGGATGGATGTTCTGTCCGGGCCCGGGTTCCCTGAACGGCTTTCAGTATAGCGGCAAAACCTGCCGGGCGCAATGACCTGGCGGGTGAGAAAGGTTGAATCCCGGTTGGGTTTTCGAGAGGCTTTATTGGGAAACGGTATACAGCGAATAGAAGTACCCCCGGCGTTCCATCAATTCTTCAAAAGAACCCTGTTCCGCGATGGAGCCGTCCCGCAGGGCCAGAATCGCGTCGTAGCGGCGCAGCGCACTTTCTTCCAGCGTGTGCGTGACGACGATGCGGGTCATGCCGCTTAAGTCCAGAATGGCATGGGAGACCTGATGAGCCGTCTGCGCGTCCAATGCGGCGGTGACTTCATCCACCAGCAGTACCTGCGCGTTTTTCAGAAGGCTGCGGGCGATGGAGATGCGCTGCTTTTCGCCGCCGGACAGGCCGCTTCCGTTCTCCCCGCAGAGATAGTCCTCCCCGCGTTCCCGAATCAGCCCGGAAAGGCCGGACAGGCGAATGGCCCGCTCTACCGCTTCTTTCGGGAAATCCGCAAACAGTGTGATGTTTTCCCGGATGGTGGCGTTAAAGATGAACACGTTTTGCTGAATGACGGAGATCAGGTCATACAGAGAGGAACGACGGATGTCTCGGAGCTCCTGCCCATCGTAAAGAATCTGCCCAGAATAGCCGGTCTGGGAGGCGCTCAGCAGGTGCAGCAGGGTGGACTTGCCGCTGCCGGATGCGCCGACAACGGCGTAGCTTTTGCCCGGTTCAAAAGAAAAGGAAATGTCTCGCAAAATCGGCTTGTCATCTTCGTAGGAAAAAGCCAGATGGGAAAGTTCGATGCCCTGTGTCAGCGAACCGAGCTGCACGGAGCCTTCCGGCTCCCCGGCTGCTTCCAGCGCGGAGGCCGCCTTGGCGATCAGCGCCCGGGCCGCCTTCCGCTCCGCCAGACAGACAGGGATGACGCTGATGGGGCTGATAACGTAGTTCATCAGCTGTACGAAAAGCAGTACCGTACCGACCGTCAGCCCCTTCCCCGACAGGGCCAGCGCCGCGCCTATCAGAAACACGCCCAACTGGGTCGTTACGCCCGCCAGACTGCCCATCCTCTGAATGAGAATGCCGATGCGTTCCTTGCGGCAGCGGGCGCTGGTCAGGCTGCGTACGCTGTCTGCAAACAGTCGGCACATCTGCTTTTCCGCCTGAAAGGACTTGATGACGGAGAAGCCGCCCAGCGCGTCCTTCAGCGCAGCCGTGCAGGCTTCGTTCTGATCGGACAGCCGCTTTTCGGCCCCGGCGGCCTTCCCGCCCATCAGAAGGGAGGCGGTCACCGGCAGCAGCGCCAGCAAAGCGGCGGCTAGCGTCAGCAGGGGACTGTACCACAGCATCATGGCAAAGGCACCCACGAAAAGCAGCAGGCTATTCGTCAGGGAGAAAAGATTCGTCAGACAGCCCTTTTCGATCACGGAAAGGTCGTTGGTCAACGCCGAAAGGTACAGGGAAGAGCTTTCCCCGGTGAAAGCGGCCAGCGGCTTTTCCATCAGCCGTCCAAACAGAGTTTCCCGGTACTGGGCCATGGCCCTAGTCAGAAAGCGGGGCTTGAAAAAGTAGGAAAACAGACAGGAGACAGCCGCCCCGGCCACCAGCCCCGCCGCGATGACCGCCAGCTGACGGAGCGTCCAGCCCGCGCCGCTGCCGCCGATCAAGTCCATAATCTGCTGCAGAAGCCAGGAGATCAGCAGATTGGCCGCGGCGCTCAGGAGAACGTCCGTCAGGGCCAGAGCAAAATTTAGTCGGTTGCCCCGGAAAAACGTCCGGGTGTAGGGCCGCAGGTCAGGCTGAGCCATAGAGGCAGGGCTTTTCATGGCCGATCCTCCTTCTGCGCTTCTTCCGCGCAAAGCTGCCGCCATAGGGCCAGCAGCTCGTCGTCATGGTCTCCCTCCGTCAGTTGCCGCTCCACGGAGGCCAGCGCCGATTCGCCCAGATCATCGTAGACGGTGGCCTCGGAGACGGTTCCCGCACAAAATTTGACGCTGTCCATCCGGTAGGTGGGGGCCGCGTCAAAGGCCGTCCCTATCCGGCAGGCCCGCCGGAGCCAGTCCTCTGCCTCCTCTGGCCGCCCCAGCTTCCGGGAAAGATGGGCGCACTCGGCGCAACAGCAGGCCAGAATTTTATCCACATAGCTCACGGCATCCGGGCCCGTCTTTAGGGAATCCAGCAGGTGGCACAGCCACTGCAGCGCGTCCAGAGCGGACGAGTCATCGCCCTTTCGTTGATAGTAATAGACATAGGCCGTCATCAGCCGTACCGACAGACTGGTCAGATCGCCAATCGCGTTAGTCAGATAGGACTCCGCTTCCCGGAGGGGATGACGGCCACTGCTCAAAATCAGGGCGATCAGGGCGTTGTGAACGCCGCAGATGTTGGTCTTTTTCAGAATTTCCAGCGCCTGATCCCCCTCGCCGAGCTTGAGGCAGCACTGGGCGATATGGTACTGAATGAAAATATCGCTCACGGCGGGGTCGGTATTCTGGGATAGCAGGGGAAGGGAGCGCTCCAGCAGATCCCGGCCCCGGCGAAGCCAGTCCGGCCGGTTCTGCTCCAGCCCCGCCAACTCGTACAGGGAGCCGCAGCGGTACACGACGCGGAAATCGTTGGGATAGCGGCGCAGGGCCTCCTCCGCCTCGGACACGGCCTCCCCGAAGCGTTTTTCCCGCTGCAAATGGAGGAGCCGCCGGGCCAGCGCCTCTGCGGAGCTTTGCTGCAGCTCGAAGCCCGCCAGCGCGTCCAGCGACACGGAAAACAGGCTGGCCAGCTCCGCCATCAGGCCTAAGTCCGGCGTGGCCACGCCCCGCTCCCATTTGGACACGGCGGCGAAGGTCACGCCCAGCGCTTCCGCCAGCCGCTCCTGTGTCAGGCCGTTTTGCTTCCGCAGACGGCAGATATTTTGGGCAAGGGATAGCTTCATAAGGAAATCCTCCGTTTCCTGCGCCGCCTTGGGCAGCGCCTGTTTTTAATGTACCACGGGAAACACCGTGGGAAAAGATGAAATTGGTACAGAAAAGACAGAAAATTCTAAACCGATGGTACAATTTCGCTTTTCGGGCGGCTTCCGCCCCCGGATGGGCCGGTGCTTGTACAAATTTCCTATTCCGTGTATAATAAAGTGTTGTCATAGGCTCTGGCGGATGCTGCGGCCTTCGGACTGCATGGTCGATGTGAGGCGCACTGGTATCCCCTTTACGGAGAGGAGGGAAAGGCGGATGAAAGAAAGAAGAAAACGGCTTGCCGCTTTGTTTGCGGCGTTCTGTCTGGCACTGCTGCTGCCTGTTCCCGCGGCCCGGGCGGAGGATGGAAACGGCTACACCTACATAGCGCCTACCCTGTCTAAAAGCGCGGACCCCTACGACCCTGAAAAGCCGGAGGAGCTGAGCGCCGACCAGCTTTACGCCAAGGCGGCCATCCTCATTGAGGCCACCACCGGCGACGTGATCTTTGAAAAGAACGCCGACCAGACCATGTACCCCGCCTCGACCACCAAAATTCTGACGACCCTGCTGGGCGTGATGATGGGCGACCTTTCACAGGAGGTCACCATGACTGAAAGTGCGGCGCAGGTGGAGGAGGGCAGCTCCACTACCGGTCTGCAAGTGGGGGAGACCATCAATTTTCTGGATCTGCTCTACGCCACCATGATCCGTTCCGGCAACGACGGCGCGCAGCTGATCGCCGAGCTGATCTCCGGCAATGAAGCGGAATTCGCCAACCTGATGAACGAAGCCGCCGCCATGTACGGCTGCACCGGCACCCACTTCGCCAACGCCAGCGGTCTGCACGACCCCAATCATTACACCACGGCCCGGGATATGGCAAAGATCGCTCAGGCCGCCATGCAGAACGACACCTTCCGCCAGATCGCCAAGACCTTCTCCTATACCCTGCCCAGCAGCAATGTGCGTAAGGAACGGACGATCACCGGCACAAACGAGAACTGGATCAACCCCAATCAGGCCACCAAGGACGACCCGGAGGGGGTCAATTCGACTTATTATCCTGACGCCATCGGTATCAAGACAGGCTACACCGCCGCCGCAGGCTATTGCTACGTGGGCGCGGCGGAGCGGGACGGGGTGGAGCTGATCTCCGTACTGTTCTACACCAGCAAATCCGGCCGTTGGTCGGACAGTAAAAAGCTGATGGAATACGGCTTCAGCCAGTTCGTCAGCATGACCCCGCTGGAACTGTACAACGAAAATCCCATCACCGTGGAGACATCCGGCTTCTCGCTGGACGATGCGGACTTGGGCCGTCTGCCGCTGGAAGTGCGGGCGCAGGCCTCCACCCGCACGGTGAATATCATCGGCACCAAAAGCGATCTGGAGGCCATGGCCCGCAATCTGAGCCAGACCGTGCTGATCGAATACACCCGGGATTTCGCCGCCCCCATTGAAAAGGGCGAAGTCATGGGCACCATGACCTATTATCCCACCGACGGCGGCAGCCCCGTGGTCTACGATCTGATCGCCGGGCGCACCATCCAGCGGCGGGATAACGCCCCCCTGACGCTGGAGGAGATCGAGGCCGAGGTGAAGGCTGATCCCAATCCGCTGCCGCCCCTGTCCGTGGAGCTGGCGGTGGTGGTGCTGACGCCCTTCGCCGTCATTTTCCTCATCATTCACCTCATCCGCCGGGCACTGCACAAGACCGGGCGGCACAAAAAGAGCCGGGTGCCCCGGCCGCGGAATCGGTACTTCCGTTAAGAAACTTGTAAAAACACAGGAGAGGGGGAGCGGACATGATCGCACAGGTCATCGTTGACGTGGTGCATACCAATGTGGACCGTCCCTTTTCCTATCTGATCCCCGAGGGCATGGAGGTGGAGCAGGGCAGCCGTGTCAGCGTGCCGCTGGGCAAGCGCCGGGTGGACGGCTTTGTGGTGGCGCTGCTTTCGGACGAGGAGCTGCCCGCCGACGTTCCGCTGCAAAAGCTGCGGCCCGTGGCGGCGGTGCTGGATGATTATCCCGCCCTGCTGCCGCCGCTTCTGACGCTGGCCCGTCAGCTGGCGGAGGAAAATCACTGCCCCCTGTCCGAAACTCTGCGGCTGATGCTGCCCGCCGCCATGCGCACCGGGCGCATTCAGCAAAAGAAGGAGCTTTGCGCCGTGCTCTGCCCCGGCGTGGACGCGGAGAAGGAGGCGGACGCGCTGCGGCGGGCGCCCAAGCGGGCCATGGTGCTGCGGCTTTTGAAGGACGGCCAGCCTCACGGGGTCGGCCAGCTGGCCCAGCTGGTGTCCAATCCCCGGGACGCGCTGAAAGCGCTGGGGGAGCAGGGACTGGTGACGCTGACCGAGAAGGAGGTCTTCCGGGCCCCGGATACGGAGGTGGAACCGGCCCGCACTGTCGCGCCGCCCCTGACCGACGACCAGCGGGAGGCGCTGGACAGCATGATTCCCTCGCTGGAAAAAGGCGAGGGCGCGTTCCTGCTTCATGGCGTGACCGGCAGCGGCAAGACCGAGGTCTATCTGGCCATGGTGCAGCGGACACTGGAAATAGGCAAGGGCGCGATTATTCTGGTGCCGGAGATCGCTTTGACCCCCCAGATGGTGCGCTGGTTCCACAGCCGCTTCGGGGAAAACACCGCCGTGCTTCACAGCCGCCTGACCGACGGCCAACGATATGATGAGTGGCGGCGCATCCGTTCGGGACAGGCCCGGGTCGTGGTGGGCGCGCGTTCCGCCGTCTTCGCTCCGGTGGACAAACTGGGGTTGATCGTGATCGACGAGGAACATGAACAGACTTATCTGAGCGACAAACATCCCCGCTACGACGCGCGCCGGGTGGCGAAACAGCGCTGCGAAAACGAAGGAGCCACGCTGATTCTGTCCAGCGCTACGCCCAGCATTCTTTCCTTTGCCATGGCCCGCCGGGGAGATTACACGCTGGTGGAAATGCCCCGCCGGGTGGGCGACCGGCCGCTGCCGCAGGTGACGGTGGTGGATATGCGCCGGGAGCTGGAAGCGGGCAACCGCTCCATCTTCAGCGCGCTGCTCATCCAGAAATTGAAGGAATGTCTGGACAGCGGCCATCAGGCCATGTTGTTCCTGAACCGACGGGGCTACAATACCTTCGTCAGCTGCCGAAACTGCGGCTATGTGGTCAAGTGCGAACAGTGCGACCTGAGTATGACCCTGCACCGGGAAAGTCCGGACGATCCCGGCCAGCTGCGCTGCCACCTGTGCGGCGCGGTCAAGCCGCCGCCCACGGTGTGCCCGGAGTGCGGCAGCAAGTACATCCGCTACTTCGGCAGCGGCACCCAACGGGTGGAGGAGGAGATGCACAAGCTCTTCCCGCAGGTCAAAACCGTCCGCATGGACATCGACACCACCCGTGGCCGGGACGCCCACGCCCGCCTGCTGGACGAGTTCGGCAAGGGACGGGCGCAGGTGCTCATTGGCACCCAGATGATCGCCAAGGGGCTGGATTTTCCCAAGGTGACGCTGGTGGGCGTGGTGGCGGCGGACATGACGCTGAACCTGCCGGATTACCGTTCGGCGGAGCGGACGTTCCAGCTCATTACGCAGGTGGCGGGCCGGGCCGGACGGGCGCAGGAGCCTGGCGAGGTGATCGTGCAGAGCTACAAGCCGGACAACCCCTGCATTCAGGCGGCGGCGAAGCAGGACTACCGGGCCTTTTTCGAAATGGAGTTTTCCCGGCGGCGGGCGGGACTGTATCCGCCCTTTACCATGCTGTGCCGTCTGCTGGTGGAAAGCCCCGACGAGGCCGAGGCCAAAGACACGTCCGAGCGGCTGTACGATACCCTGCAGACCTATCTTCTGAGCCACCCAGTGCAGAAGAAAAAGACGCTGATGATCCGGGCGGACGAAGCACCGGTCAAGCGCATCCGGGGGCAGTACCGCTACCATGTGCTGCTCAAGCTGTTCGACCAGCCGGAAACCGCGCCGCTGCTCCGCCTGATGTCGGAGTTGACGGCCACCGGCACGGAACGCTGCCATATTTACGTTGAAGTGAACCCCGCCACCATGATGTAGCGGGCAGAGAGTAAGGAGAGGTTTTCGATGGCGCTGAGGAAAATTGTGAAGATCGGGGACAACAAGCTGCGCAAAATTTGCAAGCCGGTGGAAAAATTCGACCGGCGTCTGAAAATTCTGCTGGAAGATATGGCGGACACCATGTACGACGCCAACGGCGTGGGTCTGGCCGCGCCGCAGGTGGGCATCCTGCGCCGGGCCGTGGTCATCGACGTGGGGGACGGACTGGTGGAATTGGTGAACCCGGTCATCGTGGAGTCGGACGGCCAGCAGAGCGGCCCCGAGGGCTGCCTGAGCATCCCCGGCCGCAGCGGCGTAGTCACCCGGCCCAACCATGTGAAGGTGCGCGCTCAGGACCCGGAGGGCAACCCCGTCGAGCTGGAGGCGCAGGAGTTCTTCGCCCGGGCCGTGTGCCATGAGCTGGATCATCTGGACGGCGTTCTCTATGTGGACAAGATGGATCGCGAAATTCTGGAGGGCGACGAGGAATACGAGCCGGTGGACGGAGACGAAGAGGAGGACGGGGAATGAAAGTTGTTTTTATGGGAACGCCGGAGTTTTCCGTTCCTATTTTGCGCGCGCTGGTAGAAAACGGCTACGAAGTGGCCGGGGTCTTTACTCAGCCGGACAAGCCCAAGGGCCGGGGCGGCAAGGTGCAGATGACCCCGGTGAAGGAATATGCTCTTTCGCAGAACATTCCCGTATTTCAGCCCTTGAAAATTCGCAAGGACGGACTGGACGACCTGAAAAGCCTTGCGCCTGACCTGTGCGTCACCGCCGCCTTCGGGCAGATTCTTTCTCAGGAAGTGCTGGATGTGCCGAAGATCGGCACGGTGAACGTGCATACTTCCCTGCTGCCCCGGCACCGGGGCGCGGCTCCCGTCCAGTGGACGGTCTGGCAGGGCGAGACCGTCACCGGCGTGACCACCATGTTCACCGATGCGGGCATCGATACCGGCGATATTCTGCTGCAGCGGGAAACACCCATCGGCCCGGAGGAGACTGCCGGGGAACTGACCGAGCGCCTGTCCCATCTGGGAGGCGAGCTGCTGATCGAGACCCTGCGCCGCATCGAGGCCGGCGACTGCCCCCGGCAGAAGCAGGACGAAAGCCGCATGACCTACGACCCCAAGATCACCAAGGAAATGGGCGAGATGGACTTTACGGAGACCACGGCCCAGTGCGTGAACCGGGTGCGGGCCATGAGCCCGTGGCCATGCGGCTACGTGACCACCGAGAATGGCGCGCTGAAAATCTGGAAGGCCCGCGCCGCGCAGGGCTGCGGCCAGCCCGGCACGGTGCTGTGCGCAGACCGGAAAAAGGGCCTGATCGTGGCCACGGGCGACGGAGCCGTTGAGCTGTGCGAAATTCAGGCTCCCGGCGCAAAGCGGATGGAAGCCAAAGCCTATCTGCTGGGCCATGTCATTCCCGAAGGACAGAAATTGAGTGAGGCAAAGCTATGAATGAGAACGAACGCCCCGCGTCCAACGCCGGGGAAAAACGAAGCGACCGCCGTCCGGGCGGCAAGTTTGACGGCCAGCGCCGTCCCTATGCCGGGAAGCCCGAAGGCCATCGTCCTGCCCGTCCGCAGGGAGAAAACGCCCGGAAGGACGAAAAACGTCCCTACGGCGGCAAGCCCGCGTCCGGCCCTCGGAAGTTTGACGGAGAACGCCGTCCCCAGCCCTCCGGCAATCGCTCTTTTGACAAAAAGACCGACCGGCCTTCTTATGGCAGGCCCGCTTCCGGCAAGCCTTCTTATGGGAAGCCTTCTTTTGGCAAACCTTCTTATGGAAAGTCTTCTTACGGCAAGCCCTCCGGCCCCCGGAAGCCTGCCGCGCCTGCACAGCCCGGTGCCCGCAAGCTGGCGCTGAAGGTGCTTTTGGACGTGCATGAAAACGGCGCCTACGCCGCGCTGAGCCTGAACAAAAATCTGCCCCGGGACTTGAAGCCCGAGGAGCGCCGCCTGACCACGCAACTGGTGTACGGCACGCTGGAAAACGAAGTGAAGATCGATCATGCTTTGAACCAGCTGACCGAGTATCCCGCCCGGGACGCTGTTACCCGCGACGCGCTGCGGCTGGGCGTTTTCCAGATCTTGTTTTTGGAGCGGGTACCGGACAGCGCCGCCGTGGACGAATCCGTGAAGCTGGTCAAGACGATGGGCATGGAAGCCTCCGCGGGCTTTGTGAACGCGGTGCTGCGCAATCTGATCCGGGGAAAGGACGAGCTGTCCTGGCCGGACAAGGAAAAAGACCCGGAGGAATGGCTTCATGTGGAAAGCTCCGCGCCCCTGTGGCTGGTGAAAAAGCTCATCGAGGCCTACGGCTTCGATACGGCGAAGCAGATGCTGACCTACCGGGAAGCCAGCCATCCCACCACCGTCCGGCCCAATCTGCTCAAGCTGGACGACCATGGTTTTGAAGACCTGCTCCGTAAAAAAAATCTGTCCTTCCGGGCAGGCGTGGCTCCCCATGCCTATCTGCTGGAGGGCGTGACCGAGCCGGGCTTTGACCCGGATTATCAGGCGGGCCTTTATTCCATTCAGGGTCAGAGCAGCATGCTGGCCGCCGAAGCGGTGCAGGCCCGGCCCGGCATGAAAATTCTGGACGCATGCGCGGCTCCCGGCGGCAAATCCGCTTATCTGTGCGAGACCATGCAGCTGACGGGCCGGGTCTATGCGTGGGAGCTGCACGAAAAGCGGGCCCTCCTGCTGGACGGCGTTCGCCGCCGTTTGGGGCTGGACAACCTGCGCACCGCCGTGAAGGACGCCTGCGAGTACCGGCCCGATATGGAAAAAACGCTGGACGCAGTGCTGCTGGACGCGCCCTGCTCCGGCACCGGCGTATTGAGCCAGAAGCCGGATATCAAGCTGCGCTTGAAGGAAAGCGACCTTCCCGCCATCGTGGAGACCCAGAAGAAGCTGCTGAACACGGTGTGCCGCTACGTTCGGCCCGGCGGAATGCTGGTGTATTCCACCTGCTCTGTGCTGCCGGAGGAAAACAAGGCGCAGATCGAGGCCTTCCTGAAGGAGCATCCTGAATACACTACCGAACCCATGCCCCTGTCCTTCCCGGCGGAGCTGCGCCAGCAGCAGGACGGGCTGGGCCTGCAGCTGCTGGGCTTCCGGGATCAGGTGGAGGGCTTCTACATCGTCCGTCTGCGGAGGAACTACTGATGCCGGAGAAACGGATCCTGCTGGATATGACCCCCAAGGAGCTGGGAGCCTACTTCAAAGAGCTGGGTCAGCCCGCTTTCCGGGCCGGTCAGGTGTACAGCTGGCTGACCCGGGGCGTTCCCTTTTCGGAAATGAGCAATCTGCCTAAAACCCTGCGGGAGCAGCTGATGGAAACCTGCGACGATCTGCCCATGGAGCTGTACGGCGTGTTCCCCTCCCAAAAGGACGATACGGTCAAGTTTCTGTTCCGCTGCCGGGATGATAACCTAATCGAGGGCGTGCTGATGCACTATCATTACGGCTACAGCCTGTGCATCTCCACGCAGGTGGGCTGCAAAATGGGCTGCGCCTTCTGCGCCAGCACCCTGAACGGCTGCGTTCGGAGCCTTTCCAGCGGGGAAATGCTCTCGGAGGTGCTGCTGGCCAACCGCTATCTGGGCGAGAAGGGCCGGGTGGGCCATATCGTCCTCATGGGCAGCGGCGAGCCGCTGGATAATTATGACCACACCGTGCGGTTTCTGCGGGCGGTGAACGAGGAAAAGGGCCTGAACCTGAGCCTGCGCAACGTGTCGGTCAGTACCTGCGGTCTGGCGGATCAGATTCGCCGCCTGGCAGAGGAAAATCTGGGCATTACGCTGAGCCTGTCCCTGCACGCCCCCAACGACGAGATCCGGCGGCAGATCATGCCCATCGCCCGGCGTTGGCCCCTCGGCGAGGTCATGGCCGCCGTGCGGGCATATGTGAAGAAAACGGGCCGCCGGGTGGTCTTTGAGTATGCCCTCATCGACCGGCTCAACAGCCGCCCGGAGCACGCCGCCGAGCTGGCCGCGCTGCTTAGGGATCTGCAGTGCCATGTGAATCTGATCCCCTTGAACCATGTGGACGAGCGGGCCCTGCGCCCCGCGTCGCCGGAGGCGGTGCAGCGCTTTTTGCACACGCTGGAGGACCGTCACATCTCCGCCACTGTGCGCCGGGAAATGGGCTCCGACATCGGCGGGGCCTGCGGCCAGCTCAGGCGGCGGGAACTGGAAGGAACATCAAAGGAGTAACACCATCATGCGGGTTTGCCACAGAACACATCAGGGTCTGGTACGGGCCAGCAATCAGGACAGCCTGCTGGCGGAGGGACGGCTGTACGGCGTCGCCGACGGCATGGGCGGCCACAAGGGCGGGGAAACCGCCAGCCGGGTGGCCGTGCAGGTGGTCAAAAACGCCCTCTCCCGAAAAAAACCGGAGGAGGACGCGCTGCGCATGGGGCTGGAAGCCGCCAACCGCCGCGTTTACGGCATGGCGGGCAGCGATGAAAACCTGACCGGCATGGGCACCACCATGACCCTTCTGTGGGAGGGCGAGCGGCGCATTCTCATCGGCCATGTGGGCGACAGCCGCGCCTACCGTCTCCGGGACGGCAAGCTCAGCCAGATCACGCAGGATCACAGCGTGGTCGGGGAGCTTCTGCGCAATCAGGTCATTACGCCGGAAATGGCGAAGAAGCATCCCTACCGCAACATCATCACCCGGGCCGTAGGCATCGACCCGGTGGTGGAGGTGGATGTGCTGTCCGAGGACAAGCAGCTGGACGACCTGTGGCTGGTCTGCTCCGACGGCCTGTATAACATGGTGGACGACAAGGACATCGAAGAGATCCTGAATACCCTGAATGAGGAAAAGGCCGCAGACCGTCTGCTGGAGCTGGCGCTGGAACACGGCGGCACGGACAATATCACCTTTGTGCTGGGCCGGGTGATGGAGGTGCAGGGCGAATGATGAAAGGCATGATCTTCGCCGAGCGCTACCAGCTGGAGGACTTTATCGGTCAGGGCGGCATGTCGCTGGTCTACCGGGCGGTGGATATCCGCACCGGCCACAGCGTGGCCGTCAAAATCCTGAAAAGCGAATACAATTCCGACAAGGAATTTTTGGAACGCTTCCAGCGTGAGGCTCAGGCCGCCAGCCTGATGAGCCATCACAACATCGTCAACCTGCTGGACGTGGGCGTGGAGGGCGAATACCGCTATCTGGTGCTGGAATACGTCAGCGGAAGCACCCTGAAGGACGTGATCCGCCAGAAGGGACGGCTGAACACGACCACCGCCATCCAGATCACCGTGCGCATTTTAAGCGCGCTGCAGCACGCCCACGACAACGGCATCATCCACCGGGACATCAAGCCCCAGAACGTGCTGATCCACTCCGACGGCCACGTGAAGGTGGCGGACTTCGGCATTGCCCGCATGACCAATGCCTTCACCATCTCCAAGGGGGATACGGTGGTGGGGTCGGTGCATTACTCCTCGCCGGAGCAGGCCATGGGCGGCGTGGTGGAGGCCACCAGCGATATTTATTCCACCGGCGTGGTGATGTACGAGATGCTCACCGGCCGGGTGCCCTTCGTGGGCGATACCCCCGTTTCCGTGGCGATGCAGCACATCAATGACGCGCCGCCGCCTATTACCGACTATGCGCCGGAAACGCCGCCCGCCGTGGTGGCGGTGGTGATGAAGGCGCTGGCCAAGAACCCAAAGGATCGTTTCCAGAGCGCACGGGAAATGGCGGATGCGCTGCTGCAGGCCAAGGACGGTAAGCTGGATCCCGAAATGCTGCAGACGGGCTTTTCCCGGCTGCCTGCCGGGGCAGTGACTCCGGGCAGGCAGCAGCCGGTGCAGCCCCCGAAACGCCCTGCCGAGAACAAACCCTACCGGCCCGGCCCGGTTTCACAGGCCACGGGGCGGATGAAGAAGCACCGTTATTCCCGCCGGGGCATTCTTTTGACCGCCGCGGCCACCGTGGCGGTGCTGGCCGTGCTGACCTTCGGCATTCTGGCCATTTTCAACCGGGTGACCAACCGGGTCATCGCGCCGGATGTGGAGGGCTACCCGGCCGAGGAAGCCATGGCCATGGCCAGACGGGCCGGGCTGGGCTGGCAGCAGACCGAGCAGAACAGCGACCTCATCCCCGCCGGGGTGGTGATCTCCCAGCTGCCGGAGCCGGACACGGAAATGAGCCGGGGCGACAGCCTGCTGGCCACCGTCAGTCTGGGCCCCAGTCAGGATACCATCCCCGACTGCGAGGGGCAGCTGTATGACAATATTTCCAAGAATCTGCGCAAGCAGGGCTTCAGCATCGTGGTCATCCGATCGGTGTCCACGGAGCCGCTGGGCACCATCCTGCAGCAGAATCCCAAGGGCGGCGAAGCCTTTACCCCCGGGCAGGAGCTGGAGCTGTCCATTTCCGGCGGCAGTACGCTGGTGCCGGACGTGACCGCCCGCACCGAGGAAGAAGCGGCCAAGCTGCTGCGGGAAAACCAGCTTTCCGTCGGCGAGACCGTCTACGTGGAGGTACTGGACGAAAGCCAGATCGGCATGGTCATGGCCCAGAACCCCGTCTCGGGTACGCTGGCGGTGCTGGACGCGCCGGTGGTGCTGACCGTCGCGACGCAGAGCAAGGGCTATAAGGGCGAAATCAGCTTTACCATGGAAAAGGCCGATCAGGATCGAACCATTCGGGTAACGCTGATGGAGAACGGGCAGGAGGTGGAGCAGTATTCCGCCGTATACCCCGCCGGGCAGAGCGGCAGCGTGATTACGCCCCTCAGCTCCGCCTACGGCGGCAGCGCGTCCTGCCGGGTCTATGTGGATGGAAAGCTCTATCTGGAGCAGTCCGTGACCATGGAATAGGAGGAAACAGTTTGATGGAACAGAGCGCCCGGGAGGGCGTGATCGTCAAGGGCGTGGGCGGCTTGTACTACGCCCGCCAGCCGGACGGAGAAGTGCACGTGCTCCGGGCCAAGGGAAAATTCCGCAAGCAGCACGTAACGCCCATGGTGGGGGATCGGATCTTGTTCACCCCGGCCAGCGGGGACGAGCATGGCTGGGTGGAGGAAATTCTGCCCCGGGACAGTGAACTGATCCGTCCGCCGGTGGCCAATATCCGCACGGTGCTGCTGGTGTTGGCTCCCCAACCGGAGCCGGACTATCTGCTGATCGACACGCTGCTGGTGATGGCGGCCCGGCAGAGCATCCGCCCGGTGCTGGTAGCCAACAAATGCGACCTTTCGTCGGAGGTGTATGAAAGCCTTGTGCGGGAATACATCCCGCTGCAGGTTCCCATCCTCCGGGTCAGCGCCGAGACCGGCGAGGGGCTGGACGAACTGCGGGCCGTGATGCGGCAGGGTATCTGCTGTTTCGCCGGGCAATCCGGCGTGGGCAAGAGCACGCTGCTCAGCGCCGCCACAGGGCTGGAACTGAAAACCGGCGAGATCAGCCGCAAGATCAGCCGGGGCCGCCACACCACCCGCCACGCGGAATTGATGTTTCAGGACGGCTATCAGGTGCTGGACACCCCCGGTTTCAGCCTGCTGGAACTGGAAATGGGCATGGAACCCATTCAGCTCAAGGATTATTACCCCGATTTCGCGCCCTATGAGGGGCAATGCCGTTTCTCCCCCTGCTACCACCTGAGCGAACCGGGCTGCGCCGTACTGGAAGCCGCCCGGAAAGGCAAGCTGGGCAGGGAACGGCTGGAACGCTACCATCTGCTGCTAAGCCGCGTAAAAGAAGCATGGAGGAATCGTTATGACTAAGATCGCCCCGTCCATTCTGGCCGCCGACCCCCTTCGGATGTTTGATGCCGTAAAGCTGGTGAAGGATACCGGCTGCGACGAGCTGCATTTTGACGTGATGGACGGCCATTTTGTGCCCAACATCAGCTTCGGCCCCAGCCTGCTCAAGGCCATTCATCAGGAATTCGACCTGCACTGCGACGTGCATCTGATGATCTCCGATCCGCTGAAATATGTGGAGAATTTCGCCGCGTCCGGCGCGGGCACCATCACCATCCATCAGGAGGCCAACGACTTCCTGCCCTGCCTGCGGAAGCTGCGGGAGCTGGGCGTTCGGGTGGGCGCGTCGGTGAAGCCGGGCACCTCTGTCGAAACCTTGCGGGAGGCGCTGCCGCTGCTGGATCGGGTGCTTCTGATGACGGTGGAGCCGGGCTTCGGCGGGCAGAAGCTGATGCCGGATGTGCTGCCCAAGGCCGCCCAGCTGCGGGCTATGGGCTTTACCGGGGATATTGAAGCCGACGGCGGCATCAATGGGGACAACGCCCCCCAGCTGGCGCGGGTCGGTATTGACACGCTGGTGATGGGCACCGCTTTTTTCCGGGCGGAGGAGCCGGAAGCGCTGGTGCGCCGTGTGCATTCTCTCTGAAAAAATGGCAAGAATGAGAAACGTCCCCTGAAAGAAAAACGGGAAAGGACGGCCTTCTCATGAAAACGACGAAATCCAAACAGCCCGGGGAAGCGCTGTTTACGCTCTATCCCCGGAAGAAAACCATGAAGCGCGGCCCCGTGCGTCACTGAGCCGCGCTGATTGGAATGGGAAAGGAATGAAACCGTTTTTTGAATTTTGACGAACTGCCGCTGCTTCCGCAGCTGTTGACCGCGGTTAAAGCCTGCGGCTATGAGACCCCCACCCCCATTCAGCGGGATACAATTCCCACCGTTCTTGCGGGCAAAGACGTGCTGGGCTGCGCCCAGACGGGCACCGGCAAGACCGCCGCCTTCGCCCTGCCGATTCTGCAGCGGCTCTATCAGGAGCGGCCTTCCGGGAAGGGCCGGAACATTCGGGCGCTGATCCTGACCCCCACCCGGGAATTGGCCCTGCAGATTCAGGAAAACTTCGTGGCCTACGGCAAAGGGCTGCCGCTGCGCTCCTGCGTGATTTTCGGCGGCGTAGGCCAACAGCCGCAGGTGGAGCAGCTCAAGTGTGGCGTAGACATTCTGGTGGCTACGCCCGGACGGCTGAACGACCTGATCGGTCAGGGCTTTATCAGCCTTGCCAAAATTGAGATTTTTGTGCTGGACGAGGCTGATCGGATGTTGGACATGGGCTTCATCCACGATGTGAAAAAAGTCATCGCCCTTTTGCCGGAAAAGCGGCAGACCCTTTTCTTCTCCGCCACCATGCCCGCCGAGGTGGAAAAGCTGGCCATGAGCATCCTCAAAGACCCGGTCAGCGTGAAGGTAGACCCGGTCAGCAGCACCGTGGACACCATCGAGCAAAACCTGTATCTGGTGGATAAGGCCAACAAGAAGCACCTGTTGGCCGATCTTCTGCGCCGCCCGGAGGTGGAAAGCGCGCTGGTCTTTACCCGCACCAAGCACGGCGCGGACCGGGTGGTGCGGGAGCTGAGCCGGGAGGGCATTCAGGCCCGGGCCATCCATGGGGACAAGAGTCAGGGCGCCCGGCAGGAGGCCTTGGCCCAGTTCAAGCAGGGCAAGATCCACGTGCTCGTCGCCACCGACATCGCCGCCCGTGGTATCGACATTGCAGGCCTGTCTCACGTGTTTAATTACGATCTGCCCCATGAGCCGGAATCCTACGTCCACCGCATCGGCCGCACGGGCCGGGCGGGACACGAAGGCGTGGCCGTCAGCTTTTGCTGTATCGACGAAATGAAGGATCTCAAGGCCATTGAAAAGCTCATCGGCAAGCAGATCCCCCGGAAGGAAAGCCAGTGGCCCATGCAGGTCTTTACCGAAACGGTGAAGCAGCCGCCCCAGCCCCGGCCCTCCAAGCGGGAGCGGATGGCGGCGGAAGCAAGCCGTTCGTCCCAGCCCGCCAAGCGGCCTGAAAAGGCGGGAAAACCGGCCGTTAAAGCCGCGCTTCCCGAAAAGAGGGACTTGAAGAACGCCCGGATGGAGAAACCGGCGCGGCATGAAAAGGCGGCTGCCGAAAAGCCCGTTCGGGCGGCGAAAGCGCCCCGACAGCAGGAGCCCCAACGTCCCACGCGGGAATCCAAGCCGGTTCGGGAGCCGAGACCCCTGCAAAAGGCTGAGCGTCAGCCGAAGGAAACGGCGTTTCGCGCCACCCTGCTGGAACGGCCTAACGCCCGGCCCGTCCGCCCGAAGGAGGGACCCATGTTTCTGGAAGCGCCTTTTCTGGACGACAAGCCCGCCCGGAAAGAGGAAGAAAAGCCGTCCATGACCTATCAGCAGTATATGCAGAAGCAGCGCGCCGCCTCCCGGATGCGGTTTTCCACCGGGGAAGACCGCCGCTGACGAAGTTGACAAAACGGAAACCTGACGTGCTGAAGAGGAAAAAGCCATGTACATTGCCGATCTGCACATTCATTCCAAATATTCCCGGGCCACCTCCTCCGACTGCGACGCGCCTCATCTGGACCTATGGGCGCGCCGCAAGGGCATCGGGCTGGTAGGCACGGGGGACTTTACCCATCCCGTCTGGCGGTCGGAGCTCCGGGAAATGTTGGAGCCTGCCGGAGGCGGTGTATACGCACTGCGGAAGGAGTTTGCCCTGCCGTCCGGCGTGGCCGGCGGGGGAGACCCCGTCCGCTTTGTGGTATCCGGGGAAATCAGCACCATCTACAAGAAGGATGGCAAGACCCGGAAGGTGCATCACGTCATCCTGCTGCCCGGGCTGGACGAGGCGGAGGAGCTGGCCCATCGGCTGGAAGCCGTGGGCAACCTGCACAGCGACGGACGGCCCATTCTGGGCATGGACAGCCGGGATCTTCTGCAGATGACCATGGACGCCTGTCCGGACGCGATCTTTATTCCGGCCCATATCTGGACGCCCCATTTTTCTGTGTTCGGGGAATTTTCCCAATTTTCCACGCTGGAGGAATGCTACGGCGACATGACCGGCTGCATTCACGCGCTGGAGACGGGGCTTTCTTCTGACCCGCCCATGAACCGCCGAGTGTCCCAATTGGACTCTTATCTGCTGGTATCCAATTCCGACGCGCATTCTCCGCAAAAGTTGGGCCGGGAAGCCAATCTGCTTTCCTGCGGCGCAACCTATGGAGAGCTGAAACACGCGCTGGAGACCGGCGAGGGTTTCGAGGGGACGATCGAGTTTTTCCCGGAGGAGGGCAAGTACCATCTGGACGGCCACCGGGCCTGCGGCTGCTGTCTGGAGCCGGAGGAAACCAACGCCCTGAACGGCCGCTGCCCGGTTTGCGGACGAAAGCTGACTGTGGGTGTGCTGCACCGGGTGGACGAGCTGGCCGACCGGCGGGAGCCGGGGCCCCTGTCCCGCCCCTTCGAAAGCCTGATGCCCCTGCCGGAGCTGCTGGCCAACTGTATGCAGACCGGCGCGTCCAGCAAGCGGGTGCAGGGAGCCTATCTGGAAATGCTCAAACGCTACGGCCCGGAGTTTACGATTCTGCGGGAGCTGCCGCTGGAGGCGGCAGAGCGGGACATGGGACACGGCGTAGCTGAGGCTCTGCGCCGCCTGCGCACGGGACAGGTTCACAAACAGGCGGGCTATGACGGCGAATACGGCGTGATCACCGTGTTTGAACCCCACGAGATGGAACTGCTGGAAGGTCAGACTTCCCTGCTGGAGCTGGCGGGCTTTGCCGCGCCCAAGGCGAAAAAACAGCCGGTAAAGGCCCGCGCCGCCGAAGCTGAGTCGGAAGAAATGGTGCAGAAACTGCCCTTGCGGATGAATCCGGAGCAGGAGGAAGCCATCCGGGCGGAGGACGAAATTATCGCCGTGGTGGCCGGCCCCGGAACGGGCAAGACCCGCACACTGGTGGAACGCATCGCCTATCTGGTGGAGCGGCGGAAGGTGCCGCCGAAGGAGATCACCGCCGTCACCTTTACCCATCAGGCGGCGGAGGAAATGCGCGCCCGGCTGAAGGAGCGGCTGGGGGCTGCGGCCAAGTCCATCACCATTGGCACGTTCCATGCCATTGCCCTGAACCTGTTGGAGAAAAAGCCCCTGTTCAGCCGGGAACAGGCCCTCGCCCTGATGGCGGAGCTGCTGGAAGAACGGGGCGAAAAGACCTCGCCCGCCGAAATGATGCGGCTTTTGTCACAGGAGAAGAACGGCATGGAAGTTGTAGGTTTCCCCCATGGCCTGCGGGAAGCCTACGACGAACGGATGCACGAACTGGGCGCACGAGATCTGGACGACCTGCTGACGGAAGCACTGGCGCTGGACGTAAGCCGGAAGCCCTGCTTCCGCCACCTGCTGGTGGACGAATTTCAGGACATCAACCCCCTGCAGCACCAGCTGGTGGAGCACTGGCGGCAGGGCAGCCTGTTCGTCATCGGCGACCCAGATCAGTCCATTTACGGCTTCCGCGGCGCGGATGCGGATTGCTTCGACCGCCTGCGGGAACGTCACCCGGGGCTGCGTCTCATCCGTTTGAAGGAAAACTACCGCTCCGTGCCCTCGGTGCTGGAATCGGCCCTGTCCGTCATCGACCGAAATCCCGGCCCGCCCCGGCAGCTTCATGCCAATGTTACGGGCGGCGCGGCCGTTCGGCTGATGCAGGCGGACGATGCCTTTGCCGAGGGCGTGTTCATCACCAAGGAGATCGAGCGCATGGCGGGCGGCGTGGATATGCTGGAAGCCCATCACCAGAAGGAAGACCGGGCTGTTCATCGGGCTTTTTCGGAAATGGCGGTGCTGTGCCGTACTCACCGGCAGCTGGAGCAGATCGAGTACTGTCTGGAACACGACAGCATCCCCTGCGTGGTGTCGGGCCGGGAAAACTTTTGGGAGGACGGCAAGGTACGGGGCATGTTGGGCTTTTTCCTCTCCCTGCAGGAGCCTGAAAATTTTGCGGCGCTGAACGACGCTCTATCCCTTTTATGGAAGATTCCCGCGCCGCTGATTCAGCGGGCGGGGGAGACTTTGCGGACAGCGAAAGAGCCGGCCGCCCTTCGGGAAAGACTGGCTTCCTTTGAGGTGCTGGCCCCGTGGCTGGACGCGGCGGACGAACTTTGGCCCCAGCTGGCCAAGGCTAAGCCCCGAAAATTGCTGGAACGGCTCCGGGAGCTGTGCGGGCTGGAAAATTCCAGGCCGGTGTCCCGGCTGCTGAACGCCTCCGTGTTCCAGAATCGAATGGAGGAATTTTTGGAACGGACGCTGCTGGGCGCGGAGGGCGACCTGCAGCGCCGGGGCGAGGGAGCCGTTCAAAGCGGCGCGGTGCGTCTGATGACGCTGCACGCCTGCAAGGGGCTGGAATTCCCGGTGGTCTTTCTGGCGGGCCTGAACAGCGGCGACCTGCCTTTGGAGCGGGAGAAAAGCCCCACGAATGTGGAAGAAGAACGGCGTCTGTTCTTTGTCGGCATGACTCGTGCCCGGGAGGAACTGATCGTCAGCTATGGCGGTCAGCCGTCGGCCTTCGTGGACGAGCTGCCGGAAAGCATTCATCCGCAGCCGGTTCGCACCCGGAAGCCTATGGTGAAGATGGAGCAGCTTAGCCTGTTCTGACGATGATTTTAACGAAAAAGAGAGAGAACTATGGCTTCGTTATTGCTGTCGGTGATTTATCTGGCCTTTGTCAGTCTGGGACTGCCGGACGCGCTGCTGGGCTCCGCGTGGCCGGTGATGCAGGGGGCGCTGAACGCCCCCCTTTCCTTTGCCGGAGCGGTCTCCATGGTTATTTCCGGCGGAACGATTCTCTCCAGCCTGCTGTCCGACCGCATGACCCGAAAGCTGGGCGCGGGACTGGTGACGGCCCTGAGCGTTTTGATGACGGCTGCGGCGCTGCTCGGCTTTTCCCTGTGCAGCGCGCCGTGGATGCTGATCCTTTGGGCTGTTCCCTACGGTCTGGGGGCGGGCGCAGTGGACGCGGCGCTGAACAATTACGTGGCGCTGCACTATTCCTCCCGGCACATGAGCTGGCTGCACTGCATGTGGGGCGTCGGCGCCAGCATCAGCCCGTTTATTATGAGCTTGGCCCTGCAGCGAGGCTGGGGCTGGCAGATGGGCTACCGCTCGGTCTCCTACATTCAGCTGGCCCTGACGGCGCTGCTGTTTCTCAGTCTGCCCCTTTGGAAAAAGCGGACGAATGAGACGGCGGAAAGCAACGAATCCGTTGAACCGGCCAAACGTCAGAGCATCGGACAGCTGCTTCGGTTACCGGGCGTGCCGTTGATTTTGCTGACGTTTTTTGGCTACTGCGCCATGGAAAGCACGGCGGGGCTGTGGGCCAGCAGTTATCTTGTCAACGCCCGGGGCGTGGAGGCGGAAACTGCCGCCCGCTTTGCCAGCCTGTACTTTCTGGGCATTACCCTTGGCCGTTTTCTGAATGGATTTATTGCGGATCGTTTCGGCGACAAGACCATGATCCGCGCCGGGCTGGGGCTGGCGGCGGTTAGCATTCTGATCATCCTGCTGCCGTGGCAGCTCTGTCCGCTGATTGGT
Organism: uncultured Eubacteriales bacterium; assembly: GCA_900548145.1. Taxonomy (GTDB): domain Bacteria; phylum Bacillota; class Clostridia; order Christensenellales; family Aristaeellaceae; genus Limiplasma. Next base: position 446 of record URJB01000018.1, on the reverse strand, counting down.
CTGGTGACGCTGGGCATTGGCAGCGCGCCGATCTATCCCTGCATCATTCATTCCACGCCAGAGTCCTTTGGCCGTGAAAATTCACAGGCGATCATCGGGGTGCAGATGGCCAGCGCGTACATCGGTTCGACGTTTATGCCGCCGCTGTTCGGCCTGATCGCCCAATACGGCAATATCGGGTTTTACCCGGTATATCTGATGATCTTTGCGGTTTTGATGATCGTTCTGTACGGGCTGTTTACGAAGGGGCAGGGAAAGAAGGCGTAAGGAAACTCGGTTCGGCGTCCGAAGGGGTGCGGGGGCGGAAAGCCGCCTGCCTGTGACGATGTACCCAGTATGGCTGTAAGAACCCCTTTTCCGGGGCCTGACGCGCCGACTGCGGCGCGGGAGAGGGACTTGCCGTCCCATGGGGCGTTCACACTTTTCTTTCGATGGCGAAAGAAAAG
>URJB01000017.1 GCA_900548145.1 uncultured Eubacteriales bacterium | reverse complement strand
GGTGCAGGGCTTTAGTCCTGCTGTCCGATGGCGATCTTTTTGCCTTCGGGCTTGGGCTCTTCGTGGAGCTTGGGCAGATTGATGGTCAGAACGCCCTTGTCGTAGTCGGCCTTGATGCCGTTTTCATCAATGCCGTCCAGATTGAAGCTGCGCTCTACGTGGCCGCAGCGGCGCTCGCTGTAGACGTAGTTCTTCTTTTCTTCCTTCTTTTCGTTGTTCACGTCAGCGCTGATGGTGAGGACGCCGTCCTTCACTTCCAGGTTGATGTCCTTCTTGTCAATGCCGGGCAGATCGGCTTCCAGCACATATTCGTTTTCTTCCTCATGAACGTCCACGTTCATGGTGGGCAGGTTGGACGAATCATTGAAGAACTCCCGCATCATGGGGTCGTTGAACAGGGAAGGCATCATAGGGCTCAAATGGGCACGGCGGTAAGGGATCATCTTATACATAAGTCATCCTCCTAACAAATCGGGTGAAAATCGTTAAAAATTTCTGTTCCCGGGGGGAGCGGGTCTCTCTCCTGTTCCCCCTTGGAACGATGATAGTATAACATAAGGTCAAAGAAAGTCAAAGAAATAAAAATTTTCATAAAAGTCAAAGAAGGTCAAATAGTTGTGGAAGATCATTCAGTTTTGTTCTGTTTTCTAATAAATTCAAATTATTTTGCGATTTTTCTTCGTTTTTTATGTTTTTCAGAAAAAAAGTTTTTGAGAGAAGCTGAAAAGCGTTCCGGGGGAAAGGTCAAACTTTCCCCCGGAACGCTTCCGTCACGCACTCAGCATTCCCCCGCCCGTCTGCACCATGAGCAGGATCTCCAGCTCTTCGCCGGTGTTTCCGTCCAGATAGACCCGGAATTCCTGTCCGTCCCGCTGGCCGGTCAGCTCGTAGCAGAGCCGTTCCTCGTCCCGGTAGGGAATGACGCACAGGCGCACGTTCTTCACTTCCAGCCTTTCGCCCGCCCGCTGCCGGGCCTGCGCTTCTGTCAGGGATGGCGAAAGCGCCGTGCGGACGGTGTGATTCATCAGATAATTGTTGGCCTCCATGCCCACTATCTCGCCGGTGTCCATGCGCACCTGTACCTTGACCAGATCGGGATAGAGCAGCACGCCGTCCTGCAGGGCCACAAAGTTGATGACCGCCAGCCCGTCATATATCTGGTAGTGGTTCTGCTCCATTTCGCCGTAGCCATGCGCCGAAAGAAACGCCTGCCCCCGGCGGATGCATTCTTCCGCCGTCAGGCTTTGGGGGAAAGAGGCGTGCTCCGGCACCATCCACAGCAAGCGCCCGCCCTTTTTCGTGACCTCGCAGTTCAAGACCGTGCCATCGTTCAAGGTCAGCACCACGCCGTAGCTGGCCAGCGCCCCGGCGGTCTCCGCCCCGGAAACGGCGCTTTTCACCCGCTGCTCCCCCACATAGCTTTTCGCCAGCTCAATGGCCTTTGCTCCGTCAATGACCTCCGTGCCCAGCGCCTTGGGTTCGCCGAAGCGCCGTGCGTCGGAAAAAGCGCCGTCGTAGATCATAGTGGGGTACTCCATGCCGTTGTCCGGCTCGGCCACGCCCTCCAAAGGACGATCTTCCGCGGAGGGCTCCTCGTAGAACACGCTCCCATTTACGGCCATGCGCAGACTTTCCTGCACCATAGCGTCCTGGGCCAGCGCGATCTGGCTCGTCAGCTGGACGCACTGCCCCCGCAGATTTTCCAGCAGGGTCAGCTGATCCACGGTTAGGGCTTCGCCCTGCGCCATTTGCAGGCACAGCTGGGAGGCGTACTCCGCCAGCTGATTGCAGAATTTCAGCGTGTCCCCCATGGCCTGATGGGACAGGGGCAAGGCGGACAGGCCCGCCAGAACGCTTTCCGCCTGACGGCTCACCCCGGAAAACAACTCCGCCAACGTGCTTTGCTCCGACGCGACCCCGGCTTTGGTCAGCTTCAGGCCAATGGCCTGCAAATGCTCCTGCGCCTCGTACAAACGCTGCTGATAGCCCTCCTCCACCACGGCCCGGGCCTGATCCCGCTCGCTGCGGTACTGGACGGCCACAAAGATCAGCGCGGCGGCGCAGACCGCCGCCAGCCCGGCCCACAGGCCGTATTTGCGAATGTTTTTCATGGGTTCCTTCCTTTGCTTAAATGGCGAAATTGTGCTTTCCGATGGAAAGCTGCACCGTGCGCGTCCAGATCCACCCATTGGTGGCGGTGGACGGATTGTAATAATACAGGCATCCGCCGGTAGGATCCCAGCCGTTGAGCGCATCCTTCGCCGCCCGGATGCTGTCGGAATCCGGGGTCAGGTTGATCTGCCCGTCATACACCGCGTCGAAGGCCCCGGCCTGATACACCACCCCGGCGATGGTATTGGGGAAGGATGGGCTTTTGACCCGGTTCAGCACCACCGCCGCCACGGCTACCTTGCCCACATAGGGTTCGCCCCGGGCCTCGCCGTGGACCAGCCGGGCCAACAGATAACTGTCGCTTTCCTGATAGGCCGAGACGGAAACCGCCGACCCCAGCGAGATTCCCAGCGCCGCGGCGGTGCTGGCCCCCACTACGCCGTCCACGTTCAGGCCGTTCTTGCGCTGAAACCACACCACCGCGTCATAGGTGGCCTTGCCGAAGACGCCGTCGGCGCTGCCGGTCATGTACCCGTACTGGATCAGCTTCTGCTGCACCTTCCGCACATCCTCGCCCTTGCTTCCCCATGCCACCTGCGCGTCCGCATGGGCAAACGCCAGCATCAGGGCGAAGGTCAGAAGGGCGGCCGCCAGCTGCAAACAGAACTCCCGGCCGTCGAAGGGCTTTTCCGGCCCTCCCGCCGCCAACGAACGGAGGGTTTTGCGGGTCTTTTGCCAAAAGGGCGTTTTCTGCTGGGAAGGTTGAATTGGGGTTTCTGGCAGTTTCAATTTCATCGCCTCCGGCCGGTATTTTGGCCCGCGTCAGGGCGGGCGCTGTTTACAGGGGGAAGTATGTAACAAAACAGGGTGAAATATACATTTTTTCTTGACGTTGCCCGCCGGATTCCTTACAATAAAAGGTAAGACAGAAGGTTTCTGATCGAATGGACTGCCGCCCCTCGAACGGGGCTTTCAAAACTGCGGACCTCCCTGTGAAGCGCTTCTGCCGGGCGGAACCCGCTACATTGGCCCCGAGGGAGTTGCGTTTTCATGTCCTTTTCGTCGGATTGCAAAAAGGAGCTTTGTCTCCTGAACCCTGAAAAGCCCTGCTGCCGCATGAGCGAGCTCTCAGCGCTGTATATGACGCTGGGCAGCCTGAACCTGCTGGGCCGGGGCAAGCTGAGCGTCCAATTTACCGGCGAAAGCATGGCGGTGGCCCGCCGGGTCTATACCCTGCTGCAAAAGGGCTTGGAGCTTTCGCCTCAAATTCACTACGTGTCCACGGCCCATTTCGGCGGCACCCGGAAATGTGTGCTGACGCTGGGCCCCACCCAGACTCCGGCCTTTCTGTCCGCGCTGGGTATGATGACCGTAGGGGAAAACGGCGAGGCTACTCTGCGTTCTACCTCGCCCAAGGTCAATCTGAACCGCTCCTGCTGCGTGCGGGCCTTCCTGCGGGGAGCCATGCTGGGCGGCGGTACCATGACCAATCCCGAGCAGGGGTATCATCTGGAGCTGGGCTACCGGGATGAAAATTTCCGGGACTGCGTTGCCAAGTGTCTGCAGAAGGTCGGGCTGCCCATCCACCAGTCCTCCCGGAAGGGCAAGGATTTCCTCTATTTGAAGCAGTCCGACCAGATCGTCACATTTCTGACGGCAGTGGGCGCGCATCAGGCGGTGATGGAGATGGAGAACCTCCGGGTGCAGCGGCAGGTGCTCAGCTCGGTGAACCGTGCCATGAACTGCGACAGCGCCAATTTGCAAAAGCAGATGAACGCCAGTGACGAACAGCTTCGGGCCATCGAGCGGCTGGCGAAGCAGGACGGGCTCAAGAGCCTGCCCAAAGCCCTGCAGGAGATCGCCGTCGCCCGGCTCAACGCCCCCGACCTGACATTGGAACAGTTGGGTCAGACCCTGAACCCGCCCCTCAGCAAAAGCGGCGTGAATCATCGGATGCGCCGGCTGATGGAATACGCCGCAGAATCCAAAGAAGCGTCCCAAAAATGAAACGCCGCCATCGGGCGGCTGGAAATGAGGAACATCCCATGAGAAAAGAAATGCTGAACCTGAAAAACATGCGCCCCATCAACCGGGAGATCGCCGGGCAGGTCGCCACGCTGGCGTCCCGGTTCGACTGCACCTTTGTGATGGAGTTCGCCAACTCCATCGTCAATATGAAAAGTATGCTGGGGCTTTTAAGTCAGATGCTGCCCATGAACGAGTCTGTCGTGCTCCGAACCGAGGGCGAAGGCGAAAACGAAGCCATGGACGCCATGCTGAAGCTGCTGAAGGAATACGAAAAGTAAAAAGGCGTTTTCGCTCCCCTTTTTCCTGCGAAAAAATCCCCCGCAGGGAGACGGAGCGGCGTTGCCTTTTTTGCCCAAAATCCTGTTGATAATTTTTCGGAAAAAATGTGGGAGCGATTCCCAAACCCTTTGCCACAAAAAGAAAAAGATTTTCCATAGGCGTTTTTCCACAGGCTGTGGAAACATGGAAAACCGATGGGAATCGTCAAAAGCAGACAGGGATTTTGCCCATTATTTCCCCCGAAAAGGCAGGAAAAAACCCCTTCCAGAGAGAATTTTTGAGAGAAGAGCTTTTCAGACGGTCAAAATCGCGTTTTGAGGACTCTTCCCAACCTGCCTAAGAGGGGCGGTACGTGGAAAACCTGGGGAAATCCTCCTTCTTTTCCACGGGGATTCCATGGGGGTTTTCCCTTTGCGGAAAAAGGGTTGAACCGCTTTTCCATGGTTTCCACAGCCCCTACTACTACTACTGAATTTACTTACTACTACATCGGATTGGATCGGAGGTTCCGAAATGAAGTTTGAATGTTCCGCCCAAGATTTGTTCTACGGCCTGCAAAACGCCACCCGGGCGCTAAGTTCCCGCCCCGCCATGCAGATTCTCGAAGGCGTGCTGCTTTCCTGCGATGAAGACGGCGTGCTGCTGCAGTGCTCCGACGGTTCCCTGAGCATCAAGACCCAGGTGTCCGCCACCGTGGCCGAGCCCGGTCAGGTCATTCTTCCCGGCCGTCTGCTGACGGAGATCGTCCGCAAGCTGCCCGAAGGCACCGTCACCTTCACCATGAACGAAAAAATGGCCGTGACCATCCGCTGCGGCCAGAGCCGTTCCACCATCACCGGCGTAGCAACAGACGAGTTCCCCCAGATGAAGGATCTGTCCGGCACCTTCGCCCTTCACTTCCCTCAGGGCAAGCTGAAGGACATGATCTCCAAAGTGACCTTCGCCATCGCCGTGCAGGAGAGCCGTCAGGCTCTTACTGGCTGCCTGATGGAGGTCAGCCGCACCGAGCTGCATCTGGTGGGTCTGGACGGTTTCCGTCTGGCGCTGCAGCGCTATCACGGCGACTTCGTACTGCCGGATGATAAGGAAGAGATCAAGGCGATCATCCCCGGCCGTGTCATGACCGAGCTGACCCACATCATGGAAGACACCGACGAAATGGCTACCTTCCATCTGGACAACACCCACATGATGGCCGTCATCGGAAATACCACCGTCGTTACCAGCCTGCTGGCCGGTGAATACATCAATTATAAGCAGATTCTGCCCACCTCCTGGCAGACCCGCGTCACCGTGAAGCGCAAGGAACTGCAGGACGCCATCGAGCGCGCCAGCCTGATGGCCAAGGAAGGCAAGAACAACCTGATCCGCATGAAGGCCTCTCAGGGCTCCCTGACCATCACCTCCAACAGCGAAATGGGCGACGTTCGGGAAGAAATGGAGGCCCATCTGGAGGGCGTAGACATCGAGATCGCCTTCAACAGCCGCTATATCAGCGACGTCATCCGCAACGTGGACGAAGAATGCTGCACCCTGAGCATGAATACGCCCGTCAGCCCGTGCGTCATCAGTCCCATGGATGGGGACGGCTATCTCTATCTGGTGCTGCCGGTCCGCGTATACAACTGAGGCGCGGCAAATGGATGATTTGAAGTACACCACCGCCAGCAACATCATCAACCTGCGGCAGAAAGCGGGTATGACCCAGTCGGAGCTGGCGGCGCTCATCAACTATTCCGACAAGTCCGTTTCCAAATGGGAACGAGCCGAGGCGGTGCCGGACGCTTACGTACTCAAGAAAATGAGCGAGATCTTCGGCGTGACGGTCGACTATCTGCTCAGCCCCCACGATGGCTGGGATCAGGATCCCCGGCAGAAAAAACCAGCGTACAGCAATCAGGTCATCATTCTTCTGTCCGTGACCGGCGTCTGGATGCTGGCGCTGATCCTGTTCATCTCCCTGTGGCTGCTGGGCAATCTGGTGTGGATCATCTTCATCTACGCCATCCTTTTCTCCATGCTGGTGCTGCTGGTGCTGAACTCCGTTCTGGAGCAGGGCAGGCACAATTATTTCATCATCAGTGCGCTGCTTCTTTCCGTCGTAGCGTCGCTGTACTTCTCTTTCCTGTATTTCGGAAAGCAGAACTATTGGCAGCTGTTTCTGCTGCTGGCCCCGGCGTGGATCGTAGTCTATCTGGCCTCCCGCCTGCGCAAGCGCCCTGACAAAGAAAAGAACGCATAAAGCAAACGCCCTGCGGAGAAACATCCGCAGGGCGTTTTAGTCAGGGCAGGCCGGTTGACACGCCTGTATTTCCCGTGATACAATAACGGCAGGAAGGGATGACGCAGTGGTTGGCTTCTCCCCTCCCTTAAGCGAGTTGAGACGCCCTCCAGTTAGCGCTGGGTGGCGTCTCTGCTTTTATTTATCGCGGTTGTTGATTAACAAAGAAACAACAAGAGTGATGATCATGATAACGATAGACAACATTTCGTAGTCGGTCATCATGCTCACCCCCTTTTGTAAAAAAAGAGAGGAAAAGCGAACGCCATCTTTGACCTTCCTGCCGGAAGCAGAATGCTTCCCGATCATTGCAGCATAGCGCATCACAGCCGCCAATTTGCCAAAGTATTTATTGTGTCTATCCATGAAGTGTGTTATGCTTTCGAGGATGAGCATTCCAAGGAGGAAGCAACGGATGGAGAATCCCAGCGTGATCTTCGGCGAAAACTGCTTTGACGATTCGGTCATGCAGAACCGCCTGCCCAAGGAAACCTACAAAGCGCTCCGGCGGACCATTGAAGAAGGCCGTTCGCTGGATCCCAGCCTAGCGGGGGTGATCGCCAACGCCATGAAGGATTGGGCGCTGGAAAAGGGCGCGACCCATTATACGCACTGGTTCCAGCCCATGACCGGCGTGACCGCCGAAAAGCACGATTCCTTCATCGGCGCGCCGAAAAACGGCAAGGTGCTGTGTGAGTTCAGCGGCAAGGAGCTGGTCTGCGGCGAGACGGACGCCAGCTCGTTCCCTTCGGGCGGACTGCGTGCCACCTTTGAGGCGCGGGGCTATACCACGTGGGATCCCACCAGCTATGCCTTTGTGAAGGACGAGACCCTGTATATTCCCACGGCGTACTGCTCCTACGGCGGGCAGGCGCTGGACAAAAAAACGCCGCTGCTGCGTTCCATGCAGGCCCTGAATAAGCAGGCCCTTCGCATTCTGCGTCTGTTCGGCAATCAGACCGCCTTGCGGGTCTATCCCACCGTGGGCACCGAGCAGGAATATTTTCTGATCGATAAGGCGCTGTATCTCCAGCGGCCCGACCTGATCGTCACCGGCCGCACCCTGTACGGGGCCAAGCCGCCAAAGGGGCAGGAACTGGACGATCATTTCTTTGGCGCGATCAAGCCGCGGGTCCACGCCTTTATGCGGGAGCTGGACGAAGAACTCTGGAAGCTGGGCGTGCTGGTCAAGACCGAGCATAACGAAGTCGCTCCCTCTCAGCATGAGCTGGCGCCGATTTTCAGCACGGTGAATATCGCCGCTGACCATAACCAGCTCACCATGGAGATCATGAAGAAGGTGGCTGACCGCCACGGCATGGTGTGTCTGCTGCACGAAAAGCCCTTCGGCGGGGTCAACGGCAGCGGCAAGCACAATAATTATTCCCTGTCCACCGATACGGGCGTGAACCTGCTGGAACCCGGCGAGACCCCCAGCGAAAACGCCCAGTTCCTTCTGTTCCTGTCCGCTATTCTGGCGGCGGTGGACGATTATCAGGATCTGCTTCGGGTCACAGTGGCCTACGCGGGCAACGATCACCGTCTGGGCGCTAACGAGGCCCCGCCGGCCATCATTTCCGTGTTTCTGGGAGACGAACTCAATGAGATCATCGAGTCCATCGTTAACGCCTCCAAGTATGAGAGCCACCAGCGGGATCAGATGCGGCTGGGCGTGCACATCCTGCCCAAGTTCCCCAAGGATTCCACCGACCGCAACCGCACCTCGCCCTTCGCTTTTACGGGCAACAAGTTCGAGTTCCGTTCGCTGGGCAGCAGTCAGAGCGTGTCCGGCCCCAACGTGGTGCTGAACACCATTATTGCCGACACCCTGATGCACATGGCCGATGAGCTGGAACAGGCGGAGAACTTCACCGCCGCCGTGGATGAGCTGATCCGCCGTACCCTGCGGGAGCATATGCGCATCATCTTTAACGGCAACGGCTACGATGCGTCCTGGGTGGAGGAAGCCGCCCGCCGGGGTCTGTTAAACCTGTCCAGCACGGTGGACGCACTGCCTTATTACATCCACCAGAAGAATCTGGACCTGTTCGAGCGGCAGAAGGTCTTCAGCGCGCAGGAGGTTCACAGCCGCTACGAGATCAAGCTGGAAAACTACGTCAAGGTCATCGACATCGAGGCCCTGAGCATGCTGGATATTGCCCGGCGGATGATCCTGCCCGCCGCCATCGCCTATTCCGGCGCGGTGGCGCAGGAGGCCGCTCAGAAGAAGCAGGTCTGCCCCGATTTGCCGATAGAGACCGAAACCCGGCTGCTGATCGACATTCAGCGGCAGATGGATCGGTTGACGAAGGGCTGCGACAGCCTGCAAAACGCTCTGAACGAGATTGCGCCCCTTCAGGACACGCTGGAAAAGGCGCAGGCCACCCGGGATCGGATCGTGCCCGCCATGGCGGAGCTGCGCGCCGCCGGGGATATGCTGGAAACGCTGGTAGGGGCCGACTATTGGCCCATGCCCACCTATCAGATGATGCTGCAGGGCTGAAAAACAAATATTGCCCCGCCGCTCTTTTTTCAGAGCGGCGGATTTTTTTGGACAAATGGCATAAGAAAACGAAAGCAAAGGAGCACTATGCCTGTTTACCGAAAAAATGGCGCAAAAAAGCCTGTCCGTAGGCACAGGCTTTTTTGCATGAAACGCGTTAATCTCTAAAATCGTTATCCGGCCGGTGAAAGACCAGAATCCCCTTGGCGGAGTTGGTAATGGCGAACGACACCAGCTCCCAGTCCTCCTGCTCCATCTCGTTGGCCTTTTTCTCGACTTCGGCGGCCATGCTCTTGGCCTTGGGCGCGTAATCGATCACAATCGTCTGATAAGCCATCTTCATTCCTCGTTTCTTCTCTTGCTTCTTCCAGATACAAAAATCATTTTACCAGAGAAAAGAAAAAACGGCCACCCTGAGAAAGTAAAATATAGGTCAAACTTGATAAAAAAACCCCGTTGGCACGGCGTGTCAACGGGAGGAAAAGAAGGGGACTTAGTACTGGCAGACGTTCTCCGGCTTCCCGGCCAGATAGGCTTCGATATTCTGGAAGACGATCCGGGCGCGGCGGATCATGGATTCCTGAGAAGCAAAGGCGATATGGGGAGTCAGCAGGGCATTGCGGGCGTGCAGCAGAGGCTCGCTGTCCGGGATGGGCGGCTCCTGATTGAACACGTCCACGCCCGCGCCGGCCAGACGGCCCTCGTTCAGGGCGGCGGCCAGAGCGGCGCTGTCCACGATGGGGCCGCGGGCGCAGTTGATCAGCAGCGCGGTGGGCTTCATCAGGGCGATCATTTCCGCGCTGATCAGGCCGCAGGTGGAGGCGTTGTTGGGGGTGTGGATGCTGACGATGTCGCTCTGGGCCATTACGTCGGCCAGAGGCAGATAGGTGATGCCCAGCGCTTTGGCTTCCGGCTTTTCGGTGCGGGAGTAGGCGATGACCTTTGCGCCGAAGGCCAGAAAAAGCCTGGCGGTAATCATACCGATGCGGCCCGTGCCGATGATGCCCACGGTCTTGCCCATGATCTCCCGGCCGGTCAGCCCGGCGGCGGTGCCGCCGCCATGCACCCGCTGCTGGGCCTCGTCCATATGGCGCAGCAGGTCGATGGTCATGCCGATGACCAGCTCAGCCACGGTCTGGTTGGAATAATTGGCGGCGTTGCAGATCTGCACGCCCTTGGCGCGGCAGGCTTCCAGACCCACGTGGTCGATGCCGGTAAAGGCCACGTTCAGCATTTTCAGCTGATCGGCGGCCAGAACCACCTGATCGGGGTAGGGATTGTTGGCAATGGTGACCACCTCGCAGCCCATGCTGCGGCGGAGCAGTTCAGCGGGATCGGTGGTCTTTTCCGGGTAGTAGATAAATTCGTGACCGGCCTTGCGGATCGGCTCGGACAGTTCTTCGATCAGTTCCGGGGTAACGCCGATGGGCTCCAACAGGCTAATACGCATGAAAAATGCTTCCTTTCTATATCGTTGGTTTTCGCGGGGTCAGGGCCGCAGGTAGTGATCCATCCAGCGGGTGATCTCCTGCAGACGCTTGACGCGGTTCTTCGGCTTGCCGCCCCGGGACAGCTCGTGGTTTTCGCCCTTGAACAGGCACAGACGAGCTTCCACCCCGTGGGAACGGATGGCGTTGAACATCTGCAGACCCTCGATCTTCCAGCAGCGGTAATCCTCTTCGGAATGGATGAACAGGGTGGGCGTGGTGCATTGATCCGCCGCACTCAGGGGCGATTGGGCCCACACCTTGGCCACGTCCTGCGTGGTATGGGCGGCCAGATGACCGTCCACGAAGGTACGGCCGCAGTCGCTGGTGCCCTCCATGGAGACAAAGTTGGAAATGGAGCGCTGGGACGCAGCGCAGGCAAAGCGGTGGGTGTGGCCGATGATCCAGTTGGTCATGAAGCCGCCGTAGGAACCGCCGGTAACGCCCAGCCGGTTCGCGTCCAGCTGGGGATAATGGGCCAGCACGCAGTCGGTGAAGTCCATCAGGTTCTGATATTCCACCGTGCCGTATTTGCCCCGGATGAAGGCAAACTCATCGCCCCGCGCGTCGCTGCCCCGGGGATTGGCGAAAAAGACAAAGTAGCCCTTGTTGGCCCAGACCTGCATTTCGTGATAGTACACCGGGCCATAGCAAAGCCGGGGGCCGCCGTGAATATCCAGAATGCCGGGATAGGTCTTGGAAGGGTCGAAGTGGGCGGGCTTGAGCACGAAGCCGTGAATCTCAAAGCCGTCCGGGTCGGTAAAGCGAACCTGCTCGGGCTTGATGATCTCGTGGCTGTCGCACCATTCCTGATTGAAGGCGGAAACCTGCCGCAGCCCGTCCGGCTCCACGGTGAACAGCTCCTGCAGGCGCATGTCCTGCATGGCCACGCAGATCAGACGGCCCTTGCACACGTCGAACAGATCGACGGTGCCTTCGCCCTCCCAGACAGGGGTCAGTCGGCCGTTCAGATCCAGCCGCACCAGACGGGCGTTATCCTCCAGCCCGGAGATCAGATACAGCGTATCGCCTTCCGCCTTGAAGCAGGTGCCGCCGCCGTAGCGAACGTCACTGCCCACGGGGTTGCCGATGGTCAGGGCGCTGCAGCCCAGCCGCACCGGCTGGCCGCCCTCGGCGGGCACCCGCCACAGGTCGGGGGTCTGGCTGTAATCATACTCGCCCATGTCCGTCCCGGCGAAAACCACCTGACCCGCCCAGAAATCCACCTGCCGGATGCGGTAGATATCCTGCGGCACTACCTGAGTGGTCTTGCCGGTGGCAAAATCGTACAGGCGGATGCCGGTGCGGAAATCCCGGCGGGTCTCGAAGTCGCCGCCGTGATACACGACCACGCCGTCCTCCGGGCATACCTTCACGCCTTCCACGTCGAACAGGGGCGTGGTGATGGGGGTCAGAGCTCCGGTGGCGCTGTTGAACAGAAACAGGCCGACCCGGGTTTTGTTGATGACGCCGGAACCGTTGAACCAGAAGGGGTATTCGTCAAAAACGGTAAAATGCTCCCGCTCGATGGAAAGCTGCTTCAGGGCCTCCCGGCGCGCTTCGCCGGTCAGGTTCTTCAGCCGGGCCTCTTTTTCCAGATCCTTCCGGGCCTTGAGCACATAGGTGCTGGGGGCCAGCTTGCCGATGACCGAGGCGTTCAGCGGCACGGTGAAGACCCGCTCCGCCTCGCCGCCGGAAAGGGGCAGACGGTAAAATGCGGTGTGCTCCTCGCCGGAAGCACGCAGCGCCTTGTCCGCTTCGTCCCTGAGGGTGGGGAACAGCAGCGCCTCGCTGCCGTCCCATACAAAGGACTTCACATCGCCCTGAGCGGTCAGCTGGCGCAGGGGCTTTCCGGGAGTGTACAGCCACAGGTTGGAATCGTAGCCGTTTTTTCCCTCATCCGCCCGGTGGGCGATCAGGGCGGCAGCATGGCCGTCCGGGGCCCATTGCAGGTCGGACATGGCATAGAAGGACAGAAAATCTTTCAATTCAATAGCTTGCATGGCTTTTCCCTCCCTTACGCCTTCAAATGAGCGTCCATCCACACGTCGATCTCCTCCAGCCGCTTGACGCGGTTCCACGGTTTGCCGGAGCGGGACAGCTCATGGTTTTCGCCCTTGAAGAGACAGACCCGGCTCTCAACGCCCTGATGGATGAGCTGGGTGTACATCTGCAGCGCTTCGCCCAGCGGGCAGCGGAAGTCTTCGTCCGAATGCAGGAACAGCGTAGGCGTTACAGCGTTGCCCACGTATTTCAGCGGGGAGGACGACCAGCCATCGGCAGGCTTGATCCGGGCGGACACGCCGCCGAAACGGCAGGGGCTGTACATATAGGACCAGTCGCTGGCGCCTTCGTCCGTGATCCAGTTGGAAATAGAACGCTGGGAAGCTGCGCAGGCAAAGCGGTCGGTGTGGCCGATGATCCAGTTGGTCATATAGCCGCCGTAGGAACCGCCGGTAACGCCCAGACGCTTGGCGTCCAGCTGCGGATACCGTTCCAGCACCACATCTGTAAAGGCCATCAGGTCGTCGTAGTCCACTGTGCCGTAGCGGGTCATCAGGAAGCCGAATTCATCGCCCTTGCCGTCGCTGCCGGTGGGATTGCAGAAGAAGACATAGTACCCACGGGCCGCCCATACCTGCATTTCATGCACATAGGAGGGGCCGTAGGCGGTCTTGGGGCCGCCGTGGATCACCAGAATGCCGGGATAGCTTTGCCCGGGCTGCTCGTGAGCGGGATGGATGACCCAGCCCTGCACCGTGTCGCCGTGGGCGTTGACAAAGTCGCAGTCGTCGGGCTTATGGATGGCATGGGTCTCTACGTAGGGCCGGTTGAAGGCGGTCAGGCAGGTTTCCTTGCCCGTCGCCAGATCCAGCGCGTAGATTTCCTGCAGGCCCATATGGCGGGTGGCGATCAGGTAAGCCGTGCCGCCGCGCACGTCGATCGCGTCGATGGAGCCGGTCTCCCGGCTGACGATCTGTTCCTGTCCGTCCCGGATGCGGGCCAGATGGGCGGAGCCATCCTGCGTCAGCACATGGTAAACGTCGCCGTCCACTACCTGCAGCATCCGGCCGCCGCCGTAGCGGCAATCGCTGTTGATGGAGTTGTTCACCGGCATCTGGAAGGGGCTGCAGAGCACCTGTTCCTCCCCGGTGACTGCGTCGAGGGTATAGAACCAGGCGTTCTGGCTCCAGATATACCGGCTGCCGTCCGCGCCGGTAAAGAGCACCTTATCCCCCAGAAAGTCGATATGGCGCAGCTTGTAGCGATCCAGCGGCAGCAGCTGACGGGTCTCGCCGGTGGCCACATCATAGACGAAAATGCCCAGCTTCTGCACTTCCATGTAGTCGATGTCCATGCCCATGTAGGCGATCATGCCGCCGTCCCTGCGCACGGCAAAGCCGTTGCGTACCTGAAAGGTTTCGCCGGTCAGGGGAGTCAGAGCGCCGGTGACGCTGTCGAACAGGTACAGCCGGTGACGGATGCCGCTGACGTAGCCCGCGCCGTTTTCGGCGAAGGGGAGCTCATTCAGCACCGTCCAGTCCGCGCCGCCCTCCGGCAGGTCTTCGGCGGGGTACAGCGTGGTCCTGACCAGCAGCACGAAGCGGCGGTCGTCCACCCGTTTGATTTCCTCCACGAACAGGGGCACGGTAAAGGCGGGCAGCGCTTCGCCGCCGTCCAGCTTCAATTTCAGAAAGGATGTGGAGGGCGACAGCAGAGAGGAGGAACGCTCCCCCTTCAGCAGTACCGTATCGTCGTCCAGCCACAGAAAGCTGCGCACATTGCCGCTGCGGCTTACCTGACGGGTCTTCCCCGTGGTCAGATCCAGCCGCCAAAAATCGCATTGATAGCCGTCCCGGGCCTCATCGCACCGGCTTACCACAAAGCCCGCGTTTTTTCCGTCCGGGGACAGGGTCAGGGCAGAAAGAAAGGAAAAGTTCAGAAAATCCCGCAGTTGAACATCCTGCATGGAATGTCCTCCCTTCGTATGGTCGTATGCTGGAACGCCGGGCAAATACGTTGGTATCTGCCCGGCGTCGAGAAACTCCGCCAAAATGGCAGGGTCTTTTCATTACAGGTGACGGCGCTTCTTTTCCACCAGCGCGGCCTGATAGCCGAAGGCGCTCCACGCGTCTTCCTTGCCGGCTTCCAGCACGCGGCGGATCATGTCATCGCCCTTGGCGTCCTCACCGATCTCGTAGTAGTAGTTGGCCAGACCAAAGCCCATGGTGACCAGTTCCAGATCGTTGGGGTTGGGGGTCAGCAGCTCGTCGGGGGAGATCAGGCCTTTGTACATCAGCAGGCGGCGGTGATAGGACACCACCATGCCGGGCTGCATGTCAGGGGTGATGCGATCCAGCAGGCGGGCGGCCTCTTCCTTCTTGCCCAGACGGCGCAGGGTCATCCACAGCCAGTCGGTGCAGGAGATCACGTCCAGATCCTCGTCGCTCATGGTGTAGCAGACCTTGTAGACCTTTTCGGCGCGCTCGTAGTCCTGCAGCAGGAAGTAGCTCAGGGCCAGATGATACCAGCAGTCCACGTTGGTGGGATCCAGCCGGATGGCGAACGCGAAGTCCGCGGCGGCCTCGGCATAGCGGCCGGTGTTGATGTAGGCATGAGCCTTATGCCGGTACAGGAGCGGATAGAAGGGGCTGTAGCTGATGCCCATGGAGTACGCGTCGATGGCTTCGCGGTGCATGGACTGGCGGCGCAGGGCGCGGCCGTACTTGATCCATTTTTCGGGATCGGTGGGATCCGCCTCGGCGGCGGCCTTCAGTTCCAGTGCCAGATCGGAAACGGGCTGGGTGGTGCGTTCTACATGCACCTGAGTATCCATAGGCGCCACGTCATGCAGGGACGGTTCGGAAAGTACATTGGCCATAAAAACACCTCTTTCTCATCAATAGCTTAGTTGGGCCAGTTCTGCACATCAACGCGGGCTGCGTGCTCGGCAAAGCCGCCCCAGCTATCCGCATCGGCGATTTTTTTGAGAATGGCCCAGGCCTTTTCGGTCTCGCCCTTGGACAGATAGTAGCGGGCGATGCCGTAGGCGGCGGTGGCGTAGTAATGGCCGTCGGGATTTTCCTCGGCCACCTTCAGGGCTTCCTCAGGGGTCATGGTGCCGTTGTATACCAGCACACGGTTGTAGTAGCCGCAGTCGGCGTACTGCACTTCATGGCCGGGCTTGATATCCTTGACGATCTCGGCGGCTTCCTCGTGGCGGCCCAGACGGGTCAGGGTCATCCACAGCCAGTCCTTGGTGGCCACGATATCGTCAAACAGCTCGGAGCGCTTCAGGGTCTCCTGGAAGGAAGCCAGCGCCCGGTCGTACTGACGGGACAGGTAGTAGGCCACGCCCTGATGATACCAGCAGTCCCAGTTGGAGGGATCCAGCCGCAGCGCGATCTCAAACGTAGCGGCGGACACGGCGAACTCGCCGATGTTGATGTACGCGTGGGCGCGGTGCCGGTACAGGAGCGGATAGAAGGGATTGTAGGTAATGCCCATGCAGTAGGCGGCGATGGCTTCCCGGTGCATAGACTGGCGGCGCAGCACGCGGCCGTACTTGATCCATTTTTCAGGATCGGTGGGGTCGGCCTCCGCGGCGGCTTTCGCTTCCAACGCGAGGGGATCCATGGGGGTCAGGTCTTCCTTGAGCAGTACCTCGGAACTGCGGGACGCGCAATTCGGCAGGGCGGGTTCAGACAATACATTGGCCATAAGGACACCTCTTTCGTCTATTGTTTTTTTATTTTTTCGCGGCAATGACGGAAACTTCCATCCGATAGGGAGTCTGTCCCAGACCGGCCTCCACGCAGACGCGGGCGGGGGCGCAGCCTTCGTCGATCCACTGATCCCAGACCTTGTTGAAGGCTTCCTTCTGGGAAATATCCGGCATATAGATGGTAGCCATCACCATATGGTTCTTGTCGGTGCCGAAGCGCTCAAACAGCTCGTCCAGCCGGGCGAACAGAACCTGTGCCTGCTCCTCCATGCTTTCCCCCTTGGCGGCCACGTGGCCGGAGAAGAAGAGGAATCCGCCTGCTTCTGTCACGCGGCTCATGGTGGCGCCCACATCGTAACGCTTGATTTCCATGTTGTACCTCCTTTTACTCTATGCAAAGGCCCGTCAGGGCTTTTGACATCACAGTTTGCCGGCCAGATGGCAGGCTACGAAATGGCCGTTGCCCATATCCCGCAGGGCGGGCTTTTCCTTGCTGCACTGTTCGCAGGCGTGGGGGCAGCGGGTGTGGAAACAGCAGCCCGTGGGCGGGTTCATCAGGCTGGGCACATCGCCCTCCAGCATATTGTGCATGGTGGGGATCTCCGGGTCGGGCACGGGAATGGCGTCCAGAAGCGCCTGCGTATAAGGGTGGACAGGATGACAGAACAGATCCTCCGTCTCGGCCACCTCCACCAGATTGCCCAGATACATCACCGCCACCCGGTCGCACAGGTGCTCCACCACGGCCAGATTGTGGGAAATGAACAGATAGGTCAAATGATACTTTTCCTGCAGATCCTGCATCAGGTTCAGAATTTGAGCCTGAATGGAAACGTCCAGCGCGGAGACCGGCTCGTCGCACACGATCAGGGAGGGATTCAGCGCCAACGCCCGGGCCACGCCAATGCGCTGCCGCTGGCCGCCGGAAAACTCGTGCGGATATTTGGTGTACGCCTCGGGGCGCAGGCCCACGTCGTGCATCAGGGAGCGGACGCGTTCCTCCTGCTCCTTGGCGGTGCCCATCTTGTGCACCCGCATGGGTTCCGCGATGCAGCGGCCTACCGTGAAGCGGGGATCCAGCGAGGAATAGGGATCCTGAAAAATGATCTGGATTTTCTGGGACAGGTCGCTCTTTTTTCCTTCGGCGAAAATATCCTGCCCTTCAAATAATACTTGACCGCCCGTGGGCTTCAGAAGCCGCACGATGGTCTTGCCGGTGGTGGATTTGCCGCAGCCGCTTTCCCCCACCAGACCGAAGGTCTCGCCCTGCCGGATGGAAAAGGAAATATCGTCTACGGCCTTCACGAAGCGCTTTTCCGACGCCAGCGCGTTTTTGCGCACCTTGACGGGATAGTACACCTTCAGGTTTTTGACTTCCAGCAATGCCTGACTCATTCTTCCGCCGCCTCCTTTGCCGTTGCCTTCTCCTGATTCAGGGCGTATTTCCAGCAGCGCACCCTGCGGCCGTCCGGCAGGGAAACCAGCTCCGGCTTTTTGGTGCGGCAGATCTCCATGCACTCCTCGCAGCGGGGGGAGAAACGGCAGCCTTCCGGGAACTCCTTGGGGCTTGGGATGCTCCCCTTGATGTTGTACAGCCGCTTCTGCTGGTCGTGCAGCTTGGGAATGGACTTGAGCAGACCTACGGTGTAGGGGTGCAGGGGCTGCTTGTAGATGGACTTCACATCGGAATACTCCACCGCCTGACCGCCGTACATGACCAGCACGTTCTCGGCGGTCTGGGCCACGATGCCAAGGTCGTGGGTGATGAGGATGATAGCGGTTCCCAGCTTTTTGCGCAGGTCGCCGATCAGCCGCAGAATCTGGGCCTGAATGGTCACGTCCAGCGCTGTGGTGGGTTCGTCGGCAATCAGAATATTGGGCTGGCAGGACAGCGCCATGGCGATCATCACGCGCTGGCGCATACCGCCGGAAATCTGGTGCGGATAGCGCTCCATGCTCTTTTCCGGGTCGGGGATGCCCACCAGACGGAGCATTTCGATCGCCCGCTCCCGGGCGCGCTTTTTATCCTTCTCTCCGTGGAACAGAAGGGATTCCATGATCTGCCGGCCGATGGTGAAGACCGGGTTCAGGCTGGTCATGGGCTCCTGAAAGATCATGGAAATTTCCTTGCCGCGAATCTGGCGCATCCGCTTCTCGGAGATCTTGCACAGATCCTCGCCGTGGTAGACGATGCTGCCGTCGATGATCTTTCCCGGAGGGTTGGGGATCAGCCCAAGAATGGACAGGGAGGTGACGGACTTGCCGCAGCCGCTTTCGCCCACGATGGCCAGCGTTTCGCCGTTGTGCAGCGTAAAATCCAGTCCGTCCACGGCGGGCACCACGCCCTCTTCGGTATAGAAGTAAGTCTTGAGGCCCTTGACTTCCAAAATGGGTTCAGACATGGAAAATGCCCTCCTTCTCAGCTATTTTTCAGCTTGGGATCCAGCGCGTCGCGCAGGCCGTCGCCCACCAGCGAAAAGCTCATGACCACCAGCGTAATGGCGATACCGGGGATCAGCACCGCCAGCGGATAGGCGCGGATCACGTCGCGGCCCGTGGACAGCATGGCGCCCCATTCGGGAGCGGGCGGCTGAACGCCCAAGCCCAGGAAGGACAGGGAGGAAGCGGTCAGGATGGCGGTGCCCAGATTCAGCGTGATATTCACGATGATCTGGGAGATGGCGTTGGGAATGATGTGGGTGAAGATCATACGGGCATTGGACGCGCCCATGACCCGGCAGGCCTGAATGTACTCCGCGTCCTTATTGGACATGACGATGCCGCGCACCATTCGGGCAATGGAGGGAATGGAGAAAATGGCGATGGCAATGGCCGTGTTTTCCGTGCCGCTGCCCAGAATGGCCACAACGGTAATGGCCAGAAGCAGACTGGGGAAAGCAAGCAGAATATCGATCAGCCGGGAGACGAGCGTGTCCACCCAACCGCCGAAGAAGCCGGCGCACACGCCCAGCAGCACGCCCACCAGACAGCCGCTCATCACGCCTGCGAAGCTGATGGACAGGGAGACCCGCGCGCCGTAGACCATGCGGGTAAAGGTGTCGCGGCCCAGATTATCGGTGCCGAACCAATGCTCGGAGGAGGGCTGCTGATATTTGTGGACCAGATCCTGCGCCAGAGGATCCTGGGTGCAGAACATGGGGCCGAACAGCGCTACCAGCAGGAAAAACAGCAGGATCACAGCGCCCAGAACGGATACCTTGCGCCGGGCAAAGCGCCGAAGTACGGTTTTGAACATACGTTATTTCCCCCTTCTCTCAATCGCACTTAATACGCGGATCCACAAAGGCATAGATCAGATCCACCAGCGTATTGATGACGACGAAGGTGACAGCCAGCACCAGCACGCAGCCCTGCACGGCGGGATAGTCCCGTTTGGAGACAGAATCGACCACGAACCGGCCTACGCCCTTGATGGAGAAAACCGTCTCCACGATGGCGGAGCCTGCCAGCAGGCTGCCGAAGCGCAGGCCGATAGCCGTCAGAATGGGGATCAGCGCGTTTTTCAGCGTGTGGCTGAAGGTGATGACCCGGTTGGGAATGCCGCGGGAGCGGGACGTGCGGATGTAGTCCTGACCGATCACGTCCAGCATGGCGGAACGGGTGGTGCGGGCAATGAAGCCGATGGCCTGCGTGCCCAGCGTGATGATGGGCAGCACCATCCGCGCCGGGGTGATCGCGCCCATACTGGGAAACCAGCGCAGGTTCAGCGTAAAGACCAGCATCAAAATCAGCGCCAGAAAGAAGGACGGCGTGGAAACGGCCAGCATGGACAGCACCATGATGCAGTTATCCCAAAATTTGTTGTGGAATACCGCCGCCAGAATGCCCACCAGAATGCCGCCGATGGCCGCCACGACGATACCGCCGAAGGCAAGGATCAGCGTGTTGGGGTAGCGGCTCATCAGCTCGTCCCACACCGGCTTGCCGGTGACGATGGAGGTGCCCAGATCGCCGTGGAAAAGCTCCGTCATGAAGCGGATGTACTGCTGGGGCAGAGGATCGTTCAGGCCAAGGCGCTCCCGCTCCACTTCCACCATTTCCTGAGGCACGTCGATGCCCAGCATGTTTTTGACCGGGTCGCCGGGAATCATGCGAACCATAAAAAACACGATCAGGGACAGGATCAGCAGCATGGGGATCAGTTGCAGCAATCTCTTGAAAATATACCTTAGCATGGCGTTTTCCTCCTTTGTGGGCGATCCTCCAACCGGCGGGTACGGCGTTTTTTCAGCCTGATACTTGACGGTATTTTCCGGAGGATGTATACTAGCCTTGAAACAGGATTGTATGCAATCCACCGTGGATTGTTAGAATTGTATGCAACAAAGTATACAATGTCAATAATGTCAGACAAAAAAACAAACGAAAAACATTGGAGAGTCATCAGCATGAAAAAAACGGACAGTCTGGAATTGGCGGACCTGCTCAGGCGAGCCATTATCACCGGGGAATACAAACCAAGGGAACGACTGGTGGAAATGGAGCTGGCGCAGAAATATTCCGTCAGCCGCACCCCGGTGCGGGAGGCGCTGAAGCATCTGGAGGCGCTGGGGCTGGTGAAGATGGAGCGCTATAAGGGCGCGATGGTGGCGGATATCAGCCAGAAGGAAATTCGGGAAATGCTGTACGTCCGCGCCACGCTGGAGGGCATGGCCGCCGGACTGGCCTGCACCAACATGACGCAGGGCGACCTGCAGCAGCTGGCTTCCTATCAGGCCGCCATGGAGAAGGCGGTGTCGGACGGTAACGTCAAGCAGTTTTCCGCCAACAACGAGCAGTTCCACCAGCTGATTTTCGAAAAGAGCGGGAATCACTTTCTCCATGAGACCATCAACAACCTGATGAAACGCTCCTGGCATGAACCCAGCACTTCATGGAAGGGGCTGGGCGACATTTCGAGGACGATGAACGGACACCAGCAAATTCTGGACGCCATCGCCGCCCGGAACGTGGCCGAGGCCCGCAGCGCGTCCGAAAAACATACGCTGGACGCGATCACCATGAACGAATCCCTGAACCAGACCTATGAAGAAGCGGCCGGCTCTCTGGACGCCTGAGAAAAAACGTCCCCCATAACAGCATCGCACGCGCGCGCGTGCGGTGCTTTTCTTACATCCAAACACGAAAGGAAGCGCCCCGAAGATGGAAAAGAAACAAACGGAAAAAACCTGGTATGGCTTTCAACTGCTGGATGTGGTTCATGAAAAGATCCTGCCGGACTATGCCATGACCGCCCGGGAGGGTCGCATTATCTGGATGGGCCCATCCGCCGCCCTGTCCCCCGAGCAGCGGGAGCAGGCGGAAGACCTGACCGGCAAGACTGTCATGCCGGGCATGTTCAACTGCCACGTACACGCGCTGGCGACCCCCACGGCCAATCCCGTCTCCTTCAATACGGAGGATCCCGCCAAGTTTGCCCTGCGGGGGCTGAATCATCTGCAGCAGCACCTGCGCTCCGGCGTGACCTTCGTGCGGGATATGAATGGCCGCAAACAGGCGGAAGTGGGCCTGCGGGACGCGATCGATCAGGGCATCGTGATCGGGCCGCACTATATCATCAGCCGCCAGTGCCTGTGCATGACCGGCGGTCACGGCAGCAACACGGGCATGGAGTGCGACGGCCCGGATGCGTGCCGCCGTGCCGCCCGGGAGCAGATCAAGTACGGAGCCGATCTGATCAAGATCATGGCCAGCGGCGGCATGATGTCTCCCGGCATGGAGGCTTCCTCTCCTCAGCTGACGGAGGAGGAAATGCGGGCCGCCATTGAGGAGGCTCACAAGGCGGGCAAGAAAACCGCCACCCATGCCCACAGCGCCGCCGCCATCAAGTGCGCCATCCGTGCCGGGATCGATTCGGTGGAGCACGGCACCTATCTGGACGACGAGTGCGTGCAGATGATGCTGGATCGGGGCGTATGGCTGGTGCCCACCCTGTCTGCCATTCATTTTTTGATGCTGCACCAGACCGACCCGAATATCCCCAGCTATGCGCTGGACAAGTGCCGTCGGGCCCGGGACGCGCAGGTGGCCAGCTTCCAGAAGGCGCTGAAGGCGGGGGTCTCCATCGCCGCAGGTACGGACGCGGGCACGCCTTACAATCCCCATTGGGGATCGTATACAGAATTATGCAAAATGGTGGAGTATGGCTGCACCCCGTGGCACGCGCTGCGGGCGGCCACCATTGATGCAGCCCGCATGATCGGCGTGGAGGACTGGACTGGCTCGCTGGAGGTTGGAAAGACAGCGGATTTTCTGGCGCTGGATACCAACCCGCTGGAGGACGTCGGCAGCCTTGCTTCCGTGGGTCGGGTCTATCTGGGCGGGCGGCGCGTCCATCTGGACGATCTGCAGCCGGATGCATAAGCAATCAAAAAAAATGTATTTTATAGGGTAATTAGTGGTTTTATTCACCAAACAAGTGTAAAATACAAAAAATATACAATTTTTTCTCGTACACATAATTGCATACAATTCGAGCAGGTGCTATAATACCGCCAAGTTTCCGGAACGGAGACGGCAAAAACGCCTTGATGCGCAGGGGCGTTAACGGCAAAGCTCAGGAAACAAACCCACGAAAGGAAGGAAAGAAGAACTTATGAAGAAGACACTCGCGTTCCTTCTCACGATGGCGCTGCTGCTTCCCACCTGCGTCGGAACAGTCGCCATGGCGGATGAGATCCAGTATCAGGATACCTTTACCATCGCCGTTGCCAACGATCAGGAAATTATGGACGGCCAGATGAACGTCAGCAACGATGTGGTGCTGCCTCAGGTATATTCCTATCTGGTCAAGCGCGATCTGGAAGGCAATATCGTGGGCGACGTTGCCGAGAGCTGGGAAGTCTCCGAAGACGAGCTGACCTGGACCTTCCACCTGCGCAAGGGCGTCAAGTTCCACAGCGGCAAAGAACTGACTGCTGAGGACGTGAAGGCCACCTACGACCGTCTATTGAACAAGGAAGACCCGGTGCGCTACACCCAGACCATGGGCTTTATCGATCACTGCGACATCGTGGATGATTACACCATCAATCTGGTTACGCTGGAGCCCGCCGGCCCCATGCTGGCCTCTCTGACCCTGCGTGCCAACACCCTGCTGAACAAGGACTACATCGAAAAGTACGGCAAGGAACTGGGCAAGGAAGTGGAAAGCGTCGACGGCACCGGCCCCTTCAAGCTGGTGGAGTGGAACAAGGACGAGGATATGCACCTGGTTCCCTTTGACGACTACTTCAACGGCCCCGCCGCTACCGAGAACATCTGCATCCAGATCGTTCCCGAAGCTGCCTCCCGCGCCATCGCCATGGAAAGCCATCAGGTGGACGCCGCAATCAACATCTCCGCTGAGGACGTGCTGCGCTTCAAGGAGGACGACACCCTGAACGTGTTCTCCATCCCCGGCCCCGGCTGCCATCTGTTCCAGTTCAACTGCTCCAACCCCATCATCAAGGACACCAAGGTTCGTCAGGCCATCTCCTACGCGCTGGATCGTACCGCGCTGGTCGAGGCTCTGTGGGGCGCCATGGGTGAGAAGCCCCGCGACAGCGTTGCGCCGCCCGCCGCTTTCGGCTACATCAATCTGGGCGTGATCCAGCAGGATCAGGCCAAGGCCAAGGAACTGCTGGCCGAGGCTGGCTATCCTGACGGCTTCGAAATGAACCTCATGTGCACCGACGTGTACAACAAGGGTGTGCAGGCCGGTGAAATCGCCGCCGCTCAGCTGGCGGAAGTGGGCATCAAGTGCAATCTGGTCGTGGTTGACCGCGCTACCTTCTCCGCTGCGTGGAACGGCCTGACCCCCGAAGAATTCCCCGATTGGGGCATGTTCCTGATGGGCGCCGGCTACATCACGCTGGACGGCGACGAGGGTCTGAAGCGCCGCTTCGCTACTGAAGAAGACGGCAAGAACAGCAACAACTACGGCTTCTACTCCAACGCCGAAGTGGACGAGCTGCTCAACGGCGCTGCCAAGACCACCGATCAGGAATGGCGCGAAAAGGCCTACCAGCGCGCTGCGGAGATCCTGTACCTGGAGGATCCGGTCGGCTGCTATCTGAACAGCCGCAACGAGACCGTCATCCTGTCCGCCCAGGTGGAGGACTTCAACATGACGCCCGTTGGCATCTATGATTGGCCCAGCATCAAGGTGCGCGCCAACTAATGGAAAAATAACCTATAAGAAAGAAGGCTGCCGTCAGGCAGTCTTCTTTCTTTATGTTCCGTATCTCGGCCGCCGAAGGCGGGCAAGTTTGAACCTTTGAACCGTCCATAACGGCGTTTTTTGAAAAATTTTGCCCCCAAAGGGTGCAGAAACGGGAGTCAAAAGGGAGATATTGGGAAATGAAAAATGGATAGAGAAAACCCGCAAAGCCTTACGCCTTGCGGGTTTTAATGGTCGGAGTGGCGGGATTTGAACCCGCGACCTTTTGCTCCCGAAGCAAACGCGCTACCAAGCTGCGCTACACCCCGAAAAAATGGAGCCAATAAAGGGACTTGAACCCTTGACCTGCGGTTTACGAAACCGCTGCTCTACCGACTGAGCTATATTGGCACAACAGCACTTTACATTATAGCAAAGGACTGTTTTTTTGTCCATACCCCGAGCAAAATTTTTCCGTAAGTTCGAAAAAATCACCCGGAGGGGTGCAGCGGAAAACGGAAAGCGCCTTATTCCTGACTGCGCTGCTCCGCCAGCACTTCGTCCGCCGTCTGCCGCAGCAGCGCCAGTAAAGCGGGCTCTACGGCCTCGTCGCCGTCTGGAATAAAGGGATTGTCCGCCACAGATACGTGAAACAGCCGCCCCACCCACACGCAGGCCAGCAGGTAGCGGCCATAACTCAGACTCATGTGGAAGCCGTCCCGGCACAGGGAACGTCCGCCGTCCTGCACCCGGAAAGGCTCCTTCGTGCGCGCCCGCTGGATCACATCGCCGCTGGGGATCAGCGAAAGGCCGTGCTGACGGGCCATGGTACGGTAGCAGTAGCGGAGCCGGTCATACATTTCCATTTGGTCGCAATGGTAGCGGAAAAAGGCCCCGTGATCGCTGCTCCGTTCGTATGCCCATGTTTCGTGCAGATAGAGCCGCGCCTGCGGACGGGCCTTGCGGAAATCCTCCAGCAGCTCCGTCAGAAAAGGCTCGTAGCTGTCCATCCAACCGCTGAAATGGCTGGCCTGCTGGGTGACGATCACGTCCCACGGCTCCATGGCAAGGGCTTCCGGCAGCGAGATCATCCGTCCGTCAAAATGGCCGTTCTGTTGGCACTGATAGTCGGCCTTGCCGGAAAGCAGGTTCTGGTAATGCATTTCCAGCGAGCAGCCGCCGATATACAGGTTGGTCACTTCCAAGTCGAGTCCCTGTGCTTGCGCCGTCTGATGAAGAAAGGTACAGGCGTCCTGCGAAAAGCTGTTTCCCACGGCCAGCAGTTTCATTTCAGATTCCTTCTTTTCCTATTATAATATTATTGTTCCGTAAACCCGCTGTCTGCCATCACGTCCTGAATGATCTTCCGGCACTTGGCCATGATGTTCAGCTGATCCTTGTTCACGTCCGCCGGATATTCGGCCAGATTGCTGGGGTAGATCCGGTAGCGGTAAGCGCCGTTTTCCTTGGTGCGCCAGTTGTAGGTAGGCGTGTAGGTCAGCCCGTCGAAGGCCACGGTGTCGGTGGCGGGGTCATATTCCACCGTCGCGTGGAGCAGCACGCCCGCCAGATTGGTGCGCTGCTGCCGTTCGGAGGTCAGCAGGCTGCCCAGGCTGTACGCGCACAGCACCGGGTGATAGCGGCCGTCGCTCCGGTCGGCGGTGAGAATCTCCACCGTCTGGACGGCCTTGGGGTTCACGCCCAGCAGAATATCTGCGCCCGCGTCGGCGATGGCCTGCGCCAGCTCTTTTTGTTCGTTGGTGGGCTTTGTGGCGTTTTCCTTGCCCCAGCAGAGGGATACCAGCACCACCTGCGCGCCCGCGTTCCGGGCGGCGGTGATCTCTTCCTGAATGACGGACAGCTCCAGCTCGCCTACGGCGTAGGCCCGGTCGTCGGCAGACACGGCCTTCCGGCCCTCGGAACTGACGCCGCTCTGATAGCTCAGCAGGGCCAGCTTCACGCCGCCCGCGTTGGTCAGCGTCAGCGTGCTGCGCCGCTGGGCGGACGGGTACGCTCCGAAGGGCAGAACCCCCGCGTCGGTCAGGGTGCTCTGGGTCTTCCACAGGCCGTCCAGACCGTAATCCAAGGTGTTGAAATGTCCTAGATTCAGCGCACGGAAGCCGCTCTGGAACAGCGCGGCCGCCAGCGAAGCGTCCGCGTTGCCGTCGGAGATTTTTTCATCGGCGATCAGGGAATTGCGCAGGGTCGCTACGGTCACATCGGCGTTCAGCTGAGAAAGCAG
The DNA here is from genome assembly GCA_900548145.1 of uncultured Eubacteriales bacterium. Taxonomy (GTDB): domain Bacteria; phylum Bacillota; class Clostridia; order Christensenellales; family Aristaeellaceae; genus Limiplasma. The sequence goes on along the minus strand of URJB01000017.1, from coordinate 13,488 downwards.
CGGGCTGAGCACGTCGGCGTACTGATAGCCGCTGTCCGTCTGCACGGATTTCTGAATGGATGCGCTCCAATTCAGCATTCCCGTGGCGCACAGCCGAAAGCTTGCCTTGGGCACCGCCGTAGGAACCGGCGTGGCGGTGGGCATGGGGGTGGCCGTCGCCCACAGGGGCGCGGGCGGCGTCGTTTCCTTCTGGGAAGCGATGGCTCCCAAATTGGAGGAGAAATTCACGATGGTCTGATCCAGCGCCACGGCCAGCTGCGCCGCGTTCTGGTCAAAGCTTTCGCTGCCGGTGAACCGGGGGATCATCGTCCCGAACCCCGCCAGCACGGCCACGGTCAAAACGATCATTACCACGCTGCCAAAGGAAAGTCCCCGTCTCCGCCTTCTTTTCAACGCTTATTCCCTCCCCCATTCTTTTCTCCCTCCATCATACCACACCACCCCCTCCCCCTGCAACGGGGGTCGATCCCCAAAAAGGAAGGTTGACACGGCGGAGAAAAGAGGCCTATAATAACCTTGTTCAAACGTTTGCTGTAAGAGGTGGTTGGAATGCAGACGTCTTTTTCTCTGACAGTCAGAGGAAAGACCCTTCGCGGGATCGCGCACTTGCCGGAAAAAGAAAACTGCCCCTGTCTGGTGCTGTGCCACGGCCTGACGGGCTGCGCCCACGAACGGCCGCTGATGGCCATTGCGAAGGAACTGGAAAAAAACGGCGTCGTCTGCCTTCGTCATGACTGCATCGGCAGCGGAGAAAGCGACGGTCTGCCGGAAGAAGCCACTACTTCCACCGAGGCGGAAGATACGGCGGCGGTCATGGAATATGCCAGGACGCTGCCGCAGGTGGATCCTGAAAAGATTCTTGTGGGCGGCCATTCGCTGGGCGCGCTGGCGGCGGTCATGGCCGCGGAGAAGGCGAACGCGGCGGGACTGGTGCTGCTGAGTCCGGCATTTTCCTGCTATCATGAGCTGATCCAACTGCTGACAGGATCGCAGCTGCAGGATTTCCTGCAAAACGGCTGGATCGATCTGGGAGGCTTCCGGGTCTCCAAGGCGATGGTGGATGAGCTGTCCGATTTGGATGGGTACCGCATCGTCTGCGGACTGAACGTACCCGCGCTGCTGATCCACGGCGAGCTGGACGGCGATTCGCCGGTTTACCACAGCATCCGTCTGAAGGACAAACTGGGCAGCCGGGCGGAGCTTCAGCTGATCCCGGGCGTGCATCACTGCTACGAGACGGCCGCAGCTCAGGCGCTGGTAGCGCAAAAGGTAAGGAACTTCCTCCTTCGGGAGTTCAAATAATCATTGGGAGGACAAAACCCATGAAAAAGGTATTGGCTTTGGTTCTTTGCGCCATGCTGATGCTCGGAAGCGTTTCCGCGCTGGCCGAGAGCAGCGACAAGGTTCATCTGGAGTTCTTCAATATCAAGCCTGAAGTGGTCGATATTCTGAACACGCTGATTGATAAGTTCGAGGCCGAAAATCCCGACATCGACGTGGAGCAGACGCAGGTCCCCGACTCCACCACGGTGCTGCAGACCCGTGCGGCTACCAACAAGCTGCCCGAAATGCTGACCTACTACGCCACTGATCCCCGTTATCAGGAAATGGCCAAGAACGGTATGCTGCTGGATCTGACCGATAAGGACGTTTTCTCCACCATCGACGAAGGGATGCTGAAGGATACCCTGTACGAAGGCAAGTCCTACATCCTGCCCATCTCCATGAACGCCGCCGGCGTTTTCTATAACAAGAAGATTTTCGAAGAAAACGGCATCGAAGTGCCCACCACCTATGAAGAGCTGATCGCCGTGTGCGAAAAGCTGAAGGCCGCCGGTATCACCCCCTTCGTGATGCACAACATGGACTGGCAAGCCAGCACGGTGTGGTCCATGGTCGCGCTGAACTGCGTGGACGATTATGAGACCGTCAACAGCGCCATCTACAACGGCGAAGCCACTGTGACCGACTACGCCGGATTTGAAGAGTCCGCCAAGGAATTCCTGGAGCTGAACAGCTACGCTCAGGAAGACACCATGGGCACCAACTACGATCAGGCGCTGGACGCTTTCGCCAACGGCGAAGCGGCCATGATTATTCAGGGCATCTGGATCGTTCCTTCCGTGAAGGCGCTGAACCCCGATTTCGAGTTCTCCTCCTTCCCGCTGCCCGCCAAGACCGGCAACCATATGCGCATCGGCTACCAGAATGATCTGGGCCTGTGCATCAGCTCCACCTGCGCCAACCCCGAAGCCGCGCTGAAGTTCCTTCAGTTCATGGCCCGGGAGGACAACGCGCAGTACTATGCCGACATGGATGGTTCCGCTTCCTACATCAAGGGCGTCGTTTCCGCTGTGGAAGAGACCAAGCCGATCCTGAGCTGCTTTGACAGCGCCGACAACATCGGTCTGTGGCCCGATCAGATGTGGGTGACCGGCACCGTGGATTATGTGACCAGCGCCTGCCAGCAGCTGCTGATCGATGAAGACGTTCCCGCCTTCCTTGATACGCTGCAGAGCCTGTTTGTCGCTCAGTAACGAACGGGAAAAAGCGCCGGAAGGGCTCCCTTCCGGCGTTTTCCTTTTACGGATGATCTTTGGAGGGGAGAAGAACGATGAACCTCGGAAAACGCATGAAACAGTCGGCCTATTTCCTTTTTACGGTGCCGGCGGTTTTGCTGTATCTGATCTTTTTTGCGTTCCCCGTTGTCAGCGGCATTTATTATTCGCTGACGGACTGGAACGGCATCAGCCCGACCTATCAGTTTATCGGGCTGCAGAACTATGTCAGCGCTTTTCAGGATAAGCTGACCATGGCGGCGGTGGGACGCACCTTCTGGTATACGATCGTGATGACCCTTCTGGTGACGGCACTGGCCACGCTGCTGGCTGTCCTGCTGAACCAGAAGCTGAAGCTGCACAGCTTCTGGCGGGTGACTTACTTTTTCCCTGCGGTGATGTCCTCCATTACCATCGGCCTGATCTTCAATCAGATCTATTACCACGTAGTGCCCATGGTGGGCAAGGCGATGGGCATCGCGCTTCTGTCCAAAAACCCGCTTTCCAATCGCAATCTGGCCATGTGGGCCATCATGCTCATTCAGGTCTGGAAGGAAACGGCTGTGCCCACGGTGCTGATTCTGGCCGGAATGCAGTCCATTTCCTCCGATCTGTACGAAGCGGCTACCATTGACGGCGCGACCCGCCGTCAGGCGTTCTGGAGCATTACACTGCCGTTGGTCAAGCCCACCATCGGCGTTGCGGCGCTGATGAGCATCCGTTCCGGCCTGATGGTATTCGACTATGTGAAGGCCACCACCAACGGCGGCCCGGCCAACGCCACCACAACGATCGCCGTTTCGATCTACAAACACGCCTTTACGGATATGAAGTTTGCCTATTCCTCGGCGGAATCCATCATGATCTTTATCGTCATCATGTTGGTGGCATTGGTACAGATCAAACTGGTTCAGGAGCGTGATTGAAGATGAAAAAAAGCAAAAGGATCCTGAACGCACTGACCTACCTGTTCCTGACCATCGGCGTGGTGCTGATCCTGTTCCCCATGTATATCACGGTGGTCACGGCCCTGAAAACGCCGGACGAGATGTCCGCCAATTTTTTCGGCCTGCCCTCTACCCTGTATCTGGGCAATTTTGACGAGGTCATCCACAAGGCGTATTTTGGCAACTTCGTGTTCAATTCCCTGTTTATCACGCTGTTTTCGCTGCTGGGCATCGGCGTTTTTGTACCGCTGGTCTCCTATGCCATTGCCCGGAATTTCAAGAAAAAGTACTATCGGCTGATTTACATTCTGTTCATCTCCGGCGCCTTCGTTCCCTTTACCGTGGTCATGGTGCCCCAGATCAAGCTGATGAGCTACCTCAATGCCATGAACAGTTACGGCCTGATCCTGCTGTACTGGGTCTTTGCCCTGTCCGAAGGCTGCCTGTTGACCGTCAGCTACGTTAACAGCATTCCCAAGGAGCTGGACGAAGCCGCCTTTATCGACGGCGCGGGCGTGGGCCGCACGTTCTTTACGATCATCTACCCCATGATGAAGCCCATCGTGTCCGCCGTGATGATCATGGACGCGCTGTGGATCTGGAACGACTTCCAACTGCCCCTTCTGATGCTCAACGCCAGTCAGGACATGTGGACGCTGCCGCTGTTTGAGTATAATTTTAAAAATAAGTACTCCACCAATTACACGCTGGCCTTCGCGGCCTTCCTGCTCAGCTCGCTGCCCATTCTGGTTTTCTACCTGCTGGCACAGAAGCAGATCATCAACGGCCTGACCACCGGCGCAGTCAAATCCTGACCCCTTTCCCACCTGTTTTTTTAAACTGCCTTCGGTGTACTGCCGAAGGCAGTTGTTTTATCTTGAAAAAAACTGAGAGATACTTCATTTGCGCTTTCGCCCCGCTTCAGGTCAGTGGTTGTAGTCAGGAAAGTCCGTAGTTCCGCCGCCTTTTTTTCGTCCGGCAATGCTCCTGCATTCTGGATTATGGTGGAAATGTTGTGCAGCAGCACCTTCCCGAGAAAATGTGAAAGCAAGGTGTTCTTGGGTACAAGCTGATTCAGTGTCGTTTCAAATCGCTCCACGTTTCGGGTAGATCGACATGATAGACGAAGGAAAGCGTCAGCGTGATTTGTGCCGTGTTCGGTGAGACTTTCAAAATCTCCGCACCAGCCGCATTCCCAAGATGATTATGTATCATAACTGGACTGCCGCACCACGGACAGTGCATATTGCTCTCTCCACCTTTGAAGCGGAATTACTCAACGCCCAATGCCTTATATACTGCGTCCTCTGCGCTCTGATAAAAAACAAGATTGAAGCAGCCAATCAAATCTGCCGGAACAAGACCGAGATCAGCCGCCGATGTAATCGGCAGCAGCACCTTTTTTGCGCCACTATCGAGGCAGACCTGGAGGGCGTTTGCAAGCTCGTCCACCTTGAGCATTGTCCCGGCAATGCTGATCTCGCCAAGCACTGCCAGACTGTTGAGAGTCGGCTTTCCGAGGGCAATCGAGCAGAGCGCAATCAGCGTGGGAAGCGCAAGTTTCTCGGTCATGCCGATGCCCTGCAAATCCTGATAGTTGATGATATAGTCCTTTGTTGTCGTGCTGATCGCGCCGCTGATACGGTTGCTGTTCGCTTTCAGATAGTTGAAGGCAGTGTTTGCTGCTTCCTTGCACTTGCCATCAGAGTTTAGTCCCGTCCGCTCAAACTTTCCGCTACCGGGAAGCATCTGCGATCCTGTGTGTTATGTAGCGTTTGATCTCCTCAAGCAGACAACGTCGTGGTTTCTCTGATTTATGTAAAGTGCGGATGAAAGATGGATGATGAATATCCTTTTTTCTTTTTAGGATTTTTCTTCAAACCTGTTGATTTACAAGGAGTTCAGCTCACTTTGTGGGAGCAGGATTCTCCAAGCCAGTTCATAAGCAATCTGCGCATCCTGCTGGACGGAAGATAGAGAGAAACTGACTCGTCATTACGGATCGCGCTTCGCCATATCCACTGCAACAGCTGAGAAAGTGCAAAGTTATCATTGTCGACAGTAGCGCCATGCTCTTCAAACCAGCGAATGACAAACGGTTTACATCCTTTTCTACAACTGTGAACGGATCCAGCTTAAAACCGGAGTGCCTCCGCTTACGCTTCGTCACTCCGGTTAATCTTCCTTTTTCCAACTCAAGGTTTTTTGTACTGTCTGCACAGTTGGGGGCAGTTTAGCCGGATTTTTGATAACTACTTTCAAGAAGAAACAGGCTTAGCTTGCGTTCAAGCCAGATTACCGTTTTCAATTGTACTGGAAAAATTTCATGGCGTTTTTACACATGATCAGCTCGGCACCTGCAGCATCTGTCACATCGGGCAGGAATGCCTCATAAGCGGCGCGTTCAACATGCGGCAGGGCAAAGGGGGCGTCGCTTCCAAAGCAGACGCGTTCAGGTCCCAGTTCTTTAATCGCGTGAATGATTGAAAGGTAGGATACAGCGCTGCCTGTCAGCATCACATTGGGACAGACTTTGGCCACGTCAATACAGGCATTGCTCAAATCCGGTTTGCCTGCTCCGCCCATATGAACCAGCATCACAGGCATCGTGGGGAAATGCTCCGCTATACGCTGGGCACGTGAAGGATGAGTAAAGTCAAAGAAATCGGATCCGATGTGGAATGCCAGTGCACAGCCAGCCTGATTCATCTGCTCATATAACGGAAACAGCTCCGGTGAATCAATATAATAGCTGTTTTGAGCTCCATTGAATTTGATGGTGCGCATCCCGTATTCCTCAATGCAGCGCTTGAGCATGTCGCGGGACTTTTCTTCTCCAAAGTGGGGATCCACCCAACCGGTTGCGCTGAAACGATCGGGATGCGCCTTGACAGATTGATAAATGTATTGATTTGCTTCATCAATCACGCGCATGTAGGGCGGCTGAAGCCAGATGTTCGCTTTGTCGATACACGCTTTGTCCAGGGCATGGAGTGCAGCTTCCGCAGTGAGACCATTGTCCTCCGTGAGAGAAAGATGAAGATCCGCATCAAAAATCATATCAATCACTCCTTATGGCATAAATATGCATTCTTTGATTTTTCCTGTCGCGATACCATTCATCTCAAGGCGTACGCCTTTCACAGCGAAATCCGTAATAATGACTTTGCGAGCTGGATATGGCTGTGGCATGTGCCTTTCATATACCGCATTGACCGTCTCATAGTCATCCATACTTTGCAGATAAATCTGTACATAAGCCAGGTGTTTCAATGATAATTCAAACGCTGCCAGTACTTCATCCATTTTTTTTAATACATACTCTGCCTGCAGCACTATGTCCTGCGGAGCAATCACCTGCCCGTTCTTAACAGGAGGTATGCCGCTGAGAAACACATAATCTCCGGCAGAAACAGCGGTACTAAGCGGGGGCATGGGCATCCTCCTTTGCTGTTTACATCTTCAGACCGCTAAAGGAAGCGCCCTGAACAAATTGTTTCTGAAAAATAGCATAAACAAGGAACAGCGGAAGGATTGAAATAATCGCTGCAGCCAGAATCTGCCCCTGGTTCTGTGCCTCCTGCTGCAAAAACGCCGTAATGCCAATTGGTACTGTGCGTAGCTCGGTTTTGTTGATCAGCAGCAGCGGCCAGAACAGATCCTTCCATACCTGCTGGAAGTTAAAGATGATCAGGGTGATGATGCCGCTTTTGGCGTTGGGCATTACGATACGGGTTACAATGCCAAACTCGCCCAAACCATCAATTCGCGCAGCATCTACCAGCGAAAATGGCATCATTTTGTAGAACGAGGTCATCATGTATACGCCAAATGCCGTTGAAAGATAGGGCAGAACCAAACCAGCATAGCTGTCAATCAGGCCAAAGCTGCGCATCATTTTAAACAGGGGGATGAAGGTGATCTGAGCCGGCATAATCAGGCCGATCAGAATCAGGATCTCCACCAGCTTGGACAGCTTGGACTTAAGAACCACCAGACTGTATGCGGCAAAACAGGCTACCAGCACGACCGACGCTGTGGATAACGTAGCAATCAACAGGCTATTGAGCAGATAGCGCCCATAGGGGATGCTGTTCCACGCCTCGATATAGTTGTTGGTTGTTGCCGTTTGCGGCCATAGTGTAGGAGGCCAGGCCGTAATTTCACGAAGCGGTTTAAACGAGGAAAGCAGAATCCACACAAACGGCCCAATGCATATAGCCGTCCATAGAAGCATGATGCCATATTGGAGAAAGCGCTTGAAAGCTTTTTTCATGCCAGTTCCTCCTCAATTTACGCCGTCCGCACCGGCAAGGCGGCTGGACAGAATACGCTGAACGGCTGTAAAAGCAAGCACAATTGCTGTGAAAACCATAGCAATGGCAGCTCCTTTGCCCGTTTTCATATTTGTAAAAGCTACTTCATAGAAATAGTACATAATGGTTGTTGTTGAACGCGCCGGTCCACCCTTGGTCATGATGTAGAACTGATCGAATCCCTTCAGGGAACCGATGAAGGAAATCAGAACCACAAAGATGACTACAGGCATTATTTGCGGCAGCGTAATGCTGAAAAAAGTTCGGATGGCTGTGGCTCCGTCAATTTGTGCCGCTTCTTTCAGATCAACCGGTACGTCCTGCAAAGCTGCAAGGAAGAAAACGGCATAGTAACCGGATCCTTTCCAGACGGAAGCGATGGCTATGATGGGCATGGACTGCAGCGGACTGGTCAAAAATTTCTGCTGCGGAAGGTTCAATTGACGCAATACATAGTTGGCCACGCCAAAATTGGGTTCGAGAATAAACAGAAAGACAATGGATACAATGACCCAGTCCACCAGGACAGGAATATAGAACGCTGTGCGGAAAAAGGAAATTCCGCGAATTTTCTGGTTGAGAGCAAGCGCCATCAGCATGCCGAAAATCACTACGCCCACACCGTCAATCAGCAGATAGAGACCTGTGTTTTTCAGCGAAGAAATAAACAGCTTATCTTTCAGAACATTCTGGTAGTTCTTCAGTCCGACAAATTTTTCTGTCAGAGACATCAGGTTTGCATTTGTCAGAGATGTATAAGCGGTTGAAAAGAAGGGATAAATCAGGAACATGGAAAAGTGAATCAGAAACGGCAGCAGGAACACCACGCCAATGATGGCCTGACGCCGGCTGAGTGAGAGCCTCTGTTTTTTCATATGCGCAGCCTCCCTGTGCTAAGAATGCAGGGCGGAGGATTACTCCTCCTCCCTGCGAAAGTGCCTTACTCGAGCGAAGCGAGCAGTTCGTTATAGGCTTCATCAGCCGCAGCCAGAGCTTCCGCAGGATCGGCGCCCATCAGGATAACCTGCTGAATGGCGTCGAACACGATGGTATCCATCTGCATGATCTCAGTAGCAGCCTTGGGCTTGGAGTACTGCATATCCTCCAGCACCAGACGATAGTTCTTGTTGGTATCGAACCAGGGATCGCTGCCCATGTCCTGACGAACACCCAGACCAACTTCAGCCTTGGTATAAGCCATCTGCTCGTCATAGGACAGTACGTGCTTGAGCAGCTCCCAGCCCTCTTCCTGATGGGTGCTCATAACGGGGATCACGCATGCGCGGCCGCCCAGAGGAATCTGAGGAGTTACATCAGCAGAAGGCATGGGAATGGTGGAGATGCCGTAATCCAGCTCGGGATATTCTTCACGCCAGGCGCGGAAATTCCACTCGCCGTCCAGCATCATGGCCAGCTTGCCGCTGACAAAACCGTTGGTGATGCGCTCCACGGGAGATACCTGCAGTTCATTCACCAGCTTGTTCCAGTATTCCAGCGCCTTGACGCCAGCCTCGCTGCCCCAACCGGAAGAACCGTCTTCCAGCTGATACTCGCCGCCGAAGCCCCAGAAGATAGGACTGAACGCATGCAGACTCCAGTGAGGGTCGGCATTCATGCCAATTTCAAAGCCGTACACTTCGATGTTGCCGTCCGCGTCACGCTTGGTGAGCTTCACAGCCGCATCAGCAAGCTCGTCCAGCGTCTTGGGAGGATTCTCGGGATCAAGGCCAGCCTCGCGGAACATCTGCTTGTTGTACACAAGGTGGATGGAGTTGCCGCGAATGGGGAAGCCGTAGGTCTTGCCATCTACAACCAGGGGATCAACTTCGGCCGCGATGATAGCGTCCTTCGTCTCCTGGAAGCCGGGAAACTCATCCAGCGGCATGATGATGCCGGCACGCGCCATGTCAGCTACGTACATGGTGTCCACCTGAAGCACGTTAGGAGCGCTGCCGGAGGCAATCATGGTCAGCAGCTTCTGCTGAATCTGCGTATTGTCGCCAACTTCTTCAGTTACATTGACCTTGATGCCGGTGGCTTCGGTAAAGCGGCCTGCAGATTCAATGTATACAGGAGTACGACGAGCGTCACCGGCAATCCAGTATTCCAGCGTGAGTTCGTCATCTGCCAGCGCAGGCGAGCACAGGCCGAGCAGCATCAGAGCAGTGAGCAACAAGGACAACAGTTTCTTCATTTTGGAGACCTCCTTTTTATTTATTACCATGCATTCCTCCGCATGGTATTAACCAAGAACGATATCCCTGGAAAGTCTGCCAACGATGGGCTCTTCACCGGGGAACGAAACACAGAAGCCCTTGGGCGCCAGCATGATATCCCCGCAGGCATGAGAACGGATGTCGAAGTTGACGCTTACGGTCGTTCCATCCGAGAAAGTCGTGCGGTGCACCTCGAAATCAGGCGTCACATACTCGTGGCTGACCATATCACAGAACGCTGTACGGGCGTGCAGGCGGCCGAGCAGATCATAGCACTGCCAGATCAAAGGCTTCAGGTCTTCCCACTGCTCATAGATGAGGGACCAGCTGGACGGCTGTGCGCTGAGCAAATCATGCAGCACGTGATTGACGTGATCCTCGCGGCCAAAGGGCTGGCCATGCTGCCAGTAGCAAACCACAGCGTCGTGATAAACCAGGTTAAAAAGCGGCACCATCATGCCAAAGTCAGCCGACTCGGCGCCGTGATTCAGGTCTACAGCCGAACCGGGCATTCCTTCAAAGAAGGTAGCAACGGGCACGGCCCAATCCACACCGGCTTCTGCACCGACTACCCATCCCTGCGCAGCCAGTTTGTCCAGAATAGCGCGCTTGTTCGCCCGGTCATCTGCACGAACCATGGGGTGATCTTCATCGTAGCATTCATACATGGGAGCGGAGGTGGTGGTATCCAGGTAGTACGAGTTGACGGCGGTATGATCTTTTACGTTCTTAATAACGGGATCAGCTAAATCCATCGCCTGAGAAGAACACACCAGACGGCACAGGCCGCCATCCCAGACGCCTCCCAGATGCACAGAGCCATCAGGATGCTTCATGACCAGCTTTTCATCGTAGCTGGGTGAATCGGGATAGATGTCCTGATAATTGTCATGAAGGGAGAAGACATAACCAGCCTCGATGGCTTTACGGCTGGCACGGGCCAAACCTTCCACGCCGCCCGCACCTTCTGCCGGAGGCCACATATCAATGTGTTCCCGGTCGTAACCGGCGCGGTTCCAGCCGCCAAGCAGCACCAGCGCCTTTTCCATGCCCATCTTCTGCATGTCCTCAACCATTTCTCCTACCTGGTCAAACGTGGTGTGTACACACTCGTAACCATCCAGCACAGGTTCTGACCAGGAACGAAGACGCGGTTCATTGCGGCGATGGGTATAAATGTAGATTTTCAGATCGGGAGCGCCGATCATTCCAGCCACAGCAGGATTCATCTTGATTTTTTCTTCAAGGGAAACAAATCTGCCCGATGCCTTCACAAGCTCGCGGTAGCGCTTGGCCATGCCAACATATCCGTTTTCCGTCAGCTTCACAGACATGCGGCGCGTATAGCGCAGTTTGCCTCTGCTTGCACGCCAGATCGGCGTCAGTGACGAATAGCGCTTGCCGGGAAGATCGCCCTGACGGCTGTTGACCAGCTTGCCGTTTTCGTCGTATACAGCATTGCCGGCAACGTGCAGCGCCATATCGACCGCCTCGGGAAGATAGCACATCACGGAAGAGCCATTGAAGCTGGCGCCAAACCATGTCATATTCAGGCCGCAGAATTCAAACGGCATGGTCTGGTCGATATCAGCGATGTTTTTCCATGTGTTATGACGATAGCGCATGAATCCATCGTCCAGACGGGAGGGGATGAGTGTACCCTGTTTATGAGGAATGACAACATATCCTCCTTTGACGCCCGTATCGACCCGCAGCATGTGCGCGGGGTATTCGATGGATTCCAGTTCACCCTCGCAGTACAGTTCTTCAATGCTGAGCGTCAGCTCATCCTCATCAAGAGCAAACACTGCGCGGAAAGAATACCCGGGGATTTTATACACGGCATAAGCGGCTCCCTCGGCAGTCCGCCCTACTTTTTCAGGAGCACCAAGGGTAAAGCATTCGCCGCTGCGCATGGTAACCCAGCCAGGTACTTCGCCTCCCCAGGTAACATCCTTCTGCCTGTCGATGAGTGCTGCTGCGCCGTTGTCCATAATCTGAACAATCCAACGTTTTCCGACCTGCTCGTACCGCATTTTTGATTCTCCTTTTTTCATATGTTCAGATATCTTTCTACAGATATCATATGAGTAAGGGGATAGAATAACCGTCTACACGGTTATTACAAAAGAAAACCCGATTAATGATAAAGCATTTTTTCCCAACCAACAAAGCTTTTCAGCACGGCTTCATGAAGCGCATCGCTGTCCTTTTGTTCAAAGGCCTCAATGATTCTTCGATGATCTTCCAAAGCCTGATCGGGAATATTACACATTGACTTCTGAATAGAAGCTTCAAACAATTGCAGAATGGTTTTACCGATACGAATCAGATAGGGGTTATGCGTCGCATCCAGAATCGCCTCATGAAAAGCGAGGTCATCCTGTGCAGTTTGGCTATTGGTGCAAATTTTACGCTCCAAATTGACAACCGTATCATGGATTTTCTCCAAATCCTCCGGGGTTGCCTTACGCATAGCAAGCAGCGTGTATGCAGGCTCAAGGCAGTAGCGCAGTTCCAGAATCTGCTCATCGGCGCCCTGCATCAGAACCATTTGATAAGTCATGGGATTAACGGCTGCTTCATCAATGCTGGTACGAATAAACGTACCCTCGCCCTGCACTGATTCAACCACACCAATGGCGCTCAGCATTTTGATCGCTTCACGCACACTGGATTTTCCAACGTTCAACTGCTCAGAGAGCTCGGCTTCGGAGGGCAGCAAATCCCCTGGCTTGATTTCTCCTTCCAAAAGGGCATCATAAACGCGCTGCATTACCGTATTGGCAACGGAAGGCTTTTTAATCCTTTTCTGCAAAATACCTTGCTTTGCCACGGCCATTCTCCTCCCTCATCTGATATCTGATTTCATTATAGCTGTATGTTTGTGCATTGTCAATCCATTTTCTAACTTTTTTAGTGTCTTTTTTGTTATCATATTGAGGCTTCTGATGTTGAGTCAAGCATATCGAATACATTTTTGTAGTTGAAGTGCAGCGTATCAAACTCATGCGAAATCCCACCCGCCACGTAAAACAGATTTTTGGTAAGGATGAGGTCACCGGTTCAAATCCGGTCATGCGTTCCTTGGCTACTGGCTGCGCTGCGGCGAATGCGATCTGCAGCTGGACGCGCTGGCCTGCGTGATCGGAGAGGACTGGCTGTGCGAGGTGGATATCCACGTCGTTGACGGCGACCAAACCCTGCGTTCCATGCTGCATTCCCTTGTGGCGCAAACGCTTTGCCATCTGGTGGAATAAGTACGAAAGGAGCATCATCCATGAAAAAACTCAGCGTGGTGATTCCCTGCTACAATGAGGAGGAAGCGGTTCCTCTGTTTTATGAGGCCTTCCTGAAGGAAACTGAGGGCCTGAATGTGGAATTTGAATTTGTATTTGGCGGAGACGGTGGGATTCGAACCCACGGACCCTTGCGGATCAACTGATTTCGA
>URJB01000016.1 GCA_900548145.1 uncultured Eubacteriales bacterium | reverse complement strand
TGGCACCTGTCGTGCCACGGCGGTAAAACCCCGGCCAAGTTTCATGTCTCCCGAGCACCCTGCGTGCCTTCGGCACGCAGTCCGGGGTGCAGGGGTACTACCCCTGCCCGGTAGTCGAGGGGGGATTGGCCGGTGTGCTTTTTGAAGATGCGGCTGAAATGGGCCACGTCGCTGTAGCCGACCAGCGCGGCAATGTCATGGACGCGACAGGCGGGGTCGGCCAACAGCTCCTTGGCGCGCTCCACCCGCAGGGTGTTGATGATGTCCAGAAAGCTCTGCTGCAGGTGACGGTTGATGAGCTTAGACAGGTGCCACTGACTGACGTAGACGTGGTCGGCTACGTCGCTCAGGGTCAGATGCTCGGTGTAGTGCTGGCGGATGTAGTCCATGGCCGCCCGGGCGATGAAAGCGCCCGCTTCGCCGGAGCTTTCGGCGGGTTCGGCCTCTGGCTCCAAAGCGGAAGGCGCAGGGGGAGCCTCGTCCAGACGGGCCTTCATGGTGGAAATGGCCTCCCGGAGCTGCTCCATGTTGCTGGGTTTGAGCAGATAGCGGCATACGCCCAGATTCAGGGCCTTCTGGGCATAGTCGAAGTCCCGGTAGGCGGTGAGCACTGCCACCTGCATGGCCGGAAAGGCGCTTTTCAGCGCGGCGATCATGGTCAGTCCGTCCATGTTGGGCATACAGATGTCTGTCAGCAGTAAGTCGGGCTTGACCTCGCGGATCAGCTTCAGCCCCTCCTGTCCGTCCATGGCGACCCCGGCCACCTCGCAGTCGTATTCCGCCCATGGGAAAGCCCGCTGCAGGCCCTGTAAAATGATTTGCTCGTCATCGACCAAAACAACGCGGTACATGATATGATCGTCCTCCTATTCCTGCCGCTGAAAGGGATGCAGGGCAAAGACCTGCCGCCATAGCTCCTCGGGCGTGATGCGGCCGTCAGCCAGCGAAGGGATGAGCCGGAACCAGAGGGTGCGTGCCTCCGGGCTCATGGCGTCCTGCACCGGGCTGAGCCGGTCGGGATGGCTGGCCAGCATGGCGTCCGCACTTTCCCGAAGCGCGCCGGTGAAGCCGTAGCCGCCCAGCGCCCGGGCATTATCGCCGGTAGCCAGATAACTGAGCAGATGCACCGCTGCGTCCTTGCGAGGGCTGTTCCATGCCTTGCGGGTCAGGTAAAAGCCCATGGAAACGCCCCGGATGATGGCACTGTCTTCCCCCTGCCGGGAAGGAAAGGGCAAAACCACCGTGGAATCCATGCGATCCGCCGGCAGACTGTTGGCAAACCAGCTGCCGTCGATCTGCATGGCGGCTTTTTCCTGAAGGAACAGCTGGCTGGCTTCGGAAGCGGTGATGACCTCCGTGTCCTCCGGGAAGAAGCCCTCCCGCTCCATCTGCTGCAGCAGCGCCATGCCCTCCGTCCAGCTGGCGGGCGCTTCCTCGGCAGATGCCGGCCGCTGGCGATGATCCTCCTCTCCGCCACAGCACAAAAGGCAAAACTCCGCCACATAATGAGGCTGATCGCTGAGGGAGACTGCTATGGGCACAATGCCGTTTTCTCGGAAGACCCTGGCGGCGGTTTCCAGCTTTTCCCAGGTGGTGGGCAGCTCCAGCCCGTAACGGTCGAACAGATCCTTGTTGCAGAACAGGCCCTCCCAGTACTCCCGGACGGGGATGGCATAGACGGAGCCATCGGCCTCCCGGCACAGTTCGCTTTCGGGCAGCTGCAGTTCCGGGTAGGCGGCGTTGATCTCCGCCACGGAAACGACCCGGCTTAAAATCGGCGCGCTGTCCGCTGTGCCGACGAAGTAGAACAGCACGTCGGCCTCGTTTCCGGCGGCAAAGTCCAGCAGAACGCCGGTTTTCCATTCCTCGTTGGAAGGGGTGGACGTGTCGGAGACCCGGTTGCCGGTCTCCTCCTCCCACTCCTTGAGGAGCCGGGTGTAGGTGTCCGCCGCCGCATCTGCCCCGGCGAAAATGCTGACGGTGCGCAGGGTCAGCCCCTCCGCCAGACTGGTCAGGGGCAGAAGCAAAGCGAGAACCAGAGAAAAGAGCAGCAGCAGTCGGCGCTTCACGGACGATTCTCTCCTTTCGGCGGCAGGGCCGCGCTTTCGTTGGGCAGGTTTTCGGTATAGGGCATTCGGATGGCGGCGACGGTATCGCCGGTTTCGGACAGACCGATGCTCAGGGCCGCCTTGCCCGGGAATAACAGTTGGAGCCGCTGGTAGATGTTCCGAATGCCGATGTGCCCCTGATTGGGCTCGTCCAGCTCCAACAGGCGGCGGATGCGTTCCAGATCGTCCTGTGTCAGCCGCTTGCCGTCGTTGGTGACACTGATGAGCAGCTCGTCCTCCAATCGGCGCACCCGCAGCTGGATCCGTCCCCGACCCGCCGGGCTGACGCCATGCTCCACCGCGTTTTCCACCAATACCTGGATCATCAGCCGGGGCACCAGCGCCTGCCGGGCCTCCGGGTCGATGTCTTCCTCCGTGTGAATACGGTCGCCGAAACGAAGCCCCACAAAGTAGAAATAAGCGTCCACCACCTGCAGCTCCTCCTGCAAAGGCGTTAAGTGGCGTTCGTCCCGGGCGATGGCCGCGTTGAGCAGGACGCTCAAAGTCTCCACCATATGGGCGACGGTTTCGTCGCCGTCCATGCGGGCCTGCCAGTTGATGCTTTCCAGCGCGTTGTTGAGAAAGTGCGGATTGATACGGCTCTGCATGGCCTGAATGCGCGCGTCCCGCAGGGCGATCTGTTCCTTGTAGGAGCGGTCGATCAGGTTTTTCAGCTGGCGGCTCATTTCGGAAAAGGCGTTGCCCAACTGGCAAAGCTCGCTGGCTCCCTGCACGGAGACGGTCTGGCCCAGCTCGCCCTCCTGCATCCGCCGGGAGGCGGCGGACAGCTGGCCGATGGGGCGCACGATGCGCCGCTGCACATAGGCCATTACCAGCCCGCATAGCGGAGCCGTCAGAGCGATCAATGCCCATGTCAGCAGACGGAAGAAATCCATGCGGGCGTAGACCCGGCGGCGGCTGGCCTGCGCCTGCAGTTCCAGCCGGTAATCATCTGTTTCCAGACGCTGGGTGTAAAGGAGCGTGCCGTCTGATTCCTCAATGCCGCCCTCACCGCCGGGTAGCAGCGTGCCGTGGCGATAATCATCCAGCCGGATAGCGTAGCGAACGTCCTCGTCCGCCTGTTCCGCAGCCAGAGCGGGAGCCATGGCTGTGTCCATGTCGATCTCCAACACCAGCATTCCATATTTTTGCAGATTGGTGTGGTACAGGTTTCGCAGAAGATAGATGCGGCCGTCCTGCGAATAGAAGACGCTGCCGGTCCCCAGCGTTTCCCCGGCCTGCGCCGCGCTTTGAATGGCATGGTCGGAAAACCATTCGGCGTTCTGCCGGGTCTGGGAGGTGAAATGCAGTTCTTCCTGCGTGCCGGGGCGGAAGAAAAGCGCGCACAGGCACCACGGCTCCCGGCTGTACTTCCGTTCCAGATAGCCCCGGACGCTGTTGCCGTAGTCCGAATAGGGAATTTCTCCACTGTCGTAGCGTTTGACGGCGCTGCTCAGCTCCCCGTCGTAGATCGCGTCCCGGGCCAGAGAAAGCATGGAATCCACGCTGGCCTTGAGCAGCGTCTGCGTATTCTGCGCGCCGGTCAGCAGCGCCTCCTCCGTTTTTTCCCGGAGAAGCGAGAAAAGCGCGGAGCCGACGAATCCGCCCAGCACGACGGAGGGCAGCAGCCAACAGCCCAAAACCATGAAGATCAGCGATACTTTCAGGGAACGCAGCTTGTTCCAGAGACGGCGCATTCTATTCCTCCCGACGTAAAAATAAAATCAAAAGAAAACGATCGGCCCGTTTTTCCATCCGTCATGACAATTACCGGGTGAAAAGGGCGTTTTCCTGCTTCTCATGGAAAAATTGCGACCGATTGGAACAAATGAACAGAAATGGACAAAAAAGCACAAGTCCGGGCATTCCAATCGAGAAGCGGAAAATCTATAATCAAGCCATCGAATGGATCGTGTCATCAAAGCCTGTGGATCAAGAAAGGAGCCTGCTCCATGTCGTGTCCTGCAAAGCAGCCGTCCCTGCCCCGAAAGCTGAACGGCGGCCAGTTCAAGAAAACCCTCGCGCTGACCACGATGGTGCTTCCGGGGGCCGTCTGGTACCTGCTGCTGCGATATCTGCCTATGGGCGGTATTGTCATGTCCTTTCTGGATTACAAGCTGCCGACCCGGAAGATCCCCTTCCCGGTCAATCTGTTCCATAGTAAATGGGTGGGGCTGAAAAATTTCAGCTTCCTGTTTACCTCGGAAAGCTGGGTGATGATCCGCAATACGCTGGGCTACAACGCGCTGTGGATTGTGATGGGGCTTGTGCTCTCTGTTGCCTTCGCCATCATGATGAGCGAGCTGACCAAAAAGTTTCTGGCCAAGACCTATCAGACCCTGATGTTCTTCCCCTATTTCCTGAGCTGGGTGGTGGCGGCGTACTTCCTGTTCGCGTTTCTGGACCCCACCAATGGTATGATCGTTCGGGCCCAGCAGGCAGCCACGGGGACGGCCATCGACTGGTATAATGAGCCCAAATATTGGCCCTACATTCTGACGCTGTGCAGCATGTGGAAAAACACGGGCTACTCCACGGTGCTGTACCTGTCCGCCATCACCGGCATTGACCGCACACAGTACGAGGCCGCATCGGTGGACGGCGCGACCAAGTGGCAGCAGGTCATTCACGTGACGCTGCCTCACCTGAAGCCCATGATCGTCATTCTGCTCATTATGAATGTGGGCAAGATCTTCAACGCGGACTTCGGCCTGTTCTGGTCGGTGCCCATGAACTCCGCGCCCCTGTTCCCGGCTACGCAGGTGGTGGATACCTACGTATACCGGGCCTACACCTCCACACGCAACGTGGGCATGTCCACGGCGGCTGGCTTCCTGCAGAACCTGGTGGGCTTCATCTGCATCATGACGGCCAACGCGGTGGTCCGCAAGCTGGATGAAGAAAGCAGCCTGTTCTGAGAAAGGAGGAAGGAACGATGACAGCCGTTTCCATCAACAAGCATTCCAGCCGTTCCCACCTCCGGCTCAATCAGATCAGCCGGGGCACAGAATTTCTCTTCGCGGTGATTTTGGGGCTGTTCGCCCTGCTGTGCATCATTCCCTTTGTGTTCGTGGTGATCATTTCCTTCACCGGGGAAAGCAGTATTTCCGCGCAGGGCTATTCCTTCTTCCCGCTGACGTGGTCGCTGGACGCGTACCGGCAGGTGCTCCGGCTGGGCGACCTTCTGTGGAGAAGCTACTTTAACAGCTTCCTGATCACCATCGTGGGTACGGTGCTCAGCGTAATGATCTGCATTCTGTACGCCTATCCGCTGTTTCGGCGGGACTACAAGTTCCGCAGCTTCTTCAGCTTCCTGAGCTTCTTCACCATGATCTTCGGTGGCGGTCTGATCCCCACCTATATCGTGTGCAAGAACCTGCTGGGGCTGAGCAACAACTACGCAGCCCTGATCGTGCCCATGCTGGTCAGTCCCTTCAATATTATCATCATGCGCACCTTTCTGCAAACCACCGTTCCCTTTGAGCTGATCGAGGCCTCCACCATCGACGGCGCGGGGGAGTACACCACCCTCTGCCGCATCGTCCTGCCCATCATGAAGCCCGGCATTGCCACCGTGGCGCTGCTGACGGCGCTGGGGTACTGGAACGAATGGTTTCTGTGCATGCTGTACGTGACGGAAAAGAAACTCTATCCCCTGCAATACCTGCTGATGGAAATGCAGAAAAACTCGGAATTTCTGGCCCGGAACAGCTCCATGATCGGGGCCAGCGGGGCGGAGGCGCTCAAGAGCCTGCCCAGCCAGACCATGCGGATGGCGGTGGTGGTGTTCATCGTGCTGCCCATCGCCTGCGCGTATCCCTTCTTCCAGCGGTACGTGGTGGCCGGGCTGACCATCGGCTCGGTGAAGGGCTGACCGTTCGGCGAAAAGAACCCCGATGTAACGCGGCGCGCGGAGCTGCAAGCCGCTTACAAATAAACCAATCCCAAATTTGTGAAGGAGGAAAACCTATGAAAAAGCTGCTCTCTCTGTTTCTGGCGGCGCTGCTGATCGTGGCGGCCCTGACCCCCGCTCTGGCAGAATCCCCCGTGGAAATCACTGTTCTGTTTGAAGGCTGCAACGTGACCGACGACACGGCTGTGCTGGAACAGCTGAACGCCTATCTGGCCGAGAAAATCGGCGTGACCGTGAAGCCCGTTTGGGGCACCTGGGCCAATTTCAACGATCTGGCCAGCAATGCCATCAACGCCGGCAGTGACGAGTACGACGTGATGTTCACCTGCTCCTGGACCAGCAACGAATATGCTCCCTATGCCAAGAAGGGCGCGTTCGTCCGTCTGGACGACCCGGAAGACAACCTGCTGGACGAGTACGGCAAAGACGTGGAAGCCGCTCTGCCAGCCCTGCTGCTGGAAGGCGCTATGACCGAGGGCGAGGACGGCGAAAAGGGCATCTACGCTATCCCCGGCTTTAAGGATTTCGCCACCATGAACTGCTGGGACGTGAACGTGACCCTGCTGGAAAAGTACGGCTACACGCTGGACGATGTGAAAAACGCGGGCTTCTACGGCTGGGGCGACATCTTCGCCAAGGTCAAGGCCGGGGAAGAAGCTGAAGGCAAGACCTTCTATCCCTTCATTTTTGAAGGCGCTGTGGCGGAGCGCATCGTGGACGGCGTGAGCATCGTTCCCGGCGACGCCAACCTGCTGCTGAGCTACTACTACAACAAGGAAGACGTGTCCGCCCCCGGCGCTTACGGCACCGAGCTGGTCGGCAAGTTCGCCACTCCCGAGTTTGAGAAGTTCGCCAAGCAGATGCGCGAATACTTCCAGGCCGGTTACATCGATCCCGCCATCGCCATCGGCGAAACCGCGACCGACGCGTGGCGCAACGCGCAGAACACCGCGAATTACCTGATCTCCACCGAGGTTTCCCTCTACGGCTACGAAGTGACCACTTCCGAGGCCCGCGGCGTGCAGGTGGCCTACCTGATGGACTATGACGCTCCCTACATCGACAACACCTCCGTGCAGGGCGCGATGATGGCTATTTCCGCCAACTCCGCTCATCCCGTGGAAGCCATGAAGTTCCTGAACCTGCTCAACTCCGATCCTACCGTGATCACCCTGCTGTGCTACGGCGTGGAAGGCGTGCATTACAACCTGAACGACGCGGGCGAAGCCGAATTCACCGATACCCGGACCAACAGCTACAGCGTGTGGGTCAACGGCGTGGGCAACGTGACCCTGCTGCCCCCCACCAAGGGTCAGGGCGCTGACTTCCAGCAGAAGTTCGCCGAGTTCTACGGCGGTTCCAAGAAGCTGCCCATCTACGGCTTCACCTTTGACAGCACCCCCGTGCAGAACGAAATCGCCGCCTGCATGAACATCAAGGAAGCCTATGCGCTGACCCTGTGGACCGGCGCGGGCGATGTGGACACTCTGCTGCCCGAGCTGCTGTCCAAGCTGGACGGCGCTGGAATGCAGAAGATCGTGGACGAAGCCAACAGCCAGCTGGCCGCGTTCCTCGCTCAGTAAAAGAACTGACCCCCGGCGGGCCGGACGGCGAAAGCCGTCCGGCCTGTTTTCATGAGCAGACTTTACAAATGGAAGCGCCCGCCGGGACTATACTTTTTTCGTATTTTCCTGTACAATAAAGGTTGATCCACAATGGAAAAACCGGGAGGGTGAACCATGAAGATTGATCTGACGTGTCCGGTGGAACTGTGGCAGTCCGCCATGCCGGCGGAAGACGTTTCGGAATGTACGTTTGTGCTGAATAATCTGTCCCATAAGGTGGTGGTCAGCCTTCTTCTGACGCTGAGCTGCTACGATCAGGACAACCGGCTGCTGTTCCGCCAGTCCGAGCGGATGCAGGGCCTGAAGGCCGTCCCGGGCGAGCGGTTCAGTGTGATGATGGTGCCCAACGAGTGGAAGAACGTCAAGGAAGCGGAAGTCACCATCGAAAAGGTCTGGTTTGACGACGCGACCATCTGGCGCAGGGGCAACGCGCCGCTGGTGAACTATGAGCCCAATACCCTGCAGCCGGGCCGGGCGTTGGACGAACTGCGCTTTGTGGCCGGGCAGGACGCAATGGGCTACCCCGAGGTGCAGCAGCAGGCGTGGCTTTGCGTCTGCGGGCGCGCCAATCCGCTGGATTCGGCCCGGTGCTGCCGCTGCGAGCGGGGCCGGGATGCGGTCTTCGCCAGCTTCAGCCGGGAAAACGTGCGGCAGGTGATCGCCGTTCATGAAAAGAAGCTGGCGGACGTGGCGACCGAAGCCCGCAAGGAAAACAGCCGTTTGCTGGAAGAAGAAAGCAAGCAGCGCCGTCAGCAGCGCCGTCGGAAGAACCGCGTCATCCGCTGGAGTGTCGCGGGCGTGCTGGCGCTGGCCGCCGTGCTGTTCGGCGTGCTGTGGGTGCTGCCCACCCTGCGCTATAACGCCGCGGTGGAGAAGCTGACCGCCAAGCAGTACGACGAGGCCAAGACGGCTTTTGCCGCCATGGGCGATTATCGGGACGCGTTGGAGCGACAGCAGGAGTGCGATTATCAGAAGGCCCTCGACCTGCGGGATGCAGGCGGCACGGACAACCTGACGGAAGCGGAAAAGTTGCTGGCCGGGCTGGACGGCTACGCCGACAGCGAGGATCAGCGGAAAAAGACGGTGTATCTGCTGGGCGAAAGCTATCTGGCGGACAAGCTGTACGACAAGGCCATGGACACTTTCCAGAGTTTGGGCGACTATGAGGACAGCCCGGAACGCTGCCAGCAGTGCGCCTATGAACAGGCGGAAGAACTGCTGAACGCAGGAAACGAAAACGTGGCACTGGCTCTGTACATGAATCTGAGCGGCTATCAGGATGCGGACGACAAAGTCCGGGAGTGCTATTACCGGCTGGCCGCCAAGCAGGCGGACGAGGGCAACGATGAAGAAGCCATCCGACTGTACCTGCTGTCCTCCGGCTGGGAGGATGCGGAGGAACAGCGTCAGGCGGCGGTCTACCGGCTGGCGGAAAAGGCGCTGGCTGACGGCGATTTGAAGACCGCCGGGGAGCGCTATTTGGAAATTGCGGATTATCAGGACGCGCTGGCCAAGGGCAACGACTGCCTGTACCAGTATGGCCGGGCGCGGATGGAGCAGGAGGACTACGAGGGCGCGTCCGAAGCATTCCGAAAGATTCCCGACTATCTGGACAGTCTGGGACAGGCGGAGATCTGCGATTATCACCGGGCTGTGCAGCTGATGGAGCAGCAGGCCTATGACGCGGCCGCACCCCTTTTGGAAAGTGCCGGACAATACGCCGACGCGGCGGAGCTTTTGCAGCAGTGTCGGTATCAGCAGGCTAAAACGGCGGTGGAAAACAGCGACTATCAGAGTGCCGAGCAGCTGCTGGCCGGGCTGAACGGCTATCAGGACAGCGACAGCCTGCTTCAGGATGTGCGCTATCAGCTGGTACAGGCCGCCATCAGCCGGGGCGATTACGCCGCCGCACTGGAAACGCTGGAGCTGCTGGGCCGGTATCAGGACAGCGAGACCCTGAAAAATCAGTGCCGCTACCAGCTGGCCCAGTCGCAGTTTGCAGCGGGGGATTATACCTCGGCGCTGGAAAACTTTACCCAGCTGGGCGACTATGAGGACTGCGCGCAGTGGGTGAAGGACACCGAGGAAAAGATCGCCCAGAGCTATCAGGAAAGCGGAGACGTGCAGGCCGCGCTGGAAAACGTGGGCAAGCTGGACGACACGCAGGCCGTGGACACCCTGAACGAGATGATCCTCAACGAGGGCGCGCGGCTGGAGAACGAACAGAAATATCAGGAAGCCATCGACCTGTATGAACAGATGGGCGATAATGAGCGGGCACTGGAGCGGATCAACGCCTGTCGTTATCAGCTGGCGCTGGCGCAGAAGAACGCGGGTGAGCTGAAAACCGCAGGCGACGCCTTCGCCGCGCTGGGCGATTACGAGGATGCGTCCCAGCAGGCCTCCGACTGCTACGATCAGCTGTACGGGGCCGCTTCCGCCACGGCGCGGGAAGCCCTTGCGGAGGAAAATTACCCTGCGGCCATCCGGGCCTTGCAGGACGTGGATCGGACGAACCTGCCCAGAGCGTATCGCGACCTGGAGCAGCTCTATCAGGAGACGTGCTATTCCTACGCCGACCAGCTGTATCGGAATCACGAGCCCTACCGGGCCATGCCCTTCTATCAGGAGGCCATCGGCTACCGGGACGCGGAAAGCAAGCTGAAGCGCCGGGCTTATCTGATTCTGGGCGCGTGGGAGTCCGCCAGCGGGACGCAGGCGGAATTCCGCACTGACGGCACCTGCACCCTGCTGGGCGAGGAACTGTACTTCCGGGTCAGCAACTTCAGTCTGCTGGTGGGAAACAGCCCGGACGATCTGAAATCCTCTTTCCAGATCAGCCAGCTGACCGCCAAGGGTATGAGCCTGCGGGATCTCCGGGACGGCAGCAAGCGGGACTACAAGTTCACCAAGACGGCGGAGGCGGAAATGCCCGCCATGGAGCTGGACGCGCCCGCCGCGACGGAAGCCCCGGCCGAGACCCCTGCCGCGACCGAAACGTCCCAGCCGGAGGAAACCGTCCAGCCGGAAGCTACGGACGCTCCGGCGGACGAGGCCTGAGCCATGGGGGAAAATGCCAATGCCCGGCGGGAGATCGGCGCACTGTACGGCTTTCGGGTGCTGATGACCCTGCTGGTGGCCAATTTCCACATCTGGCAGCAGAGCTGGCTCCCTCAGACGGTGACGCTGCTGGGAAGTCGGATCAGTTTTGACTATATCACCCGCACAGGATATATTTTCGTGGACGGGCTGATTCTGCTCAGCGGGTTTCTGCTGTTTCTGCCCCATGCCGGATGCCGTCGGGAGGGGACGAAGCCACCAAGCGTGCTGGCTTTCTATCGGAACAGGCTCTGGCGTATTCTGCCCTCCTATCTGCTGGCGGTGCTGGCGGCGTATTTCCTGTTCGCATTGCCGCAGGGCAGCTACGCCAGCGAGGGGGCCAGGCGGCTGGATCTGTGGAGCCACCTGACGCTGACCCAGACCTTCTTTTTGCAGCCCTATTATGGGACGCCTCTGAACGGCGTGCTGTGGACGGTCTGCATCGAAATGCAGTTTTATCTGCTGTTTCCGCTGCTGGCCCGCTGGACAAGGAAAAAGCCGGGGCTGACGCTGGGCCTGATGATGGCGGCGGGCTGGCTGTACCGGGCGTTCGTCTATTACAAGGTCGAAGATACGGCCATGTATATCAACCAACTGCCCGCCTTTCTGGACGTGTATGCGCTGGGAATGTTGGGAGCCATGGGCTATGAAGCGGGCCGGGCGCTTTTGGAAAAGTGCGCTCCGCGGCTGAAAACAGCGCTGCAATGGGCGTCCGCCGCCGGGCTGGCGCTGTGCGTGTGGATTGTGCTGCAAATTCTTCAAGCCCAGTGTACGCTGGGGCTGCAAAGCACGGCCTCGCTGCGGCTGGGGCAGCTGAAACACCGGCTGCCGCTGGCGCTGGTGCTGCTGGGCTGCATTCTTACATCCGCCTTCCTGCCCCGTCCGCTGGAATGGCTGCTTGGCAACCGGCTGATGCGCTGGCTGTCCGGGTTGACGTTCAATTTCTATATCTGGCACCAGTTTTTGGCGGTGCAGTATGTGCGGAACTGGTTCCCCAACACGCTTCACAGCGACCCCGGACTGCAATGGGCCTTTACGGTGCTGTGTTATGCCAGTACGCTGTTGCTGGCTGCCGCGCTGACGGCGGTCACGGATGGTTTCGCCCGATGGGGCAAGTCGTTCTGCTCGAAAAGAACACGAAAGCAGTCGGCCCTCTGACCGGGCGGAATTTCAAACGGCTCTTGACAGGAGCCGTTTTTCGTTTCATAATAAGAAACGTAAGTTGCGCAACTTTTGATTCTTTTACAGATCCAGTCGGAAAGGAGAACCCTCATGCCGCCCAAATGCCGGTTTACGCGGGAAGAGATCATTCAGGCCGCGCTGGACTTGACTGCGGAAAGGGGCGTCGGAGCACTGACGGCCCGCAGTTTGGCTCAGCGGCTCGGCTCGTCTGCCAAGCCCATTTTTGGCCTGTTCGCCAATATGGAAGAAGTGCAGCAGGAGGTGGTGAAGGCCGCCAATCTGCGCTATCAGGAGTATCTGCGGCAGGATATGTCCGCCGGACGGTATCCGCCCTATAAAGCCAGCGGCATGGCCTACATCCGCTTCGCCCGGGAGCAGAAGGAACTGTTCAAACTGCTGTTTATGCGGGACCGCACCCACGAAGAAAAGGCCGCCGGGGACGAATTGGAAGCGCTGCTTGGGCTGATCCAGAAAAATATGGGGTTGAGCCGGGACGATGCGTACCGTTTCCATCTGGAAATGTGGATCTATGTGCACGGCATCGCCACGATGATCGCCACCGCCTATCTGGAATGGGATATGGACTTTATCAGCGCCGCGCTGACTGATGCTTATCAGGGGCTTCGACTGAGGTTTTTGCCAAAAGAAACGGAAGGGGAAAGAAAATGAACGCGATCCAGATCGTCGATCTGACGAAGCAATATAAAGAGGTAACGGCAGTGGACGGCCTGAACCTGACCGTGAGGGAGGGGGAGCTGTTCTCCCTGCTGGGTGTGAACGGCGCGGGCAAGACCACCACCATCAAAATGCTCTGCTGCCTGACCCGGCCTACGAGCGGGGAGGCTTTTCTCTGCGGCGAAAGCATTCTCCAAAGCCCTGAGCGTGTCAAGGAGATCATCGGCGTTTCGCCGCAGGAGACCGCCGTTGCGGCCAATCTGACCGTCCGGGAAAATCTGGAACTGATGGGCGGTGTGCATGGCTTCCCAAAGGAAAAGACCGCCGCCAAAATTCAGGAGCTTTCCCAGCAGCTGAAGCTGGGCGAGGTACTGTCCCGACGGGCGGGCAAGCTGTCCGGCGGCTGGCAGCGGCGGCTCAGCATTGCTATGGCCCTGATCGGCGAACCGAAGATCCTGTTTTTGGACGAACCCACGCTGGGGCTGGATGTGCTGGCCCGCAGCGACCTGTGGGACACCATCCGGGCACTGAAAGGCCGGATGACCATCGTTCTGACCACCCATTACATGGAGGAGGCGGAAGAACTTTCCGACCGGGTAGGTGTGATGCGGGACGGCCACCTGTTGGCGCGGGGAACGCCTGCGGAGCTGAAAGCGCAGGCTGGAAAAGAAAAATTTGAGGACGCCTTTGTGGCGATCGTAAGGGGGAAGGCGCAATGAAAATGCTGGTGTTTGCCCGGCGTAATGCCCGGGAGATCCTGCGGGACCCGCTGACTGCGATTTTCAGTTTGGGCTTCCCCGTAGTGATTTTGGCGCTGCTCACGGCCATTCAGGCCAATGTGCCGGTGGACTTGTTTCGGCTGGAGACTCTGACCCCCGGCGTGACCATCTTCGGGCTGGCGTTTATGACGCTGTTTTCCGCCACGCTCATTGCCCGGGATCGGGAAACGGCGCTGCTGCAGCGGCTGTATACCACGCCCCTGACGGCGGCTGACTTCATTTTCGGGTATCTGCTGCCGGTCGTGCCCATTGCGCTGGCGCAATGCATCGTTTGTTACGGGTTCGCCATGCTGTTAGGGCTCAAACCCACCGTTACGATGATAGGGGCCGTACTGACGGTGCTGCCTGCCGCTTTTTTCTTCATTGGGCTGGGGCTTTTGTGCGGCAGCATCATGAATACCAAGCAAGTAGGCGGCCTGTGCGGCGCGCTGCTGACCAATCTGACGGCGTGGCTGTCCGGCACGTGGTTCGACCTGAAGCTGGTAGGCGGCGCTTTTGAAAAGATTGCCTATGCGCTGCCCTTTGTTCATGCGGTGGAAATGGAACGTGCCGTTCTGGCTGGAAACTGGGCCGGAGTTTTCCCTCATCTGTGGTGGGTGCTGGGATACATGGCCCTGACGCTGGCGGCGGCGGTGCTGCTGTTTTTGCGGCAGATGAGAAGGCAATAGAAATTTGAAAGGGAAAATAGTGAAACGGACTAATGATATCTGCACAGTAAAAATATCTATAGATGAAGATTTTGATCTTCATTCTGACGATAAGGGTATTTATGATTTTATTTATCTTCCAGAGGAATATAAAAAACTGAACGATATAAAGCAGTAGTTGTCTTTATTGTTCTGCCGAAGCAGAAATACAATGCTGTTATGGTTGGAAGCATTTATTTTGAAGATACAAACTGTGCAGTATTAGAAAAGCAAAAGTTCCTTATCCTATAGGATGACAGAATCACATCCTATGCAAATATTTTTAAACTCTTGGCAAGAAAGAACAGTTGTTTTTCGTATACATAAATGAGATGTCGCTAAATCAGGCTGGTCTATGCCAGCAAGAAAGTACACAAAACAACATTCCAGTGATATGTTAAACAACAAATACAATGACAGGAGTAAATCATATGAATAAACGAATCCCTTTCGCCTTTTTCTTCGCATTTCTCTTGCTCTTATCCAGTACAGGATGTGCACCTGCTTTAGATAATCAGTATCAGGATATTGTAACAAACAGTCTCCATGAGATAGAGTCTTCCCAATCACTGAATGAAGCTGCGCCCTTTCAGTGTATTCTGTTTTCACCGGATGATTTTGTGCTGACTGTTGGCAATGATATTCATCGACTTGATCAAGTACTAATGGAAAACGGTCTTAACACCAGCTACTTGCCTTCTCTCTCTACAACGCAGGCAAAGTACTTTACTTTCTGGGGAGTTCCTGTTTCAGATACGCTCTGTGATGTAGTCGTTATCCGTTATGGTTATCCGCCTTCTACTTTTGCTGTTGTGTTTCTACGCCAAAATGGCGAATGGTTGTTGACCAATGTTTTACCAGATGTAGAATCTGTTGAAATAGCGGATGGCCTGACCAACACATGGCTGAAAATCAGGACATCCGCTTTTGCCGACAGCGTTCAGATCGAGCGTTTGTATAATTTATCTTCTAGAAAGTATGAAGTGTGCTATGCATCTCGTGATACTTCTCCAGCCTATGGCATGGGTATGGATGATGTAGTTTTATTAAACGCTTATTCTATAATCAGTGAATACTCTATCGTTGATGGAACTGAATCCGCTTACACGTGCGATTTATATGTAGTTAGAAATATAAGCCTTTGCACGATAGAATCCGAAGCGGTTACAGAACACAGTACTTCTACCGATATTGATCTTTATACCTATAGTTATGAAAACAAGAGCTTTATATGGCAATGCACCAACCACTATGAAGGTCTAGGTGCAGCAACCATTCAAGGCGTTTTATACAAGAATCTACTCCTTTCAGGCACTCCAGTCATACGACCATAAACGCAAAGGAAGCCGTCATTACGACGACTTCCTTTCGTCAAAATTTACCTACTGGACGACTCATGTCATAGAAAATGGGTTTTTTGCAGAAACGCAGTATTCACTTTTCGGTGTGAATACTGCGTTTTCATGCTTAAGATCGCGTTTCGGAGCTTTCTTCCTCCACCGGCTCCCACAGCGCGTACTGCTTGTAGTTGCGAAGCGCGCCCAGCATACTTTCTTCCAGCGTGGGATAGCGGCGGGCCAGCTCGTAGATCAACTGCTTCATTTCCTCCCGCTTGGTATAGCCGTTGGCGGGGCAGGGATTTTTCAGAATGGGCAGCTCCAGCTCCCGCTGCATGTGGATCACGTGCCGCTCGGGGACGTAGACCATGGGCCGGATCACCGTCACGCCGGTCTTGCTCATCAGCGTCTTGGGGTGGAAGGTATGGAGCCGCCCCTCGAAGATCAGGCTCATCAGGAAGGTCTCCAGCACGTCCTCCCGGTTGTGGGCCAGCGCCAGCTTGTTGCAGCCCAGCTGCTGCGCCCGCTGGCACAGAATGGAACGCCGCATTTTGGCGCACAGGGCGCAGGGATGCTTGTCCTTTCGGATGTCAAAGAGAATTTCGTAGATGTCCGTGTGCTCGATGTGGATAGGCACGCCCACCTCGGCGGCATAGGCTTCCAGCGCGGAGGTATCCGGCTTTTCCTTGCCGGAGGTCAGGGTAATGGCCTGCAGGGAGAAATCTCCGTGGCGCACGTAGCGGTACAGGCTCAGGGCCTTGAGCAGCAGCATACTGTCCTTGCCGCCGCTGACGCCGATGGCGACCCGGTCGCCGGGGGCGAAAAGATGGTATTCCTCATCGCATCGGCGAATCTTTCCTAAAACGGTCTTCATGCGTTCGTTGCCCTCAAAAAATCAGTATCTCGGCGTAACGCCCACCCAATAGCGGTCGGCCCTGGCGGCGTAGGTATCGCGGCTGACGCGAGTACGGTCGGTCTCCACACCGTCAGTGAAAGTGATGAGATACGCCTCCACCACGTAGCCGTCCCGGCCCTTGGAGCGCAGCTTGGTCTCATCCTCGTAGACCACGTTTTCGCCGTCTTCGTCCTTCACCAGCACGGGTTCCTCCGGCTTGGGCAGCACCTCCACCGTCTCGCTGACCAGCTGATAGCTGACGTTTTCCAGCGATTTGCCGTAAATACGCACCTCGCACATCAGGTTTTTTTTGTTGGAGGAAGAGGAAATAACGTGGGCGGAAATGTAAATGGGGCTTCCCGTGTTGTTGGTGAAGGTGAAGTCCACCTCATGGCCGCGAGTGCTGTTGACCGTGGCATCCATGCCCATTTCCGTGTAGTTGACGGGGTTGGAGTGGGCCTCCCGCTTGTTGATCTTCAGCCCGGCCTGAATGGCCGCCAGATATACGGTGGTGCTGGCCTGACACACGCCGCCGCCGATACCCATGACCTCGTTGCCATAGGCATATTCGATGGCGGGATAGTAGCCGTTTCCGGCCTCCCGGCGGCCCACGGCAGTGTTGAAGGAGAAGGTCTTGTTATCCTGCAGGATGGTGCCATTGATCCGTTCAAAGGCCACACGGATGTTGTTGGTGCGGTCCTCCGTGGAATTTTTGGAGATGGCCGTCGTGGCGCGGAAACGAAGCTCCATGTTCTTTTCCAGCTCCGCCACGGTGACGGAGGGGGCGATGGGCGTGGTTTCCAGCAGAATTTCTCCGCTTTGCAGCGTGGAGACCATTTCCAAAATTTGTTCCTTCACGGCGCTCACGTCCAGCCATTGGCCGTAGACCTCCTGCTGAAAGGTGAAGGGATTGGATGTATCGTCCGGGTTAAAGGACAGCATGGCCGCATCCTGCGGGGCCTTGTAGGCCACATTCTGCAGGGTGGTCAGGATTTCGTCAATGGGGGCGGTATTGGCGCTTTGCTGGGCGCTGGTAAAGGAATAGGTGGTGTTTTTCGCTGCGGCGATGTCCTGCTGCAGCTCGAAAATGTCCTTCTTTCCGCTGGCGTCCGTGGCGTGGCCGATGGCCCACGCTTCTTCCAGCGCCGCAGAGGGGTCGAAGGAAATGCCCAGCATACTGGCCGTAATGTCCTGATATTGGCCGGAGGAATTCTTCAGCCGGACATACCAGCTGTTTTCCTTGGCGTTGGCCTGTTCCCAGACCTTCTGACTGCCCTCCTGCCACGTAAGCCCGGACAGCGCGATACCGTCCACGTAAACGTTGGGCAGGAAAACGCTCATGTAGGGCCTGACCTCGTTCTGGGTCTTCCAGACGTAGCCGCCCGCGCACGCACCTGCGATCAGGACGATCACCACCAGCACCTTCACCAGCTGCCACTTGAGGGAGCGCTTTTTCTTCGGCTTTTGGGGCGGCTGCTTGCCGGAGCTTCCCCCTGAACGGCGGGTCTGCTGCTTGGGCTGGGGCGGGGGAGCATACCAGTTGCCGCTCTGCTGACCCTGATTCTGGGGAACGTAGCCTTGGTTGTACATAAAGCCACCTCGTACTTTGTCAATGGTTGATGAAATCAAAAAGAAGCTGTGCATCCTCCCGGCAGGTGTTCCAGCCGGAGGGCATGTGGCCCAGCGATACCTGCGTGTTGGCGTCTCCGTGGAAATCGCTGCCGCCGGTGACCAGCAGACCGTTTCGGCGGGCAAAACGATCCAGTTCCATGGCTTGCGTTCGATTAGCGGAGGGATGCCATGCTTCCACCCCGGTCAGCCCCGCTTCTTTCAGGGAAAGAAGGAAGCTGCACATGGCCGCCGTTTCCAGCCCCAGCCGGTAGGGGTGCGCTAGCACCGGAGCCGCGCCCGCGGCTTTCAGCAGGGCGACGCCTTCCAGCGCTGTGGGACATTTGCGGGGCACATAGCCGGGTTTCCCTGTGTCCAAATAACGGTCAAACGCTTGCGCAACGGCGGAAACGAGCCCCATCCACACCAGCTCCCGGGCCAGATGAGCCCGTCCTGTGCCGGGAATCAGCAGGCGTGCCCGGCGTTCCTCCGGCAGATGGATACCCAGCGTTTCCAGCCGTTCCAGCATTTCCTCCATGCGGGTCAGACGGCTGCGGCGAATTTCTTCCAGCGTGCGGAGCAGGACAGCGTTTTCCGTATCGGCTCCATAGCCCAGTACATGGGTGTTGCCATCGCCGGTGCTTAGTTCCAGAGAAGGAAAAAAGCGCATCCGTTCTCCGCCGGGCAGCAGGCGGGCGGCAACGGCGCGCTTCATGGGCTGGATTCCTTCCAGCGTATCATGATCGCACAGGGCGATCTGTCCGATGCCGCCGCGGACGGCCCGCGCAGCCAGCTCCTCCGGGCTGAAAAGCCCGTCGGAGTAGCGGCTGTGCACGTGCAGATCCACGGGATAAGCGATCGTCTGGCTCATAGCCGGTTCTGATCCTCCGGCTCGATAAAGGGCTCGCCGTCGTCCGCTTCGGGGGCAGCTTCCGGCTGTTCCGGGCTTTCCTCGGCGGTTTCTTCGTCGGCGGGAGCGTTTTTGTCCTCCACGCTCAGGTTGGGCTTGAGCATTTCCACCTCGCTCATGGGGGGCAGGGGCTGGCCGTTCATGATGGCTTCAAATTCCACACGGCTCAGAGTATCCCGCTCCAGCAGGGCCTCGGCCACGCCCTTGAGCTGGTCGAAGTGCTCCTTCAGCAGGGAAACGGCCCGCTGATAGCAGGTCTCCATCAGCTTTTTCACAGCCGCGTCGATGGCGGCGGCGCTCTGCTCGCTGTATTCGCGGCTCTGGCCAAACTCCATGCCCACGAATACTTCCTGATCGCTGCCCAGATACATGGTGCCCAGCTCGTCGCTCATGCCGTACTGGGTGATCATGCGGCGGCACAGGTCGGTGGCCCGCTTCAGGTCGCTGGAGGAGCCGGTGTAGATGTCGTCCAGCGCCACGTCCTCGGCGGCGTGTCCGCCCAGCGCCATGGTGATCATGCCCAGCAGCGCCTTGCGGCTCAGGTTGTCATGCTCTTCCTCTGGCAGGCTGAGGGTGTAGCCGCCCGCCTGTCCCCGGGGAACGATGGTGATCAGATGCACGTCGTCGCATTCCGGCAGCAGGTTGGCGATGACCGCATGGCCCGCTTCGTGGTAAGCCGTGACGTGACGATCCTTGGGATTGACCTTGTGACTCTTCTTTTCCGGGCCCATCTGCACCCGGGCGATGGCGTCCACCATATCTTGCTGGGTGATCTGCTTCTTGTGACGGCGCACCGCCAGAATGGCGGCCTCGTTCATCACGTTTTCCAGATCCGCGCCGGTGGAGTAGGGCATCCGCTTGGCCACATTGTCCAGATCCACATCGGCGGCAAGAGGCTTGCCCTTGGAGTGCACCTTCAGAATATCCACCCGGCCTTCCTGATCGGGATAGTTCACCGTCACCTGACGGTCAAAGCGGCCCGGACGCAGCAGCGCAGGGTCGAGGATATCCCGGCGGTTGGTAGCCGCCATGACGATAACGCCTTCGTTGATGGAAAAACCGTCCATCTCCACCAGCAGCTGGTTCAGGGTCTGCTCGCGCTCGTCGTGACCGCCGCCCAGACCCGCGCCGCGGTGACGGCCCACCGCGTCGATCTCATCGATGAAGATAATGGAAGGCGCGGCCTTCTTGGCCTGATCGAACAGGTCGCGGACACGGCTGGCGCCTACGCCCACGAACATTTCCACAAAGTCGGAGCCGGAAATGGAGAAGAAGGGCGCATTGGCCTCGCCTGCCACGGCCTTGGCCAGCAGGGTCTTACCGGTGCCCGGAGGGCCCACCAGCAGCACGCCCTTGGGAATGCGCGCGCCCATGGCGGTATAGGCCTTGGGGTTCTTCAGAAAATCGACCATCTCCTGAAGTTCTTCCTTTTCTTCCTTGGCTCCGGCCACGTCCTTGAACGTGACCTTGTTTTTGGAGGGGTCGCTGACCCGGGCGCGGCTGCGGCCGAAGTTCATCACCTTGTTGTTGCCGCCGCCCTGACGCATCATGATGAAATACCACAGACCCACGATCAGAATCAGACTGAGGAAGTAGGGCAGGTATTCCAGATACCACGGCGTGACCACCGGCGCGCGGTATTCCACCGTGAAGGGCAGATCGCTGACGCTGACGTCCTCCAGCGCCTTGCCGGTCTTGGCGGCAGTCATCTGGCGCACGGTCTCGATGAAATCCGCGCCGATAGTGGTTTCAAAATCATAGCCCCGATCCGGAAAATCCGCGTCGGCCACCTTGCCGTTGCGGTACAGGCCCACCAGCGACGTGCCGCGGATGGCGACGGCCTTCACGTTATCCTCCCGGATGGAGGTCAGCAGCTGGGGGTATTCGATCCGTTTGTTCTCCTGCTGGCCCAACCCGCCGTTGAGCAGGATTGCGATCACGAGAAAGACCGCGATCAGGATCACGTACCCCATCAATCCCCGTTGGTTCTTCTTCAAAGTAAAAGTCCTCCTTGATGCCGCCGGAATGAACTCCGGTCGGGCTGCGAATACGCCAAAACAGCCGTAATGCACGACTTTGACATTATAGCATAGCACCGCCCCAAAACACAAAGGTTTTCGGAAAGTTTTGCATTCCCGGTCAATTTTTACAATCTGGACAGTTTTGCAGGGGGCGGAACCCTTCAAAACCACTGTACGATGTGGTATGATACAGTCGATAAACCGATCCGCCCGGGGGAGCTGCGGCGGGGAAAGGAAGGAAACGATGCAAGGAAAACGCTTTTCCATGTTGAGCGCCCTGCTGACGGCGCTGATCCTGCTGGCGGTCTGGTGCGTTCCGGCGGCTGTGGCCGAAACGGCGTCCGCCGATTCCGCCGATTCCGCCAATGAGGAGGGAACGGACGATCCCAGCTCGAGCTATCTTTACGGCGGAATCGCATGCCTGAAGGATCATTACTATTTCTTTTCCGAGGCAGAGGACAGTGTGCTGTTTGAAAAGCCCGTGTCCGGCGGGGCTTCCGTGGGGCTGGGGACGATTTCGTCCCAGCAGCTCATGGGCGATGACGGCAGCGGCTATCATGTTTCCAGCTGCTTTCTGATCGTCTGGAGGGATCAGCTTTACCTGCTCAATCCCTACACGCAGAAGTGGTATTCCCTGCTGAACGAGCAGGGCGAGCTGGAAATGAAGGAACAGTCCGTACGGCTGGATCTGGACGTGATGATGGAAAAGGACGGGGACTATTCCTATCCCATGAGCACCAACGCCCGGTTCGTGATGGGGGACTGGCTGTACTTCGTGGGCAGCAGTTATTCCGGCGGGGAAAATAAAATGTGCTTCGGTCGCGTCCCCCTGACGGGCGGGACCAGCCAGATGTTTGAGGTGCCCAGCATCGCCAATGCCTGCGCCTATGGAGACGGAAAGGTGGCGCTGTTTTTGTGCGATATGAGCGCCCTGTACACCGGCGAAGCCTCGGTGGATCAGCTGACCGCCACGCTGGCGATTTTCGACCCGGAGAGCGGCACATTGGGCACGGAATGGCCGGTCACCAGCGATAATCAGATGGGCGTTTATAATCTGAGGGGCTTCTGCAGCGACGGGGACAAGGTTTATTATCAGGACGGTTCCCGGATCATGGGCATCGATCCGAAGACCGGGGAAAGCAAGATCGCTGCCTACACCGGCGAGGGCATGTACGGCGGAAACTCCTACGGAAACGTGCTGTGCGAGGGCGGATACTACATTACTGCCGGTTCCGGGCTGAATCAGTACCTGCTCAACAGTCCTTCGCTGGAAAAGGGCGCGCTGCGCATCTTCGGCGAAAGCGGTTCCGATACTCATCGGAACTTTGCCAAGGCCCACCCGGAAATTTCTGTGGAGGTGGCGGGGGATTACTCCAACGATCTGGAGACCCTGACCCAGGCCATGGTCAGTGATACCAATCCCTACGACGTGCTGTTCCTGAGCCTGAACTACATGCCGGTGGATCGGCTTTTGCAGAAGGGCTACTGCGCCGACCTGTCCGGCGACGAAGCGCTGATGGACGTGGCCCGGAGCATGTACCCCCAGTTTGGCGAAATTCTGATGAAGGACGGCAAGCTCTACGGTCTGCCGGTGGACGCCAGCGCCTCCACCTACAGCGTCAACATGGACGCATGGGAAGCACTGGGCCTGACGGAGGACGACCTGCCCAAGACCCTGCTGGATCTGATGGAGTTCACCGCCAACTGGGCCTTTGACTACGGCGATGATTATTCCGAGTATTTCCTGTTCGACTGGGTTAATCAGTCCAGCTTCTTCTCCATGATTCTGAGCGAGTATCTCACCTACATCCAGAAGAAGGAAGGAAAGATCATTTTCAACACGCCGGAGTTTGAGGAACTTCTGCGGGCCTTTGAGGACATCAACTTCAAGGAACTGGAAAAGCTTCACGACCAGAACGAATCCATGGACATGGAAAAGGTTATTTTTCAGAGCTATACCTCTGTATTGCCGCTGAGCAACTTCCAGTACATGGATGAAAACTACCGGCCGCTGTACCTGTCCGTGGCCGAGGGGGAGGAGCCGTCCCTGTCCGTTACCACGACGGTGATGATCATCAACCCCAAGACCACTCGAATGGAAGAAGCCAAGACCTATATGGAGTACTACGTGACGCACCTGCCCAAGGACGAAGGCGCGATCACCTTCTTTCAGGGCACGCCGGAGCCGGTGGAAAGCCCCTACTACGCCCGCCAGAAAAAAGAGACGGAAAAGCAAATCGCCAACGCGAAGGAGCGGTTGGAAAAGGCCAGTGAGGAAAACAAAGCATCCATCCGGGATGAGATCAGCAGTCTGGAAGAAGACCTGAAGTATCTGGAACAGAACCGCTACAGCATCAGCGCCGAGCGGATCCAGTATTACCAGCAGACCATGCTGCCCATGCTGTATGTGGAACGGCAGAATGTGCTCTACAGCGGCAACCAGACGGCCATGACCGAGATCAGCACCCTTATCAACCAGTACATTGAGGGCGCGATTCCCCGGGATCGACTGATCCGGGAGCTGGAAGGCCGCATCCGCCTGATGCAGCTGGAGGACGAAATTTGACCCTTCGCTGAAATTCCAAAAGGCAAAGGAAAGGAAAAAACTATGTTTCACCGTAAATCCGTGTGGCTGTATCTGCTGCCGGGAATGATCGGCCTGCTGGCCTTCTATGTGGTGCCCTTCGTGTGGGGCATCTGGTTCAGCCTGACCGACGGAACCATCGACAACCGTTTCGTGGGCTTTGCCAACTACCTTCGGGTGTGGAAGAACCCGGTGTTCCAGCTGGGCCTCAAAAACACGCTGGAATTGTCTCTCCTGTGCGCGCCCGCCATTTTCCTGCTGTCCTTTCTGCTGGCGGGAATGCTGCGTAAGCACGTGGCGGGGGACAGCTTCTTTCGCAACGCGCTGCTGCTGCCCTATCTGATGCCTTCTTCCGCTATTCTGATCATCTGGCTGCTGATCTTCGACTACGGCGGCGTGATCAATCGGCTGGTGGCAGCACTGGGCGCGGAGCGGGTGTTCTGGCTGGAAGGCGAGATGCTGCGGGTGCCCATCGTGCTGTTGTACATCTGGAAGAATCTGGGCTTCAGCGTGGTCATCTTCACAGCCGCCCTGCAGGCCGTGCCGGAGGCCATGTATGAGTACGCCAGTCTGGAGGGCGCGGGTTGGCTTCGCAGGGAGCTGTCCATCACCCTGCCTCAGATTTTGCCCACTGCCTTTCTGGTGCTGGTGCTGGCCATTGTCAACGCCTTTAAGATTTTCAAGGAAGTGTACTTCATCGGCGGCTCCTATCCTAATGAAAGCATTTACACCCTGCAGCATTACATGAACAACAAGTTCTCCAAGCTGGATTATCAGGATGTGACCACCGCCGCCTATTCCTTCGCATTGATCGTACTGGTCTTTATTTTCCTGCTGTACCGCACCAAGTCCGTCCGGGGCGACAGCGCCGCCTGAAAGGAGAAAAATCCATGCAGATCTCGAAAACCTCGAATCAGCCGGCGGCAGGGCGCAGGAAAAAAACACGCCGCCCGAGCTTCCGCCACTGGTGGAAAAAAGCCCGGCCCCTGACGTTCGTGCTGCTGTGCGTCATCGCCGCGGTGATGCTGATCCCTATCGTGTTCACGTTCCTGTATTCGTTCTTTCCTAAATCGGAGATCAGCGATTATCTGAATCAGCGCAGCAGCTACGACACATCCAAGTGGCTGCCGGTGCTGTTCTCACCCTCGCAGGTCAGCCTGCGGCAGTATTACAAAATTCTAATTGAGCAGCCCCAATATCTGAAGCTGTTCCTGAACAGCGTCAAGTACAGCGTGGGTATCCTGCTGGGACAGGCCGTTATCATTCCCATGACCGCCTACGGCCTGAGCCGGTTCCGCTTCAAGGGGCGGGATGCGCTGTTCTTTCTGGTGCTGGTATTGATGCTTTTGCCCTTTCAGGTGACGATGGCCCCAAGCGTCATGACCCTGCGGGCGCTGGGCATTCTGAACACCCCCTGGGCGGTGATACTGCCCATGTGGTTCTCTCCGTTTTATCTGTTTCTGGTGCGGCAGTTCATGCTGGGGCTGCCCAATGAAATTCTGGAAGCCGGGCAGATGGACGGCGCGGGCACCTTTCGCTGTCTGTGGCAGGTGGTGCTGCCGGTCTGCCGGCCCATCATCGGCGCTTCGGTGGCACTGAGCTTCGCCGACTGCTGGAATCTGGTGGAGCAGCCGCTGATCTATCTGACGGATTCCAGCCAGCAGCCGCTGAGCGTCATGTTCAACCAGATCAACACCGACTCCGCCGACGTGGCGTTCGCGGGCGCGGCGCTGTACATTCTGCCGATGCTGCTGGTGTATCTGTATTTTCAGGATGATATCCTGCTGGGTGTGCAGCTCAGCGAACTAAAATAACAGGAGAGACTCCCATGAGCAAGAAAAGCAAGGTTCTCAAGGCGTTCTTGATTCTGGCGGCGGCCATCGCCGTCTGCATGTACTTCTCCCGCACCATCCAGACCATCACCACCCCCAAGGTGAAGCTGGTGACGGCGGATGTTGGGCGCATCGAGCAGAAGGTGGCCGTGGCACTGTCGCCCTATTTCCCCGTAAAAACGGAGATCACCCTGACCAAAGCCAAGGATTATCCCATTACGGTGGATAAGGTTTACGTAAAGACCGGTTTGTATGTAGAAAAGGGCGACACCATCCTGACCGCCGTTATCAACGATTACGACAAGAAGGAAAAGGAACTGACGGACAGCTACGCCAAAAAGGCGCAGGAGCTGATCGAGCTGGACATCACCAACCGCAAAAACAGCAAGCAGAGTATGCAGAACGATCTGTACGACGATATGATCGCCAAGCAGGACGCGCTGTCCGAAGCGGAAAGCAAGGCTCGTCTGGCCGCCGCTAAGGAGGGGCTGGAACTGAGCTATGACCAGAGCACGTGGCTGGCGAAAGCCCAGTCCGCCAAGGCCAGCAGCGAAGTGACCTCCCTGATCCGCGCCGCCGTTACGGCCAAGCAGAATTTCGATCAAGCTCGGCAGGATTTCTTCGACAGCTACGAAAACAAGAAGATCAAGGTAGCCGACGACGTATTCAAGTACATTAAGAACCGCAACGCGCTGGTGAAGGAAATGGAGCAGCTTTCCGACAGCATGGTGGCCCTGCAGGAGGCTCAGCAGAGCATGAGCGTTGTGACGGCCTCCAGCGCCGGTTATGTGGTGGGGCTGGACATCAAAAGCGGCGACGTGTATTCGGGGGACAAGATCCTGTATACCATCGCCAAGGAAGAGGATAAGCCCGTGCTTCGGGCAGACGTGACCGACCTGAAAAAGGACGTGAGCGAGGGCGCGAAGGTGGAGGTGCAGGGCGATTACAGCACCTACCGCACCAAGGTCAGCCAGATCGTTAACGACAGCGACGGCCGCAAATACGCGGAGATGGAAATGACCGACGATATTCTCTACGCCGCAGGCGGCATGAGCAAGCTGATGGAGAACGGCAGCATCGACGCGAAGATCGTCTTCCGCTCCCGGAAGAACGCCACCATTATACCCGCGTCGGCCCTGCGCTCTGAGGGCGGCACGGAGTACGTTTTCGTGGCTCAGTACAACTATGGCGGCGTGCTGTCTTCTTCCGGCATGACGGCCAAAAAGACCGCCGTCACCGTCATCGACCGCAGTGACACCCAGGTCAGCGTGGAAGAAGACCTGGGGTGGCAGCAGATCATCGACAAGGCCGACCGCACCGTGGAGGACGGCAAGCCTGTGATGGAATATACGGAGTGACCGGGGAGCGGACAGTGATGGCAATCAAAGCATTTTGGAAAGACCGCGGAAAACTGCTGTTTCTGCTGGCGCTGGCCGTGGCGGTGATCGTTTATGCGGCGGTGGAGCTGAACGGCCTTCCCGGCGTTTATCAGCATGTGTTTCTTCCGGGAGAGCAGCTGGCGGAAACCGAGGGCGGTCAACCGGTGAACCGTTACCTGCGGGACTTGGTGGACAAAAAGGAGTCGGCGGATACGGCGCTGGACGGCTCCTGCGAGCCGACCACCCTGTATGCGGTGGCCCAGCCCGCCACAGTGGAAACCGGCGAGGGGGAAAACGCTGCCTCCGCGCGGCTCGTAGGGCTCGACGAGAACTATCTGTCCGTGGAGCCTTTCGCGCTGTACACAGGCCGCTATTTTTACCCGGACGAGTACACCTACGGCGAAAAAGTCGCCCTTTTGGATGAGCAGCTGGCCGTGGCGCTGTTTCAGTACGCCGAGCCCCTGAGCGAGGAGATCGTTCTTTCCGGCGAAAAATACCGCGTGATCGGCATTGTACGGGATCAAAAGCGGGTGGGCGATCAGGAGGAATACAGCCTGTACGTGCCCTACCGTTCGCTGGTGTCTTCCACGCAGGTCATGAGCTGCGTGATCTTCGAGGGCAAACCGGTGAAGGGTGCGGGCGGCTGGGCTGCGTTTCAGAGCGCCGCAAAACAGCTGTCGGAAAGCGGCTCCACCCACAGTCTGCCTAAGGAAAGCATGAACGGCAAGATGCCTTTGCGGCTTTTGTTGGTCATTTCCGGCTGGGTGCTGGCGCTGTCCCTCATCCGCATATTGAACCGGCTGTTTTCCCGGGTATGCGCCGCGTGGCGGCGCAAGATTCGGGAGGAATATGCCGCCCGGCTGCTGGGCTGGCTGCTGCTTCGTGCAGTGGGGCTGGCGATCGGCTATGCTGCCTGTGTGGCCGCGCTGGCGGGGCTGTTCGTTGTGCTGATCCAGCCGGTATTCACCTTCCCGGAGTGGGTGCCCGCCGTGCTGGTAGAGCCCAAGGACATTGCCGCCGCCTTTTGGAACGTGTGGCAGGACACGGCCACTGTGATGGAGCTCCGCACGCCGGAGCTCTTGCGGGCGCGGTTTTACAGCCGCCTGATGGGCTGGGCCTGCGGCTTTGGGGCGCTGGCGCTGGGCTGCCTGTGGGGCGGTGTTCGGCAGGAGCTGAATCGTCTGCCATTGCTTCAGGAAAAGCCGGTGCGGCCGGACAAGAAGGATTCCTGATTTTCCCGAATCCCCTTTGGTATGCCAAGGGGGATTTTTTTGGACATAAGAGACGAAATGAAAAAATTTTGTGCATTTTTGGAAGGAAGCCTATTGATTGACAACCTCCGAATGGGTATGATAAATTTCGTAACCTGCAATAAAACAGGGAGGGAACACGATGAACGTTAAAATCATTTCCGACAGCACCTGCGACCTCTCGTCGGAACTGGTCAGCCGCTATGACATCGAAATTGTGCCGCTTTCCGTGATCCTGGGCGATTTCACGGGCCGCGACGGTATCGAAGTGACCCCGGCGAAGATCTATCAGCATGTAGCGGAATGCAAGGAGCTGCCCAAGACCAGCGCCGTCAACACC
Organism: uncultured Eubacteriales bacterium; assembly: GCA_900548145.1. GTDB lineage: Bacteria > Bacillota > Clostridia > Christensenellales > Aristaeellaceae > Limiplasma. Next base: position 12,678 of record URJB01000016.1, on the reverse strand, counting down.
GAAGAATACGTTCGCGTGTTCCGCAGTTGGCGGGAAAAGGGGTACTCGATCGTACATTACTGCATCAGCAGCGAATTTTCCAGCTGCTATCAGAACGCCTGCGCCGCCGCACAGGAAATGGACGAGGTGTACGTCGTGGACAGCCGGAATCTGTCCTCCGGGCAGGGACTGTTGGTACTGAAGGGCGCGGAAATGGCCAGGGCCGGCGCTTCCGCCAAGGAAATCTACGAGGAATGCACCCGACTGACCAACAAGGTGGAGGCCAGCTTCATTCTGGATCGGCTGGACTATATGCACAAGGGCGGCCGCTGCAGCGCCATTACCATGATGGGGGCCAACGTGCTGCATCTGAAACCCTGCATTGAGGTCATGGGCGGCAAAATGGCGCCTACCAAGAAATATCGCGGACGTTTCCGTCAGGTGCTTTTGAATTATGTGGAGGATCGTCTGGCTGGCCGGGACGATGTGGATCCCTATCGAATCTTCATTACCCATACCGAGTGCGATCCTGCGGACGTACAGGCGGTGAAGGAGCTGCTGCTGCAGCACGAGCCGCCCTTTGCGGAAATTTTGGAGACGGACGCAGGCTCTACGGTGACGAGCCACTGCGGGCCCAACACGCTGGGGATTCTCTTTATGAGGAAATAAAAAAGCCCCCGTCAGGGGGAAAAACAAGAAGAGCTGCCTGCTGCAAAGGCAGCTCTTCTCTTTTGGGGAAACGCCGCAGAATGCCACCAGGTGATCCGCATCCCGCTGGCGTGCGGCGTTTTAAGAAAGAAGGGTCGGGGAGAAACCGACGAAGACATGCATCCATCCCAACTCCAAAAGTATTATATCTTAGTTACATTACGAAAATATTACATTTCTAAAAAAAAAAAAAAAAAAAAAACTAGTGTATTGCAAAAGTATTTCCATTGCATTTCTATAAAGAAAAATGTGGAAAATTAGAGAAAATTGTCGATTGGGTTTTAGCTTTGCTGAGGGAAATCGGGCATTGGACGAAGCTGGTTTAGGTGCTGGTATGGTGAAGCACACGGTGGTGCGGCGAGCAGTTATTTTGAGGAAAGCCTAGATTCTTAAAAATGTTTTTTTGTTATAAGGGCCGAGGAGGTTAGCGACCCGGAGTTCAGGCAAATAACAAGCAGGATGCACGGCAGTGCGAGCCACGCGATTGTTTGTCCCGAGGAAAGCCCCCTGCTTGTAACGGTGCACACCAGCTTTGCCGTAAGGAAATCTTCGCCGGAGGTCTGATGCGTTGATTCCGACGCAGATTTGGACTTACCGTTCTATGGGGTTCTCGCTAACTTCAGTGCCCGAAGGTTTCCAAAGGGCGAACGGAAAGCCCTTTGGTGCGCCCGCAGGCGCAGTCCCCTTGCACGGATGCATGACGCGCCGACTACGGCGCGGGAGCAGGGCTTGCAGCCCTATGGGGCGTTCACACTTTTCTTTCGTTGGCGAAAGAAAAGTGTGCAAAAGAAAGCCAGCGGCACGGCGACTCCGGGAAAAAGCCCTTTATTGCCCATTTTGACGGCGGGGCTCGCAATGTCGCGCGCAATGGAGTTGGGCAGCTTTCACCAGCTCTTGGAGCGCGCTCGTGCTCGCCTTTTTCCGCCGTCAAAATGGGCGGGCCTTTTTCCCTCCGCTGCCTATCGCCGCTCTGCTCCCCCGCAGGTGGCGCTGGGCAGACTCAAAGGAAAGCCAGTTGGGATGTTACGGCGTAACTTGGCTGGTTTTGCAGCAAAAAAACAGGCTTGTTTTTTTCACTGCGGTTGATGCTATGTTTACTCAATCAGCGCGTTGCTTGGGATGCTTCGTCGCGGCCTGGATATTCTTGTAACACAAAAGGCCAGCGGGATTTTATATCCACGTTGGTCTTTGTTGCGAGCCATGAGGCCCGTTGCCGAATGGCGGCCTTTTCTATTCAACAAACAAGGAAACCACACCAGACCGGCGAGCCGTGAGGCCCGTCGCCGAGCGGCGGTAAAACCCAGGCCAAGCTCCATGTCTGTCGAGCGTCCTCCGCGCCCTATGGACGCGATGTGGGGTCAAGGGGCACTGCCCCTTGTGCGAGCCATGAGGCCTGTCGCCGAATGGCGGTCTTTTCTATTCAACAAACAAGGAAACCACACCAGACCGGCGAGCCGCGAGGCCTGTCGCCGAGCGGCGGTAAAACCCCGGTCAACTTTCATGTCTCCCTACGCCCCTGCGCGCCTATGGCGCGCAGTCCGAAAGGGGGCTCAGCCCCCTTGGATGTCGACGGGGAGATCGGTGTCCTGGAAGGGATCGGTCTCGCCGTTGAGGTCGTAGAGGGCGGGACGGCGCATGGGGGTGGGGGGGAGGTCCTCCAGATCCTTGGGGGGCTCGATGACATGGATGTCCAGCAGATCGTCCGTGAAGGTCAGGTTCGCCACCGTGCCCGGCTTGACCATGGCCAACACCTCCGTCTGGGCGGTCTTGGCCCGGCGGGCAAAGTCGATGGCCACTTCGGGCCGGTCCTGCCAGTGCATGGGAATAAAGACCCGCGGCTTCTCGGTCAGGATGAAGTGGTTCGCGCCCGCGTCGTACATCAGCCCCTGCCGGGGGTCCACCGGGAACATGGCTACATCGATGTGCTCGCCCTTCAGGGGCTCCAGCGCGTCGTAGAAATCCTTTTCGGCGGCTTCGATCTCCCGCAGAGTGCTTTCCTGCCGCCAGTGCCAGAGATTCAGGTCGCCCGCGTGGAAAATGCGCAGCCCGTAGGCCTCCACCAGAAAGGCCACGCCCAGATCGGTGGACTGATAGGCCTTGACCCAGATGTCCTGCGTCAGCTGCTTTTCCTGCAGGGGCGCCAGCCGCTTGCCGATGGTGCCGATGGGCATATCGCTGGAAACGATGTAGGTAATGGGCAGCCCTTCCTTGGCCCACGTGTATACCACGGGATCCAGATGGTCGGGGTGGGCGTGGCTGATGAAGACGTAGATGCGTTCGTAGGCCTTCAACAGCTCCGGCCGGATGCGGACTGACGCGGAAAGGCTCCGATTTTCGCCTTCCCAGTAGTCGAAGATGAACAGCGTGCTGCCCACCTGCACCGAAAACCCGCTGTTGTAGTAGTATACGATTTTAAGCTGCTTCTCCAATACCGACGCCTCCATATTGCCTGTTCATCGTGTAATATACCCCTTCCCTGCACGGAATATGAAATTGATATATTACAAAATGTTAAGGAACATTGAAACGCCGTATGCCCTTGCAGGACTTGAAATGCCGGTAAAATGCCGCCTCATTTCGCCTGAAAACTGTTGCAAGTATAACATGCGCGTCATGACTTGTCAACGAATCTGCTATTTCATGGTAGGTTTCGATTGATGCGGCGAAATAAATTTGACATTTTTTGACAAACTTTTTGCCGGTTTTGGCCCGAAACAGAAGAAACCGGGCAAATCAAAAAACCCCGCTTTTCCGCAAGCTGGACGGAAAAACGGGGTTGAAAAACCGAAACGTTACGGCTCGCCCTTCTGATACTCGCTGCGGGCGGCCCAGTGAGCCTGCTCCAGCGCAATGTCCCGGTGGTTGACGTTGACTCCATAGCCCAATTTCTGAAGCTCGGCGGCCACATACTCCGCGATGGCCACGCTGCGGTGCGCGCCGCCGGTACAGCCGATGGCGATCACCAGCCGATGCTTGCCCTCGTTGATGTAGTTGGGCAGCAGGAAGCGGAGCATGTCCATGCATTTTTCCAGAAATTCTTTCGTGACGGGGTGCCCCAGCACAAAGTCCTTCACATCCTGATCCAGTCCGGTGTGGTGGCCCAGCTCGGGAATGTAGAAGGGATTGGGCAGGAAGCGCACGTCGAAGACCAGATCGCCTTCCCGGGGAATGCCCCGCTTGAAGCCGAAGCTGAGTACCTCCACCCGCAGGGGAGATTCCTCCCCGGCGTGCAGCACGATCTGATTGAGCATCTTCTGCAGGGCACGGGGCCGCAGATTGCTGGTGTCAAACAGATGGTTCGCCGCTTCCTTCAGGGGCTGCAGGCGGCTGCGCTCCTCCCGGATGGCTTCTTCCAGCGAAAGGCCCTCGCCGCTCAGGGGATGCTCCCGGCGGGTCTCCTTGTAACGGTTGATGAGTACCTCGTCGCTGGCCTCGAAAAACAGCGTGTCGATGTGGAAACCCACCAGCCGGGCCTCGTCGATCATGCGGGTCACGGCCTTGGCGTCGAAAAACTCGCCGGAGCGCACGTCCGCCGCGATGGCGATCATGGGCTTGTGCAGATTGGTGTTCTGACAGGCCTCCATAAAGGGCACCAGCATCATGGGCGGCAGGTTATCCACACAAAGCGCGCCCAGATCTTCCAGATAACGGATGGCGACGGTCTTGCCCGCGCCGCTCATCCCGGTCAGGATCAAGTACTGCATATCTCTGCACCTCGTTTGTATTGGCTGCTTTGTTTCTCCGTGATTACGCAGGCGAAACCGGCGCGTCCTCTCCCAGAATGCGGACCTCCGGCTCCAGCCATACGCCGCTGTCCTCCTGCACCGCCTTCTGTACGGCGGCGATCAGGGCCAGATAATCGGCGGCAGTGCCGTTCTCATCGTTGACCAGAAAGCCCGCGTGCAGGGTGGAGACGCTGGCCCCGCCGATCCGCAGACCCTTGAGACCGGCGTTGTCGATCAGCGTCCCGGCAAACTGGCCTTCGGGCCGCTTGAAGGTGCTGCCGCAGCCGGGGACGGACAGGGGCTGCTTTTCCCGGCGACGGGCGGCGAACTCCCGAATGGTGGCGCGGATGGTCTCCAGATCGCCGGGGTGCAGGGCAACCGTTACCGACAGAATGGCGCTGGGCACGGCTTCGTCCGAAAAACGGGAATGGCGGTAGCTCATTTGCAGCTCGGCCGGGGTATAGGCCACGGTCTTGCCGCTCTGCTCCATGGCTGTCACCAGCGTGACCACGTCTTTCAGCTCACCGCCGTAAGCGCCCGCGTTCATATAGGCCGCGCCGCCCACGGTGCCGGGAATGCCCGCGGCAAATTCCAACCCGGTCAGGCTGTGATCCGCCGCCGCCTTGCTGAGCTTCTGCAGGGACGCGCCCGCCTGCGCTGTGATGGCGAAGCGGCCGTCCGGCAGGGGCGCGGGGTCGCTGACCTCGGAAAAACGCTCTCCCAGATGAACGACCAGCCCACGGATGCCGCCGTCCTTCACCAGCAGGTTGGAGCCGTTGCCGATCAGCGTGACCGGCACGTCCAGCTCCCGAGCCGCCTGAAACGCGGCGCTGAGCTGCTCCGGTCCGTCCGGTTCGCACAGAAGCTGAGCCGGGCCGCCCAGATGCAGCGTGGTATAACGGCTCATGGGGACGTTTTCCATCAGCTGTTTTTTGGAGAAAACCGGCAGCAGCCGTTCGTACAGCGTTTGCATGGCTCCCGCTTCCATGGCGCGTCTCCTTTCGTTCCCCAAACCCGGGGGTCAAATTCTGATTCTGATTGTATCGCAGTTTGGGCAGGATGTCAAAACGAAACCGGAAAAAGTGTACGCCAAAACGCGGGAGGTCATGCGCTGCGGGGGAAAACGGGCTTCGTTTCCCGCTGATTGGGCGGTTTGTCAAGCCAAAAAAATCATGATATACTGGGCAGGCTGACCGGACTTCGGTTTCTCGAACCACCCTGTGCAACGAAGAAAACATGAGATGGGCACGAGCGCCAACGGCGGCGTATATCGAATGTTCCACGCCGGCAGTGAACGAAGTTTCCAGAAGTGAACGAACGGCTTTTCCATGACGGTAAAATTCGAATGCATAGCAAACAAAGGAAAGGAAGAATCCCCATGAAACAGCTTACGTCTCGGCAAACCAACGCCGCCGCTTTGGCGATCGCCGCCGTGGCGGCCTGGCGGCTGCCCAATGGGTATGGGCTGGCGGAGAACGACAGCCTGTTTGCGGGCAGCGCGATCACGCTTATCCTGCTGGCGGGGCTGTACCTGCTGCTGAAAAACGCCTTTCAGATCACGGACCGGCGGCTGAATCGGACGGCCTATTTTCTGGGCGGGATGTTCGCCGTAGTGACGGTGGTCTGTGCCGACGTGCGGGCCAATAATGGCTTTTCGGCGTTCCGATGGCTGCCGTTCCTGTACGGGGTGCTGGCGGCGGCGAGCTTCACGGCAGTGTACGGCGCGGCGCTGGCGCTGCTGTTTCAAGGCATGAACCGCCTTTCCGCGTCCCCGGCGAAAGCGGAGTCTGTTTTTAGCCGGGTATTGGGCAACTGGGCTTTTGCCTTTGCCCTGCTGCTGGTGTGCTGGCTGCCGGTATGGCTGGCCTTCTGGCCGGGCATTTTCGCGGCCGACTCCGCGACACAGTTTTATCAGTATTATAACGAGGATTTCAGCGCCCATCACCCGCTGCTGCATACGCTGCTGCTGGGCTGGTGCGTCATGACCGGCGTGGATCTGGACCCAGAGGGCTACAGCACGCTGGGTGTGGCGATCTATTCCATGGTGCAGATGGTGCTGCTGGCTGCCATGATGGCATGGGCGCTGCGCTGGCTGCGCAAGCACCGCGCGCCCCTTTGGAGCCGCGTTTGCGTTACGTTGCTGTTCGCCCTGTTCCCGCTTTACTCCATTTTCTCGTTCAGCTGCCAGAAGGACATTCTGTTCAGCGGATTGGGCCTGTTGTTTCTGTTGGAATTGGTGGACGTGTGGCAGGAAGGCTTCAAGGCGCTGCGCTCCCCATGGCGCGTGATTCGGCTGACGGTTATTACCGTGCTGATGCTGCTGATGCGCAATAACGGCGTGTACGCACTGGCCCTGCTCTTGCCCTTTGCCGTGGCGTGGGCCAAGGGGGCGCGTGTGAGGCTGGGCGCGCTGCTGCTGGCCTGTATGGCGATGTACTTCGGCGTGAATGCCGGCTTGAAAGCGGCGCTGGAGGCGGAGAACATCGACCGGGTGGAGATGCTGTCCATCCCGCTGCAGCAGATGGCTCGCACTTTGCAGCAGAACCCCGACGCGCTGCCCGACGACGAAGCGCGGGAGCTGATCGAGACCCTGTACCCAGACGGCTTTGCGGAGTATTATTCCCCGGTGCTGGCCGACCCGGTCAAGTGGGCCAGCGACTACGACGTGGTGGACGAGCGGATGGGCGACATCCTGTCCCTTTGGGCGCAGATGCTGCCGGCGAATCTCAAGCCCTATATGGAAGCGTTCCTGATCCAGAACCTGCCCTATCTGCTGCCCGGCTCCGAGATGATCTACTATCTGGACACCGAATCCCGGGTCAGCGTAATGGAGGAGACCTTCCCGCTGGTGGAGCAAAGCCGCATTCCCGCGCTGAAGGAGCTGTACCGCCAGTACGACAAGACCCTTACCCTGTTGGGACTGCCGGGCGTGCGGCTGCTGAGCGACGCGGCCTTCCAGATCTGGCTGGCCATGGCGGGGCTGGCGCTGGCCGTTTACCGCCGCCAGAAGGGCTACATGGCCGCTTTTACCTTTATCCTGACCGTGTGGTTCACCTGCCTGATCGGGCCGGTGGCCATCCTGCGCTATCTGCTGGCGGCCTTTTACGGGGTACCGGTGCTGCTGGCCGGGATGCTGGCTGCCCCGGAATGCTCCACTTCCCTCTCCCCCAAAAAGTCGGATTGAAAATGACAAACGTATCCGTAACCCTCTTTGGATAGGGTCGCTCTGCTGCTGCCGGGCGGCCCTGCTTTTTCCAGTCGGGCAGTAGGCCGCCCGGCAGATGGCCAAAATGAATGAGCCGGTTTCAGGAACGCTCGTCCTCCATTTGTCAAACCATAAAATTCATGCTATACTGTACGCACGAATCAGCCTTCGGGATTCCCGTATTCCCGAAGCGCTCCATGCAACGAGGTGAAAATATGGCGGGTGTAACCTATAAATGCCCTAATTGCGGTGCTTATCTGACCTTTGACCCGGAAACCCAGCAATGGAAGTGTCCCTTCTGTTCCTCCGCCTTCCCCGAGACGGAGCTGAAGGGCAAGGCGGAGGCCTTCCAGAAGGAAGCGGATAAAGAGGCGGAGCAGTCCTCCGGCGCGCAGGTGGTCTACCACTGCCCCAGCTGCGGCAGCGAGATCATGACCGACGAGACCACTGTGGCCACCCACTGCTACTACTGCCACAGCCCCGTGGTGCTGCAGGGCAAGCTGACGGCCGACATGAAGCCGGACGAGGTGCTGCCCTTTACCATCGGCAGGGAGAAGGCCATCGAGGAAATTTCCGAATGGATCCGCACCCGGAAATTCGTTCCCAAAAAGTTCTTTTCCAAGGCGCAGATTCAGGAAATGAGCGGCGTTTACTACCCCCATTTCGTCAGCGAATGTCAGGCGGAGGGTACGCTGGACGGCGAAGCCACCACGTCCGATGTGTTTGACGAGGGCAAGTATGTCGTCACCAACACCCGGCATTATCATGTGCGCCGGGAAGGCCGTTTTGTGTTCAAAGACATTCTGCGCCCTGCGCTGTCCAAGGCCAATCGCAAGCTGACCGAGGGCGTTCATCCCTTCCCGCTGGAGAACGCAAAGCCCTTCTCCGGCGCGTTCCTTTCCGGTTTTCTGGCCGAGCGCCGGGATCTGGAAGCGGACAGCTACCGGCAGGAGATCGAGCAGGAGCTGCAGGGGTATATGAACTCCATGCTGCGGGACACGGCCAGTCAGTATGAGACCTGCTCCGCCAGCACCTCTTCCGCGATGAAGAACATCAAAACGAAGTATGTGCTTCTGCCTACGTGGGTGCTGACCTATCCCAACAAAAAGAACAAGGACGATCCCTACTACTACGTCATGAACGGCTGCACCGGGCAGGTCTGCGGCAAGCTGCCGGTGGATCAGGGCCGGCTGTGGCGGCACGGACTGCTGGCCGGGCTGATCGTGGCCGCGCTCTACTGCGTGCTGGCTTATTTTCTTTTCTAAGGGGGCAGAGAACGATGAGAAGAATTTATCAACAGATTTTTGCCCTGCTGCTGGTCCTGTCCTGCCTGTGGGCAAGCGCCGCGCTGGCGGACGGCGACCGGGTCTTCGACCGGGCGGAACTGTTTACCGCCTCGGAGGTTCAGGAACTGGAGCAGGAGATCCAGGCCTTTCAGAAAGAAACGGGCATGGATTTCGTCATCGTCACGTCTAATGAAAGCCACAAGGGCAGCGCCCAGCAGATCGCCGACGCGTTCTATGAGCAGGGCGGCTTCGGGCTGGATGAGGAAAAAAGCGGCATTCTGTACTACATCGACATGGACGATCGCTATCATTACCTGTCCACTACCGGCGCGATGATCGACTACATGACCGACGCACGGATCGAAAATGCCATCGACGAAGTGACCCGCTATCTGTCGGCGGGCGCTTACGCGCAGGGCGCGTCCCAGATGATCTCCATCGTGCGGCAGTACGTCCGGGCGGGCATCCCCGAGGGACAGTACCGCTACGATGTGGTCACCGGCCAGCGGCTCACGGCCCGGCATAAGGCCCTCACCAAGAATGAGATCATTCTGGCGCTGGTCATTGGCTTCGCAGTGTGCCTGATCTACGTGGCCTGCGTTCGGTCGCGCTACAGCCTGAAGGGCAGCACCTATCATTATTCCTATCAGGATAACGGCGCCATGAAGCTGACCGATCAGGAGGACACCTATCTGCGCACCACCACCACCCGGGTGCGCAAGCCCGACCCGCCGGAAAATACCGGCAGCCATGGGGGAGGCGGCGGAAGCGGCGTGCATACCTCTTCCAGCGGCACCAGCCACGGCGGAGGCGGCGGACATTTCTAAAAAAGCATAGCTTCGGCCCCGGCGGGAAAAATGATTCCCGCCGGGGCTTTTTTGCCTCAAAAACCATCGGGAGGGCAAGACGTTGGAGGGACTGCGAAACTGGAACCGCCGTTGGAACGGTCTGCCCCGCCGGGCGGCGCTGCTGGGCGGCACCCTGCTGGCCGTCGCGGCGCTGGGGGCCGCGCTGCCGTATGTGTGGCCCTTCGCCGCAGCACTTTTGTGCGCCATGCTGCTGGAACCGCTGCTCCTTTGGCTGGAAAGGGGCGTGGGCAAATTCCATATCCGCCGGAAGATCGGCGCGCCCATCGCCATTCTGCTGCTGTTCGGCGTGGTGGGAGCGGCGCTGGCGGGCCTGCTGCGGCAGCTCGCTATCCAGTTCACCGGGCTTGTAAAAAATGTGCCCCAGTTCATTCAATGGGTGGACAGCGTAGCCCTGCCCTATTTGCAGCGATGGTACGAAGACCTGAACCGCCTATTGCCATCCAGCGTTTCGCAGGGCATCGCCGCCGCGTTGGACGCGCTGAAGCAGAGTCTTCTCCGCTGGGCGGGAAGCCTTTCGGCGGCGGTCACTGGCGGAGCGTTTTCCACGGCAATGTCCCTGCCTAACGCCCTGCTGGGCGTGGTGCTGACGGTGATGGGCACCTATTATTTTTCCGCCGACCGGGAGCGCATCCGGGGATTTTTTCGTCGGACGCTGCCCGTGAGCTGGCGGCAGCGGTACGGATTCGTACGGAAAAACCTGCTGACGGCCTTATTTGGGCAAGTAAAAAGCCAACTGACCGTGTCACTGATCGTGACGGCGGCGCTGACGCTGGCTTTTGTGATTTACGGCATTCCCTACGGGCTGGCGGCAGGGGTGTTGATCGGCGTGGCCGACGCGCTGCCGGTGATCGGCGCGGGGCTGTTTCTGATCCCGTGGAGTTTGCTGTCGTTTATCGGCGGCAGCACGGGCATGGGGGTGTTCATGGCCTGCGCCTATGTGGGCGTGATCGTGATCCGGCAGATCGCCGAGCCGCGGATCGTAGGCCGTCAGTTGGGGCTTTATCCGCTGCTGACCATGATGGCCATGTATGCGGGCTATCGGCTGACGGGCTTTCTGGGGCTGCTGCTGGGGCCGGTGCTCCTGCAGGTGATGAAGGCGGTGCTGGAAGCGGACGCGGCGGCTCAATCGGTCAGTCCGTCAGAGAACCGCTGAATTCGCCCAGCACACTGTCCAGCGCTTCGATATGCACATAGTAGCGAATTACGCCGTCCACCATCAGCGCGTCGGAGAAGGTGTCCAGCGGGTAGGCGGCGATGGTGCGCACCGTGCCGCCCTCGGTGGTCAGCACGATCTGCCAGCGGGGGGATTTTCCCTCGGCGGAGTAGTCCGCGGGGACCTTTCCCGACACGGTCAGCGCGGCCAGACGGTCGACGAGCGTGTCCCACTGCTCCGCAGCGGCGGCTTCTCCGTTCAGGGCGACGGCCTCGTCATAGATCACGTTGCCGTCGGTGTCGGTCTCCAGCTGATTGTTCGCCAGCACCCGCTCGGTTTTGGTCTTTTGCCATTCCAGCACGCCGCTGCCCCGGATGATCTGAATGGAGCGCAGCTCAGCGGTCCCCAGATCGGCGGGCCGGGTGGCACACCAGGACTCCCAGCTGCCCTGCACCAGCGCCTCCGTCAACAGGCGGCTGACCTGATACACACGCCCTTCATAGGCGCAGGAGTAGAAATAATCGCTGCCAAAGTCGCCGAAGGTGAAAACAAAGTCCCGTTCTGAAATTTCCTCCGAGACCAGCTGGCCTTCGTCGTTGGTGCGGCTGGCGTACCCGGCCTGCTGGTGAAGGGTCAGCACGGCCATGGGGGTCTCCAGACCATATTGGGCGCGGGTCTCGTCGGTCAGCATCCCTTCCGGCGTTCCCAAACGGAAATTGTTCAGGGCCGATTGCAGACTTTGGGCTTTTTCTGCGTCCATGGGGTAATTTTCCGGGGCGGTCAGGGCGGCGGAGGCATAGCCGGCGCTATCCACCGTAAAGCGGACGCTGACCGTTCCGGCGGCGTTTTCCAGTTGGACGGTATCCACCAGCGCCGTGGAGATTTCCGGCTGTTCGACGGCGATCAGCCGGTTCCGGGTCATGGAAAAGACCTCGCCGATGCCGATATCGCCCATATACACGCCGGGGTCGCCGGACCAGCGCAGGTAGCGGTAGGTGGTTTCCGGCACTTCGCCGCCGATTTTCAGCGTTTCGGTTCTACCGTCGGAATAGGTCGCTGTAACGGTGATCTGCGGCGGCTCCAGCCCCATATCCGCAAGGTGTTCGCGGACTTCCTCCACATCAGCGGCCACCTGATCGGTGGTGGAGATCAGCGTGACGGCTTCCAGCATTTCAGCGCTGACGCTTTCGCTGACGGGGGTGTTTTCCTCCAGCCAAAGGGAGCCGTCCTTATATTGGAGGATATAGTCCTCGCCGTTCAGTTGCTGCACGCGGAGGGAGAGCAGCGTGGCCGCGTCCGTTTGCGAAAGATTTTTCTGCCGGTCGGCGGGCGAGTCCGGCATGGCGCTGGAAATGGCCTGCTGCTTCCAGCCCGGCAGCAGCAGGAGGACAGCTGCTGCCGCCGCCAGCAAAGCGGCCAGCAGGGTGGGCAGGAGCCATGGGTGTTTTTTACGGGAGGATTTTTTGGGAGGATGCTGCATAAAGGGGGATTCCTTTCTTTTTGGAAAAAGGGGTGGGGATTGACGCGCCGACTGCGGTGCGGGAGCAGGGCTTGCAGCCCTATGGGGCTCACCCAACTTCAGAGGGCGAACCGAAGGCGTTCAGGCAAACAACAAGCGGAGCGCGCGGCAGTGCGGGCCGCACTGACTGAGGGCCTGACGCGCCGACTCGGCACAGATTGAGTCTTGCCGTCATGGGTTTCTCGCCAGCTTCGGTGCCCGAAGGTTTCCAAAGGGCGAGCGGAAAGCCCTTTG
>URJB01000015.1 GCA_900548145.1 uncultured Eubacteriales bacterium | reverse complement strand
GGGGTGCAGGGGGCCCCCCCCTGCCGCGAGCCGGAGGGCCTGTTGCTCGACGGCGGTCTGTACCAGTCAACAAACAGGAAACTACACCAGACAGGCGAGCCGCGAGGCCCGTCGCCGAGCGGCGGTAAAACCCCGGCCAACTAGCTTTCCCTCGGGCGCCCTGCGCGCCTATGGCGCGCAGTCCGAATGGGGCTCAGCCCCTAGCCCTGCCTGCGGGGAAGGAGGAAGAAGGCGGCGGCCAGGAGAATCAGAAGGGGGAGGGCCACGAGAAGGGCGACGCCCATGGTCTGGCTGCCCACGGTCAGGGAGGGGCGGAAGGCGCTGGAGGCCATAATGTCCAGCGAGATTTCGCCGCTGGGAACCAGCTCCTTGAGAACGGCGGTCAGAAATTGTTCGTTGAAGGTGCTCTGATAAATGTAGTCGTCCACCAGCATGGTGCTGTTGCCAAGGGCAAACATCCGGCTGACGTTGCCGTTGGAGTGCATCCGATGGGCGTATAGGGCCAGAGAAAGCTCGCCTTCCCGGTCGCCCTCCTGCTTGTCCAGCGTGTTCCTGCCGTCCGTCAGACTGCGCAGGTAGCCGTGGGGTCCGGTCTTCAGCACCGTGGCGACGGTCAGGCTGCTGTCCGGCTCGGCGGGCTCCTCAAAGGCGCTGGCGGCAGGCATCAGGAGCACGTCGTAGCCGCTGCTGAGCAAAGTGGCGGTCATGTCCAGCTCGCAGACCTTCGGAATGATGTAGAGCGGTTCACCGTAGTAGGTGTCGGTGTCCTCCTCCCCGGCCACGGCCACGCCCGCCAGAGGCACGATGCCGTAGCTGCGCAGAAAGGCCAGATAGTTGGGCACGCCCTCGATGGGGTCGGTGTAGTCCCGCACCACAAAGACGTTGCCGCCGTTTTGGGTGTAGGCCAGCAGTGACTGGGATTCGTCCTCGGTCAGGTCTTTTTGCAGACCCACGATGAACAGACAGTCGATCCCGTCCAGTACGTCCCCCGTGCGCAGGTTCACGCTGCGGCTGTCGATGTTGTTGCTGGTGAGGAAGTTGGTGAAGTTTTCCAGATTTTCCAGCGTCAGCTCGCCGTGGCCCTGCAAGAAGCCCACGGTGGGAATTTCCTCCCGGGTGACGTATACGATGGCCTCCGTCAGGGTTTTTTCGTAGCTGAGACCTTCGATCTGAAATTCTCCGGCCTCGATGTTGTAGCCTGTGGTGAAGAAATTCTGATAGTCCAGCACCTTGTAGCGCCCGGTGGCCGGGCAGGAGACGATGACGGAATCCGCCGCAACGGAGGTGGTCTCGTCGCCGGTGAACCGGGACAGAATGGCCGGGTTCCGGGCGATGTCCGTGGGGATGACGCTGATGTGATCGGAAAGCACCTTGTAGCGGTTCAGAACCTGCAGGACCTGCTCGTCCTCGTCTCCGTTCTGGTAGAGAAGATACAGCTCCACGTCGTCCTGCACCCGCTCCAGCGCGTTTTGCGTTTCCTCGCCGGTGGTGGCGTAGCGGTTGTAGCTTAAGTCCTTCCGCCAGCCGTACAGGTTTTCCAGCCCGGTGACCGCCGCATTGACCAGTACGAATACGGCCAGAAACGCCGCCATCAGAAAAGCGCCGCGGCGGCCGTGCCGCCATTTGGGCTGACGAAGCCGGGCCAGCAGACGGCAGGACTTTTTGGACGTTTTCATGTCAGGCCGCGCCTCCTTCCCCGAAGCGGCGGGCGTCCAGCACCCGAACCGCCCCCGCCAGACAGACGATGATGAAGCTGATGAAGAACAGCACGCTGGCATAGCTGAGCTGGCCCAGCAGGAAGGGCTCGTAGCGGTCGTAGAGGCTGATGAAGTTCAGCACGTCCCGCAGCCATGAAACGCTGACGTTGCTGGCCAGAAGGTCGGTCATCCACAGAAAGAAATTCGCTCCGAAGCCCGCTACCGCGCCGGTGATCTGGTTTTTGGCAAAGCAGCTCACCAGCAGGTCCAGCGCCAGAAAGCTCAGACTTTGCAGCGTGAAGCCCAGATAGCCCACGAACCATTCCCCGGCGTAGACCGTGCCGTAAAAGGCGATGATCAGGGTGTACAGATTGCTGCACAGAATGGTCAGAAGCAGCACCGCAGCGGCGGCGAAATACTTGCCCAGCACCGCCGAGGCCAGCGACACCGGGGCGGTCATCAGCAGCTGGTCGGTGCGCTTCTGCCGCTCCTCGCAGATCAGCCGCATGGTCAAAAGCGGACACAGCAGCATGTTCAAAAGCGTCAGCTGGGACAGGAAGGACAGAAGGTCGCCCGACAGGCTTTTCAGGTTGGAAAGATAAAAGATCAGCCCGGCCAGCGCCAGAAACACGCCCATGAACACATAGCCCACCGGCGTGCGGTAATAGCCGAGAAATTCCCGTTTGAAAATGGTTCTCACGTCCGATTTTCTCCTTTCACTCGTCCGCGATGGCCTGCAGGAATACCTGCTCCAGATCGCCACTCTGGCGGCTCAAATGCAGCAGCGGTACCCCCAAACGGCTCAAAAGCGCAAACAGCCGCCGCTCCGGCTCACTGTCCCCGGCGGCAAAGACCAGGGTCAGGGCGGTGCGGTCGGGATGGCTGTCCGGCTGGACGGTCAGCCGCCGCAGACCGTCCAACTCCCGCAGACGGGGCACGATGGATTTTTCCGCCGCGCCTACCGTCGCCAGCAGGGAAACCGCGTCCGTGCTGTCCGTTTCGTCCAGTGCCATGGCAGTCTTTACCTGCCCCTGATGCAGAATGACCACGTGGTCGCAAAGCTGCTGCACCTCGCTGAGAATATGGGAAGAAAACAGAATGGTCTTTTCCCGGCCCAGACGACGGATGAGCGAACGAATTTCGGTGATCTGCTTGGGATCCAGTCCCACAGTGGGTTCGTCCAGCACCAGAATCTCCGGGTCGCCGCACAGCGCCTGCGCCAGCCCCGCCCGCTGGCGGTAGCCCTTGCTCAGGTGGGACAACAGCCGCCGCTGCATCTGAGTCAGGCCGCACAGCTCCATGATCTCATCCACATGAGCGGGCACGGCCCGGCTTTCCACCCCTTTGAGCCGGGCGGCGAAGCGCAGGTATTCCCGCACGGTCATTTCATCGTACAAAGGCGGCACCTCCGGCAGGTAGCCCAAATGCTTCCGGGCCTCCTCCGGTTCCAGCAGCGCGTCGTGCCCGGCCAGCAGGGCCCGGCCCTCGGTGGGGGCCAGATAGCCCGTCAGAATATTGATCAGCGTGGTCTTGCCCGCGCCGTTCTGCCCCAGCAGCCCCAGCACCGAGCCCTTTTCCACATGCAGCGACACATCCCGCAGGGCATACAGCGCGCCGTAGCGCTTGGTCACATGCTGAATATCGATCACAGGAACCCCTCCCTTGGATGGCAAAATGGCCGTTTCTATCATAACACATTCCCGCCGGTCACGTGTGACTGAATTGTAAATCTGAGGGGGAGGGAAATGCAAAAAGGCCGCAGCTGCGGCCTGTGATTGTCAAAAAAGCTCGCCTGCGGCGATCTTTTTCGCCAGAAGCTGTCGGTGCTGTTTTCAGCAAAGCTGAAAACTCCCCGCCCGACCGGCAAAGCCGGTCGATACGAATACAGTCAGAGGGGCGGCAGCCCCTCTGACAACTCCCCTGAAGAGTTTTTCGCCGGATACTGTTGCGGCCTGCGGCGCGAGGCGGGGCTGTTCACAAAAAGGGTGCGAAGCGCCGAGGGGCGGGAACAGCGGCGAAGCCGCTCCTCAGCCCCTGTTTTCATCCATTTCCCTCAGCTCAGCCGGTACACCCGGGCCTCGTAGGGACGGAGAGCGAACGAATCCTCCCGGGAGACAGGCAGGTTGGCGATCAGCAATTCGGCGTCCGCCCAGCCCATGGCCGACAGCTCCAGCCTGCCGGCGGCTTCGCCGGAAAAGTTGCACAGCACCAGCAGGCGCGTATCGTCCAGACGGCGCTCATAGGCGAAAATCTGCGGATCCTCCGGAAGCGCCAGCCGGTAATCGCCATACACGATGACGGGATTTTCCCTGCGCAGGCGGATCAGGGCGCGAAGGAACGGGGATAGACCTGATAAACGACCGCTTCTTTCCACCATGCTTTTTTCATTCCTTTGTTTCTCCTTCTTGCTGTTTTTGGGCAGCGGATTGATTGGTTTCCCGATACAGGGAAGGCGACATGCCGTATGCCTTACGGAAGACGGTGGAAAAATACGAAGCGTTTTCCATGCCCACCTCCCGGGAAATCACCGCGACAGGCGTATCGGTCTCCACCAGCATCCGGGCGGCCGCCTTCAGCCTGCAGGCGGTCAGGGCTTCCACAAAGGACTGCCCGGCGGTCTGCTTGAACAGCCTGCCCAGATACCCGGCGGACAGGGAAACCCCGTCGGCCGCGTCCTGCAGGGAGAAGCCGGGATGCCGGTATTCCTTCTCGATCATCTCGCAGACCTGATGGATGATGCGCTGACCCCGCAGCAGGCTGCGCTGCTGCTCGCTTTCGTTCAGCAGCCGATGGCACACGCCGAACAGCTCCCGGCTCAGGCTGCACAGCTGATCGAAGGAGTCCGACTGCTCGACTCGCGCCAGCATTTCCGCCAGTTCCTCCCCGCTCTTGGGCTGACAGGTGGATTCCACCAGCTCCACGCACTGGCGTAGCACATCGGATACCACATGGATGCAGATATTGGGCGACAAATGACCGCACTCCTCAAAGAAAGCGTCCAGCGCCTGATACAGCTCGTCCGTCTGCTCATGGAAAAGGAAGCCGGAGATCCTTTTGAGCCACGTATCGGTAGGCGTGGCCGGGGCGCTGCGCCATTTTTCCACCGTATCCTGTGTGAAAAGAATGCGCTCCTGATGATAGAAGGAATCGTAGACCAGCCGCAGGGCCTCGCTGTAGGCCAGATGAAGCTGCTCGGGCGTTTCCACTACCGGGCTTACGCCCAGCCGCACTTCGCTTCCCTGCTTTTCCCGGCAGGCGAGGCAGAATTTTTCCATCTGCTCCGTCAGCTGCTCCTCCTGAAGGGCATCGGCGGACGCAAAGCAGAACAGCAGCACCCGGTAATCCGTCCACCGGAAGGAGATGCACTCTCTCAGCCCCGGCAGCTGCCCGGCGGCCAGACGATTCAGCTCTTCGACGGTGTACTCCCGTTTTTTGGTGTGGGACAGCACCCCTACCACAAAGCGCTCCGACTGCGTAATGGAAGCGGGAAGCTCCACCCGGTCGCAGGGAAGGCCGAACAGCAGGGACTGCAAATTGGACTGGTACAGGCTCTGCTTCATCATATCCGAACGGTCGCGGTATACCGTCAGCTCGTTGGAAATGACCGCCATTTCGTCCACCACCGCGTCGCTTTCGTGAGGCAGTTGGGAGACCAGATCGTCGATGGGCCGGTAGATGCGCAGCAGCAGGATGAACATCGTGCCCATGGAAAGGATCAGCAGGGCCAGAAGAAAGAGCACCAGCATAATGATCTTGGACCGGGCTGCGCTGAGCAGGCCACGAGCGGGCTGGATGCTGACCACCGTCCACGCCTGCGTGGGAAATTTGCAATAGGAGACCAGATTTTTCTGACCGTCCAGCTGTTGATAAAAGGAGCCCTGCTCCGGCCCGGCCTGATACAGCCCGGACAGAACCTGCCCCCATTCGGCGGGCAGATACCCGTCCACCGGCCGCACCAGCAGCTGATTGCTTTCCCCCAGAATATAGGTATGGGAGCCTGCGCTGCGGGTCAGCATGGTTTGCAGATGGGAGCGCTGAATATCGATGGCGATACAGCAGGTATAGCTGTTGGAATAGCTTCGGATGGGATACACCAGCGTCAGCACGGCGGTTTCCCCCAGAACGGGAGACGTTACCATCCTCGGCACGGAAAACGTGCTGCCGCGGGCGATCTCCTCGTCGTTCCAGACGGTCTCCTCGCGGGCGTAGTACAGCAGGTTGAGCTGCTTGCCGGTGGTGACATTATATAAGGAAATATTCTGAATGAACGGGTGCAGCGCCTTGTACCGGCCCAGCGAGCGGAAGGCGTGGTAGTTGGTCAGCGGGTCGCTCTTCCGGGCGGTAAAAAACGCGCTGATGTTCTGGTCGGCCTGAATGCTGCTGGACAAAGCGTCCATCTCCTCCCAGAGGTTCTGGGTGCTGTTGACCTGCTGAGCCATCAAATCCGTTGCATAGGCGGCCGTCTGGCTGTTGGCGTAATTGGAAAACTCGCTGTAGAGCAGAAACCCGATGGAAGCAAACAGAACCATCAGCAAAACAAACACCGCCAGCAGGCTCCGGCGATGGAGCTTGTAGTGAAGAACCCGGGACAGATACTGCTGCTGCGGTCTCTTTGGCTTGGTCATGGCTGCTCCTTTGCAATGGTTTTTTTCCGGTGGCGGGTCGTCAAGCCGCTTATTTGCAATTATTATACACCCCATCACGGGTTTGTAAAAACGCTTTTTAGGTTTTTTGAAATAAAAAGCGCTTTTTCAAATGTCGCATCTGGTCGTTTTTCGTATTTTTCTAAAGCAATCACGGATTCTTTTCGTTGTGATTCGGCTGATTTGGTGCTAGGATGGCCTCATCAAACAAGGAGGTTGGGAAATGAAGTCGCAGTCCGTTACGGCGCCCTCGCTGACGAAGAAGCGCTATACCTTCTTCACCGATATTCGCAGGAACCGCTTTTCCTATCTGCTGATCCTGCCGGCACTTCTGTATGTGCTGGTGTTCAGCTACCTGTCCTACCCCTATATGATCATCGCCTTCAAGCACTTCAACTATAAGCTGGGCGTTTTTGGCAGCGAATGGTGCGGATTCAAGAATTTTGAGTTTTTCCTCAAATCCACCAACGCCCCCACCGTCATCCGCAATACGCTGGTTTTGAACCTCCTGTTCATCGTAACCGGCACCCTGACCTCGCTGGTGCTGGCCATCCTGCTCAACGAGCTGCGCAGCAGGGTATTCGTCCGCACAGCCCAGACCATGATGCTGTTTCCTCATTACATCAGCTGGGTGGTGGTCAGCTATATCCTGCTGGCGATCTTCTCCAACAAAAACGGTCTGGCCAATCAGCTGCTCAACGCGCTGGGCATGAAGAGCGTCAGCTGGTATACCAAGGCGGACGCCTGGCCCACCATTCTGGTTTGGATGAAGATATGGAAGAGTGCGGGCATGAACGCCGTTATTTATCTGGCGGCCATCACGGGGATTGACGAGAGCATCTATGAGTCCGCCACCATTGACGGCGCCAACCGCTTCCAGCGCATCGTCAGCATCACCGTGCCGCTGATTATGCCCACCGTGTGCATCATGACGCTTCTGGCCGTGGGCAAGATCATGAACGGCGACTTTGGCATGATCTACGCGCTGGTGGGCGATCAGGGCATCCTGTACGAGACCACCGACGTGATCGACACCTACGTTTACCGGGTGCTGCGCCAGACGGGCGACCCCAGCCAGTCCATGGCCATCGGCCTGTTCCAGTCCCTGATCGGGCTGGTGATGGTGGTGGGCAGCAACTGGATTGTCAAGCACACCTTCCACGAAGGCGCGCTGTTCTGAGAAAGGAGGCTCTGCCATGAGTACGCTTGCCGCCCCGAAGAGGGTCAAAAAGTTGAACCGGCTCAATGCCGGAGACTACCTGATGTATCTCTTCACCGGTCTGTTCGCCCTGTTCTGCATGGTGCCGATGGTGCTGGCCGTGTGTGTATCCTTCAGCAGCGAGGCCTCTATTTCCCGCTATGGCTACCGCTTTATTCCCTCGGCCTGGTCCACAGAGGCCTACCGGCTGATCTTCAACGGCCAGAGCAGCGTGATGCACAGCATGCTGATCTCCATTCTGGTGACCCTGCTCGGCACCATCGCCGCTGTGGCCATTACCGCCGCCAGCGCCTACACGCTGGCCAACACCAACGTGAAGTACCGCAACCAGCTGTCCTTCTTCTTCTTCATCCCCATGACGTTCACTGCCGGGCTGGTGCCGTGGTACATGATCTGCACCCAGCTGGGCCTGCGCGACAACTTCGTCGCCCTGCTGATTCCCAACCTGCTGTTTTCCCCCTTCAATATGTATCTGGTGCGCAACTACATGTCCGATATGCCCGGCGAGCTTCGGGAGTCCGCCTACATCGACGGCGCTACGGACGTGCATATCTTCTTCAAGATCTATATGCCCCTGAGCGTGCCGGTGCTGGCCACCGTGGCCCTGTTCTACGGTCTGGCCTACTGGAACGACTGGTGGAACGCCATCATGCTGGTGGATGACAAGAAGCTCTATCCTCTGCAATATCTGCTTTTGCAGCTCAAGTCCCAGATTCAGATGATCAAGGATATGCAGGAGATGATGGGCGGCTCCATTCCCGGCCAGAAGGCTCCCTCCGAATCCCTGAAGATGGCCACCTCCATCATCACCATCGGCCCTATCGTTCTGCTCTACCCCTTCCTGCAGAAATACTTCGTCAAGGGTCTGGTGGTAGGCGCGGTCAAGGGCTGACGGAACGCCGGTTTCCATTGATACAAGCCGCACAAGCGGTTTGCAGATAAAAATCTTTATTGATTAAAGGAGGAACTCCCCAATGAAAAAGTGGCTGTCCCTGCTGTGTGCTCTGATCATGGTTCTGAGCATGCTTCCCGCCGCCATCGCTTCCGCCGATGAGATGGTGACCATCAAGTATGTGATTCCCGGTTCCGAAAAGGAAGACTACGCCACCGTCATCAAAGCCGTGAACGCCAAGCTGGCCGCCGATCTGGGTATTCAGGTGGAGCTGGTCTACATCCCCTGGGATGTGTGGAACCAGAAGCTGAACCTGATGCTGTCCACCGGCGAGGAATTCGACCTGTTCCACGTGATGCAGAATCGCGTTTCCTTCGCTACCTACTATAGCCGCGGCGGTGTGGCCGACATCACCGATGCCATGAACGCCTACGGCGACGGCATCAAGGCCTCCATCGCGCCCAACGTGCTGGACGCCGCCACCATCGACGGCCGTTACTACTGTATCCCCACCGCATGGTGCGAGCTGGGCGTTGAAGGCTCCTTCACCTACCGCGCCGACCTGCTGAAGAAGTACGGCCATCAGGTTCCTACCACTCCCGCTGAAATGCTGGACACGCTGGAGGACATCATCTCCCAGTGGGACGGCGACGAAACCCCCTACCTGCCCCTGCTGGCCAACTACAACCCCGCCTCTACCCACCTGACCGTGCTGCACAGCCAGTATGACAGCTATCCCTTCAACGTGGTGGACGGTTTGTTCATGGTGGACCAGGAAGGCAATGTGAAGAGCTGGGTGGAAACCGAGGAATTCAAGGCGGACGCCAACTGGGCTCACGAGGCCTACGAGCGCGGCCTGATCGATCCCGACGTGCTGACCACCACCAAAGAGCAGCTGGAGGATAAGCTCAAGCGCGGCGAGTACGTGTTCCATCTGGGCATCGTTGACTATTATGCGGACACCGTGGAGCATGTTCCCGAGCTGACGATGGACGACATCCAGGTCGCCCGCCTGAACAGCGAAAAGGGCGCCATCCGTCCCTGGGCCTTCAAGAACTGCAACGCCGTGTCCTCCACCTCCAAGCACGTGAACGAGGCCGTTCAGTTCATCAACTGGCTCTACAGCGATCAGGCCAACTACGACCTGTTCTTCTACGGCATCGAAGGCCAGAACTACACCCTGAACGACGACGGCTCCATCAACACCCTGAACACCAAGTGGGCCTTCGACGACTGGATGGCCGGCAACATGACCTACGAGCGCTATCCCTCCACCATGCTGCCCGCCGTGAAGAAGGCGCAGTACACCGTGGATGAGAACGCTGTGAACAGCGTGGCCGGCGGCTTCTTCTTCGACGCCAGCAGCGTGCAGACCGAATACAGCAACGTGCAGACCGAGATGGAAGCGGTCATCACCCCCATCATCATGGGCGTGATCAGCTACGAGGACGGCTACGAATCCGCTCTGAAGCGGCTGAAGGACGCCGGTCTGGACACCGTGGTGGCTGAGTACCAGCGTCAGTTCAACGCCTACATGGGCAAGTAAGGCTGACTTTGTCCCAGAGACCCAAGCGCGCAGCCGCTTCGCTCTCAGCGGAGCGGCTGCGTTACCGTGATTGAAGGAGGAACAACGATGGATATTCGTCAGGCCCGGGCCGCCTTTGACAAGGAAGGCAAGATCTACGATTCCGCCCTGCTGACCTTTGTGGGGGTGGATGGATACGATGTGTACAACTGCTCCATCCCCTTCGCCATGAACGGCAGGGAGTATATTTTCGGCCGCGTCGAGACCCGCAGGGAATGGGCCACCTCCTGGGTGCGCCTGTTTGAAAAGACGGGCAAGGATACCTACACGCTGGTACCGGATTCCATGATCTACCAGCTGGAGGATCCCTACATTCAGTTTATCGGCGATCAGCTGACCATGGGCGGCACCCATGTGATGAAAGAAAGCGGCGAGGTGAAGACCTTCTACGGCTACTTCTATCGCGGCACCGAGCTGGAGCATATGCGCTACTTCACCACCGGACCGGACAAGATGAAGGACATTCGGCTGGTGAGCCTGAAGGATGGCCGCATCGGCGTTTTCTCCCGTCCCCGGGACAAAAAGGTGGAGGAGACCTACGGCTCCGGCGCGGTGATCGGCTTTGCCGTCATCGATTCGCTGGACGACCTGACCGCCGATGTGATTGAAAACGCCCCCGCCATCGGCAATCTGTTCGGCCGGGGCGAATGGGGCGGCTGCAACCAGTGCTATCTGCTCAAGGACGGCCGCATCGGCGTCATCGGCCACAAGTGCTATGCCGAAAAGGACGCGGACGGCGTGAAGCAGGCCGTGTACCTGAACGTGGCCTTCCTCTTTGACCCCGAAACCCATCAGGCGACCGAGCCTCAGGTCATCGCCACCCGCCGCAGCTATCCGGATGCGGCGGCCAAGCTGCCCAAACTGAAGGACTGCGCCTTCACCTCCGGCATCGTGCTGCGGGAGGACGGCAAGGCGGATCTGTACAGCGGCCTGGGCGACACCCACGAAGGCCGCGTGACCATCGACAATCCCTTCGGCGATCTGCTGTAGGCCGCAAAAAGCCGTCCGTCTCTTTTTCCAAATCAAAAGCCTGCCCCGACCGGGGCAGGTCTGTTTTACGGGTTCAGAAAGCCCCTTCGGTCATTCATACATCTGATACTTTTCCTTACGCTGCGTATAGCGGGCGCGGGCTTCGGCGTAGCGGTCGATGAGCTGCTCGCCGTTCACGATCCCGGCGGTATAGTCGGGGTCGGCCAGCAGCTTGTCCAGATAGCGGGTAAATTCCGGGGCGGAGGGCAGCTCCTTCACGTTGTGACCGGCGGAACAACCCGCCCACTGCACTTCATCGGGCCACAGCTCCCGGAAGGTATCCAGCAGGGTGATGGCCGTGCGGAAGGACTCAAAGTGGGTGCGGTCCCGGACGATGACCTGCACGCCCTTGCAGACCCGCCCCTGATAGTTGGAACTGCTGGGCTTGAAGAATACCGGCGCGAATGCCACGCCTTCCAGCCCTTTGCGGTTCATCCGGGCGGCCAGCTCGTAGCCGTCGGCCCAGGGCGCGCCGATCAGCTCGAAGGGCTTGCTGGTGCCCCGGCCTTCGCTGATGGTGCTGACCCCCTCGAATACGCACATCCCTGCATACAACAGGTTGGCGGTGCAGCTGTTCAGGCTGGGAGAGGGCAGCAGCCACGGCAGGTCGGTCTCATCCGCGTACCAGCTGCGTTTCCAGCCCTCCACAGGGACAACGTGCAGGTCGCAGCCAATGCCGAACTCGCCGTTTACGTACCGGGCGAATTCGCCCATGGTCAGCGCCGTTCGGCTGGGCAGCTCATAGTCGCCTACGATCAGGTGCATGGTGGACGGGCAGACCGTGCCCTCCACCGTTACGCCGTTGATGGGCGCAATACGGTCGGGGATGACCAGCTTCTTGCCCGCCTTAGCACAGGCTTTCATCAGCGCGGCGCAGCAGTGCAGGTATTCGAAGAAGCGGGTGCCCGCTTCCCGAATGTCGAAGACCACCGCGTCCACCTGGGCGAGCATTTCTTCCGAAGGGGCGATGCGCTCCCGGTTGAAGATGCTGACCACCTGCCGCCCGGTGACGGTATCGGTGTATTCCGGCACGTCTTCGCCGTACTGAAATTCGCCCCGGATGCCGTAGATGGTGTTCCAAAGGGCCGTGACGTTGTAGCGCTGGCAGAGCACGTCCACCACGGGAGTCAGTTCCCGGTTGATCGCGCCGCCGCCCGTGACCACGCCCAGCCGCAGGCCTTTTAGTTCCCGATCCAGTGCTTCCAGCCGGTCGATGCCGTTGAGAACCTTGTGCATAGAAATACCCTCCTAGTTATGTATAGATGAACGTTTTTTAGTCCTTGTTGGTCTCGCCGCGGGCCGTATGCATCCGCAGGGCGGCCTCCCGGGTCTTTTCCAGATGGGGACGAATCTCTTTATAAGTGCGGCTGCACACGGACGTATACAGCACGTCGATCATGAACATCTGGCAGATACGGGAGCTCATGGCGCCACTGCGCATGAAGGTCTCGGTGCTGCCGGTGAACAGCCGGATGGAGGCCAGGTCGCTGATGGTGGAGGAACCGAACTTGGTCAGGGAGATGATCTCCACGCCCGCCGCGGCGACCTCCCGGGCCACGTTGACGGTGTCGGTGGTCTCGCCGGAATAGGAGATCACCACCGCCGCGTCGCCCTTGCGCAGGGAAAGGGAGGTGATGTACTGGTTGTGCGGGTCGGTATTGGCCACGGCGACCTTGCCGATGCGGCCGAATTTGTTGCTGGCGTCCAGCGCCACCAGACCGGAAGAACCCACGCCGTAAAAATCGGTGCGCCGGGCCCGGCACAGAAGGCTAACGGCCCGCTCCAACTCCGCCGCGTCGTTCATTTCCATGGTGGTGCGCAGCGCACCGAAGTCGCTGGTCAGAAGGTGGCTCATCACCGCCTCGGGGTCGTCGCCGGGGTGGATATCCTCAAATTCCCGGTTTTCCTCCAACACGGACAATTCGCCGCACAGGCTCTTCATCAGCTCCTTGTAGCCGGACAGCTTCAGGGCCTTGCAAAGCCGCATGACGGAGGAAACGCTGCTGCCGCAGGCCTGCGCCAGCTCCTCCAGCGACATGCCGGAGGCCTGACGGGGGTGCTGCGTCAGGTAATCGGCGATCTGCTGCTCTTTGGGGCTTAATGATGCGTAGGATTCTTTGATGCGGAAAAAGCATCCTCCGGCTGCGGCCATGGCTATCCTCTCCCTCGGCCGGACGGAAAGCGGCCCGGCGGCTTTTGACTGAAATACGCGTTTATGCGAAAAAAGAACTTTTTACTTTCCTTGTATCCAGTATAAAGGAAAGTTCTCCTTCTGTCAAATGAAAAAAGAAAAGTTCTATGCAAAAATTGAAAAACAGCATTGACAATTACTTGTCATACTTCTATAATGAAGCTGGCTCTAAAGGAGATGTTTCCCTTTCGATAAAAAAACAGGTTTTTGAAGGAGGGTTCTTGTTATGATCGATCTGAACCGCCGTCCCCGGATGGGACTTTTGCTGATCTCCCCCGAACGCTTCCAGACCATTGGCGAGGGCACGGCCCGCGGCAGCTACAAGGAACGCAAGCAGAAGGAAGCCGAATGGATGGCCAAGGAAGCGTCCGCTATCGCGGAAGTGACCTTCCCCGGCGTGATCTACACCGCCGAGGATGTGAAGCGCGCCATCGACGCTTTCGTGACCGCCAAGGTGGACTACGTGCTGGCTATTTACCTCAGCTGGGCGGAGGACTTCGCGTGGATCCGCTTCCTGCGGGATATGCCCGCCTGCCCGGTGCTGTTCTGCCATCGGATGCGGGACAAGATCGAACTGAAGGACACCCATGATGACGACGAATTCGCCGAGTATCTGTGCTGCGGCGGACTGGTGGGCTCGCTGGAGGCCAGCGGCTCCGTCAAGCGCTTCAACCGCCCCATGCTGGAGGTCTACGCCGGTACCTGGACGGAAGTTCTGGCCCGCGCCAAAACCTTCGGCTGCGCCGCCCGGGCCCGCGCTCTCTTCCGGGAAAGCACCATGGGCCTGCTGGCCTGCATGAACGAGGTCATGTGGAGCACCTATGTGGATCCCTACGCCATCTTCCGGGATGTGGGGCCGGAGCTGCGGTTCCTGTCCGTGGCGGAGCTGGAAGATACCGTCAACACCGTCACCGAAGCCGACGCCGCTGCGGTGATGAAGCGCATCGCCTCCCAGTATGAAGTGCTGCCCAATGTGGACGAGGGCAAGTTCCTGGCCTCCGTCCGCGCCTCCATGGGCATGGAGCGTCTGGCGGAAAAGAAGAATCTGGATCTGCTGGTGCTCAACGATATCGACACCGTGCTGTTCCAGCACATCGGCCTGCGGCCCGGCTTCTGGCCCACCTCTCCCGATGTGAAGACCCTCATCGTGCCCGAAGGCGACATCGGCGGCGGCATCGCCTGCTTCGCCCTGAAGCTGCTGACCGGCGGCCACGTAAACTACATCGAGCCCTTCCATATCGACCTGCCCAACCACGGCTTTGACGGCGGCCACGCGGGCCCCAACGATTACACCGATCCCCGGGGCAAGTGCAAGATCTCGTCCGACGTGCGCTTTGCCAAAACCAAGTGGAAATACGCCGGCGCGCCCTTTGCGTGGTACGTGTTCCCGGAAGGCGAAAAGACCATGCTGCACTGCTCTCAGCAGACGGGCAAGTTCCAGTTTGTGGCCGCCCAGATCGAGGCCGTGCATACCGACCATTTCCTGGCCACCTATTCCCACAGCCACTTCCGTCCCGTGGGCGAAAGCTGCACCGAGCTGTTCACCAAGCTGCTGCGGCAGGGCGTGACCCAGCACTACGGCATCGTGGACGGCAACGTGCAGGCGGAGCTGCAGGACTTGGCCATGATGATGAACTTCGAATTTGAGCGCGTGTAAGGCGCTGAAAAACAAACCAGAGTCCAAAGGAGAGACAACCATGGAACGGATGAAGAAAATCGGAACCCTGCCGCTTCGGAACGCTGCTCAGGTAGGCCCCTCCCGCATCGGCATCGGCTTTGAAAAGCTGGACCGCAAGGTATTCGAGCCGGAAAAGGCCTATGATCTGGTTGCCGCCAGCGGCGTACACTACGTCCGGCTTCAGTCCGGCTGGCAGCGCACGGAAACCGAAAAGGGAAAGTACGACTTTGCATGGCTGGACGACATCGTGGATCAGCTCATCGCCCGGGGCATGGAGCCCTGGATCGACCTGTGCTACGGCAACGAGCTGTACACCCCCATGGCGAAGGAATACTTCGGCGCGGTGGGCTGCGCGCCCATCGCTACCGAGGAAGAGCGGGAAGGCTGGCTCCGCTATGTGAAGGCCGTCGTGACCCGCTACCGCGGCAAGGTGAAGTGGTACGAGATCTGGAACGAGCCGGACGGCCAGTGGTGCTGGAAAACCGGCGTAAGCCCCGAGGAATACGGCGATTTCGCGCTGGCCACGGCTCGGGCCATCCACGAGGCCGACCCGGAGGCCAAGGCCATCGCGGGCGTGCTGTGCTATGTGAATCTGCCCTATTTCAAGCGGATGCTGGACCGGGGCGTGGCGGCGGAGGCCGACGCGGTCTCCTTCCACCGCTATAACGCCAACGAGCTGGACGCGCTGAACGAAATGCAGGCCCTGCGGGCCCTGCTCGACCGCTACAATCCCAAGGTGCAGATCATTCAGGGCGAAAGCGGTACCCAGTCCGATTCCCGGGGCGCGGGCGCGCTGCGGGGCGGCGCGTGGACGCCCCTTAAGCAGGCCAAGTACCTGCTGCGCCACCGGCTGATCGATCTGTCCACCGATATGGTGTTCACCTCCCATTTTTCCGCCATGGACATGATCGAGGCCCTGAACGGCAAGGTAGGGGATAAGGCCTCCTATCTGGATTTCGGCTATTTCGGCGTGATTCAGGCCGACTTCAACGAGGAAGGGCTGGCCACCGGCGAATACACCCCCAAGCTGTCCTACCGGGCGCTGCAGCACCTGTGCACCCTGTTTGACGGAAAGGCGCAGCCGGAGCAGCTGCCCGTCCGCCGGGTGGTGAATCCCTCTCCCCGCGTGTTCGACAAGGACGCTTCCGACAGCCGTCTGGTGATGCTGGGCTTCCGCCGCGGAAACGGCACGGCGCTGGCTTATTGGGAGGCCGCCGACCTGATGCGGGAGACCTTCGACAGTACTGTCAGCTTCCAGCTGGCGGGCGTGAAGGACGCGCCCCGTCTGGTCGATCTGATGACCGGCGACGTGTATCAGGTGCCTGAAACGCTGGTGAAGCGGGACGATCTGAGCAATGTTGTGGAGCTGGTGAACCTGCCCCTGACCGACAGCCCCCTGCTTCTGATGTTCGGCGATTTTGACGACTGAGGTTGATATTTGCATGACGACTGGCAATATTCTGGTGCTGGATGTAGGCGGCAGCTTTCTGAAATACGGCGTTGCCGACGAAAAGGGCGCGCTGCTTCCCGGCAGCGTGGGCGAAGTGCCCGCCCGGGCGGACGAATCGCCGGAGAAGGTCTATGAGGCTTTCGGCGAGGTGATCCGCCGGGCGCTGGAGGCCGCGCCGCTGGCCGGAGCCTGCGCCTGCTTCCCCGGCCCCTTCGACTACACCGAGGGCGTATTCCGGATGAAGCATAAATTTCAGGCGCTGTACGGCTGCTCCATCCTGCCGCCCTTCGAACGGGCAGGACTTCCCGTCCGCTTCCTGCACGACTCCACTTCCTACATTCTGGGCGAGGTTTCCGACGGAACGCTGCAGGGGACGCAAAACCCCTGCTGCGTGATGCTGGGCACGGGGCTGGGATTTTCCATGATGAAGGACGGCAAAGTCCTGATCGATCAGACCCAGACTCCGGCACTGGCCCTGTGGTGCGCTCCCTTCTGGGAGGGCATCGCCGAGGACTATGTGTCCACCCGGGCCATTCAGGCCGCCTATGGTCAGCCCCTTTCCGTCAAGGATATCGCAGGCCGGGCCCGTCAGGGGGACGAACAGGCTCTCCGGGCTTTCCGGCTGGCGGGCGAAGCCCTGTCGGAGCTGATGGAGATCATCGACCGTCGCTTCCATCCGGACAAGCTGGCGCTGGGCGGACAGATCGCCCGCTCCGCCGACCTTCTGCAGCTGAAACTGCCCTTCCCGTGGGAAGTGTCCCACCATCTGGACGACGCGGCCCTGCGGGGTGCGGCCTATTACGCCCTGCGCACTCGGGAAGAATGCACCGAGGTGCTGCCCAAAATTTCCCTTTGATTTTTTCTAACTTACCATACAGGAGGAAGAACCCATGAGTTTTATGTTCCATCCCTATCCCTACGTGGATCCCGATGCGGTCAATCCCATTCACGCCCCCGAGTCCGTGAAGAACGGGCTGGTCAAAGGCCCCCAGTCCGTGGCGAAGGAGATCGCCCGGCAGATCAAGGCCGGCAAGACCCGCGTGGGTATCGACTGCTACGCGGGCGCGGAGATCGGCGCGCTGGCCCGTCAGCTGGAAGAGTTTGTGGAAAACGTCTGCCTGATCGACGCGACCACGCTGGCCATGGACGAAAAAGAGCTGGATGAAAAGCTGGCTCCCTATCTGCCCACCGACCGCGACCGCGACCCCGTGCTGCTGTACGGCCGCCGCTTCATGGAGGGCTATGAGGGCCTGCAGAACACCGAAAAGGTGCAGGCGCTGAAGGAAAAGCTGGACAAGGTCGAGGGCCCCGTGGTGGTCTACGGCATGGGCGCGCTGTGCAAGGCCCTGCGGGACAGCTACGACCTGAAGGTTTGGATGGACCTGTCCCCCCGGCAGACCGCTATCAACTATAAGACCGGCCTGGCCATCAACTACGGTTCTACCCATTCCCGTCCCTTCAGCCAGCTGATGCGCCGGAACTACTATGTGGACTTCGAGACCGCGCTGGATCTGCGCTGGGAGCTGATCCGGGAAAAGGCGCTGGACGGCTATATTTTCGCCGATGATCCACAGAAGATGCAGTGGCTGCCCTACGGCGCGCTGCTGGATCTGTTCGACGAGCTGAACCGTTCGCCCATGCGCTGCCGCCCGGTGTATCTGGAAGGCGTGTGGGGCGGCTTCTACGTCCACAAGCTGCGCAAGCTGCCCAAGGAAATGAAGAACTGCGCGTGGGTGTTCGATATGATCCCCATGGAGGTCTCTCTGGCGGCGACCTTCGACGGCAACGAGTTTGAAGTGCCCTTCTACACCTTCGTGCAGGCCATGGGCGAAAAACTGCTGGGAAAGCGGGCCTACGACGCGTTTGGCGGCTACTTCCCCATCCGCTTCAACTATGACGATACCTATCACGCCAACGGCAACATGTCCATCCAGTGCC
The DNA here is from genome assembly GCA_900548145.1 of uncultured Eubacteriales bacterium. Lineage (GTDB taxonomy): Bacteria > Bacillota > Clostridia > Christensenellales > Aristaeellaceae > Limiplasma. Next base: position 25,423 of record URJB01000015.1, on the reverse strand, counting down.
ACCCAGACGCGGAATATGTGATGAAGAACCACTCCGAGCTGGGCCGTCAGGACGAGAGCTACTACGTCTGCGTCACCGCGCAGGACGCCAAGACCTATCTGGGCTTCAAGCACGAGGACTCCTGTGAAAAGTTCTTCGCCGCCGCGGAAAAGGCGCAGGAGACCCACGAGCTGATCGACTATACCCAGTACATCAACGCCGTTCCCTCCGTGCCCGGCACGCAGGTGATGATTCCCGCCGGTACGGTGCATGCCTCCGGCCGCAATCAGGTCATTCTGGAGATCGGCAGCCTGACCGTGGGCTCCTACACCTACAAGCTGTACGACTATCAGCGCATCGACCCCCAGACCGGCCTGCCCCGCCCCATTCACCTGAAGATGGGCCGGGACGTGATCCACCCCGAGCGCACTGCCGAATTTGTGCGGGACAATCTGGTCAACCACGGCGGCGTCGTCCGTCAGGGTGAGGACTGGTGCGAGAAGGTCGTGGGCGAGCATGACCTGCTGTACTTCTCCCTGCGCAATCTGGTGTTCGCCACCTCCATGGAGGACGATACCAAGGACGATTTCCACGTGCTGGCGCTGGTGGACGGCGAAAAGGTGCGCGTGGAATCCGTGGAGGATCCCAGCCGTTACTTTGACCTGAACATGCTGGACATCGTCGTGGTGCCCGCCACCTTCGGCAAGTACCGCGTGGTGAACAAGGGCATCGGCGTGGCGGTCATCCACAAGACCATGCTCAAGCCGTAAGGCAGGAGGAAAGAGGCCATGTATGAGCTTCAGGGAAAGACCATGATCTACCGGCTGGACAGCCGGGGCCGTTCCATCAGCTGCTATCACCGTCAGACCGGGCATGAGTACATCCACACGCCCGGCGCGGTGTGGAAATTGATCTATGCGGTAAAGAACACAGAACGGGTAGAGGTTCCCGTCTGGGCCGAGGAGCAGCGCTTCTCCGTCCAGGCCGGGGAAAACAGCCTGACCCTTTGCTATGACGGGCTTACCGGCGATGAGGGCCGGAAAATCAACGCATCTCTGAACCTTCATTTTCAGATGAACGATCTGGGTCTGCAGGTCTGGGCCGATCTGGAAAACCGGGATCCGGAAGTAACGCTGATGGAGCTGCAGCTGACCCCGGTTTCCGGGGCGCGGACGCTGGCCGGAGAGCCGGACAATGATTTCATCGCGTGGCCCAATGGGCTGGGACGGCGGGTGCGCCGTCCCGCCTACGCCGACCTGAGCACCTTTGCCGGGTTCCGCAAATACGAACGCCACGATCAATACCATACCGACATGGACGCGCTCTATCCCTCGGACGCGGCCTCCATGCAGTGGTACGACTGGTACACCGGCGGCGAGGGCCTGTACTGCGCCAGCGAGGACGTGACCCACCAGACAGTGGGCCTGCACATCGAGCGGGACGCCAAGCTGAACGTGCTTCGCTTCGGCTTTATCCGTTACCCCATGATCGACGCGGGCGAGCGCTTCACCATGGCCCCCATCGACTGCTATCCCCATCTGGGCGACTGGCACGCGGGCGCGAAGCTGTACCGGGCCTTCATGGAAGAAAAAGGCGGCTTTGTCCCGCCCGTCAACCCCGAATGGAGCCGGGACATGACGGGCTGGCTGCGGCTGATTTTCAAGCAGCACCACTGTGAACTGAACTGGAGCTATGCCGACATCCCCACCATGTACGACGAGCTGGAGGCCAGCGGCCTCAAGACTCTGTACCTGCTGGGGTGGGAAGAAGGCGGCTTTGCCCGCCAGTGGCCCGATTTCCGGGTGGATGAACGCATGGGCGGCGAAAAACTGCTGCGGGAGGGCATCGAGTATGTCCACCGAAAGGGCGGCAAGGTGCTGATGTTCCTGAGCTATGCCCTGATCGATCATCACAGCGACTTCTACCTTAAGGAAGGCGGAGACAAGGCCACCATCCGCTCCATCTGGGGCGAGGATATTCCCTTTGCTGAGACCTACTGCGGCGAGGGCACCTACCGCAAGATCGGCAACCCGGCCATGCCTATGTATCTGGCCTGCCCCGGCTCGCCCCTGTGGCAGGAAAAGATGAAGGAGGCCGCCAAGACCTGCCTGGAGCTGGGCGCGGACGGCGTGCTGTACGACATCGGTTCCTGGCACCCCTATTTTTGCTACGCCGAGGGACACACCCACGCCAAGCCCAGCCATTCCCATGAAAGCAAGGCCGCCAATTACGCCGGTCTGCGGGAGTATATCAAGACCTTCGGGCAGGACAAGATTATCCTGATGGAGCACAACACTGATATTTTCGGTCAGTCCATGGATATTTCCCACAGCGCCAACACCCAGCCCCCGGTGCGTCTGCGCTCCCCGGAAACAGCCCAGCACGCCACGGACGTGCGCGACGATCTGTTCATGCCGGAGCTGTACCGCTACACTTTCCCGGAATTGGTAGCCACCAACCGGGAATGCGGCGAGGACGAGGAAAGCTACAAGGCCATGGCCGGGTTCAGTTTCCTGTATGGTCTGCGCTTTGACATGACCATCTACCGCTGCTGCGGTTCTCTGCGGGATATTCCCCGGTACGCCGCTTATCTGAAGGAAATCTCCGCCCTGTACGAGCAGTACGGCGACTTCCTGCTCCGGGGCCGCTTCGTGGACGGCGACGGCTTTACCTCGGACAGCGAGAACGTGCTGGTCAAGGGCTGGGAAGGCTGCAACGGCGGTCTGGCCGTCAGTCTGTGGAACCCCACCGGCGAGGATCAGGTCGTGAATCTCCGCAGCCGCAAGACCGGTCGTGCCGTTACCATCGTCGTACCCGCCGAGCGCGTCGCTGCTGCCGTGATCGACGAAGCCTAATCTGCAAAGAAAGAGACGTTGGGGGCTACTCGCCCCCAAACCCCTCGTCAGGGCTGTGCCCTGAACCCATTTTTGACCGCGTATTACGCGGTCAATGTTGGGATTGTTAAGGGCTTTAGCCCTTAACTGCGGGGTTTGGGGCCGCAAAGGCCCCAACGTCTCTTCTTATTCGTCTGTGAGCGGCAGGGCGCGGCAGAAGGCGCGGAAGGCCTGCCAGTCTTCCCGGGCGGCGCAGCCTGCCCAGAGCATCAGGTTCTTTTCCCGGTGACGCAGCGCCGAGGGGGATAAGAAAAGCTCCTGCTGCAAGGCTTCCGGCTTTTCGCCCCGAAGCAGCCCGAAAAACAGCCGCCGGTCGTTATCGTCGCAGCGGTCCAGCAGGGTTTCCAGCGCCATCAGCCGCTGAGCCTGGCCGTCGCTGTAAAAATCCACCGCTTCCCGGATGGGCGTGGAAAAGGATTCCTCCGCAGAATGCAAAGGCTGGTTCTCCGTGGACTCCCGAACCGCTATGCGGCAGTGTACCTGCACCGCCACACTGGCCGTTGGCTCCTGCCGGGACAGAAAGGCGTACAGGCTCACCGCCCGCCGCCCCAGCTCGTCATGGTTCAGCGACGCGCTGGTGATGGCCGGGCGCAGGGCACGGGCAAGCGACGAGTCGCCGTAGCTCAACAGATATAATTCCTTCGGGACGGTCACGCCGTCCTTTTTCAGTTGGTCCAGAAGCGCCGCCGCCGCAATGTCGTTGGCGCAGATCACGGAATCGAACCGGCAGACATGGGGGAAGAAGACTTCATAGCACTCCTTGAGAGAGCCGCGGTTCCAGAAGACGTTGGTTTCCGCCGCCACGGGAAAACGACGGCTCCAAGCGGCGAAAACGTCCTGTTTGGTCAGGTCGGCCGCTGAATTGGGGTTCAGAGCGAAAAACGCCGTTTTTTCCCGGCCGCAGTCCCGCAGATATTTCAGCAGCGTCCGAGTTGCCTCCGCGTGGTTCATGGAGATCACGCCTTCCGCCGGGGCCGCCTGCGAGGGGTTCACGCTGATGAGCACGCAGGCAATGCCCAGCGCGGCAAGCCGCGCCTGCGCCGCCGGGACCCAGCTCATGGACGTCCCCATCAGCACCGCCAGTCGCCGTTCGCCGCCGAATAGCCCGTCCCAGTCGATGCTTTCTTCCTGCGCCGCATCCAGCAGCGCCAGTTCGTATTTTTTTCGGGCGGCTTCCCGGGCGATACCCTCCAGCGTCTGCCGGGCCCAGAGGGAGTTTCGGTAATCCGGCTCCACCAGAACGGGAATGCGCATGGAGACGGCCTCCTTTGACGAACTTTTTCGTTATGATAGCACATGGGAGAAACGAAGGTCAATAAAGGCTTTCGCGCACCGTTTCTTTGCGTTGCTTGCCGCAACGGGCGGTTTCCCGTACAATGAGGAGTGCCGGCAAGAAAAGAAAGAAGGGATGCCCGATGCTGAGTGAAAATATCAGGGCCGCACGGAAAGCCAGAGGGCTTTCGCAGGAAGAACTGGCCGCAAGGCTGAACGTGGTGCGTCAGACGATCTCAAAATGGGAACAGGGCTTGTCGGTACCGGATGCCGACCTGCTTATCACCCTGTCAAAAGCGCTGGAAATTCCCGTCAGCGCTTTGCTGGGCGAAACCGTGCCCCCGGAAAAGCCGGACGAAATCCAGATTTTGTCCGAAAAGCTGGAAGCGATCAATCTGCAGCTTGCCCGGAGAAAAATCGCCCGAAGAAAGCTTCTGCGCGGGGCGCTGGCGGCATTGTGCCTGATCGTTCTGGCAGGGTTGGCGGGGCTGTACGCCGCGCACAGTCCCTATCTGAACTGGGATTATCATGACCCCGAGACCGCCGTTGCCGGGGCGGCGCTCCATGGCTTCGAATGGCTGTTCGTCCGGGCGGCTCCGCTGCTTCTGACAGGGGGCGTTGCCGGGCTGCTTTTGACCCGAAAGAAAAAGTAGCATTTTTAAGCCCTCCGCAGATCACATGACCTGCGGAGGGCTTGCTGTTTGCCCACTTGCCGCTTTTTTCGGAATTTTTCCGTGGGATTTGGCGTTTCGCAGTCGGCGGCGGGCTGGTATAATGACCCTAGAACCCAACCCCGGCTTGTGTCGAAGAATGGGAGCGAGGAAAGTGAAAAAACAGCTTTGTCTGGAAACGGCGGCGCTGAAAGGCTGCCGTCTCCAAAAAGAAAAGGAAGGCTACACCGTCTGCGGGGAGCGTGGCAAAATGTCCCTGACCTTCGCGCCTTTCGATGAGGAAACGGCGCGGGCTTTTCAGCAGGCGGACGCGCTGGTGCTCGACCTGACCAGCCGTGTCTCCGCCTGCGAGGCGATCTTCGTCCGCTTTGCGGAGGCGGACGGCCGGACGCTGGAAATGAACACCATGCTCTTTCCCGGGCAGAAGGTCCGGGCCGTGTTTCGGCTGAAATGGCTGGATGGCAGCCTGTTGTTCCCGCCGCTGAATCCGGGCACGCTGAAGACCTGTGTTTCCGGGCAGGGGTTGGAAAAAGACCGGATAGTCTCGCTAACCGTCGGTTTCCTGCCCGGACGGCAGGATCAGCGGTGCTTTGATCTGGCGGATGTTTTTCTGACGGACGAGGCGATTGAATTCCCCAAAGCCGCCGAAACCACCGTGGACGCGCTGGGACAGTGGAAACAGAAGGAATGGCCGGGAAAAATGCCCTCCGAGGAAGCGATGAAGGACTTTCTGCAGGGCGAGTGGGCAAAAGAATTGCCGCCCCTGCCGGGACGGAACCGCTTCGGAGGCTGTACGGAGCGCCGGTTCGAAGCCACTGGATTTTTCCGCGTCCAGAAGGAAAACGGGCGCTGGTATCTGGCAGACCCGGACGGTTGTGCGTTTTACTCCACCGGCGTGTTCGGGGTAACGCCCGGCGAAGCGGGCTGGATCCGCGGCGTGGAAGACCAGATGGACGATCTGCCAGACCCAAGGGGCCCCTTCGCCCCGGCCTATGAGCTGGCCGAAGAAAACGAGCTGTACCGCCGGAAATTCTCCGGCATGTTCCCGAAGAATACTCTTCTGTACGCCCCGGCCACGGCCAATCTGATCCGCGCTTTCGGCGGAGAATGGTATGACCGCTGGTGCGGACTCACCGCCCGCCGCCTGCGGGCGTGGGGGATCAACACGCTGTCCATGTTCAGCGACCCGGAGTTCATCCGCCGCTCGAAGATGCCCTACGTCATCATGCTCAAGGGCTATCCAGCTACCCGGCGCATGATCTACCGGGACTTCCCGGATGTGTACGCCGAGGAATACAAAGAGGGCTGCCGCCGGTTCGCCGCCCAGCTGACGGCCTATCGGGACGATCCGCTGCTGATCGGCTATTTCCTGAATAATGAGCCCACGTGGGGCTTTGTAGAAGGCATCCTGCTGGCGGAACGGGTGCTGGAGACCGGGCAGGGCACCGCCACCCTGCGGGAGCTGATCGCCTTCCTGCGCCAGAGGTATGGGGAGGATATTTCCGCGCTGAACCGGGCGTGGCGGCTGGAGCTTCCCGATTTTGAAACGCTGGAAAAGGGCCTGTTCCGGGCGGCGGAACGCTCCCCGGAAGCCGAACGCGACCTGTCTGACTTTACCGGCCAGATGATCGACCGCTATGCGGGGCTTCCCGCCCAATACGCCCGGAAAGTCGCGCCACGTCACCTGAATCTGGGAATGCGCTTCGCTCATGTGAACCATCCCGGAATGCTGCGGGCCGCAAGGCATTTCGACGTGTTCTCCCTCAACTGCTATGCCGCCGACCCCACGGAAGCGCTGCTGGCAGTGCAAAAGGCGCTGGATATGCCGGTTTTGATCGGCGAGTTCCATTTCGGGGCGCTGGACGCGGGACTGCCCGCTCCCAGCCTGTTCCATGTGAGGGATCAAAAGGCCCGGGGCGACGCCTACGCCCGGTATCTGACCCGGGCGGCGGCTCAGCCGTGCAGCGTAGGGGCGCACTACTTCGCCTATAACGATCAGCCCCTTTGGGGCCGGTATGACGGCGAAAATTATCAGTTCGGCTTTGTGGACGTGTGCAATCGCCCCTACGAGCCTTTCGGCGAGGGCGTGCGCCGGGCCAACGAAGAAATTTACCGGGTCAAGGAGGGTCTTGCTGCGCCAGAGGGCGGCGAGACCCAACGGGAATCTTGAAAAGTCCATTCGAAAATACAGGAGGCAACGCCCATGTTTCAGAAAACCAAAGTTACGGATGAAATTCGCCTGATGGCCGCCTATGATTCTCCCGCCGCCGAAGAAATGCCCATGTTCGCGGAAAACCGGGTGCATCAGCGCTCCAGCGGCAATCCCTATCCCAATAAGGTGGTCATGCGGGTGGATCGGGCCCACCGCTCTGAAAAACCCTTTCGCATCATCACATTGGAAAACGAATATTTGAAGATCGAGCTTATGCCCGAACTGGGCGGCCGCATCTACGCCGCCATGGATAAACGCACCGGCTATGATTTCTTCTACCGGCAGCATGTGGTCAAGCCCGCGCTGATCGGCCTGCTGGGCAGCTGGATCTCCGGCGGTCTGGAATTTAACTGGCCCTGCCACCACCGCCCCAGCACCTACATGCCCGTGGACGTTCAGGTAGAGGAAGAAGAAAACGGCGCGGTTACGGTATGGATGAGCGAAAACGAGCCGCTGAACCGCATGAAGGGCATGGTGGGCGTACGCCTGTGTCCCGGAGAAGCACGGTTCGACACCCGGATGAAGGTGTACAACGGCACGCCCGCCCGGCACTCCTTCCTGTGGTGGGAAAACGCCGCCGTGCCTGTGAACGAGCAGTACCGGCTGGTGTTCCCGCCGGATGTGCATTACGTCCAGTTCCACTACCGCAAGAATGTGACGGAATATCCCGTGGCCTCCGGCGTGTACAACGGCATTCGGATGGGCAACGGCACGGATATTTCCTATCATAAAAATACCCGCCAGCCCACGTCCTATTTCTGCGCGGCCACGAAGTATGATTTCTTCGGCGGCTACGACGAAGGCAAGCGCTGCGGCGTGGTGCATGTGGCTGACCGCCATGTGAGCGTGGGCAAGAAGATGTTCACCTGGGCCTATAATCAGCTGTCCCGCAGCTGGGAGCGGGCGCTGACCGACACCGACGGCGCTTACGCCGAGCTGATGGCCAGCAGCTACTCTCTCAATCAGCCGGATTTCGCGTGGCTGTACCCCTACGAGAGCAAGGAATTTTCCCAGATGTGGTACCCCGTGGGCGACGGCGGCGCGCCTTTCTGCGCCTGCCGGGAAGCGGCCCTGTCCGTGGAAAACGGCCGTCTGCGGCTGCAGGCCTCTGTTCCCCTGCGGGATGCGAAGCTGATCGTCAACGGCGCGGAGCACCGCTTCACCGCCGGGCCGGAGCAGGCTTTCGACCTGCCTCTGCCCGAGGAGATCGCCGCGTTCCAGCTGGTAGACAACCGGGGCAAGACGCTGCTGCGCTATGAAAAGCCTGTGGAAAACGAACTGAAGGAAATGCCGGAGACCATCCCGGACAATCCTACCATGGATCAGCTCAAGAGCGCACAGGAATTGTATCTGCTGGGCGTGCATACGGAGCAGTACCGCGACCCGGCCATTCGTCCCGCCGGGTACTGGCGGGAAGCCCTGCGCCGGGACCCGGATCATCTGCCCTCCCTGATCGCGCTGGCGAATGACGAGCTGGCTCACTTCCGCCCGGAAAGCGCCCGCAAGCTGGCCCTTCACGCGTGGAAGGTGGCCACGGTGCGCAATTTCCATCCCGAAAGCGGTGAGCTGCAATACGTCATGGCCCGCATCGAGGAAGCACTGGGCCGGGAGGACGAAGCGCTGGACGGCTATCTGCAGGCCGCGTGGGCGCAGGACGCGCGCTCCCGCGCCATGACCCGGGCCGCGCTGATCCAGCTGCGCCGGGGACAGTATGACGATGCGCTGACCAGCGCAGAGGAAGCGCTGAACCAGCACGCCCATAACGAGACCGCTCTGCTGATCCGCTATCTGGCGCTGAAAAAACTGGGCGACGACCGTGCAGAGGAAGCGCTGCGCCGGGCGGAAGCCTATGACAGCCTGAACCTGACCCTGCGGGCACTGAAATACGGCGCGTCTCCCGAATTGTACGCCACGCTGGAAAGCGACCCCTGCCAGTCGGCGCTGGATATGGCGCAGGAGCTTTCCGAAATGGGGGAGACGGAGCTGGCTGCGGCCATTCTGGCCGGTCTGCCCACCCCATGCGCCCAGACCGAATACGTGCGCTGGTACCTGACCGGCGACCGGGCGGCGCTGGAAAAGGCCGCCGGACTGGAAGCGGGCGCGGCTTATCCCCTGCGGGAGCTCGAGCACCGGGCGCTGACGGAAGCGGTGAAGGCGCATCCCGAGGACGCCAACGCGCTGGATCTGCTGGCCTGTCTGGAATACCATATGGAAAACCACGAAAAGGCGGACGACCTGTGGAGCCGGGCCGCTCAGGCGAACCCGAAGGCCTACCGGCCCCTGCGCAATCTGGCCGTGGCCCGCTACAGCCACCTGAACCGCCGGGAGGAGGCCCTGCCCCTGCTGGACAAGGCGCTGGCCCTGCATCCCGGGGACGGCCAGCTGGTGTGGGAAAAGGCTTATCTGATGACCCGCCTCCACTGCGACCCCAACGAAACAGCCGCCTTTGTGGAGAAGCACGGCTACGAGCGGGAGGATATCGCCATCGAACTGTGCCGGGCGCTGAATCTGGCGGGCCGCTATGAAGAAGCGCTGAACATCCTGCTGGGCAAGAAGTTCACGCCCTGCGAGGGCGGCGAACACGCCGTAGCCGAGCAGTATATGTTCGCCCATCACGCGCTGGGCCGGGGGCTGTTTGCGGCCGGACAGTACGAACAGGCGCTGGAGCATTTCCGTGCCGCCCAGACCCTGCCGGAGAATCTGGGGGCGGGACTATGGAACGAAGTGCTGCTGGTGCCCCATCAATACTTCGAGGCCCGCTGTCTGGAAGAACTGGGCCGCGGGGACGAGGCCCGGGCGCTGTACGATCATATTCTGATCTTGAAGGTAGACTATTTCTCCAACATGAACCTGCCCGAGCTGCCCTGCTGGCAGGCCATGGCGCTGAAGCGCACGGGCCGGGCTCCGCAGGCGCAGGAGATGATCTCCGCCCACCTGCACAAGCAGGAAAACGCCGCCTTTGCCCGGGATGCGGGCTACTACAAGACCACGCCCTTCTTTATCTCCTATATGGAGGACGCACAGACCCTGCGCCGGGCCGGATGCGACTGGCAGTCCGCCATGGCCTGCTGGGCGGCGGGCGACCGGCAGACGGCCGCCGAGCTGGCCGCGCTTTCCCTGATCGGCGAGCCCTCCAACTTGTATGCCCTGCTTTTGAGCCAGCAAAAATAAGGTAAAAAAGCTCGTGCTTTATGGAAAACGAGAACGAAAACAGCGGCCCGAAGCCCGGTTGAACGCGGCTTCGGGCCCGCCGAATCCCTGCTGCCGTTCAGCGGCATCAGTCCTTCAAAATCTGCGTTGCTCGATGATGTGGGACGCTGATTTTCCGCTAAGGAACCAGACGTTTTGACCCTCACAAAGCCCTTTGCCGCTCTGGCACAGGGCTGTTTTTCGTGAGAAAGAAAAGTTTTGTTCAATTTCTAAAATTCCTTATTGACAAGTATTGTTCACCTTGCTATAATCAAGGCAGATGGAAACTTTGGCAACGAAACGACCGTTCCGGGTATGGAAAATCATTCCTTTGTGAAAAGGTGCTTGCATCTTCCCCGGAAAGTTGTTATAATTACCACACAGACGAAAAAACATTGCGTTTGATTCGAATGGGTTTCCAAAGCAAAGTTGCTTTTCCTCTTTTCCATTAAACCGGTTTGATGGGAAAAAGGTCGAAAAGCAAGACGTTTCTTTTTTTATTTTTCATACGGAAAGGAGCCCTTGCCTTGAGTTCCGTCAAAGTTCAAAAGCCCGCTCCCAGCTTTGCCCCCTCCCGCAAGCACGTGGCAAATCGGATCTGGCAAAACCGTTACATTTACATGATGGTCATCCCGGTACTGGTGTACATGATCCTTTTCAAGTACATGCCCATGTACTTCCTGCGGGCCTCCTTCTACGACTACAAGCTGCTCAAGGGCTTTGAAGGCTCCAAGTACGTCGGCCTGAAATGGTTCGAGCGCCTTTTGTCCAGCCCCGATCTGTGGCAGTACATCAAAAACACCCTGTCGCTGAACCTGCTGTCGCTGGCCATCGTCTTCCCTGCGCCGCTGGTGTTCGCCATTCTGCTGAATGAAATTCACAGCGCGCCCTACAAGAAGATCGTCCAGACCGTGTCCTATCTGCCCCACTTCATCTCCACCGTGGTTCTGGTCTCCATGATCAACACCATCTGCTCCCCCTCTCTGGGCGTACTGGCGAAGATCTACAAGAGCATGGGCCTGACGCCGGTGAATTTCATGGGCAACCCGGACTACTTCTACGCCATCAACATCATCTCCGGTCTGTGGCAGGGCACCGGCTGGAACGCCGTTATCTACATCTCCGCCATCACCGGCATCGACGCCTGCCTTTACGAAGCAGCCCGCATCGACGGCGCTAACCGATGGAAGCAGATCCTGCACGTGACCATTCCGGGACTGCTGCCCACCTTCATCCTGCTGCTCATCATGCAGATCGGTCAGCTGCTCAACTGCGTGTTCGACAAGATCTACCTGCTGCAGAACACCCTGAACCTTCAGGTGTCGGAGATGCTGCCCACCTACGTGTACAAGACCGGTATGATCAGCCAGAAGTACGGTCTGGCCACTGCGGGCGGCCTGTTCAACTCCGTGATCTCCGTCGTTCTGGTGCTGATCGCCAACACCATCAGCCGCAAGGTTTCCGAAACTTCTCTATTCTAACAGAAAGGAGCGCACGCCATGTCCACCGTTTCCGTAAAGAAGCACCGTCACGAACAGGATTTTATCAAGCGCTCCACGGGGGAGAAAGTTTTCAATGTGGTCAACATCATCTTCATGCTGATCCTGCTGTGTCTCTTCCTGTTCCCGGTTTTCAACGTCGTTTCGATCTCTCTTTCCGATGATAAGGCCGTACTGGCTGCTGAGGTCACCTTCTACCCCATCGGCTACAACCCGCAGGCCTATACCGCCATCTTCGGCAACACCGATCTGTGGCGGGCCGCCTTCAACAGCTTCTATGTGGCCATCATCGGCTGTGTGCTGGGCCTGATCGGCACCTGCGTGGCCGCCTATCCTATGGCCTACGGCAACTTCTACGGCAAAAAGCTGTACGTCATCATCATCATGTTCACCATGTGGTTCAACGCCGGTATCGTGCCGTTGTTCCTGACCATTCGCCAGCTGGGCCTGTACGACAGCCTGTGGGCGCTGATTCTAAACTCCATGATTACCGCATATAATGTGGTCATCATCCGCAGCTACTTCTCGTCCATCCCCTTCTCGGTGATCGAATCCGCCCGCATCGACGGGGCTACCGACTACCGCATCCTGTTCCAGCTGGTCATTCCTCTGTCCAAGCCCGTGCTGGCCACCGTGGCCCTGTGGCTGATCGTAGGCCACTGGAACGACTACCTGAACCCGTTGGTTTTGATCCACAGTCAGGAGCACAAGACCCTGCAGCTGTTCCTGAAGGAACTGGTGCTGAATGCCGAAACTTCCACCTCCAATCTGGCCTCCGTCAACGACGCTACCAACAAAGGAGTGGCCGCGCTGAGCCAGCAGCTGAAAAACGGCGTTCTGGTGGTTTCCATGGTCCCCATGCTGGTGCTGTATCCCTTCCTGCAGAAGTTCTTCGTGTCCGGCGTCATGCTGGGTTCCGTGAAGGGCTGACCTGCACTGCAACAATGGTTCTTATCAGCGTTAAGGCGCTGAAAAGGAAAAATAAAAGGAGGAACTACGCATGAAGAAACTGGTATCTCTCGTATTGGCTCTCGCCATGCTGCTGTCCATGACCGCCGCTTTGGCGGATACGGTCGGCGGAATGGAAGACGGCTGGTGGAAGGACATTGAGATCGCTCCTTCCGAGACGTTCCATCTGGATGAGCCCCTGACCATTACGGCGCTGGGCATCCACTTCAACCAGTATCCCACCGAATTCGACGGCTGCTACTATCTGCCCACCGTCGAAAAGTACACCAACGTTCACCTGCAGGTGGACTGGCGTCCTGACTCCGACTGGAACACCCAGATCGCGACCGCCTTGGCCGGCGGCGTGGACAACCTGCCCTACCTGATCCGGCCCGGCTCCTACGGCGTTGCCGCGCTGGCCAACGAAGGCGCGATCATCCCGCTGGATGATTATCTGGATCTGATCCCCAACATCGTGGCTGCCGTTGGCGAAGACCGCTTTGCCGATTGGAAGGCCGCCGACGGTCACTTCTACACCATCCCCACCATCGTGAACGTGCCCGGTTCTCAGTCCACCGCCGTTCGCAAAGACTGGCTGGACAAGCTGGAAATGGACGTTCCCACCACCTGGGAAGAGTGGAAGGCCTACTGGTACGGCGTTCGTGACAACGACATGAACGGCAACGGCGACACCACCGACGAGATCCCGATCGTGCTGGAAATGGGCCAGAACGGCGAACGTTCCCTGCACGCCCTGCTGAATGCTTTCGGCATCAAGGCCTCTAGCGATGCTCAGTTCTGCGTGCTGGACGACGGCACCTACACCATGGTGTACGAGCATCCCCGCTATCGTGAATTTATCACCGAGATGCAGAAGCTGTACGCTGACAAGATCATCGATCAGGAATTCGCTACCCGCTATCAGGCTGAGATGTACAACACTATGTCCGGCAACCTGGCCGGCACCGTGTTCACCTGGGCCGAGCAGTGCGCCGTGCACTCCGAGACCCTGATCGCCAATGGTGTGGAAGATGCTCTGTATCTGACCTGCGCGCCCATCACCGGCCCCTACGGCGACCAGTGGATCCAGAAGCGCCAGGGCGTCACTGGCAACTGGTGCATCACCGAAAAAGCTGCTCAGGACGGCAAGGTGGAAGACATCCTGAAGTTCTGGAACTGGATGTTCTCTGACGAGGGCGTCATGCTGTACAACTACGGCATCGAAGGCTACACCTACACCATGGTGGACGGTAAGGCCGTCATCAAGCCCGAGATCACCGCTAGCGGCTTCAACGATTACCGTACGCTGGGCATGGAATTTGAGCCCGTCGGCGGCAACTGGCAGAACGACGCCTTCATGCAGTGCGTGTTCTCCGGCAAGACCGTGGACGAACTGACCATCCCCCGCAAGTCCTTCTACGACGGCCTGAACGAGCACGGCGTGAACGATGGCAAGTACTACGCCATGCCCCCCACTCTGGAGACCGAAGCTTACGTGGAATACCGCGCTGAGCTGATCTCCTCCGGCGTGTGCGCGCTGCGTGACCAGTGCGTGGCCGGCCAGCTGTCCGTGGACGATTTCTTCGCCAAGTACGAAGAACTCAAGGGACGCGGCCTGCAGGACATCCTGGACGAAGGCGCTGAAGCCTACGCCCTGATCGTCGGCGAATAATCGAAACCTAAATAAAGGGAGCGCCCTCGGGCGCTCCTTTTTTGCGTACTGAAAAGCAAGATCGCCGTCCATGTTCGTGAACCCGATTTTCGGTGTCTGGAAATTTTGCGATGAAGCTGCTATACTGGTTTTGCCGATATGCGTATCAGACAGTGCGGTGTTTCCGCCGGAACTGAGGGTCGCGTATCGGTTTTGATTCACGGAAAAGGAGCGTCCGAAGACGCTCCTTTTTGTATGGGTTTTTCCGGGGATGCTTTACCCCCGGTATTTCCAGCTCTCCACCCCGCGATAGGGCAGGTGCACCGCAAATACCTTCCCGGCTTCGGACTCCTCCGGGCAGTTGACCGCTCCGCAGGTGATGAAAAGCGTCTGCATATCCGGGCCGCCGAAGCAGCAGGACGAGCACTGGGATGCGGGGATCTCCACCCGGGCCAGCAGACGGCCGTCCCGAGGGTCGTACCGCCCTACGAACCCGCCGCCCCAGTGGCAGACCCAGAGCATTCCTTCTTCGTCCATGGTCATGCCGTCGGGCACCATGTTCCCCTCGATGGGGGCGATCACCCGATGGTCGTGCAGAGTCAGCGTGTCCTCGTCCAGTCGGTAGCTGTCCACGCTGTGCCGGGCAGAGTCGATAAAGTAGAGCGTGTCGCCCGCAAAACCCAGACCGTTGGAAATTTCCAGCCGGTCCAGCATTTCGATGCAGCGGCCGTCGCCGGGCAGCAGGTAGAGCTTGCCCCGCTTTTCGCCCTTCACCAGATCGGAGGTGCCGCACCAGAAACGGCCCTGCGGGTCGCACTTGCCGTCGTTGGAACGGGTCATGGGGTCGTAGACCGGCTCCGTCAGCTTCTCGATCCGCCGTCCGTCCTCGCTGCGTAGGTAAACGCCTGCCGTCAGTCCTAAAATGTAGCCGCCTTGACGGCGCAGGGCAAAGCATCCCACGTTCTGGTTGACTTCCGTGCTGGTGCGCTGCCCGTCCGACAGCCGGTAAGTGTTCACCGTGCAGCCCTTGATGTCCACAAAGTGCAGAACGCCGGTTTCCGCGTCCCAGACAGGCCCCTCCGAAAGATGAAACCGCTCGTTGACCAGAACTTCCGCTTGGTAGGTCTCCATGCTTTTTTCCTCCGTACAGCCGAAAAATTCCAAAGAAGTTTCTTTCAGTTTACCTGCCCGAACAGGCCCTGTCAAGCGGAAGAAAGGCTCTACAGAATGTTTTCCCAATAGGGGAAATCGCTCTGCTCCACGTCGCGCAGCGCGTCCTCCAAAGCGTCCAGTGCCTGAAAGGTCTCAGTGTCCCACTGGCGTTCCAGCGCGGTGGACAGCTCCACCATGGCCTTGCTGACGGCCCGGGTGTGGTGGTGGCTGATAAGGTAATTGAGCCAGACAGCGTCGTGCTGCCACTGGGCGTGAAGATAGCGCTGCTCATCGTAGGCCTGCGCCTGCCGGCCGCTGTCTGCCAGGTCGCGGATCAGACGGACGGAATCCAGATATTCCCGGGCGACCCGCTGCTGGGAAACGTCCATCCACACGCCCAGCGCAATGCAAAGCGTCAGAATGACGGAGATCAGGATCATGGAACGGCGCATTACCACCTCACCTCCCCGGATGAAAGCACCCGCCGCCGCTCAGGCGGCTCGCCCCGGAAACCGTGGACGCTCATCACGCCGTCCGTATCGATGTAGCACAGAAGCACCTGCCGAATCTCGGAAAAGCCCATGCTGCCCAGCTGCTGCCGCAGCCAGCTCTCGTCCTTGCCCAGCAGGGGCAGATTGTTCCGTTCCGGCTGGCCGTCAAGGATCAGCGTCAGCGGAATGCCTTCGTTGCCGGTTTTCAGCTTCATGTCCTCCGGGGTGACAGGCCGCTTTTGGGAGGTGGGGAATACGCTCAGTTTGCCGCTGGTCTCCATGATGGCTGTGCCCACCTCCGTGGGAGAGAGCACACCGCCGGTGCGCAGTTCCTCCAGCAGGTCGTTCAGGTTGAAGCACAGTTTTTCCAACGCCTGATAGTCGATCTGTCCGTTGCGGATGATGACCGTGGGGGAGCCGCTGAAAAAACGCCGCATTTTCTGACTTTTCAGCGACAGAAGCGAGAAAATCTGGTGGAGCATCACCAGCGCCGCCATGGGTACGATGCCCCGCCAAAGGGGCGTGTCCAGACTTTCCATGGGCGTGGCGGCCAGATCGGCGATCATGATGGCGATGACCAGCTCAAAGGGCTGCAGCTGCCCCACCTGCCGCTTGCCCATCAGCCGCAGGGCGCAGACGGCCAGACAGACCAGCAAAACGCTGCGGATAAAGACGGTCAGCATGGCTTAGCTCTCCATGTTTTCCAGCCAGGCTTCCAGTTCTTCCAAGGTGGAAAAGCCCAGCCCGTCCTGCACTTCCTCCTGCGCTGCGGCGGGCAGGGCGGAGACGGCGACGGACAGTTCGCTGACCAGCGCCAGCGCATCGCCGTATTTATTTTCATAGATGCACAGCGTCCCTGCGGCATTGGGCATCAACACCTGATGATCGGGGCAGAACAGCGGCACCTGACGCTCCATTCGCAGCGCTTTGGGGGAAAACTCCGTGATGCGCCATTCGGGGTAGAGGGGCTGCGCTTCTTCCAGCGTTTTGCCGTACAGCTCTACCGGGGCCGTGACCCGGCGCGTCACCACGTGGTCGCAGCGGGTGTAGGTGAACCGCTGAAACAGCTCCGCGCCGTCCTCCAACCGGGCGGCCTGATCCGCTGCGGCGCTTTGGGTCTGTTCCTCCTGCGCGGGGGCCAGACTTTCGCTGGGCCACAGCAGCGCCGCCGCCACGGCGATCAGCAGCACCGCCGCACCGATCAGCCACCATGGGCTGCGAAAGGGCTGTTTTTTTCCATAAAAATCGTCCTTCATCTTTTCTGCTCCTTTCCCCGGGAGGGGCCGTCTGCCTTACGCGGAAGCGGCACACTCTAGTATGGCGGAGAAAAGCGGAAAATATGAAGGACGGTCGTTCTTTTTTCAGCAAAGGGACAGGGCGGGCACGGCGTTCAGTTCCAACGGGGCCAGCTCGCCCTTGCGCAGCCGGTAATAGGCGGCGGAGCCGATCATGGCGGCGTTGTCGGTGCAGAGCCATAATTCCGGCATACACAGGCGGAAGCCCTGCTTGCGGCTCAGTTCCGTCAACTGCTGCCGCAGCCGCCGGTTGGCGCTGACGCCCCCCGCGATGCACAGGGTGGACAGCCCGAAATCCGTCATAGCCAGTGAAGCTTTTTCGCACAGAGTGTCCACCACGGCCTGCTCGAAGGAGGCGGCCAGATCGGCCCGGGGGAGTTCCTCGCCCTTCTGCTCCATCTTGTGGCAGGCGTTCAGAAAGGCGGTCTTCAGGCCGCTGAAGGAGAAGTCGTACTTTCCGTCGGGATGGGGATGGGGCAGCGTCAGAAAATGAGCGTCGCCGCCCTCGGCCAGCCTGCTCAGCAAAGGACCGCCGGGGTAGTTCAGCCCCAGCACCCGCGCCGCCTTGTCAAAGGCTTCGCCCGCCGCGTCGTCCACCGTCTGACCCAGCAGGGTATAGTCCGCATAGTCGTTCACCCGGACGATGTGGCTGTGGCCGCCGCTGACCACCAGACAGAGGAACGGCGGTTCCAGATCAGGCGTGGTCAGGAAATTGGCGCTGACATGGCCCTCGATATGATTGACCGGCACCAGCGGGATCCGGCTGGTATAGCTGAGCCCCTTCATGCAGTTCACGCCGGTCAGCAGCGCGCCCACCAGCCCGGGGCCGTAGGTCACGGCCAGCGCGTCCACGTCGGAAAGTGCCATGTCGGCCTCTTTCAGCGCCTGATCCACCACCCGGTCGCACGCATCCACGTGGGCGCGGCTGGCGATCTCCGGCACCACGCCGCCATACAGGGCGTGGGTGTCCGCCTGAGAAAAAATAACGCTGGAAACGATCTTCCGCCCGTTTTCGATGATGGCGGCGGCGGTCTCGTCGCAGCTGGATTCCATGGCCAGAATGCGCACGGCAGGCTTTTGCCGCAGTGCGTCCAGCTTGGCTTGCATTTCCGGGATGGTATTCATGGCAATTCATCCTTTGTTTCAGCATTGGAACGGTTCCGTGGGAACCGTCTGTATCCCGCCCGCAGAAGGGGCGGCAGACCCAGCACGGCCAGCGCCGTCAGCCCGAAGGCCGTCAGAACGGGGGGCAGGTATTCGGCGAACAGACTGCCGGGAAACAGCAGCATCACCGGCTCGTAAGTGGGAAAAATCCCATCGGGGATGAAGGTACGGTGGAGCCAGCCCCACATGGCGGAAAAATCCGCCGCGGCCCACAACCCCAGTATGGCGGCCAGCATCAGCGGCAGAGACCCGCCCAGCTCATAGCCCGCCAGCGAAAAGCGCTTTTTCAAGACGGCCAACGCCATCAGCGCCGTACCCAGAACCGCGCCTGCGATTGCCAGCGCCCGGGCAGTGCGGATGCCGTTTCGCACGGTCTCCATATGCCGCGTAAAGGCCTCGGAGATCACGATCGGCCCGCTTGCGGCGGTGACTTCTGGTTCCCAGCGGTCGGTCTCGCCCCGGAAATACCGCATGGTCTCCCCGGCAAACGCCCGAAGTTCCTCCTGCGGAATGCCCAGCGCCTCCCACGGCACCTGTCGAAGCAGCGCCCGCTCAAAGCGCCCCTCGGAGGTCAGGAATCCCACCACCGTACCGGCAAGACCGGCCAGCATCCAGCACAGCGCCCCGATCAGGCACAGCGCCGCTCCCGTCCGTTTGCTCACATTCGTTCCCCCTCGGCCGTCTATTGTACCATTTTCCCGCTTTTCCTACAAGGGGCGGGGCTTTCCGATTGACAATCGTCCCTAAAAACAGTATCATAGGTTCACCAGAATGGATTCGGAATAATCAAATAAGGAGGAAAACGCCTTGATCCCGATCCTCGCCACAGTGCTGCTGACATGGGCACTGTGTATGCCCCTCCACTTTTATGGAAAAAAACAGAAAAACAAGGTGCTGTCCCTGGTTTTTAAAGCCCTGCCCACCATCATGGCTGCCATGTTCGCCGGGTATGCGGCGCTTTTCCTGCCCGGCAGCGACGACTACGCCAGACTGATCTTTCTAGGCCTTTGCGTCTGCGTGTTTGCCGACGTGCTGCTGGATATTCGCTTTGAGATCGGAGGATTCCTGTTCTTTCTGGGACACGTGCTGTACGTGCTGGCCCTGTCCCGCTACCGGGTGCTAAGCTGGTGGTGCCTGGCCGTGTTCGTGATCGCCGCCGCCGTGCTGGAAATTTTCGTGTACCGGTACCGGGACAAAGTGCCCGCAAGGTTTATCCTGCTGGGATTGCAAATTTACGCACTGGCGCTGTCGGCGCTGCTGGCGTTCAGTCTGCCTCTGCCTTTTTTGGCTCCCGGCACCCGTTCCGTGCTGGCGGCGGCCGGCGCGGCGCTGTTCGTAGCGTCCGATATGACGCTGTGCTACAACACCGTGCAGAAGAAGCCCACCCTGTGGCATTACCTCAGTCTGGGCATCTATTATTCCGCCCAGCTGCTGCTGGGCCTGAGCGCCGTGAAACCCTTCTGATTTTCTCTTGTATCCCCCGGCGGGTTGTGCTATTATCAAACTGGGTTTTGATTTGCTGCCGGGGGAAACCCTGCTGAAACACGTTCCGGCTTGCCTGCGGAGCGCCGTCTGACGCGGCCTTCTTCTGCGGGCGGCCGGATTTTTTGTATCCGGCGAAAAAACGCCCTGACCCGTCGGGACGGAAGGATGGTATTCATGAGCGGGGCTTTGGAGAAAAATCAACGGCTGACCCTTTCCTGCGCCCGGCTGGGCAGTGAGCTGGAGGGCGTTTGTTCCCATGAGGGCATGGCCGTGTTCGTGCCGGGGGTGCTGCCCGGGGAAACGGCGGAGGTGCAGATCGTCAAGGCACTGCCCAACTACGCTTTCGGTCGGCTGGTGCAGGTGCTGGAGCCGTCGGCCCAGCGGGCGCAGCCGCGTTGCCCGGTGTACGACAAATGCGGCGGCTGCAGCGGCCAGCATATGACCTACGAGGCCACGCTGGAAGCCAAGCGCCTGCAGGTGCTGGACTGCCTGAACCGCATCGCCGGACTGGGGCTTGCGACCGAGCAGGTGCCGCCGGTGCTGGGGGCGGCGGAGCCGTGGCACTGCCGCAACAAAACCGCCCTGCCGGTGGGCGGGAGCTGGCGGGAGCCGGAACTGGGCTTTTATCGCCGCCGCAGCCACCAGATCATTTCCATCGAGAACTGTCCCATTTCCATGACGGAGCTGAGCCCCATCGTGGGCGCGGTCAAGACGTGGATGAGCCGCTGCCGGGTGCAGCCCTACGACGAGGTCACGGGCAAGGGACTTTTGCGGCATGTGGTGATCCGTTCTAACCGGCGGGGCGACGTCATGGTGCTGCTGGTCGCCGCGTCCGACAGGCTGCCGGAGGTCTCAATGCTGACCGAGCTTTTGCAGAAAGCCATGCTCGGCTTCCGGGCGCTGCACCTGAGCGTGAACTGGGCCCGAAATAACGTCATTCTGGGCAGCAGCTCCCGAAAACTGTGGGGAGCGGATACCATTGAGGAAACACTGCTGGGCCTGACGTTTGAGATCGCGCCCCTTTCCTTCTTTCAGGTGAACCCCGATCAGTGCGAGCGGCTGTACGAATGTGCTATCCGCCTTGCGGCGCTTCGACCGGAGGACATCGTTGTGGACGCTTACGCGGGCGCGGGCACCATTTCCCTGTGCATGGCGGGCAGCGCCCAAAAGGTGATCGGCATCGAGATCGTGCCTCAGGCGGTGGAGGCCGCCCGGCGCAACGCTGCCCGGAACGGGATTGAAAACGCGGAGTTCCATCTGGGCGCGGTGGAGGATGTGCTGCCGGGGCTGGTGGGGCAGGGCCTTCGGCCGGACGCAGTGCTGCTGGATCCGCCCCGGAAGGGCGTGGAGCAGCCGGTGATCGACGCGGTGCTGGAAGCCCGGCCCCGGCGGGTGGTGTACGTCAGCTGTCACGTGCCCACGCAGGCCCGGGACGTGAAGCTGCTGCGGCAGGGCGGCTACCGGCTGGAGGCCTGCCAGCCGGTGGACATGTTCTGCTATGCGGGCGGCGTGGAAAACGTGGTCTCCCTGATTTGGGACGAGCCCCATGACTGACGGAAAAGAGGAGGAGCCCATGCCCACCGAATTGTTTTCCCCCCTGATGACTGCCCGGGAGGCCCGGCTGAAAACGCCGCTGGCTTTGGCCTATGTAGGGGACACGGTGTGGGATCTGCTGGTGCGGCGCAGCCTGCTCCGCTCCGGCGAAAAGGCGGGGGCCCTGCACCGCAGGGCCGTGCAGCTGGTGAACGCGGCGGCGCAGGCCCGGGCCAGCCGGGAGATCGAACCCTATCTGACCGAAGAAGAACGTGACGTGCTGCGCCGGGGCGAAAACGCCCACGCCAAGCACGCCGTGCCCAAGAATCAGTCCCCCGAGGACTACAGCCGCGCCACCGGATTGGAGGCACTGATGGGCTATCTGTACCTTTCCGGGCAGATGGAAAGAATCGGCGAATTGTTTGACATCGCCGGGGCAATCCATTAAAATAAGATGTTACTCAATCAGGGAGAGGGGGAAAGGCCGTGCCGGAGTGCAAGCAGCGGGTGCTTCTTTTGAGCCACACGCCGGACGCGCAGGCGCAGATCGCGCTGGGAGCCCGGCTGTGCTATGCCGGGGGCAATGTGGACAAGCTGATGGAGAAGGTGTCCCGGCAGGATCAGCAGGCTTTTTTGGAAAAGCTGATGAGCATGGGGCACGAAAGCGTGCTGGAACACGTGTCCTTCACGTTTTTGATCGAGGGCGTCAGCCGCGTGCTGCTGGCCCAGCTGACCCGGCACCGCATCGCCAGCTTCAGCGTGCAGAGCCAGCGGTACGTCAGCTACAAGGACGGCTTCGGCTACATCGTTCCCCCCGCCATTGCGGCGCTGGGCGAGGACGCAGCCGCCGAATACCGGGGCCAGATGGCGCAAATGCAGCAGTGGTACGAGGAATGGCAGGAACGGCTCGGCGCGGCGGGCGAAAAGAGCAACGAGGACGCGCGCTTCGTGCTGCCGGGAGCCTGCGAGACCCGCATCATGCTGACCATGAACGCCCGGGAGCTGCGGCACTTCTTCGCGCTGCGCATGTGCAGCCGGGCCCAGTGGGAAATTCGCGCACTGGCGGAGAGCATGTTCGCCCTCTGCTACAAGGAAGTCCCCGCCCTGTTCGCGGACGCGGGGCCGGAATGTCTCCGCCGGGGCTGCCCCGAGGGAGCCAAGAGCTGCGGACGTCAGGCGGAAATGCGCGCCCGGCGGGAAGCCTTCCTCCGGGAAAATCAGCCGTCAGGCCTAGCAGAAGCCTGAATCACCTGAAACAAAATGGAACGAACCAAAAAGAAAGCAGGAAACAACATGGCATTTTATAAAGACGTAAAAGGAAAGACCCGCAGGGAAAAACAGGCCGTGGCCCAGAATCGGGGCGGCTTTGACGATGAGGGCAGCCACTACACCGGCAAATACAGCTTCGGCAAGTCCGGCAGCCGGAACGGAGAGGGCAAGCGCTACCACGACGGTTCCCGCTCCGACGAGCGCCGGTACGACGGCGAACGCAAGTCCTACGGCGACCATCGGAATAACGACCGCAAGCCTTATGGCGGCGATCACCGCTCGGAGTCCGGCAAGCGTTACGGCAGCGCCCGTCCCGGGCAGGAGCGCCGCTTTGACGGCGACCGGCGCGACGGTCGCAGCGAAGACCGCAAGTTCAGCCCCAAGCCCCAGCAGGGCGAATACCGCTTCTCCAAAAACGCGCCCCGCTACGAGGAACGGGGCAGCAACGTGACCCCCGCCTCCTACGACGAGCAGCGCAAGGCCCGCCGCAGCGGCGAGGAAAGCGGCTACAACAAGTTCCGCTATGCCGCGCCCGCGACCTATCAGCCCGCCCCCGCCGTGGAGACCGAGCCGGACGTGGTGCCCAACGAGAATCTGCTCAGCGGCCGCAATCCCATCCGGGAGGCCCTCAAGAGCGGCCGGGACATCGAAAAGCTTCTGGTGGCCCGGGGCGAGCTCAGCGGCTCCGCCCGGGAGATTGTGCAGATGGCCAAGGAACGCCACATTCCCGTGCAGGAAGTGGACCGCGCCCGTCTGGACGCCATTACCCACAATCATCAGGGAATGCTGGCCTTTGCGTCCGCCTATCATTACAGCACGCTGGAGGATATGCTGGAGCTGGCCGAAGCCCGGAACGAGCAGCCCTTCCTGGTGCTTCTGGACGGTATCACCGATCCCCACAACCTGGGCGCGATCATTCGGACGGCGGAATGCGCCGGCGCGCACGGCGTGATCGTGCAGGAGCGCCGGGCCGTGGGCCTGACCCCCGCCGCGGTGAAGGCCAGCGCGGGCGCGGTGGAATACCTGCCCGTGGCCCGCGTGACCAATCTGGGCAACACCATCGAAGCTCTGAAGGAGCGCAATATCTGGGTCTATGCCGCCGATATGGACGGCGAGGACTACGCCAGTGTGAAGTTTGACGGCGCGGTGGCGCTGGTCATCGGCGCGGAAGGCGAGGGCGTCAGCCGCCGGGTGCTGGAATGCTGCGACAAGACCGTTTCCCTGCCCCTGCGGGGTCATCTGGACAGCCTGAACGCCAGCGTGGCGGCGGGCGTGCTGATGTACGCGGTCATGCGTTCCCGGTAATTCCGCCATGAAACCGCTCTTATATGTGGACGGCTACAACGTCATCGGCGCATGGCCGCAGGCGCAGCGGGAGAACTGGCCTCTGGACGTGTGCCGCGACCGGCTGATCCACCTATTGGAGGATTACGCCGGGTACAGCGGTCAGGAGGTCTGGCTGGTGTTCGACGGCTACCGCACCGACCGCACCCTGCGCACAGTGGACGAGCGGGACGGCCTGACCGTGGTCTACACCCGGCATGGAGAGACCGCCGATCACTACATCGAACGGCAGTGCCAGGAAATGCCCAAGTACCGGGAGGCACGGGTGGCTACCAGCGACAATGTGGAGCAGACGGTCATTCTGGGCCGGGGCGCTACCCGCATCAGCTCCCGGGAGCTATGGTGGGAGCTGAACCAGACCCGCAGCCGGGGCCGGGATCAGCACCGCCCCAATCCGGCCAGCGGCGCGTCCACCATTGCCGCTGCCATGCCCCGGGCGCAATACGAGCTTCTGGACGAGATCCGGAGGCGAAAAGACTGATTTTATTTTCCGCATTCATGCGGAAAACGGGAACAGGAGGTGAACTGCCGTGACGGACGAGCGGGACGAACAGGAAGAAATGGACAGCCTGAACGAACTCGGCGACGAAGAACTGGAACCCATCCTTTCCGAAGGGGAAGAAACCGATCCCAACGAAGGGGACGAGAAAGCGTCCGAGGACTTCGGTGAGCCGGACGAGGAAAATCCATGGGAATACTCCACCCGCTTTGCCGGGCTGACCGACGAGGAGATCGTGTCACAGGCCCAGCAGCATGACGACGCCGCGGTGGAATACCTACTGTACAAGTACAAAAACTTCGTGCGTTCTAAGGCGCGCAGCTATTTTCTCATCGGCGCTGATCACGAGGACATCGTGCAGGAGGGCATGATCGGTCTCTACAAGGCCATCCGGGACTATCAGCCGGAGCGCCTGTCCAGCTTCCGCGCCTTTGCAGAGCTATGTATCACTCGGCAGATCATCACCGCCATCAAGACGGCCACCCGGCAGAAGCACGTGCCCCTGAACAGCTACGTTTCCCTCAACAAGCCCATTTACGACGAGGAAAGCGACCGCACCCTCATGGATGTGATCGTGGAAGGCCGTGCTCAGAACCCGGAGGATCTCATCATCGGGCAGGAGGATCTGGTCTCCATCCGCGACCGGGTGGATCAGGTGCTTTCCAGTCTGGAGCAGGACGTTCTCAACGCCTATCTGGACGGCAAGAGCTATCAGGAGATCGCCGACAAGCTGGGCCGCCACGTGAAGTCCATCGACAACGCCCTTCAGCGCGTAAAGCGCAAGCTGGAAAAGTTCCTCGCCGAAACCAAATCCCAAGACGACTAGCAGGGGCAGTGATCCGCAACCTCAATCATCGTCTTTGGCACTGCCGTGCC
>URJB01000014.1 GCA_900548145.1 uncultured Eubacteriales bacterium | reverse complement strand
AGTCGCCGTGCCGCCTGCTTTCTTTGGTACTTTCTTTCGCTTCGAAAGAAAGTACTCCCCTCTCGGGGCGGTAGCCCCACCGTTCGCGCCGTAGTCGGCGCGTCAATCTCCCCGTTGAGGGCACTACGGACGGCAGGACACCCCCTCGGCGGGATGCCATCCCCCGCTACCTCAGTGCCTTCGGCACGCACTCCTCCGAAGGATGGTCGCACTTCTCACACTGCCCACCGCAGTGGCTCAACTGTACTTTTTCCCCCAGAATGCTCATCTCCACGCCCTGCTCCCGCCGCTCGTCAGCCTGAAAGCCGTATTTGGCAAAGAAAGCTTCCGTTTCGGGTGGGGTGAAAAGCGTGATCTTCAAAGCATTGTGGGTCAGCGCCTTGAAAAGGAGCAGCCGAACCAGCAGATCACCAAAGCCTCTGCCCCGTTCTTCCGGCAGAACCGCCACGTCCCCCATGCGGAACGCACCGTCCTGCCACCAAAGCCGGGCGGAGCCGACTGCGCGATCTTCCCGGAAAACGATTACCTGCTGGGCCTGATCGTCCAGCGCGTCCCGACCGCGGCCCAAAACCGCCCGCCGGATGCTCAGCGGCAGCTCGATGTTGCTGCCCACCGGGTACCATCTGCCCTGTACCATCTCAAAAACCCCCTTCATCATTTGGAAAGGAAATGGATTACCATGGAACATGAAAAGATCCTTCGCATCAATGAACTGGCCAAAATCAAAAAGGAACGCAGCCTGACTGCCGACGAAGAGGAAGAACGCAAGGCCCTTCATCAGGAATATATCGCGGGTTTTCGCCAGAACATGGAAGCCGTGCTTCAAAATGTGCGCGTCAAGCAGCCGGACGGCAGCCTGACGCCGCTGAAAAAGAAAGCGGACAAGCTTCACTGACGCTTGCCCCAACAGTTCTATTATAACCCGGAAGCGCCGGAAACTCAAGGATTTTATTTGTGAAAAAGCCCTTGTATCTTTCGGGCACTTCGGGTATAATAAAGACGAACCAAGGGGTAAGAAGTAAGAGACGAGATCAAAACAGAAAGTAGGCGATTCCGTTGGACAGCAAGGATCAGATTTTGGGCGGGAATCCCGCCGAGGAAGAAGAAGCCCGCGATCTCATCGAAGGTGTCGATGAAGACGGTAACAATGTTCTGCTGGAAGTGGTTCGCTATTTCTTCTACAACGGCGAAGAATACGTTGTATTGGGCGATGCTCACGATGGCTGCTGCGACTGTGGATGCGAACATTGTGACCATGATCATGACGAGGACGAAGAAGAGGAAGCCGTCAACCTGTATATCATGAAGGTTGTGGAATCCGAAGAGGACGGCGAGGAAATGGAATCCTTCGTTCCCGTGGAGGATGACGACCTGCTCGAAAAGCTCATTGAGGTCGTTCAGGCTGACTTTGAAGCCGACGACGAACTGGACGATTAACGGTTTTTGTTTCCCCCATACCAGTTTTCTTTCCCCTGTTTTTTCCATCCAACCGGCTGCTGCCGTAACGATAGATTTTTGGAGAAGAAAGCGGGCAGGTCACAAAACTGAATAATCCCGGAAAAAATCCCGCGCGGTATCGTCCGCGCGGGTTCTCTTTCTCTGAAAAAGCCCATTGCAACGAAAGAAGGCCCATCCATGCAGTGTGAACTTTTCCCGTTCCATACCCGCCAGCCCTATCGTTTCGTGGTCATTTTGTCCTTCTGCGGCGAACAGTTGGTGCTGAGCCGCCATAAACAACGCACGACCTATGAAACGCAGGGCGGTCACATAGAACCCGGTGAAACGCCGGAGCAGGCCGCCCGCCGGGAACTCTGGGAGGAATCTGGCGCGGCAGAATACGATCTGGTTCCCCTGTGCGACTACTGGGCCGGAGACGAACACGGCTGGGCTACCGGGCAGGTATTCGTGGCCGATGTGCGGCGCTTTGAAGCCCTCCCGGAAAGCGAAATGGCGGAAATTTGTTTTTTTGACACGTTGCCGGAGAACCTCACCTATCCTGATCTTACTCCCAAATTCTATGAATTTGCCCTGAAAAAGCGCTGCAATGCTACCCCAAAGCCATAGAAAAACGCCCGATTTGCCAACGCAAATCGGGCGTTCTATGAACCATACATAAATCCTTATCCGCGGGCAGCCTCGGCAAACGTCGCAAACAGCCGCCGGGACGCTTCGTCTCCCGCCTGCGTCATCTTTTCCGGGTGCCATTGAACGCCCAGCACAAACGGCGCGTCCGGCAGCTCAATGGCCTCTACCACGCCGTCGGCAGCCCATGCGCTCAAATTGGCGCAGCTGGCCACCTCCCCCACCGCCTGATGATGGAAGGAGTTGACCCAGAGTTCCCGCTGACCCACGATCTGCTCCAGCAAACTGCCCTCCGCCACTTCCACGCGGTGGCTGGGATACCGACCCAGCGCCGTCTGTCGGTGCGACATGGCGGGCAGCCCGTCCTCCCGGCGGTGCTGGCTGGGCAGATCCTGAATCAGCGTTCCGCCCAGTGCCACATTCAGCATTTGAACGCCCCGGCAGATGCCCAAAATAGGCTTTTCTTTTTCCAGAAAAAGCTTGACCAGCCGCAGTTCACTCTGATCCCGCAGGGGATTGACCTCGCCCAAGCCCTGCACCGGCTCCTGACCAAAGCAGCGGGGCGAAACGTCATTGCCCCCCGACAGTAGCAGGCCGTCCAGTTCTTCGGCGCACTGGCGCGCCTGTTCATCCGTCATGTCCGGGGCCAACAACAGCGGAATGGCCCCCGCCTCCGTCAGAGAACGCACATAGTCCCGCTTGATAAAATACTGACTTTCCTCCGTATTCATGCTGCCCGAAATGCCGATCAACGGCTGACGATGCATGAAAACCCCGCCCTTCCTTTTCTTTTGCTCCGAATTTAGCTTATGCTGCCCCATTCGATCTTTTCAAAATACGCGGCGTTTTGCCGCCCATTTTCTTATGTTTCGCAGTTGTTCACGCCGTTCTGAACGGCTTCTTCTTCCACTTCCCGTTCCGCGTCCCGGAGATCGTCCTCCGCCAGCTGCCCGCCCTCGGCTGCCCGAAGATCGTCCGCCGTCAGGGTCATCAGCATTTCCCGGGTAACGTCCGGCAGTGCCGCCAGCCGGTTGGCCTGTGCCGCCACGGTACGCTCAAACAGATTGCGCACGCCGCGGGCATTGCCGAAGCCCTTCACGTCCAGACTCAGCAGTGCCAGCAGACTGCGTAAAAGTCCGCGAGCGTCCTCTGCCAGCTCGTAGCCGCTCTTACGGCAGCGCATATCGAAAATATCCATCATTTCCTGCACCGTATAGTCCGGGAAATTTAGGAAACGATTGAAACGGCTTTCCAGACCGGGATTGGAATGAACAAATTCCTCCATCAGCTCCGTATAGCCCGCCACGATCACGATCAGGTCGTCCCGGTGATCCTCCATGGCCTTCAGCAGGGTGTCCACCGCCTCCTGCCCATAGTCATTGCCGCCCCGGTTGGTCAGAGCGTAAGCCTCGTCGATAAACAAAACGCCGCCCATGGCCTTCTGAATGGCCTCACCGGTCTTGATGGCGGTCTGACCCACATAGCCCGCTACCAGCCCGCTTCGGTCCACCTCCACCAGATGCCCCTTGCTGAGAATGCCCAAGCTCTTGTAAATGCGGGCCATCAGCCGGGCCACCATGGTCTTGCCCGTGCCGGGATTGCCCGAAAACACCATATGCAGGGACAGATCATTCACCGGCAGGCCGTTTTCCTTGCGCATTTTCTGCACCGTCACCAGATTGATGAGGCTTTCCACCTCTTTTTTGACGGTGTCAAGGCCGATGTACTCGTTCAGTTCTTTTTTCAGATCCTCGATGTTCTCCGGCGGTTCCTCCTCAACCTGTTCCGTTGCTGCAGGAGTCTGCTGCGTTTTCTTTTCTTCCTCGGCTTTCCCGGCAGGAGCCGCGGGAACGTCCGTCGTTTCCGCAGAGGGCGAGGGCACTTGCGGCGCAGACGGTACGCCCCACAGATCGTCCGCGATCCGGTTCAGATTGTTCCGGGTCATCTGATTGATAACGTCCATTTGCAGACGGATGATTTCGTCTCTGCGATCCATGGTATTTATTCCTCCATCAGCGCCGTCCGGGGGATGAACGCACGGCACGGCTGATTTTCTATCGTAGTTTCCACATAGGCCCATTCGCTGTTCAGGAAGGCCAGCAGCGTCACGCTGTCCCCCGTCCGCAGGGCGGCGAGAGCTTCCCGGCCCAGCAGGGGATCGTCTGTCAACGAGCAATCCCTCGTCAGCGTCATGGGCATGGCGATCAGGTACAGCGGCTCCACCGTAGCCGTATCCAGATTTTCCGCGCTGATGTAGCCGATGCGGCCCTGCTGGCCGTTTCCGATGGAATAGCTGACCAGTGCCCAGCCGTCCTCCGTTACGCCGTAAACCTCCAGATTTTCATCCGTGTCCGTTTGGGCGTTGCCTACTCGATAGGCATTTTCCGAGGGAGCCGTGTAGACTGCCTCGGTCTGGCGGCGGCGGAAGGAAGCCTCCGGCTGAAGGGACAGAAGGGGCGCGGCAGCCTGTGCCTGCATATAGGGCGAAAGCGTCGGCGTAGGAGCGGCGGTGGGCACCGGCGTGACCGGCACGGGCGTATCCGTGGGAACGGGGGTGTCGGTCGGCGCAGGGGTATCCGTGGGCGCAGGGGTGGGGGTAGGAACCGGCGTGGGGCTGGGCGTGACAAACTCTGCCGGGGCCACCGCGTCGCCCATGCGGTTCAGCACATAGCCCTTGGGCACTTCGCCGTCCGTCCGCAGAGTAAAGGCACTGTCGCTGCCGATATCCACCGTTCCGTTCAGTGCGCCGCTGACCAGCTGGCCGTCCTGCAGGGTGTAGTCAGACACCTGAATCGTCAGCAATTTGCCGTCTTCGGTGAACTGATAATAGGTGGTTCCGTCCGAGCCAAGCTGCTTCCACAGGCCGTGGGTCAGCACCTCGGCAATGATCCGATCGTCCGCCTGCAGCGGCATGGGGGTCGGCGTGACCACCGGCGGCAGGGAGAAGTTGGGATCCAGCGTGGCGGCAGGCTGTGGCATCAGCTCCGGCACAGCCGTAGGGGCAAGGGTTTCCACAGGAGCGGGCGTTACGGTCGGAACTTCCGTTTCCACCGCCGTGGGGGCAGGCGTTTCCGCGCTCTGTGCCGTCTGCTGCATCACCGGGGCGAAGTTCAGGCCCAGCAGTTCCCACGGCAGTTGAATAGACAGGGATTTTTCGTACAGCCGCCCCGCCGCATAGATCACATTCAGCGAGTTTTTCGTCACCAGATAGGAATCCCCCAATGGGACGCTGGCGGCCTCGCTGACGTTGACCAGACTGGACGCATTCTGGAAAATGACCCGTTTCAGAGCCTGTTCCACGGCGGCGCGATCCTCTACGAACAAATCTTCCAGCGCCAACGAACGGCGGCTGTTCAGGTCGACGATCCGCCAGAAAAACAGCGTTTCCTCGTCGGACGCTCCGGCTGCGCTGAGGGTGACTGTGGCTTCCACGGACAGGATGCCGTCAAAATCCATGGACGCGGTATAGCCGCCCCGGATGGTGTCCGTCGCGCCGCCGACGTAGGCGCTGTCGTCGGCCAACTGTTCCTGCCGGAACAGGGTCAAAATGGGGTCGGTAATTTCTTCCTTCAAATACTGCTGCAGCGCAGGATCGGTGCATTCAAAGGTAGGATAATCCACCGCCAGACGCTGACGGCTTCGATTTTCCTCCTGATGGCTGCGATAAACGCTGACGTCGTTCCGGGTCAGTTCCGGGGCGCTTTCCTCCGCCAGTACAGGCAAAGCCGCCAGCAAAAGGCAGAGGGTCATCCCAAGGGCCAAAATTCGTTTCATGAATGGGTTCCTCCGTATTTCAGTTCAGCTCCACCGGGCAGGCGGATGCGGTGGACAGGGCCACATACTGTTCCTCCCCGTCCTTTTCCAGCCGAAAATAGTGAGAAAGCGGCTGGGGGTAAGCAGCGCCGCTGACGTAGCGCAGAGCGGCGGTTCCTCCCGTGCCCTGATAAGCGTCCGTGCGCCACTGCAGATCGCTTTCCGCCGGGGCGATTGCATCATACAGAAAATCATACTGCCGCTGGCCGTGAACGTACAGACCGTATTTGCCGCTTTCCGGATCGCGGGCCACCATGGCGTCACAGTCGGGGTACAGGGTCACATCATCGCTGACCAGCAGCGCTTCGTCCGGCTGACTGAGCTGCACGACCTCGCCGTCGTCCAGATAGGCCAGACCGCAGGCGCTGATCACCACGCCATCGGGTGTAGCTTCGCTGCGCCAACGCACGCTGCTGCCATCGCTGCCCAGAATGTAGAGCGTGTAGCGGGTCTCCGTGTCGTTCAGATTGCCGGTGTCCACCAGCCCCAGCGTATAGTCGCCGGTCATAGGCCATGCTTTTTCCAGCCACAGGGGACTGAGCAGCGTTCCGTCCGCGTTGATGAAATTCCACTCGTCGCCGCTTTCCGCTTCCAACAGCGCCCACCCGTTCATCATGGGATGAGGCGTTACCTTTTCGCCCAGCGCGGCCTCCACATCAGTCAGTCGCAGCATGGCAGAACCGTCGTCCTGAATCAGCCACGGGGACTGACGCACATAGTAGCCGCCCCCCGCCATGGGGAACGTGTCATCCGGGCCCAGATCCTCAAAATAGCACAGAAGCCTTCCGTCCGCCGCGCTGAAAAGATAATAATCGTACCGGCCGTCCTGACGGGCGCAGCGGGACAGGATACTGGTATCCCGAACCACCACGTTTTCCAGTTCCAGTCCGTCGCACAGCGCCTCAATGGCCTCCCTTGTGCGGCTGGTGACGCTGACCGGCACAGCCGCGTCATAGCTGCGCACCGGCGCGGGCGTAGCCACTGCCGCCGCAGGGGCGCTGACCTCCGGCGTATGGCCGGTCAGGCTGCCGATCCACTCTGACAGCTGCTGCCGAAAGGCATATCCTGCCCCGGCCAGAACCAGCACGGCGCAGCCGATGACGACTCCTTTGCGGAGCTTCTTCCGCCGTGCCCGGTCGGAAAGCTCCTTTTCTTCCTCCGCTTCAACGCGGTAGCCCTTGTGTTTTTCCTTTTCCGATACAGGCTCGTTCCACGAGACCTGTCGGGGATGGTACACCGTCGCGCCCGGCTGCGCAGCGTCCGCCTCTTCCCCATCGTCTGCATCTTCCAGCGGAAGGAGCTGCGGCTCCTCGCCGCTTTGTCCCTTTCCGTAGCCGAAATGGCGCAGCCGTACCGGCGGCGCGTAGGCGTATTCCGGTTCACCTGAAGTTTCGTTTTCCGTTTCTTCTGACGGGCGGCGGTAATAAGCCGACCAGTCTGGCTCCTCCATCTGGGGCGCGTCCTGCGAAAAATCGGACGCATCCTCCGGCAGATTTTCATTTTCAGCCTGATAGGTTTCCATTCCGGCCTGTTCTTCCGGACGGAACATATCGCCCGCCCGTTCCGCCCGGCGGGAACGCCTGCGGGGGCCGGGGGTAAGGGTACTCATCGGTGGGATTCACCTCTCCGTTTCTTCCACGCCTGTTGCCCAGCGCAGAACCGTTCTGATCCTTCTTCAGGTTCCAATACTCCGAGAATAAAGATAACACTTCCGCCCCATTCCGTCAAGGTAAGCGCCCTTTCGACAGACTTCTGCGGGCAAAAGGGAAGCCCGCGCAGCGCGACGCCGGCGGGCTTCCGTTCTCTTGGATTATCAGGCGTTGGCGAACTTGTCGCGCACCTTGTCGATCTGCTGCTGCGGGGCCTGTTCCATGGGATACCAGCCCTGCTGGGACATCTGATTGTAAATTTCGTTCTGCATACACAGGCTCTCTTCCAGCGCGTCGTCAAAGGCGGCGTGCACGTTCTGGGTCGAGGACTCGATGGTGCCGTGCATATACAGGTCGCATACGCCCTTTACCGTGTTGAGCAGGTTTTCCATGATCTCCTTGTCCGCGTTCATTGCTTTTCCTCCCTTACATCAGGCCGTAGAGCTTCTGAAACAGCTGGGCGTGTTTTTCCTCCCATTGGGCCACGCACTGCTTCAGCTGCGGATTCTGCAAGGCCTGCGCAGCCTGCTGGCACTGGGTCTTCAGAAATTTTTCATGGCCCAGCGCGTCTTCGAGATACAACAGTTCCTTGGGACTCATGATTTCATCACCTCCGCAGGTGATTCTTCCCCGTTTTTGCCAAATTATCCTGACCGCTTTTCAGCGGCCTACGCTTGACAAATCAAAAGAAGGGCTGATATAACAAAAGCGTATTTCTTTCCTTTTCCCTCACTTTTCTTGAAAAGGAGCCGCGGCATATGCTTTTTCTGACCCATTACGCTTCTCCATTGGGCCCCATCCTGCTGGCGGCAGATGAAACCGGCCTGACAGGTCTCTGGTTCGAGGGTCAAAAATATTTTCCGTCTTTTTTGGGCGTTGACTATCAGGAAAAAGAAACGCCCGTTCTGACCGAAACTGCTCGCTGGCTGGACGTTTATTTCAGTGGAAAAGACCCGGACATTCTGCCGCCCCTGCATCCGCAGGGTTCCCCCTTCCGGCAGGCGGTGTGGAACATTCTTTTGACCATTTCTCGCGGCCAAACCATGACCTACGGCGAAATTGCCCGACGGCTGGGCGTTCACAGCGCGCAGGCCGTGGGCGGCGCGGTGGGGCACAATCCCATATCCATCCTCATCCCCTGCCACCGGGTGGTGGGCAGCGACGGCAGCCTGACCGGCTACGCCGGAGGTTTGGATCGCAAGACGCGACTGCTGCAGCTGGAAGGTGCCCGATAAAAAAGCACAAAGGAGAAAAATCGTGAGTTACATCCGTATCATAGACGGTTTCAGCGGCGTGGAGCAGGAAAACATACCCTGTGCGGACGGTCAGGGAACCATGCGGGTCTATCCGCTGTTCGACGGCGTGACGGTCATGCTGACGCAGCTGGAAACCCATGGTTTCCCCGAAGACCGACCCCAACGGGACCGGCTGGAGATCAACTTCTGCGTCAACGGCCGCTTCGAAAGCCACTTTTCTTCCCGGGATCTGGCGGTGCTCAAGCCGGGCGATATGGCGGTCAGCACCTTTGACGGCGTTCACGGACTGCACTCTCATTCCGATTTTCCGCTGGGCTATTATGAGGGCGTGTGCATCACGGTGGACTGCGCCCCCGCCGAAGCGTGGATGCGCCGCAACGTTGCCCCGCTGGCCTGTAACTTTTCTGCCCTCAAGGGGAACCTGCTGGCCTCCCAATGGTATGCCGTAGCCGGGGCAGGCCCCCGGTGCGAACACGTTTTCCGGGAACTGTTTGAAAATCTGCCCTATTTTGACCGCAGAACGCTGACGCTGAAGGCGCTGGAACTTTTCAGCCTGTTGGAGACCATCCCCCGGGCCGAGCTTTCCAGGGAATACTGCTCGGCGGAGCAGCTCCGGCTGGCCCGCCATTTGCGGGATCATCTGCTGACGAATCGAAACAACTATGTTTCTCTGGCCCGGCTGGCAGAGGAGCACCAGATTTCCGTTTCCCATTTGCAGCGGCTTTTCCGTCAGGTCTACGGGATGCCGGTGTACCATTACATCCGGGAATACCGGCTGGAACAGGCGGCCGTGGAGCTTTTAAGCAGCCGGAAACACATCGTGGAGATTGCCATGGACGCGGGCTACGACAGCGCCAGCAAATTTTCCGCCGCTTTCAAGGCTCGCTACGGCGTTACCCCCAGCGCCTACCGCTGTGCCGCAGGCAACGAAACAAAATGGGCTATTCAGACCAAAACGGAATAGTTTTTTCACGTCAAATATGGTATGCTCCCATGCGGTTAAATTAAACTAACCTTGTTAAAGGAGGGTTTTCCATCATGAAAAAATGGCTTTCTCTGCTGCTTTCTCTGGTATGCCTGTTCAGCTTCAGCGCGGTTGCGACGGCTGAAGACGCTGATTTTCTCAGCCAGATTCAGGGCACCTTCGTGGAGCTGTTCCCCGTTCTGTCCGAAGAACAGTATCACGACGCGTGGCTGAACAACGTCACCCCGCTGGTGGGCGAAGAAGCCGCCGAGGACACCGTTTCCTATCTGCTGTATATGTGCACCGGCGACCTGTATGGTCAGGAAGCCATCGACGCTTACGAAGCTGATCCCGACAGTATGCGGTTTGACTGCTACTATCTGGGCGGCGTGGCGAAGATGACTGTCGAGGGCAACACGATCTCCGGCGTGGACGCGGACGGCAACGAAATCTTCCGTCATGAGTACACCGCCATGGACGTGGAAAACGAAAACGGCTTCCTGTTCTATCAGACGGCGGACGCTGACGCGGGTCAGTTCACCTACTTTGCCTTCTCCCCCGACACCATGGAGGACACCTGGCATCTGGAGTTCCGCTATGCGGAGGACCTGAACGATCTGCAGAGCTGGTTTGAGGGCAACTACGCCTACTGGAACGTGGGCGCGATCGCCGAGGACGCGACCGAGGAGCAGGTGTTGGCCGCCATCAACCTGTTCGCCACGGAGAACCTTTCCGAGGAAGAGTAAGCGACTTTTTTCAAAAAGCTGCTCCGATGAAATGGAGCAGCTTTTTGTTTGCCTATTTTTCCAGTTGTTCCCGCTCCCATTGGCTCATCCGGGCCACTTCTGCCGGCGTATGGAACCAGTGCGCCGCGCCTTCCGCCACCGTCAACGAACAGTCAAATTTCCGGCAATATGTGTCGATGGTGCTGCGTGGGCTCATTTCATCCTTCGCACCGTACAGAAGCGCCGTTTTCGAGCTGAGGGAAGAAACCGGGTGCTCTCTGGCCCAGCAGAGATAGTGCCATGAAAGCGTCTGCCCGCCGGGAACCGGGATCTCCCCTTCCGCACGCAGCCGTTCCTCGCTGATGCCAGCCTGCGCCATCATGCTGCAGATCATTTTCTCCATGTCCAGCAGTGGAGAGGATAACAGGCAGCGTTCCACCCTTTCCCCGGCAAAGGCCTGCAACGCCAGCCATGCGCCCAGACTGACGGCCCTCACGCCAAGCGTCCGCCAGCGTTCCTTCATATAATTTCGGACGTTTTGCAGTTCCGGGACGGCCTCCCACGGCACCAGCCGAACGCCGTCCTGCCTCCCGTTATGCTCGGGCAGGTCTACGGCCAATACCTGCCAGCCCAGCGGGTCGACCACCGCCGCAAAGCGCTGCGCTTCCTCCTTGTTTCCGCAAAGGCCATGAACGAATAAAAAGGCCCGCTCCGCCGGCTCCCCGTAAAGCACGGCGGGAGCCCGACCGATTTTTATATATTCCGGCATATTTTCCTCTTTTCCAACGGTAATACCATTTTCAGATGATTTTGTTTCTTTGTGAAAGGAGCCGTCGCTCCGGCCGCAGTGCCACCACCGCGGGCCTGTTTTTATTTGCGCCTTTTGTTGCGCATCATATGTTATTATAGTAGATAAAACCAACCTGTCAAACAAAAAGAAGCGCCCTTCGCTTTGAAGGACGCTTCCCTTTGTTTTTCCTTATTTCGTCGGTTCCTCGGTCGCCGCCGGGGTGCGGGGCGTAGCGCGGTACAGATCGGTCTGCACGCTGACCCAATCCCACTGATCCTGCGGCACGTTATAGGTATAATAGAGCGTACCGTCGCTGCCGTAATAGCCCGTATCCGTGGTAAAGCCGGTAATGGCTATGGACAGGTTTTCCAGATGGCGGAAATCCGCCGGCTGATACCACGTGAAGCCTTCACTGGACGTGTACTCATCCGGGGCCAGCTCCGCAAGATACTCGGCGTACAGGGTATTGCCGGTGCGGTAGCTCATGGTGATAGGCGTGTCGTATTCGTCCGTGCCTGTCACGGCAAAGCTGATGCCGGTCAGGTTCAGGTTGCTCACGTTTTTCAGCCGCAGATAGGGCTGATGGTTGCGCAGCTCCAGCTTGACGATCTTAACGGCGTGACGCAGAGAACCCACGTTGATGTTCAGGCTGCAGGTATATCCGCCGTCCTCCGTCGTCCCAGTGACGACGCAGCGTCCCCAGCGCTTGCCCACCACCCGGGGCTTGTTGGTGGTACCGGTGATGGTGGCAATGCTTTCATCAGAGGAAGTCCACGTCATGTTGTGGTTTGTCGCGTCCTTGGGTTCCAGCACGGCGTTCAGCGTCCGATAGTAGTCCACGCCCACTCGCGCGTCCGTCTGGTCAAAGTGTACGCCCGTCACGGGAACGATCACACGAACCACCGTCGTGGCCTGACGGCGGGAGCCGTCCGCCGTGGTGGCCGTAATAGTGGCCTTGCCCGCAGCCAGCGCCGTGACCACGCCGTTCTCGTCCACGGAAACCTTCTTCGGATTGTTGGACTTGTACGTCACCGACTTATCGGTGGTATCCTCCGGGCCGACCGTAACGGCCAGCTGCGCCGTCTGACCCAGGATCACGTCGTATTCCTTTTGCTCAAAGGCCACGGACTTGGCCAACCGAACCACCTGCACGTCGATGGAGCCCGTTACCTCCGGCACCTCGGCGCTGGCGGCGGTGATGGTGACCGTTCCGGGCTGAATGCCCTTCACGCGGCCCTCCCGGTTCACCGTGGCGATGCTCTCGTCCGAAGAGCTCCACGTCAGTTTCTTGTTGTTGGTGTCCTTGGGGAGCACAGTGGCCTTTACGGTCGCCGTTTTGCCTTCGGGCAGCGTGGCCTTGGCCAGTTCCAGCTGAATTTCTTCCGCCGGCTGACGCACCTGTACGGTCACGCTGGTCTGGACATAGCCGTCCTCGGACTTCACCCGGATGGTGGCGCTGCCCCGGCTCATGCCCGTGACCACGCCGTTTTCATCCACCGCAGCCACCTCGGGCTTGCGGCTTTCGTAGGTCACGCCCTGCAGGGTCGCGTCTTCCGGGCTTACCGAAGCGGTGATCTGCGCCGTCTGCCCCACGGAGAGGGTCTCCTGATCCAGCTGGGCCTTCACGCTTTTGGCCGGCTGCACCACGATCACATCCAATACCTTGGTGGCCGTGGGATCGACCTTGCTGCCGATGGTCAGGGTGCAGGTTCCCTGCTTGCGTCCCTTCACCCGTCCATCCCGAAGCACCTCCGCCACGGTCTCATCGCTGATGGTGAAGGTATAGCCTTTTTTGGCGCTCCGGGGCGAAATGGACAGCTCGTAGTCCACAATGCGGCCCACCGCTACCGTCAGGGTATCCACGCTGGTGGTGATGACCACCGGCTCTTCCTCCGCCAGCGCGAAGGCGGTCAGGCAGCAGCACAGCGCCAGCAGCAGCGCGTTCCAACGAAGAAATTTCTTCATCATGCATCCTCCCTTTCCAGTTCCCGAATCCAGTCGTCCAGTTTTTGAGCCAACTGCGGATAGTGATACTGTTCTACAGCCGTTTCGTTCTTTTCCTGCATCAGCGGCTGTTTTTCCTGCCAACGGCGAACCAGCTCCGCCGTATAGGCTTCCAGCGCCTGTTGATCGGCTGCCCCGGCAGCCTGCTCGCAGCAGAAACCGATGCCCGTTTCCGTCATCACCCGTTTCAGCTCGCTGCCCGCCAGTTCGCCGCCTACGCAGCATACCACGGGGCGGTTCATCATCATGTACTCAAACATTTTCCCGGTCAGAATGCCCTGACGGCCCGCTGTATTCCACGAGGCCAGCAGCAGCACATCCGCCTCCCGCTGCAAGCGGAGGGATTCCTCCCGGGAGACGGGGCCGTGGTTCTCCACGCAGTCCTTCAGGCCGCACTGCCGGGCGTAGTCCGTAAACAGCGCACCCTCCCGGCCCGCATACACCAGCCGAAGCTGTTCGCGCTTCAACATTCCCTGATCGATCACGCCCCGCAGCGCACGGAAAAAGGGTGTGAGATCCCGGGGTGGAATACCCTTGCGGCCCATTTCGATGGTGCCGCAGTAGACGACCCGAAAGCAGCCGTCCTCCTGCCGTGGCGTTTCGGCCTCCGGCAGATCCTCCCGATCAAAGCCGTTGGACAGCATTCGTCCCCGGTCGCTAATGCCGATCGCGTCCAGCATTCCTTTGGAAACCGTGGTCAGCAGGTCGGCGTTTTTCCGCAGCATCCGCATATACCGCCGATGAAAGGGCTCCAGCCAGCGGAAGGGCATTCCCACCTCGTCCCGGAAATCGGCGATCCACATCCGCACAAGGCCGGACTTTTTCGCCTGGTATGCCGCCTGATGGACGCTCAACGGCGCATAGGTGGAAAACACCACGTCGAAGGGGCCGTCCAGCTTTTTCAGTTCCCGGACAGCCAAGTGCTGAAAGCTTCGATCCGTCCAGAGCCGCAGGTAAATATACACGCCGTCCGACAGACGGCGCAGCAGCCCTCCGCGCCCAGCGGGAGCGGCGGCACTGACAGGCACAGCAGCCTTGGCAGCCGGGGCGGCGCTTTTCTTCCGCGCCTTCACCGCCTGAAGCGGGTTCCATTCCTTCAGCACCCGCACGTCGTGCAGCTCCTGGGCGTCTTTTTCCAGAATGTCGTCCCGCTTGCCCTCCATGCCCGTGCCGCAAATCACCGTCACTTCGTACCCCAGCCGTGTCAGGTATTTGGCCAGCTTAGTGGGACGAACCGCGCCGATGGTGTTCTGAGGAGCAAAGTAATAGCTGATGATCAGCGCACGTCTGCTCACTGGCCTTTTCCTCCTTTTTTCGCCGCTTCCGGGAAAAGGGCGGGCAGCAGAGCCGAACTGCAGCAGCAGTGTTTCCAGTGTTCCCACGCACTGCGGCGCATCCGCTCCGTTTCCTCCTCCGTCAGGGAGGCCAGTTCTTCCAGCCGTTTCAGCACGCCGTAAGCCCCTTCTTCCGGCTGGTACAGGAAGCCGATATCCTTCGTCACCAGTTCCGGGATGCCGCCCACCGCCGGAGCAATCACCGGCACGCCCCAGCGCATGGCCTCCATGATGGAGACCGGCACGCCTTCCTTTTGACTGGTGTTCAGAAACACATCGAAAGCCCGCTTTTCGTAAAATTTTTCTACTTCTTTCGCGTCCAGATCGCCCAGCAGCTCATAGAGGATATTATCCTTGCCGTCCAGCTTTTCCGCTGCCAGCCGCCGCAGCTCCGTTTCTCCCTCGCCGCCGCCGATATGCGTCCAGTGGATGGGCATTCCCGTCCACTGGGACAGCGCCTCCACCACCAAGGGCACCTGCTTGATGGGCACCAGCCGGGCGCAGGTGATAATACGGAAAATGCCCTGGGCGAACCGTGGCGCGCGTTTCCAACGCTCCACGGGATGGCCGCCAGAGCCGATGGACAAAACATGCATCCGCTTTTCATCCACCTTGCCCCGCAGATATTCCATCATCTGCTTGCGGGCTACCCGGCTGATGGGGTATAGTCCGTCGGCCTGTGCGGCGATAAAGCCCTTCATCAGATAGGGGTTCAGGGGGTTGCGTTCCGTGTCGATGTCGTAGGCGTGGCCCCGGGCCACGAAGCGCAGCCGGGGATGCTTCCGCTTGGATAGAGCCGCGGCATAAGCGTCGTAGCTCATCCAGAAGGAATACAGCGTGGTCTGCGAGGCCACGCAGCTTCGCAGCAGCTTTTCCGTCCAGTAGTGCATTTTCAGCCCCCGCACCCGGAACAGATAGAGCTTGAGAAAGTTCTTCAGCGTCAGCTTGCCATCCTTGCGCAGGTGGTTCGCCTCCTGCCACAATTCCCGGCAAAAGGGCGCGCCGAGCCATGCCCGCAGCTTGTCCAGCCCGGTTCGGGCCAGCGGAAGCTCCACGCCGTCCCGGTTCAGATTGCTGAACCCGGTATGGCTGACCACGAACGTCCGCTCAAAATGCTCGGTGAGCCATCGGGCCTCCTGCATCAGGAAGGAATTGTTCTTGCCATTGGGCAGGACGGCGCAGTTATTCAGATAGATGAGGTTTCGTTCCATGGGATCCCCAGCCTTTCTAGTACGGGTTTGAACTGCTGTTCCCACCCCAGATGTTCCCGGGCATAGGCCCGCATCCGGGCGGGAAGTTCCGCGTCAAGGCGGCTTTCTTTGGCGAAGCGCAGAATTTCCGCGCCGTCGGGAATGGTCTCGTCATCCGGCAGATGGCGGCACATCCGCTCGTCCTCCGGCATATCCGGGTCTTTGACGGCGTAGAAGAAGGGCAGCCCCCGGGCCATGTATTCCCGCTGCTTCAAGGGCCGGCTGACGGTCTGTCCCAGCCGGTGGATACCCAGCCCGCCCATGCCGATGTCGCACCGGTCGGTCAGCTCGTCCAGCGCCGCGCCCTGTACTGGGCTGAGGAACTGCGCTTTTTCGCCCATGTTCAGTTCCTGCGCCAGCCTTTGCCACTCTTCCAGTGAACCGTCGCTGCTGCCGCCCGCGAAATAGATCACATAGTCCTCCTGCACCGGGGCCATGGCCCGCAGCAGCCGATCGTAGCCCTGCCCCCGGGTCATACTGGCCAGCGCCAGAATAGCGGGCGGGCCCGCCTCGCCCCGGCTCCTGTGCAGGGGCAGGCTGTCCGCGTCCACGCCGTTGGTGATGTTCATGGCGGGGCGGCCGTTCAGCGTCCCGCCGGCTTCTTCGCCGATCAGCGTGTACAGGTCGATCATGGGCTCCACCTGCCGGAAAACATGATCGGCATAGCGAAATACCGGTTCCCGCAGCAGGTTCGTCTTTTTGCCGTTTTCGAAGGGATAGGTGGGATGCTCCATCACCAGCTTGGCCCCGCTTTCCTTCACAGCCTGAAAGGCGGCGGGCGCCTTGGAAAACGTCATCATATAGCGCATATAGACCAGCGCAAAGGGCATCTGGCGAACGGCGTTTTTCATGCCTTCCATCAGATCGTCAAACAAAAACGTATGGCTGTACCCCGGCAGCCGGGAAAACCGGCTGCGGTGCATCAGCTTCTTTTCCTCCCCCCGGCACAGCCAGATTCCCGCCTCATCCCAGCCCAGATACCACGCTCGGTGGCCCAGCCGCTCCATGGCCGCCATCTGTCCCTGAAACTTGGGGATCAGCGTTTCCTGACCGTTCAGGGGGTATTTCATCACAAACAGAATATCCGCCATCAGCCTTTTGCCTCCAGCTCTTCCCGGTACAGCGCCGCCATCTGCTCAAGCACCGCGTTCAGACTATAGTCCCGAATCACGCGGCGGTTGCGCTCCCCCATCTCCCGCCGCACCTCCGGGTGCTCCAGCAGAAAGTGAAGATCCTGTGCGAAGCCCTCCGCGTCCATGGGCGCGCGCAGCATTCCCCCGTCCATGGGGCCGATGAGATCGGCATTGCCGCGCACGTTGGATACCAGACAGGGCAAGCCTGCCGCCATGGCCTCCATCTGGGCCATGGGAAGCCCTTCCTGCAGGGAAGGGAACAGAAACACGTCCGAAGCCTGCAAAAGAGCGGGCACATCCGGCCGGAAACCCAGAAAATGCGTGCGCTCGGCCATGCCCAGCTCTGCGGCCAGCTCCCTGAGCGAATCCTCCCGCTCCCCCACGCCGCTAAAAAACACCTGCACGACCTTCTCCCCGGCACAGGCCCGCAGCACGGTCTCGTGGTTCTTGCGCACGCTGTGTTCGCCCACGCAGATCACCATGGGGGCGTCCGGCCCAATGCCCAATTCTGCCCGCACGGCCGCCCGGTCCGCTGGTGGCTCAAAGCGGCTCAGATCCACGCCGATCCCATTGGTGCGGGCCACTCGCCGGGCCGGGAAGCGCCGGGCCCGGGCCTCGTCCTCCCGGTTGATGGTAATCAGCAGGTCGGTGAACCGGGCCAGAAACCGTTCCGCCGGGTAGAACAGCAGCCAGTTGCGAAGCGGCGCGCCGGTGAAAAAATGGAACCCGTGGGCCGTATACAAAACCCGGGTTCCCCGCTTCCGGGCTCCCCGGGCCGCCAGACGGCCGACCATGCCGCCTACGGGCGTATGGCAGTGAATCAGGGCGTAATCCTCCCTATCCACCAGCTTTTTGATTTCCCGATACACTTGAAGATTCTGCCGTCCGAAGGGCGAACGCTGAAAGGGCAGGTCAAAAAAACGATCGCAGTAAGGCACCTCCGTCACCGGCTTTTCGGTGTCGTTGCAGCTGCACAGATGCACCTCATAGCCCTGCTCCTGAAACCATTTCATATAGGGCAGGTGGAATACCAGCACATGGCCGCGCAGCATATGGGCCACAAACAGCACCTTTTGTTTCATGTTTGCTCCTCCGTCAGGGCGATGGAGGAAGCAAAATTCCATTCTTCCTCCCCGCGGAAACATTCGCTCATGGCCTGATCGTAGGTCAGGCTGCCGAATACCTTGCCGAACAGACTGCTTCTCCGGCCAAGGGCCCACAGCAATCCCCCGAAGCCTTTCGGCTGCCAGAGCTTTTTCCCGTTGGCTTTGGCGATCTCCCGG
Source organism: uncultured Eubacteriales bacterium (assembly GCA_900548145.1). Lineage (GTDB taxonomy): Bacteria > Bacillota > Clostridia > Christensenellales > Aristaeellaceae > Limiplasma. The sequence continues at coordinate 27,440 of URJB01000014.1, read as the reverse complement.
GCCAGTCCGTCGGTAGAGACATATTCCCGGTTCTGGGGGAAATACAATCCGCCCTGTCCGCTTTCCAGCAGACGGCCCATGAACAGGCACAGATTGCCTACATACAGCATACTGCGCTGATTGCCGCAGCGGGGAAACATCGGCGTTTTCAGGATCAGGCGGCGCAGGCTCTGATAGTTGCCCCGGCAGCCCTTTCCGTAAATCATGGGCGGGCGCAGCACCGCCACGGCGAAATGCTCGTCTGCCAGTGCGGCGATCTCCTGCTCTGCGGCCCATTTGCTGGCGCCGTAGGCGTTTTTCGGATCAGGCTGCGTGTCCGCCGTGATGCGGCCCGTTACCTTGCCGTACACGCTCATGGTGCTGAAAAACACGAACTGCCGCACGCCCTGCGCTTTGGCGGCGCGGGCAATCTCCACGGCCAGCCGGTGGTTCACCTGCTCGTACAGGGGCCTGTTTTCAGGCGTTTCCTTTCGGTGGGCAATGCCCGCCACGTGCACCACCCGGTCATAGCCCTGAAAGGCTTTTTCCGGCAGCGGCCCGCGCACGTCCAGCTCATCCGCTTCCACGCCCTGCTTCCGCAGCGCGCCCAAAATCGCGCCGCCCAGATAGCTCCCCGCGCCGGTGATGAGTACCCGCATTACGGCTGTCCCTCCGCCCGTTTTTCTTTGGTTTCTCCCGTTTCATCGGAGGGCTTTTCTTCCTTGCCCTCCACGATGCCCTGCCGGTTGATGACCTTGACGATGGTCAGCAGAAAGCACTTCAGATCGAACCAGAAGGTGATATGCTGCGCGTATTCCCCATCCCGGCGGGCTTTCTTTTCCAGATCGCGGCTGAGATAATCCCGGCCGTTCACCTGCGCCCAGCCGCTGAGGCCGGGACGCACGTCGTTGGCCTCGTACTGATCCCGCAGGGCGATCAGGTCATACTGATTCCACAGGGCGGGTCGTGGGCCGATCAGGGACATTTCTCCCTTGAGGATATTCCACAGCTGGGGCAGCTCGTCCAGACTGGTCATACGCAGGAAACGCCCCACCGGCGTAATATAACTGGTAGAGCCCGCCAAATCGTTGGTGGGCACGTCGTGGGGCGTATCGGAACGCATGGTGCGGAATTTATAAATGCTGAACAGTTTCTTGTGCATCCCCACCCGCTTCTGGGAAAAGATCACCCCGCCCGGGCTGTCCAGCCGGATCGCCAGCGCGATCAGCAAAAACAGCGGGCTTAGAACGATCAGGGCGATCAGGGACAGGATCACATCCAGACAGCGTTTCCCATAGCGTTGATACATGCGCGTTTTCTCCATCTCTTGTTTGCTTCGTTGCCTTAAGGGAGACCCAGCTGGCCCTCCAGCTTCCGCAGGGTCTTTTCCCCGATCCCCCGGACGCAGAGCAGGTCTTCCCAATAGCGGAAAGCCCCGTTCTGTTCCCGTTCGCCAATGATGGCGGCGGCCAGCTTGGGGCCGATCCCCTTGACGGTGCAAAGCTCCTCCGCGTCCGCCTCGTTGGCGCTGACGCGGCCCTCGGCGGTGGAATAAGACAGGGTCTCTCCCGCCCTTGCGGCGGCTTTCGGGGCAAGATTCCACGACACAGGCCCCAGCTTCAAGCGCGAAAGCGTCAGAGCGCCCGCGCCCAAAGCCAGCAGCAGCGCCAGAAGTCCCGTCAGAATCCGTTTGGCCTTACACACCGCTCTTGCGAACCTTCTGGCCCGCAGCGGTATCCTCCAGAATGTAGCCCATGGCCTTGATCTGGTCGCGGAGCTCGTCGCTGCGCTTCCAGTCTCTGTTCTTGCGGGCCTCGGCCCGCTCGTCCACCAGCCTCTGCACCTCGGGGTCGATGCCGTCGTCCTTCTTCATCAGAAGGCCCAGCACGTCGGTCATGCCGAGGAAGGTCTCCTGTCCAAATTCCACAGCCTTGCGGCTCACGTCGGAAGCGTCCAGCTTGAAGACCTCCCGCACCAGCTCGAAGATGGAACTGAGCGCGTCGGCGGTGTTCAGGTCGTCATCCATGGCGGCGATGAAATGCTCCTTCGAAGCGGTGCAGGCGTCCATGAAGGCCTTTTCGGTTTCGTTGGGTTCCCGATCCTTCGCGCCGGAAAGGAGGAATTTCAGCTGATCCCGGGCGGTGTAAAGCCGTTCCAGACTGCTCTGGGCCTGGGCGATCTGATCGCGGCTGAAGTTCAGCGGGCTGCGGTAATGGGCCGACAGGGTGAACATACGCACCGCTTCCAGATCAAACTCCTTGGCAATATCCCGGACGGTGAAGAAGTTGCCCTTGGACTTGCTCATTTTTTCGTTGTCGATGTTCAGGAAACCATTGTGCATCCAGTAATGGACGAAGGGCTTGCCCGTCGCGCCGGTAGCCTGAGCGATTTCATTCTCATGGTGCGGGAAAAGCAGATCCTTGCCGCCACCGTGGATGTCGAAGGTGTCGCCCAGATAGGTGGTGCTCATGGCGGAGCACTCGATGTGCCAGCCGGGGCGGCCCATACCCCAGGGGCTTTCCCACGCAGGCTCGCCGGGCTTCTGGGCCTTCCACAGGGCGAAGTCCAGCGGATCCTCCTTCAGCTCGTCCACGCTGACCCGTGCGCCGCTTTCCAGATCTTCCAGATTCTGGCCGCACAGACGGCCATAGGCCGGGAAGGCTCGGACGCGGAAATACACGTCGCCCTTGCTTTCATAGGCAAGGCCATTGTCCACCAACTTCTGGATCATGGCGATGATCTGGGGCATATGCTCCGTGGCCCGGGGATGCACCGTAGCGGGACGAATGCCCAGCGCCTTGGCGTCCACGAAATATTCCTGAATGTAGCGGTCGGCGATTTCCTTGACCGTCACGCCTTCTTCGTTGGCCTTGCGGATCATCTTGTCATCGATATCGGTGAAGTTCTGCACAAAGGTCACTTCATATCCCCGGTACTCCAGATAGCGCCGCAGCACGTCGAAGATAATGAAGGGCCGGGCGTTGCCGATGTGAAAGTAATTGTATACGGTGGGGCCGCAGGCGTAGATTCCCACCTTTCCCTCATGAATGGGCTTGAACTCTTCCTTTTTCCGGGTCATGCTGTTGTAGATCTGCATATTCGTTACTCCTTTTTCCCTTCGGAATTTTCGGAACTTGTTTCGGTGTCAGAACCGGTACAGCTTTGCAGGGTGCAGCCCGTACATCGTCCCTCCCGGGACTCGACTTCGTTTTCGAAGCACTCCCGGCAGTCCAGCTTGTCGGCATGCTTGCGCAGACAGGCCTCCAGTGCGGTCAGCCGTTTCACCAGTGCCTCCATGCGGTCCAGCATGGGGTCGGGCAGGTTGACCTGATCCAAGTCCACACCGTCGGCGGGACGAGGCGTTTTCTTCACCACCACGCGGCCGGGGTTACCCACCACGGTGCAGTTGTCCGGCACATCTTTGAGCACGATGGAACCCGCGCCGATCTTCACGTTGTTGCCGATGGTGATGGGCCCCAGCACCTTCGCGCCCGCGCCGATGGTCACGTTGCTGCCGATGGTGGGATGGCGCTTGCCGATGTCCTTACCCGTGCCGCCCAACGTAACGCCCTGATAAATGGTCACATCGTTGCCGATGATGGTGGTTTCGCCGATGACCACGCCGTCGCCATGGTCGATGAACACCCTGCGCCCGATCTCCGCGCCGGGGTGAATTTCAATGCCGGTCTTGTGCCGGGCGCGCTGGCTTAAGATACGGGCCAGCAGCACGTGACCCTTGCGATACAGCGCATTGGCCCGTCTGTGGGCCTTCAGCGCCTTCAGTCCGGGATAACACAGCCGCACCTCCAGCAGCGATTTGGCCGCCGGGTCCCGGTGCAGGATCGCTTCCTCGTCCTCCCGGATCATTTCTTTCCAGCCGATCATTCTTCCTCCTGCCCCTCTGCCGTCTCCGCAGGCGCTTCTGCCCGGACTTTCGTCAGCGCCGTGCCGTCAAACACGCCGTCGATATCCCGAAGCATGATTTCCTGCGCGTTGATCTCCTCCGCGCCATTCAGTTCCGGCAGCACATACGCGCCGCCCGGCAGCCGGACGCGGCACTTTTCATTATCCATCAGCTGCAGCCGCAGCACATTTTCCACGGCCCGGCGGCAGCGTTCGTCCTTCACGGGGAACATCAGCTCCACCCGGCGGTACAGGTTGCGGGGCATCCAGTCCGCCGAGGATAGGTACACCTCCCGGTCGCCGCCATTTTCGAAGACGAAGGCCCGGGCGTGTTCCAGATGCCGGCCCACGATGGAGTGGACGTGCACATTCTCGCTTCCATGTTTCTTGCCCGGCAGCAGGGAACAGATACCTCGGACGATCAGGTGAATTTCTACACCCGCCCGGCCCGCGTCGCACAGAGCTTCCATCACAGGCACATCGCACAGGGAGTTCATCTTGGCGATGATCGAAGCGTGAATGCCCGCTTCGGCGTTTTCCCGCTCCCGGTCGATCAGCTGCAGAATAGTGGTCTGCAGGTTCTCCGGGGCATGAATTAATTCTTCCATTTCAGCGCAGGCGTTTTCGCTGCCCCGAAGCATTTCGAAGAAAGCCGCGCCGTCCCGGCAAAGGGCCTCGTCCGCCGTCAACAGGCCGAAATCGGTATAGAGCTTGGCGGTGGAGTCGTGATAATTGCCCGTGCCCAGATGGAGCGTGCGCTTCCAGCCCGCGTCCGTCTCCCGCTCGATCAGCGTGATCTTGCTGTGGCACTTGAGCCCCGGAAAGCCGAAACTGACCCGGCACCCCGCCCGGCGAAGCCGTTCGCCCCAGAACAGGTTGTTTTCCTCATCAAACCGCGCCTGACTTTCAAACAGCACGTAGACCTGCTTGCCGTTCTCGGCGGCATGGGCCAGCGCCGCCACGATGGGACTGTTGCCGGACACCCGGTACAGGGTCTGCTGAATGGTGCGCACGGAGGGCTCCTCCGCCGCCCGCTCCACCAGATGCACCACCGGGTCAAAGCTGTGGTACGGATGGAACAGCAGGTAGTCCTTTTCCTCGATGCGGTCGAAAATATCGTCGCCCATCAGCTCCGGCACCGCCTTGGGCGGGACGGGCGTGTATTTCAGCTCCGGCCGCTTGACCATGCCGTACACGGCCATCATCAGCTTATTCAGATCCAGCGGGCCCGTGACACGGTAGCGCTGCTCCCGCTGAACATCCAGCCGCTTCATCAGCCAGGTCAGCATTTCTTCGCTCATGCGTTCTTCCGCTTCCAGCCGCATCACCTGACCACTGCGGCGCATCCCCAACATTTCCCGCACGGCGCCTTCCATGCCCTCCGGCGTACACTCCGGCAGCTCGAAATTCTGGTTGCGCAGGATGCGGAACACGCCGCAATGCTCCACCGATTCCCGGGGGAACAGAGCGTTGACATGGTGGCGAACCACGTCCTCCAGGCCGATCAGACATTGATCGTCCCTCGTTTCGGAAAGGTCGTAGATACGCGGCAGCGACGCGGGCAGCGCCACCAGCGCGAAGCGGCTCCTGCGGCCCCGGCTGCGGGTCAGCTTGACGCACAGATGCAGCTGCTTCTGGCTGACCGCCGCATCCTGCGGCAGCTCCTTCAAAAAGGGCAGAATGGAGTCGTGAAATAGCTCCTTTTCCCGGTCGGACTGGGTATGGCTCAGCGAAAACACCGGGTACAGGCGAATGCCATGCAGGTACAGTTCGCTGCTGATGCCGTCAAAAAGCAGATACTGCTGGTTATTCTGGCTCAGGATCTCTTTATTGACCTTCTGGTACAGTTCTTTGGAGGTCAATCCGCCCAGTTGTTTTTTTTCTGCTTTTTTCCCTTTTGCAGCCCGAAAAACTTTTGGATAGCGCACCTGCATGAACTCATCCAGATTGGAGGTGACGATTGCGAGGAATTTAGCCCTTTCCAGCAGCGGATTCTTCGGCTGATCCGCCTCCGCCTGGACGCGCCGGTTAAACTGGAGCCAGCTCAGCTCCCGGTTTTGAAATGCTGACGTTTGTGCCTTTCCCATGCATTCGGCCTCCCATTGCTCTTTTGCATACGTTAGCAATTTAAGATTATACCACAACCGCGCCCCCGCTGTACAGAGGGCGCTTTGGCCGGATGATAGGAACATGGACGCTCCAGATCAGCAGCCATTTGGCATTGAAGCCCTGCAGCCGTCCATGGTATAATCAGGCGATGCGGTTAAAGGAGACTTACCGCAATTTATAAGGAGGGATGGTCAAATGTTATTCCTGCTTCAACTCGTATTATACTGTCTTCTGTATATTCTGCTGGTGAAATGTGCCGTAAGGGACAGCGGGCTTCACTGCCTGTACTTTTATCCAAAGGAATATATTGAGGAAGCGCACCGCCGCGGAATTGCGGACAAAGCCGCCGTCATGAAAAGCGGCAAGCGCTTTATGATTTCCTTCTGCATCATCATCTTCGCCGCCCCGATCCTGATGATCTCCTTCTGGAACCGCGTTACGGATTTCAAAACGGCCTATCTTCAGGCAGCGCTTTTTCTGGTGGTCGTGAACTGGTTTGACGCACTCGTCATCGACCGGCTTTGGGTAGGCCACAGCAAAATCTGGCGCATTAAGGGCATGGACGGCGTCCCCTATGTCAAGCCGTGGAAGACCATCCTCATGAAGCGGAGTCTGGCCACGGTGATGTACCTGATCGTCGCGCTGGCGGCGGCCGGTATCGTGGTGCTGATCGGCAAGCTCTGCTTTTGAAAAAGCCGAACGGCCAAAGAATCTATTGGGGTCAATCGAGATTGGGAGAAAAAAAGATGAGCGATTTTACAATCAAAGATATGCTCATGATGCAGCGGACCCTGCAGGAAAAATATAAAGACAAGTGGGAAACGATCTGCCCCGAAGCAGGCAAGCACAAATTGTTATGGCTGCTCGGTGAAGTAGGAGAAGTGATTGACATCATTAAGAAAAACGGAGACCAAAAAGCTGTTGAGGATCTAGATTTACGGCAGCATCTCGTTGAGGAAATGGCGGATGTGCTCATGTATTACAACGACGTCCTTTTATGCTATGGAATTAGCGAGCAAGAACTGAAAGAGGCCTATATAGCCAAGTTTGAAAAGAATATGACACGCTGGTAAATCCGTTTTGGAAATTTCTCTCTCGAGCCCAGCAGGGCAGTATCATAAAACGCCAGCTCCGAAAAAACTCTCGGAGCTGGCGTTTTCATTTGGGAAACAAAACCTATTATTCCTCAAAGACAGGCAGTGTTTCCACGGCGGCCTCATATTGAGCGATCACGCGGTCGCACCAGTCGTCGAAGGCAGGGTCCAACTTTTGCAGGCTGGCATCGGCATAGATCGTATGCAGCGCTTCCCGCACGCCATCAGCAAAACGGGTGGTGCAGACAAATTCCGGCGCGTCCCGTCTGATCTTCGTATTATCAAACCACACGGAGTTGGACTTGTCCCCCGCCATGGAGCCGACCCATTCCGGGTTCAGCTTACCCAGCACATCCGTCGGGATATGGACAATGCGGGCCTCCACGCCCAGCGCCTGCGCCGTGATGCGCACGATTTGATCCCACGTCATCCGCTCGTCGGAGGTAATGTGGTAGGCGTTGCCAATGGCGTGAGGATTGCCCATCAGGCCGCAGAAGCCCTTGGCAAAGTCATTGCTGTGGGTCAGCGTCCACAGCGAGGTGCCGTCGCCGGGCACGATGACTTTTTTGCCCTGACGAATCCGCTCCACCACCTGAAAGGAACCGAAATTGCCATGCAGCGGCACCGGCACCTTGCGTTCGCTGTAGGTATGGCTGGGGCGCACCACGGTGAAGGGGAAGCCGTTTTCCCGATACTCCCGCATCAGCCGGTCTTCGCAGGCGGCCTTATTGCGGCTATACTCCCAATAAGGGTTGCACAGCGGAGTAGACTCCGTGATCAACGGATTCACCGCCGGCTTCTGATACGCTGACGCGGACGAAATGAAAATATACTGATCGGTTCGACCGCTGAAAAGGCGAATGTCCCGCTCCAGCTGTTCCACGTTAAAAATGATGAAGTCCGCCACGACGTCAAAATGGAGATCACCCAGCAGCTGGCGCACCTTTTCTTCGTCGTTCACATCCACACAAAGGGATTTGGCCCCCGCCGGCAGCGGATGATTTCCCCGGTTCAGCAAATAAAGCTCCCAGCCTTTTTCCAGGCAGCGCTTGCTGATCGCATTGGAGATCGTTCCCGTGCCGCCAATAAACAACGCTTTTCTCACGAAGGTTTCCTCCTGTCCATTTCATCCCCAAAAGGGAAAAAGTGCTGATTCCATTATAAGGTCTCTCCACTGGGAATGCAACGCACATTTTAGTGCGGCTCAAAAGGCCGAAAAACAAGGTTTTTTCGTCTTTCAACCACGTTTCTCAAAAAAATTCAAAAAATTTGAAAAAAGCCGTTGACAATTTTTCGAAACTGAGTATAATAATCATCGTTGCCTGAAGCGCAGCGAGCACCATTAGCTCAGTTGGTAGAGCACCTGACTCTTAATCAGGGTGTCCAGGGTTCGAGTCCCTGATGGTGTACCAAAGAAAACGGTGTTTCGCAAGAAACACCGTTTTCTTCATTTCTCCCGGGGATATGGTGAAATTGGCAGACACAGGGGACTTAAAATCCCCCGTCTTCGGACTTGCGGGTTCGAGTCCCGCTATCCCCACCATATAGTTCATATCCGAACCTGATTCTTTCCGAAAAAGGTTCGGGTACGTTTTTTTGATCGGAATTTCTGCGAAAGGACTATTCGGAACGGTAAACAGGAACGAACAAAGACATGGTATCACTAGGCCGGTAATATGCCTTCCGCGCTATTTGGGGCGTTTCGGGTCAATCGCTGCGCATCGGATGGCAAGGTAAAACGCACCAGACTTTGTGCCAAGGAGCATGGCCCCTTTCAAATCTCTGCGGAGTGTGTATGCTCGTAAGCAGCAAAACGATCAAGACCTCCTATATAATGTGTTCTTTCATTGGAAAGTATGGTATACTCGGCTCAACAAAATGAGATTTGTGGAGGTTGTAGCATGGGTAGGACAGAAATCGTAACAATAACGAATATGTGTATGGTATACGATGGTAATAAGGTTTTAGTACAAGAAAAAATAGATGATGATTATCGCGGCGTTACATTTCCGGGAGGGCATGTGGAAAAAGGAGAATCCTTTACGGATGCTGTAACTCGTGAAGTGTTTGAGGAAACGGGATTAAGAATTTCTTCGCCTATACTATGTGGAATAAAAGATTGGTCAAACGATGACGGTTCAAGATATATGGTTTTATTTTATAAAACCAACAAATTTGAGGGGAACTTGTCTGCATCTGCTGAGGGGGAAGTTTACTGGACAGAAATAGAAGATATGAAAAAGGCTGATTTAGCGGATGGAATGGAAAAGATGTTGGAAGTTTTTTTTAACGAAAATTTAAGCGAGTATTTTTTCTATAAAGAAAACAATAGATGGGTAGATGTATTGAAATAGACAACTTCCAGTTTGTCGTATTCGTTCATAGCAGGGTTCGGGGCGGGAATGCCCCACCAAGCATGACAAAATCCGAACCTTTTTTCAATAAGAAAGGTTCGGATTTTCTTTATATCATATCGTTTGTTATTTTCTGTATTCATCCTTCGGAAAGGGAATGTTTCCCCCGCTCCGCTTGCATTTGCTCCATCTGTTCGAAAAGCGATACCCTTCGTTCTGCAACGCGGACTTTGATTTCCTCAAACGGCAAGTTCTGAAACAGCACTTGCGCCCCTGTTTTTTCATCGGGAAAGCGCACACACGCCCACTGGCCCTGCCCGGCCTGACTGTTGTTTGTTAAAATATAAAAAAGATGATACTTGCGCTTCTCAAAAATCGCGTCATATGAATCAAAGCAGGGATAAAGTTCTGTGTCGTAAAGAACAAGCCGCCCATAGCTATCAGAAAACAACCGTGTTTCCTTGTCCTCCCATGGGATTTCTGCATGGCGCAGATCGTCAAAGGATGTATATTTTACCCCTGCCACCTCAAAGCCATCGTTCTCGGCGAAAGTGGAGGCCGTCTCGCGTTTCCCCGTTTGTTGCTGCACAGACGCTCGCTCCGAAGGAGTCTTCTGTTTTCTCTCGTAACGGGAAATTAGCCCCTGAATCCCTATCAGTTGAAGCACCCCGGCTGCACAGCATATCAACCACAACAGGATCGATCGGAAGGAAAATTCCGATACCAGCAAAATAGCCCCAACCATTATCCACATCATCAGCATCATCCAACTGATTCCATGCAGCGCTTTTCCCAGTTTGGTGGGATGCTTATTCGTGGAGAGAACCATGTGCTTTTTCATTCTGCCACCTCATCAATGCAGCTGCATCGCAGCCATTCGCCGTTCTGTGCCGCATGTACAAACAACGCCTTACATCTGGTATTATATATCAGACGTTTCTTTTGTTACAAGGGTTTCCCGTTTTTTCATCCTGAATCGCTTTCATTTTTCACCATACAAACAGGCGTGAGGAGCTACTTTGCTCTTCACGCCCATTTTTCAAAAGAGATAGAAATGCTACCGTCTTCCTGATCTGGCGATTGTTCTTTTCTTCCTTCGCTTATTTTTTAGCAGCGCGAAAGGGCAGCATAGCTTTCAGTACCTCCGGGGAATTGCAGCGCAGCGCCGTGCGGTCAAACAAGCCGAACCATTCGTCGCCGTCGTCGAAATAATTGTTGTCCCATAGAACGCAGGGAATGCCCAGCGCTTTGGCCCGGCTCAAAAACGCGGTTTCGTAGGCAGCGCGATCCGAATCATTGCGCTTGCCGGTTTCAGGGTCGATTTTGGTCACAGCACCGTGTTCGGTCATCATAATGGTTGCGCCCGTGCGGGATTGAAACGATTGAAGCAGCTCAAAAACGCCGTTCAGCGTCCGTTCGGCCTCCGCGTCAAAATGGGGCGTTTCGTCCGGCTCGTTGTGGGCAAAGACAAAGCGGCTGGGCGCGTAATTATGAACCGTCACAATGACCCGCGGATCCTTCGGGATAATCAGATCGTCCAGCCCGTCCTTCGTGATCTGTGCGGCGGCAGGCGGGATGCAGAGCCAACGGGCGGGATTTTTGCCGCCGCTTTCACGAACCGTAGCGACAAAGGCATGATTCAATGCGTTGATGGCAGCGCGCACATCACGGCTTGCACCGTTCCACGCGTTGGGATCGCGCGAGCTGTGGGGCTCGTTCATCCCCTGAAAAATCAGTCGATCTCCATAATCACGGAAGCGGAAACAAATCTGCTTCCACAGCGTCACGAACTGCGGCATAACATCCTTCAGCGCCTTCAGTTCCGGGCGCAGCCAGGTTTCGTTTTCATGATGCACGTTGAGGATCACGCGTATTCCTTCCTCCAGCGCCCAATCAACCACTTCCTGCACCCGGTTCATCCACGCCGGGTCAACAATGTAATCAGGCCCAAGCCCCATGTGCAGTGCCCACGTCGTCGGCACACGCAGAATGTCAAACCCCGCCGCGGCATACATATGGATCATTTCCCGGGTGGTAATGGGATTGTTCCAAGCCGTTTCCCCACCCACTGCGTCCAGACTGTTTCCCAGATTGATCCCGATTCCCCAAATGGCTCCCGCCGCATAGATCACCACCAGCAGCTCTGTTATGGGTATGGCAGACCATAGGGAGTCCGCGCCTGCCAGCGCCGGAAGTCCCAGGATCAACGCGCCGCTGATCACCAGTCCTCTCGCCTCCGACACGATAAACGCCATCTTGGGGCGCATGATCGCCTGAAAATAATAGGTAGAGAAAATATTCACAGGCAGCAGCAGGAACGACCATGCATAGGTTCGAATGACGGCGAGCGTCATTTCCAGAATTTGCTGCGTCGGTGCCATAAAAATACGGATATAAAGATTCGGACACGCCATGCTGAGCGCCGTCCAGAATAGGCCGAAAAACGCTATCGTGCCCAGCGCCAGCCGTAAGATCTCCCTGATCCTTCCGCCTTTGCCCGCGCCGAAGTTCATGGAAATGATGGGCTGCGCCGCCTGCCCGACGCTGTACGCACAGCACTGAACAAAGATGCTGACCTGAATGATCGGGCCATACCGAGGTATTTCATGATCTGACGGTTAAAAAGCACCGTCAGGATGCCCATGGCCACGTCGATAAAGAAGGTAGAAAAAACTGTCACACAAATCTTCTGAAGCTTGTGCGGCAGACGTTCCACCTTCATCAGTCGAAGCGTATTTTTGCGGCTGAAAAAGTGCGTCAGCATCATAACAAACGAAATCCCAGAGCCGATAGCTGTTGCAAGCCCTGCGCCGTAGATGCCCATCCGGCAGGTAAATACGAAAACGTGATCGCCAAAAACATTGAACGCGCCGCCGGCCAGCACGCCCAGCGTGGCAAGGCCGGGATTGCCGTCGTTTCGCAGAAACGCCGCCAACATCTGGTTCAACAGAAACAGTGGGAACACCCACTGAATAGGGCGCATATATTTCCGGGCCAAAACCAGCAGCGATTCATTCGCGCCGAAGAAAGTCAGAATCGGCCGCTCAAAGCGCAGGAGAGCCGCCCATGCCAGCAGGGCCAGAATCGCCGGACCAATGACTGCCGCTGTAAAGTACTGATTCTCGCTGCCGTCTTTCTTTTCACTGCCGCGCTTCGTGCTGAAAATAACGCTGCCGCCGATGCCCATCAGCAAGCCCAGACTGTAGATAATATTCCAGACCGGCGCAACGACCGCCAGCGCCGCCGTTCCCTCCGGGCCGTGATACTGCCCCACCATCGCCGTATCCACAATGGAATACACCGAGGTGAAGTCTGGCGGATCGTCGGTCACAAGGGGCTGCGGGTGGAATGGAATGCGCCCCATCCCAACTGGGAGCTGTATCAGGTCATCTGCGGAGAAGTACGCCTGACGACCCCGGACGAAACCGTCACTGCCAAGCCGGGAGAGTTGCTGCGCATTCCTCCCTACTGCACCCATTCATTGGAGGTGCTGACCGACGAATGCGAACTGGCCGACATGGGCTGTCCCATTCGTCTGCTGAACCTGTTGGAAGACCTGCGCTCCATGGAGAACGCGGGGGAAGCTCTGCCAGACGCTCCTGCCCAGCGCAGCTGCCTTCTGCGCCGCTACGGCTGCTTTGTCACCCAATGGCAGTATCAGGACAAAACGGTCGAGCTGTATCCCGGAAGGGTGGAAAGAGCCGAAAAAGAACCTTCGCTTCCCAAACGGTAAATTTTTCCTTTGCCAAAGAATCCCCGTTCGAATTTTCGAACGGGGATTCTTTTGATGCAATGCAAGTTGGCGCTTCTTTCGTTTCTGCTTTCTCGAACTACTGATGTCACAGGCCAAGCGGCGACTTTGTCTGCCCGCCGCTTTTCATTCTTGCTCACCCTTCTTTCCCGTACTGCTTGCGATATTCCGTTACGCTGATGCCATACTGGGCCTTGAATTTACGGCGGAAGCTGGAATGGTCGGTATAGCCGACCCGGGTGGTGATCTCCGTCACCGGGAACTGCGTCTTTGTCAGCATTTCGCAGGCCTTTTGCAGGCGAAGCTCGGAAACATACTCGATATAGGTTTTGCCGGTGTTGAGCTTGAACAGCCGTCCCAGATGGGCCTTGCTGGTGTGGGCGTATTCCGCCACATCCATGGCGGACAGATTGGGGTCGGCGTAGTGGGCCTGAATATAGTCCAGAATGCCGGAAAAATCCACGCTTTTTTCCTGTTTGAGCAAAGTCTCCTGACTGCGCAGCAGCTGATGGACCCCCTGCGTGTATTCGGCGTTGTCCAGAACGTTGATCTGCAGGGATGTATGCAGCAGCCCCTCCCCTGCATCCTCTTCCATGACGTTAACGGCGCTTTGCAGGATGCAGTAGCGCAGATAAGCCTGATTGGCGGCGCTGCTGTGGGCAGAAAGAATCTCTCCGTTCATTTCGTCAAACAGTCGCAGAGCGCGGTTCGTATCCTGTTCGCGCAGCGCCTTCTTAAAGGCTTGCAGCCGTCCCTGATCCAGCTGCAGCACCGGTGCCTCCTTTCCCATCCATTCTTCGAAGCAGCGGACGATGGTTTCTTCTCCGTTCTCCGTCTCCTGCTCCGACATTTCCAGAGCTTCGCGAACCGCCAAATCCACCGCACTCAATTCCTGATAAGCCTGACTGAGACCGATGGTCACGCCGCCCTGCAGCAGCTGCCGGAAATGCCGGGCGATGATCTTCCGCTGTGCGCCGTCCTCGTCAGGATTGGGCAATTCCCCCATGAATACCAGCGCGCGGCCATTGGGCAGTTCCGCCCAGTAGGCCATTTCGCCCCGAAGCTGCTCCGTCAGTGCTTCTTCGCCGCAGGGCTGTGTGGGGCGCAGAACGCCCACAAAATAAAATTCTTCATTCAGGGCCAGATCGTAGGGAGCCAGCAGCCGGTTGGCCATTTCCCGATCCCAAGCCGCGCCGCTGAGCACCATTTGCACCGTCTGCTGGCGAAGCCGGTCGTTAGCGGTCTGAATATGGGAGGAGAGCCGATCGATCTCCAGCGCCGAATGGCTCAGCAGATTCCCGATCAATGAAAATTCATCGCTGTAGCGGAACGTGACCTGCTTGCCGCTGGCGATCTCTTCCAAGCGGTGAATGCCCCTGAGTCTCCGGGCGCTGAGCAGCAGGGAGATCATCAGAGAAAGCAGCATTCCCGTGCAAAGCGCTACTGTATTGACGGTCAGGCCCTCCCGAATGGGTTCGTACATCCCGTCTGAGCTGTAGTAAACGGAAAGGGTCATATCCAGATATGGAACCTGGCAGTTGATGGCCGTATAGCCCTGCAAGGTCTCTTCCGACGGGAGCGCGTCCAGAAAATTCGTTTTTTCATCCTGCTCATAGAAGCAAAGGCTGGAACCGTCTGAAAAAAGCAGCTGGATATAGGCAGGCGCTTCCGGGGAAAGGCTGCGGAGCTGCCGCGCGACAAAATTCTGGCCGAAAAGGTAGTTCACCGTGCCTTTGGTTTTATACATCACCGTGGCCGGGTAATGCAGCAGCAGAAAATGCTCCGTATCGTCCCTCCGGGTCAACGCCACAGCCAGCCGGCTGCTGCTGTGCACCGTCTCCGTCAGCCGGACGACGGATTCCTCCTTGAGCTGCAAAAAGCGCCCGGTAAACGTGTCCATCCGGGAATAGCCCATAGACGAAAAAACATCGTTGTTCGGGGATGTCAGGAACAGTGCGGTCACGTTGGTATCGAAATTGGCGACACTTTTCAGGGTGTGGATGGCATCATAGCGCTTGATATTCTGCGTCCAGAACTCCCCAATAAGCGCTTCCTCCCGCGAAAGCGCCGCGCTGCTTCCCTCGTAGCGGCTCAGCAGCGTTACAAAATCCTTGCTGGCCCGATTCACCCGATCCTGAATGGCGTGATAGGAGTTCTCCTCCATGCGGCGGATCGTCTGTCCCGATACCAGAAAGCTGACCAGCAGCATGGGGATCAATACCGTCAGGTAGGCCAGCAAAAAATTCCAGATCAGCCGATTTTTCCGTTGCATGTGCGTTTCCCCCGCCCATTTCATTCTGCTGATATTATATCAGCTTTTTCCTTTATCCGCAAAAAAACGCCGCAAAGCGGGAGCGCCGCACAGACGCTCCCGCTGCGGAAAACACGGTTTCCTTACAGGTTCTTGGCGTAACGATCGTAGGCCTGCTGTTCGATCTCCAGCAGACGCTGCAGCCGCATTCCGTTCAAGGTGTTGATGAAGGTGTCCCAGTTGCTGTCGATATCGGTCTCGCCGATGATGAACTGAGCCTTCATGGTCTTGATATAGGTCTGAATATCCGCCAGCAGGCTGGCACGCTCGGCGGTCTCGTCGGCGGTGTACACCAGCAGCGGGAAGTCGTCGCAGCACTTGACGGCGCGGCGGGCCTTTTCCTTATACGCGTCGATGGTGGTCACCTGACTCTGATCCTCCGCCAGCATCTGATCCAGCTGCTCGTCGGTGGCTTCGTCTACCACGCGCTGCGCAGGGCTGTACTGCACAAACTGGCACATATTGTTGAACAGAAGGGCGTTGGATACATAGGCGTTAGCGCTTTCGTAGCCGGAGTTCTCCCAATAGCCGGTGTAGTCATAGGTCTTGATGCCCATATAGCCCTCGATCACACTGCAGTTTTTGCCGGGCGTACCGTAGGTCGCCAGCTCCATACCGTCCTCGGTATAGAAGTAGTCCAGCATCCGGGCCACGTCCTCAGGATGCTCGGTGTCGGCGGAAACGGCGGTGACGCAGTTGGCGGTCACGGGGTTCCACAGGGGGTACACCACTTCTTCCGTCAGGTCGGAAGTTACGCCGGTGAAGAAAATGTAATCGAAGTAAATGCTCAGATCGTCGGTGCCGAAGACTCGGTTCAGGGTATTCCAGCTGGCGAACAGGCCGATGCGGTCGGAGGCCGTCTTGTCCACATATTCATCGTTAGTCATGATGAAGCAGTCAGGATCCAGCAGGCCCTCGGTGTAAAGCCGGTTCATATACTTCACGTATTCTTTCCAGCCCTCGGTAGTCTCGGCCAGATACACCTTGCCGTTTTCGTCCAGCTGGGGCTGATAGTTGCTGTTATAGCCATAGATGCCGAACGCGGAACGGATCACGTACTCGCCGCGCACCCCGGAACCGCCGTCGAAGGTGATGGACAGCGGGATCTCGTCATCGGTCTTGCCGTTGCCATTAGCGTCCTGCTCCTTGAAGGCCTTCAGCACCTGATAGAGTTCTTCGGTGGTGGTGGGGGCTTCCATGCCCACATTCTTCAGCCAGTTCTTGTTCAGATAGGCCATGGACACGGCGCGGCTGCACAGCGAGTCGCGGGTCTTGGAGATGCCGTAGATCGCGCCATGCTCGTCCCGGGAATAAGCGTCCAGAATGGGGTCGCTTTCCAGCCGGGCCTTGAAGTTGGGCATATAGTCCAAATACTGGCTCAAATCCAGAAAGAAGCCTTCCTGACCATACTTGTTCACATCCGCGCGGCTCATGTCCAGCTCGGCCAGAATGTCCGGCAGCTCGTCGGAAGCCATCATCAGGGAAAGCTGGGTTTCCCATGCGTCAGTGGAATAAGAGGTGATGTCCAGATGGATGCCGAGGCGTTTCTCAATTTCCGAAACGATGTCGCGATCCTGATAATCGGCGGCGCTGGGTGCGTTCTTGGCGGCCATGGTCAGCACGACTGGTTCGTCCGCCAGCGCGCTCACCGGCGCAATGGCCAGCAGCATCATCGCTGCCAGCGCCAGAGATAGGAAACGGGAAAAGCGGTTCTTCATGGGGTAGGTTCCTCCTTTATGATCGATTTTTTCTATGATCGTTCAGCCCTTGACAGAGCCGATCATGATCCCCTTGGCAAAGTACTTCTGCACCCACGGATAGATCACCATCATGGGCACGGTGGAAACGATAATAACGGCGTACTTGATCATATTGGCCGTGTCCGCCTGCTTGATCAGCTCCTGCATGGCGTCCGGGGACAGGTTGTCGGCGTTCATCAGCTGGTCGCTGACAAACTGTCCCAGCGTCAGGATCTCCCGCAGGAACACCTGCAGCGGGTATTTTTCCCGGCTGGTCAGGTAGATCAGGGCGTTGAAATAGCTGTTCCAATGGGTTACACCGTAGTAAAGGATCAGCACCACGATGATGGGCGAGGACAGGGGCAGAACGATCCGCCGCAGAATGCCGAAATCGCTGCATCCGTCCAGAAACGCCGCTTCATGCAGCTCCCAGGGAATGGTATTGGCAAAGAAGGTACGCGCCACGATCAGGTTGTAGGTGGAGACCGCGCCGCAGATCAGCAGTACTGCCCGGCTGTTCAGCAGTCCCAGCTGTCGGATGTTCAGATAGCCGGGGATCAGCCCTCCGCCGAAATACATGGTGATCATGAACAGCGTCATGATGAAGCCCTTGCAGGGGCAGTCTCTCCGGGAAAGGGCGTAGGCCGCGGGAACCGTCAACGCCAGATTGATGAGCGTTCCAAAGAAGGTGTAGAAAATGGTGTTGGCATAGCCCGTCCAGATCTCCTGATAGTTGAAAATAAAGCGGTAGGCCTCCAACGTGGGGTCGATAGGCAGCAGGATCATTTTCCCGCTGGCTACGGCCTTGGGGTCGCTGATGGACGCGCTGATGACGAACAGCAGCGGGTAAAGGGTCACGATGGTGATCAAAATCAGCAGCGCGTAATTGACCCAGACGAAGACCCGATCTCCCCGGGAAAGCCGGGGCTTGCTCCGCCGGCTTGCGGCATGGATGCTCACGTTCATGTTTCTTTCTTCCTCCATTACCAAAGACTGGAATGGGCCAGCGACTTGGACAGCGTATTGGCCAGCACCAGAATGACGCAGTTGACGGCTGAATTGAACAGACCCGTAGCTGTGGAGAATGCGAAGTCCTTCTGCACCATACCGACCTTATACACATAGGTGGAAATGACCTCGGAGCCCGTCAGATTGGTGGCGTTCTGCAGGGCGTAGACCTTTTCGTACCCCACGTTCAGCAGGGAACCGCACTGCAGGATGAACAACACCAGCATCGTGGGCACCAGCACGGGAAGATTGATGTAGAAAATCTTCTGCAGCCGGTTCGCACCGTCGATCTCCGCCGCCTCCAGCAGGGATTTATCTACGCCGGACAGCGCCGCAAAGTAAATGATGGAGCTCCACCCCGTGGACTGCCAGATGCCGCTGAGGACATATACCCATTTGAAGGCGGGCGCGCTCTGCATAAAGGCCACCGGCTCCAGCCCGAACAGCCCCAGCGCCTTATTGATGATTCCCGAATTGGGATTGGTGAACAGGATCACCATGCCGCATACCACGATGGTGGAAATAAAATGGGGCGCATAGGAGATGGTCTGGAAGGTGCGCTTGATCTTTTCGTGCTCGATCTCGTTCACCATCAGGGCCAGCAGGATGGGCATGGGGAACCCCATCACCAGCGACAAAATGCTGATGGTAAGCGTATTCTTCAAAATGATCGGAAACCAGTAGGAGCTGAACAGCCGCTGAAAATTCTCCAGCCCGCACCAGGGGCTGCCCAGGATGCCCAGCTTGAATTTATAGTTCTTGAAGGCGATCACCACGCCGTACATGGGCTTATAATGAAAAATCAGCAGATAGATCAGCGCCGGAAGCACCATTAGAAGCAGCTGCCAGTGAAGCTGGCTTTTCCGGCGGCGCGGCGTCAAGGCGGCCGCGCTGTCCATTCGGTTCGTCATTCTCCATTCACTCCTGTTGCGTTTTGCTATGGCCCGATTATAGGCGGACGAATCGTTTTCGTAAATATAGTCAAATTCACAGCAGGACAATCGTTCGGAAAAAGGACGTTTTTTTCGGCTTTTTCTTTTGCTCGTGGTGAATTTGACCACGTTTTTGCCAAATCGGTTTTATTTCTGGTGTACAGCGAATTTCACCCTTCTATTTTGGAGAGAATTTGGCCACATTGACAGTTTTATTTCATCATGCTACAGTGTGTGCAAATGATACAGCATGGATTTTTCTAGGCTTTCCCTAGGCTTTCCATCGTTTGAACAGGAGGAACGACAGATGTCCAGGAAATTTGTTCTCATCGGCGCGGGCAGCCACGTTTTCACCCGCAATCTGGTTCGGGACATTCTCACCTTTCCCGCTTTTGCCGACGCGACCATCGCTTTGGTAGACATCAACCCCGAAGGGCTGGAATACGCGCGCCGTGCGGTGCAGCACATCATTGACGCAGGGCATTACCCCGCCAAGCTGATCTGCACCACCGATCGCACGGAGGTGCTTCCCGGGGCGGACGGCGTGCTGAGTATGCTTATGGCCCAGCCGTTGGAGGTTTTTCGGCGTGATCTGGAAATCTGCGAAAAGTACGGTGTTAAGATCAATGTGGGCGACACCCGGAACCCTGCGGGCATTTTCCGTTTTCTGCGCACCGCACCCGTCATGCTGGACGTGCTGAAGGACGTTCAGCGCTACTGCCCCAACGCGGTCTTTCTGAACTACACCAACCCCATGGCCATGCTTTGCCGCGCCATGCAGGAGGCCGCGCCCGAGGTACTGACCACCGGCCTGTGCCACAGCGTACAGCACGGTATTGAAAAATTCAGCAAAATTCTGAATATCCCTGTGAATGAAATCGAATACACCTGCGCCGGCATCAATCATCTGGCCTATTATCTGAAGCTGACCCACAACGGAGAAAACCTGTACCCGGCCCTGCGGCAGCGCACGCTGAACGATCCGGCGGTGTATGACGAGGACATCGTCCGCAACGAGGTCTTTCTGGCGCTGGGGTATTATGTGACCGAATCCAGCGGACATTTTTCCGAGTACAGTCCGTGGTTCCGCAAGCGGGACGACCTGCTGGAAAAATACTGCTACCGAGGCACCAGCTGGAACACGGGCCGCACCAACTTCACCATCGAGGTCCGGGAAAAACGGAAAGCAGACTACTACACCGATTTGGAAAAATTCCTCAACGAACCGGCCGACCTCCAGCGCGGCAACGAGTACGCCGCCAGCATTTTCAACGCCCTCTTCGGGGACGGCCAGCTGTACTCCTTCAACGGCAACGTGCGCAACTACGGCCTGATCGACAATCTGCCGGCGGGAGCCTGCGTGGAAGTGCCCGTTCTGGCCAGCCGCAACGGCCTGCAGCCCATTCACGTGGGGCCGATTCCCGACGAACTCCTCCCCCTGATGCATCTTTCCAGCCAGATCGAGGAAATGGCGGTTCGCGCCTGCTTCGAGGGCGACCGCGAACTGATCTACAAAGCGATCTGCTACGACCCGCTCACCTCCGCCGTGCTGGATCTGCGGGAGATTCGCCAGCTGGTAGACGAACTGTTCGCTTTCAGCGAGCCCTGGCTCCCGGCAGGGATGCGCCGCAAGAATTGACCGGCCTGACGGCTGGCGTTTTCAAGGCTTCGCTGCCTGCTCCACGAAACGTATTGCCATGCCGCAGCCCTGATTTTCTGTCCAGCCTTCCTCAAAAAACGTCTCCCCCATGGATAGGGGGAGACGTTTTGAGTTTATAAGCGCTTTACTGTTCCGCCTTGGTAATATCCTTACCGAAGTATTTTTCAGAAATGCGGGTCAGTTCACCTTCCGCGTCCAGCTCGGCAATGGCCTCATTGACCGCTTCCAGCAGAGAAGCGCTGCGTTCTTCCTTGCGCATGGGCAGGGACACCTTGGAGGCTTCGTCCGTCAGGGCGACCACCTTCAGGTTCGCGTCGGGATGGACGTTCATGTAATCGTAGAAGGAGACCTCCGCGTTCAGCGTCGCGTCCGCGCGGCCGGACAGCACCATCTGTATGGTCTGATCCAGCGTATCCACCCCGGCGGCGGTAGCGCCGTAGCTCTCAGCCAGCGTCATGTAGGTGCTGGCGATGGAGTTGGCGGTATGCTTGCCCTTCAGGTCCTCGAAGGACTGAATATCGGTATTGTCGCCCCGCACGATCAGCGCCGTCCGGATATAGCCGTAGGGCGTGGAGAAATCATACTTCTGGGCGCGCTCGTCCGTCACTTCCACGCCGTTGGCGGCAATATCGTAACGGCCGGAGTCCAGCCCGGCGAAGATGCCGTCCCACTCGGTCTCGGCAAAGGTAGCCGTCACGCCCAGCTTGGCGGCGATGGCCTGCATGACCTCCACGTCGAAGCCCACCAGTGTGCCCTGCTCGTCATGATACGTCCACGGAGCCCACGCGCCCTCAGTGGCGACTACGATCTCGCCCCGGCTCTGGATTTCCGAAAGAAGATCGCCGCTTTCAGCCTGAGCCGCAAAAACGGTCAGTCCCATCATCAGCGCCAGCAATAGCGCCGCAAATCCACGAAATTTATGCATGCTCTATCATTCCTTTCTTTGACTCGTTCCCCGCGAGTATCAGGCGCGGGGCTCCTGATCGCCATCGACCATCCGCAAAAAGGCGCGGGTGCGCGCTTCCTTCGGATGATCGAAAAACGCCTTGGATGGGCCTTCCTCCACAATAACGCCGTTTTCCATGAAGGCCACCTTGTTGGAAACATTCCGGGCAAAGCCCATTTCATGGGTGACCACCAGCATGGTCATGCCCTCCTGCGCCAGGTCGCGCATGACGGACAGCACCTCGCCGGTCAGCTCCGGATCGAGGGCGGAAGTGGGCTCGTCAAAATAGATGATCTCCGGGTCGGAAGCCAGCGCCCGGGCAATGGCCACCCGCTGCTGCTGTCCGCCGGAAAGCTCGGCGGGATACGCCTCCGCCCGATCGGCCAGACCGACCTTCTCCAGCATTTTCATGCCGATGGCTTTGGCCTCGGCCTTGGGCATTTTCCGAGCCACCACCAGCCCTTCCATGATGTTGCCCAGTGCCGTTTTGTTCAGGAACAGATTGTAGCTCTGGAACACAAAGGCCGTCTTGCGCCGAAGTCGGGCAATATCCCGCTTGGCCGTTTGATGCAGATCAAAGGTCTCCCCGTCGAAGGTCAGCGTTCCGCCGTCCGCCCGTTCGAGGAAATTCAGGCACCGCAGCAGC
This sequence comes from uncultured Eubacteriales bacterium, assembly GCA_900548145.1. GTDB lineage: Bacteria > Bacillota > Clostridia > Christensenellales > Aristaeellaceae > Limiplasma. The sequence continues at coordinate 5,008 of URJB01000014.1, read as the reverse complement.
GTGGTCTTGCCCGACCCGCTGGGGCCCAAAATGGCAATCACGTCGCCCTTATCCACCTCCAGACTCACATCCCGCAGAACGGGCTGACCGCCGAAGGCCTTGCGGATATTGTCGACCCGAAGAAGACATTCACGCTTTTCGCTTGCCGTCCCGTTTGCCATAGGAAGAAAGCCTCCTTTCCCCTGCCCGCTGAATGAAGGTCAGGATCGTTGAAAACAGCAGGTAGATCGCTGCCACCTCGCAGTACAGGGGCAGCATTTCATAGGTGCGCGCCGCAATGCGCTGGGTGGCCATGAACATTTCCATCACGGTAATGTTGGCCGCCAGCGAGGTGTCCTTCACCATGGAGATCAGGGAATTGGACAGGGGCGGGAAGGCCGTCCGCAGCGCCTGAGGCAGTACGATGCGCCGAATGATCTGCAAATAGCTCATGCCCACACAATAGCCCGCCTCCATCTGACCGGCAGGGACAGCTTCCAGCGCCGCCCGCATGGTCTCAGCGCAGTAAGCGCCCTCATTGATGGAGAAAACGATGATCGCCGCCGGGAAAGGATCCAGCACGATGCCGATATCCGGCAGACCGTAGAACACAACGAACAGCTGCACCAGCAGCGGCGTGCCGCGCACCACCCAGATATAGAACCGGGCGATCTGCTTCAATACGCGGATGTTGGCGAACTGCACCAGTGCGGTGATAATGGCGATGACCATCGCCAACGAAAAGGAGATCACCGTCAGCGGGATGGTCATGGTCAGGCCGGGCAGCAAAATCTGCCCGAAGGAATCGATCAGTAATTGGATAACGCGTTGGTCCATTCAAATTCCTGCCTTTATGGAAACCTTATCATGTTACAGCCAATCGTCATGCCCGGCCTTGTACTGCCCCGTCAGCGCGTCTGCCTCTGCAACAAGCGCATTCAGTTCTTCGACGCTATACACCGTGGCCCCGCTGGCACAAGCATGGCCACCGCCGTGATAACGCTCCGCCAGCCCGTTTACCGACATGAACCGGGAACGCAGCCGCACCCGGATGGAGCCGTCCGGCGCGTCAATGAAAGCCAGCTGGCAGATGCAGCCCTTGATGGTGTCCAGATAGCCGACGGCGGCGCTGGCGTTTTCAAAGGACAGGCCGAACTTTTCCTGTTCTTCCCGGTCGATCCGCAGCCAGACCACGCCGTTTTCCGTGCGGTGAAGCTGATCGTAGACCCATGCCTCAAAGCGGAAGGATTCGAAATCCCGCAAATACAGCCGGGCGTACAGCCGCTGCGTATCCACGCCTGCGTCCATCAAGAACGCGGCCCGGCGCAAAGTATCCCCGTTCACCCCAGGGAAACGAAAGCGCCCGGAATCTGTCACCATGCCCAGATACAGGAATGAGGCGGCCTGCGGGTCGATTTTCAGCGTTTCCGGGAAGGTCTCGGCCAGCGCGGCGATCATCTCACAGCAGGACGAGCAGTCCTCCTCCACCCACAACGTAGGGGCATAAGGCTCCACGTTGGGATGATGGTCGATCTTGACCAGCTCCCGGCACAGGGAAAAATGGGGGTTGGAAATTCGATCAGAGGAGCCGGTGTCCACCACCACGCCCAACGCATTGACATAAGCAGCCTCGGATATAGCCGGACCGTCCGGCCCCAGAAAGGCCAAGTGCTCGGAACCGTCGCTTTCCGGCAGATCGACCTGCTTTTCCGGGAAGCTGAGACGCAGCATCCTCTGCAGCCCTTTGCTGGCGCCCAGACAATCGCCGTCGGGCCTCTTGTGACGGAAAAGGATGATATGATCGTATTCCTGTATTTTTTGAAGAATCGGCAGCATTTTTTCCCGGGTCATTTCATTTCCTCCGCCAGTTTATCCAGACTTTCCAGCATTTCCATGGCCGTTTCCCGGTCGGCTACGGTGGCTCCGCTGGCCTTCTGATGACCGCCGCCGCCAAACGACACGGCAATCGGATTGATATTGACCCGATCCGACCGCAGCTCGCACAGCACGCCCTTGTCGCTCTCCGTGAAGTTCACCCAAATATGAACCCCGGAGATATCCGACATCACATTGACCATTCCGCGAGAAATGGCGAAATCGTCCGCGTGATACTGTTCTTTCTCCTCCTGCGTGGTGTAAATATAAGCTACGTGGTGGGGCGTGAAACGAATTTTCAGTGCGAACTGTGCCCGCAGACGAACCTGTTCGTAATCCATGGCGTAGAGGTGATTATACAGTTCATTGGTGTCAAAGGGCTGCTCTCGCAGAAACGCGGCCAAACGGAAGGTGCGCGCGTTGACCGCATCGTACCGAAAGCGCCCGGAATCCGTGACCATGCCGGTAAAAACGGATTGGGCCGACAGCGGAGACAGCTTCCAGCCGGACTCCATTGCCATGGCAGCGATCAGCCCGCAGCAACTTTCAAAACTGCTGTCCACCACTTCGGTCTCCGCGATGGTTTCACAAAAAAGGTGATGGTCGATGCGCGCCGTGGCTGCGGCTGTCGAATAGCGTTCATCACTGATAAGCGCTTTGGCGGACGTGTCGAGCACGATTGCCAGCGCGTCCGCATAGACCTCGTCGGGCACCTCGTCCATGACGCTGTCTTCCATAAAAGCGTAACGCCCGGCAGGATCGCCCACCGTATAGACCGTTTTGCCAGGATAATTGTCCAGAATCAAGTGTTTTAAGCCGATCTGACTTCCCAACGCATCCCCGTCCGGGTTTTGGTGCCGATGCAGCACGATCACGTCATGATCCTCGATCAGCTTTCGAATGGTCTCAAACATCTGTTTTCCTTTCATGGGTCAATGAGGGTTCTTACCGGTTTGACGGGCTAAACTGCCAAACCGTTCCCTATTATACAGGAGACCCCCTTTTCATGCAAGTTTACACACCGCGGATCAGCAATTTCATGCGCCGGTAGTACACAGGGATCAGCAGAGAGATCGCGCCCAGCCAAGCCAGCGGGCTTGCCAAACATACGCCGGTATAGCCGATCAGCCGGGAAAGGAAGGTCGTTGCAGCGATTCGCAGCACCAGTTCCACCATGCAGGCCATAAACGGCGAACGACTGTCCCCCATGCTTTGCTCGGCGGAACGGTATACCAGCAGGAAGCCAAGTAGCGGATAAAATGGCGCGACCGCTACCAAATAACCAACGGCATATTCCACCACGGCTGCGGTCGGTGCGTCGATAAACAGAGAAACCACCTGCTTGCGGCAGACGAGCATTAACGCGGCCATCAGCACATTGGCGGTCGTCAACTGAAAGAGTGCCGCTCGAACGCCCGCCCTAATACGGCCATACAGCTTTGCTCCATAATTCTGCGCCACATAATTCGCCGTTGCAATGCCAATGGCGTTGTTCATCAGCACCGAAAACTGGTCTACCTTGGTAGCGGCGGTATAGCCGGCAATCGCCGATGGGCCCAACGCGTTGACCGCCGCCTGCATCGCCAATTGACCGATGCACATCACGGACATCTGAAATCCCATGGGAAAACCGATTTTCAAATGAGCCGCCGCCTCCGAACGCCATTCCTTCATAAAAAGGGAGGACAGCCGTTGACGCATGACGGGATAATTTTTGACTCCAACGATCGTGCACAAAACAGCGGAAATCAACTGACTGAGCACCGTTGCCCATGCCGCACCGGCAACGCCCATCTTCATGGGGACGATAAACAGAACATCCAGCGCCACATTGCCCAGCGAGGACACCACCAGAAAAATAACAGGCGTGCGGCTGTCCCCCAAAGCCCGCAGCATATTGGAGATCATGTTGTAAAAAATCGTCGCACCGGTGCCCAGCAGGATAACGAACATATAGTCATATGCATCGGCGTAAATGGCATCAGGCGTCTGCATCCACCGCAGAATCGGATGCGCCAGCAGGCAGCATACGACTGTCAACACCACCGTAAAAAACAGGGACAGCAGCCACGAAATTCGCACGCTTCGTTCCATTCCTGACTGATCTTTTGCCCCGAAGCGTTGGCCCAGACAGATTCCAAATCCGCCGGTAAAGCCCTGAATGAAGCAGAGCACCAGATAGATAATGATGCTTGTGGAGCCGACAGCAGCCAGTGCATCCGCGCCCAACGTGCGTCCTACGATCACCGAATCAGCCAGTGTATAAAAAAGCTGAAACAAATTGCCGCCGATTACCGGCAAAGCAAAACGAAGCAAAACTCGTGCTGGCTTTCCGCGTGTCAAATCCTTCTCCATTTTCTGCTTGCATCCTTTCCGATTTCGTTCTGGTTTATTCCGAAACCGGACGTTATCCTATCACACAAATCATTGTCCGTCAAAGAAAAAATACCGTGATACAAAAGAAAAACTTTTGGGGTTGATTAGGTGCAAATCATAAGAAATCCGAAAAACTTGTGGTTTTAGGATATATTGTTCTTTCGGTACTGTTCCGGCTTTTCAGTGTGTTTCCGCACACGGTCCAGCTCACTATACAACAACTATCTGTTCACTTTATATGACTATTAGTTCCTATTTTATTTCCATCCGTCCACTTCATCGTTTCCCTTTCCCTCAAGCAAGCACAAAAAACTCCGCTGGGAAAAATCCAGCGGAGAAAGGGAATGCGGCAGCGATCTACTCTCCCGGGCCGTCACCAGCCAAGTACCATCGACGTGCTAGGGCTTAACTTCTGTGTTCGGGATGGGAACAGGTGGAACCCCTAGGCCATTGCCACCGCAATGGGTGAACTTCTTCTTCAGGCTTCCCTCGAAACCTGACAACTGCATATGAGCCTTTCAAGATCAATTCATCATTTCTTCTGGTCTCTTCGAATCAACTAAATCAAGCTATCGACCGATTAGTATCATCAAGCTGCATGCATTACTGCACTTCCACCGATGACCTATCACCTGGTAGTCTTCCAGGGGTCTCTCGCATTGCTGCTTGGAGTCTTATTCTTAAGGTGGGCTTCACGCTTAGATGCCTTCAGCGTTTATCCCATCCGCACTTCGCTTCCCTGCTATGCCGTTGGCACGACAACAGTTGCACCAGTGGT
>URJB01000013.1 GCA_900548145.1 uncultured Eubacteriales bacterium | reverse complement strand
ACCGGGTCGTGAGCGTCGCGCTTCTGATTACGCTGGCGATACTCATGCTTTTCCCGTTGTACTGGATCATCACGGGCTCCGTGAAGGGAGCGAAAGAAATCAACGCCCGCGTGCCTTCTTTTTTTCCTGTCAGTCCAACGTCGGATAACTATGTCAAGCTGTTCGCTAAGCCTGCGTGGACGTGGCTGCTCAACACGGTGTTCGCCTGCGGCATGACCATGCTGCTGACCTGCCTGTGCGGCGCGATGGGAGGCTATGCGTTGGCCAAGAAGCGCTTTGTCGGGCGCGGGTTCATCTTCAGCCTGTTTGTCTGCGCCATGGCGCTACCCAAGCAGGTCATCATGATCCCGCTGCTTCGGGAGATGGCATGGCTGAACCTGCACAACACCCTGTGGGCGGTGATCTTCCCCACTGTGGGCTGGCCCTTCGGCGTGTTCCTGATGAAGCAGTTCTCTGAGAACATCCCCAACGAAATGCTGGAGGCCGCGCGCATCGACGGGGCGGGAGAGATACGCACGTTTATCGACGTTGTGTTTCCCATGATCAGGCCAGGCGTGGGTGCGCTGGCGATCTTTACCTTCATCACCGCCTGGAACGACTATTTCCTGCAGCTGATCATGCTCAACTCCCAGCGTAAGCTCACCATTTCTCTGGGCATTGCCAAGATGCAGGGCGAGGCCAGCACCGATTTTGGCCTGATCATGGCGGGCGCGACGCTGGCCAGCGTGCCGATCATCGCCGTGTTCCTCGCCTTCCAGAAATACTTCACCCGCGGCATCACCATGGGCGCGGTCAAGGGCTGAGGAGAACCGCTGTTTTCAATTATCGATCATGAACGAGGAGGACTTCATCATGGGCAGCTTAGACAAGTACAAGGGCGTCTTCCCGGCGTTTTACGCCTGCTACGACGATCAGGGGGGCGTGAGCGAAACGCGTACGCGCCGTCTGGCCCGGCATCTGGTGGATAAGGGCGTGAAGGGATTGTACGTAGGGGGCTCCTCCGGGGAGTGCATCTATCTGGAAAAGGAGGAAAGGATGCGCACGCTGGAGACTGTGATGCAGGAGGTAGGTGGCCAGTGTACGATTATCGCCCATGTGGCCTGCAATAACACGCAGGAGAGCTGCCAGTTGGCCAGACACGCCGAGACTCTGGGCGTGGACGCTATCGCCAGCATTCCGCCCATCTATTTTCACCTGCCGGACGCAGCCATCGCCCGGTACTGGAACGACATTTCCAGTGCGGCTCCCAACACGGATTTTTTCATTTATAATATCCCGCAGCTGGCGGGTGTTGCTCTCTCGCCCAAGCTGGCCAGGCTGATGCAGGAAAATCCCCGGGTCGTCGGCATTAAGAATTCCTCCATGCCCGCGTATGATATTGATATTTTCAAGCGTGTCTTTGAGCGCGAGTGCATCCTCTTCAACGGGCCGGACGAGCAGTTTGTGGCGGGGCGCGCCATCGGCGCGGATGGCGGGATCGGCGGCACTTACGCGGTGATGCCGGAGCTGTTTCTGAAGATGGATGCACTGTGCCGGGCAAACGATTTTGCCGCCGCCGCGCCCATCCAGCATTCGGTGAACACCATCATCGAGGCGATGTGCGCCTGCCGTGGCAATCTGTACGCGGTCATCAAGAAGATCATAGAGCTGCGCGAGGGTCTGCCTCTGGGCGGCGTGCGTCCTCCAATGCCCAACCTGGAGGCGGAGGATATGGCGCAGGTACACGTTTGCGCCGAAATGATCGACGCTGCCATCAAAAGCTTTGCCTGAGGTGACGGAAAAATGAAGCTGAACGGAGCAACCGTCAATTTTCTGGGAGACAGCATCACGGCGGGAGTAGGAGCAAGCTGCGAGCGCAACCGCTATACCGACGTTCTGGCAAGGGAATTCGGGCTGCTGCATTCCAATAACTACGGCGTAAGCGGATCGCGGATCGCCCGGCAAACCGTCATGACCGATGAGCCACATGATCGGGACTTCTGCATGCGCATGACGGAAATGGACGCAAACGCCGATGCGGTGGTTGTCTTTGGCGGAACGAACGACTACGGCCACGGGGACGCGCCCTTGGGTGTGCCTTCCGACAGGACACCTTTCACCTTCTGGGGGGCGTGCCACTGCCTGATGGACGGTCTGCTGACGCGCTATGCAGGAAAGCCTGTTGTTATCCTTTCGCCGCTGCACCGAGACGGCGAGAACGATCCCCGTGGAGACGGTCGCAAGCCGCTGAGCGTTGCGCCGCTGTCCGCCTATCGGGATATTCTGCTGGAAACGGCGCGGCATTACGCCCTGCCGACACTGGATCTGTACGCCGTCAGCGGCATCCAGCCGGAAAACGTCCGCTGCCGGGAGCTGCTTTTGCCGGACGGCCTTCACCCCAGCGATGAAGGGCACGCGCTGCTGGCCAGAAAAATCGGTCTGTTTTTACGGACGCTGTAAGGGAGAGAAAGAAGAATGACGAAGGAAGCGTTGTTTGCGCTGATGAAGGGCACGGTGATCGTCTCCTGCCAGGCGACGCCGGGCGAACCGCTCTACGACCGGGAGCGCTCCGTCATGCCGCTGATGGCCCGCGCCGCCAAGCTGGCAGGCGCGAAGATGATCCGCACCAGCTCGGTTCGGGATATCATCGAAATCAAGGAAGAAACCGGCCTGCCGGTGATCGGGCTAATCAAGCGGGAATATCCCGGCTTTCAGGGACGCATCACCATGACCATGCGGGAGGTGGACGAGTGTATGGCCGCAGGGGCGGACGTTGTGTCCATCGACTGTACGGACTGCGTGCGCGGCGATGGTCTGACTCCGACGGAATTTTTGAAAGCGGTTCGGGAAGAATACCCCAACATCATCATCATGGCCGACTGCGCAACCTTTGAAGAGGGCGTCGCCGCCCACGCGGCGGGGGCCGATCTGGTGGGCACCACCATGAACGGCTACACCCCCCAGACAGCCGGGGAAACGGGCGAACCGAATTTTGCGCTTGTGGCGCGTCTCGTGAAAACACTTCCCTGCCCGGTCATCGCGGAGGGACGCATCCATACGCCGGAGCAGGCAAGAAAAATGCTGGAAATCGGGGCATGGGCCGTGGTGGTAGGCGGCGCGATCACACGCCCCCTGGAGATCGCCTCCCGCTTCATGGCCGCCGTCCGCGATTTACCGGGAGGAATGGTATGATTCTGGCGTTGGACATCGGCGGCACCTCCGTAAAAATGGGCCTTGCGGACGAACAGGGCGTCCTGTACGAAAAAGCAGAGGCCGACGTCAGCTTTGACGGCTACCAAACGCCCATCATCGATACGGTTGTCAAAAGCGCCGTGCTGTTTCTTGCGCGGCATAACGTCTCCATCTGCGGGGCAGGCGTATCCGCCACCGGACAAATCGATGACCGAAGCGGCGTGGTGATCGGCACCAACGGAAAGATCCCCCATTATGAGGGAACGCCCATCAAAGAGAAGCTGGAGCAGGCGCTGGGCGCGCCGGTCTGGGCGCTCAACGATGCTAACGCCGCCGCGTTGGGCGAATGCGCCTTCGGCGGCGGACGCGGCTGCCGGAACGCCGTTTTCATTACGCTGGGAACAGGCGTAGGCGGCGGGCTGGTACTGGACGGAAGGTTGTACGGCGGTGCGCGGGGCATTGCCGGGGAGCTGGGGCACTTTACGCTCTATCAGGAGGGCCCTGCATGCCCCTGCGGAAAGCGCGGCTGTTTTGAACACTATGCGTCCGTGACCGCGCTCATCCATCGTGCGCATGAAGCCGCGCCGGAAACCGAATGGAACGGGCGAAAAATATTTGAGCGTGCCGCTCAGGGGGACGCCGTACTGCTTCGAGTGCTGGAGACATGGATTGATGACATTGCGGCGGGACTCACCGGGCTGGTTCACCTGTTCAATCCGGAGGCCGTGCTCATCGGCGGCGGCGTAAGCGCACAGGAAAAGCTGCTGATAGAGCCCCTGCGCCGTCGGGTGCTTCAAGGCGTCATGCCGCGCTTTGCCGAAGGGCTTCGGGTGGAGGCTGCCACTCTCGGCAACGACGCGGGACTTCTCGGCGCGGTTCGTTTCTTTCTGGAGCGGGAGGGCAGGCTCTGAACGTCGCTCCTGCGCGATACACTGTGCTTCGCCGGCATAAGCCGGTAAAGATAAACACTGCGACGACAAAAAAGGAGGCAACACAATGAAGAAACTGTTCACTCTACTGCTGGCAGTAAGCCTGCTCTTCTCCATCGCGGCCACCTCCGCAGCCGCCGAGGGCACAGGCGGCACCATGTACCCCAACCCCCTGCAGGACGTTCGCGTCCGTCAGGCGCTGTGGTATGCCATTGACATGGACGCCATCGTGGACGCGCTGTGGAACGGCACCGTGACCGCCGCCCACAAGTCCCTGGTTCCGGAGGGCTACTGGCAGGCGGACGGCCTGACCGAGTATACTTACAATCCGGAAAAGGCGAAGGAGCTGTTGGCCGAGGCCGGCTGGGACGGCAGCCGCACCCTGAAGGCCGTTTACTACACGGGCAACCTGCTGGACACCATTACGGCAATCCAGGCGTACTGGAACGACGTGGGCGTGAAGATGGAATTCCAGCTGCTCACCGACAACCTGACCGCTCTGCTGTGGACGCCCTCTGCGGACGGTATGCATTCCGCCGTGGACTGGGATCTGTGCTTTGCCGGTACCAACGCGCTGACGCTGGGCGAGTTCTACAACCGTCATCACAGCACAGCCGTCAACAACTCCACCGTAAAGCCGGATGAGACCCTCGACAAACTCATTGAAGCGTCCCGCGTCGCCGTGACCAAGGAGGATCAGAAGGTGGCCTACGACGCCATTCAGGTGTATGAAAACGAACAGGTGCCGGTCATTCCCATGTTCTACATTCCCTCCTGGGTCGTAACCTCCAAGCATCTGGACATGCAGGGGAATCCTGTGGGCAACGATCAGTTCTCCTACCGGAAAAACATTTTGGATTGGACCACTGACCGGGAAGACCGCACGCTGTACACCAACACCGGCGCCGTCAACGCGCTGGAGCATCCCGCCACCAACCCCGGTTTGTTCTGGCATCAGGAAATCGTGTTTGACCGTCTCCTGAACGCGGACGAAAGCCTTGCGCCTACCGATGGTTCTTTGGCGGAGAGCTATGAGGTTTCCGCGGACGGCAAAACCATTGCGTTTAAGATCCGCGAGAACGTCAAGTGGCACGACGGCGAGTCCTTCACAGCCGAGGATGTAGCTTGGACCTTCCGCTACTATCCCACCGTCCCCGGCGCGAACACCGTGATGACCGACGTGGTCAACGATGCCAAGTCCATCACCGTGGAAGGAAATACCGTGACGTTTGAATTCAACAACGCGCAGCCCAACGCCCTGACCATCTTCTCTCAATGGCCCGTGCTGCCCAAGCACAAGCTGGAAAGCGTCGCGCCGGAGAACTTCAGCGCGGACACCTTCTGGCAGATGCCCATCGGCACCGGTCCCTTCAAGGTGGAGACCGTCAAGCTGGGCGAGTACACGATCCTGTCCCGGAATGCGGATTATTTCATGCCTGGAACCGGCAATATCGAAAAGCTCTACCTGTATCCCTCCACCGATGCGGGTGATGAGAACCTAATCACCAACGCAAAGGCCGGGATGATCGACTATGCGTTCTGCAAGGATTCCACGCAGGTGCAGCAGCTGCTGGAAATGTCGGATTACACGGTGTACACCGTTAACGTGACCTTCCCGCGTTACATCTTCGTGAACATGTTCGAACGCTGATCGGCGCTTTATCACTTGAACAACAGGGGGCTGGCAAACAGCCGGCCCCCGCCTTTCCTTCTATAATGGCGAGTGCAAATAGACAAATCGAAAGAGGGGAAGCCTGTGCTGAACTTTATCATCCGAAAGCTCCTGGGCATGATCCCCATGCTGCTGATCATTACCCTGCTGATCTATGCAGGGATTGAGCTGATGCCCGGTGATGTGATTGATTTTCTGATTCCGATGGATCAGCTTGCGGAGATGAACCCCGAACAGATTGCTGCTTTTAAGGCAGCCAAAGGCTTAGACGGATCCATGATCACACGCTACTTCAGCTGGCTTCGAGGCGTTTGTACGGGGGATCTGGGGTATTCGCTGCAAAACAACATGCCTGTAGGTGTGCTGATGCTGCAGAAGCTGCCCGCTACCATCGAGCTGTCGCTGGCGGCACTGATCATTTCCTCTGTGCTGGGCGTTGCGCTGGGGCTGATTTCGGCCATCCGCAAGGGTAAGCTGGCGGATAACGTGCTGACTGTTGCCGGCATGATCGGCGTTGCCATTCCGCAGTTTCTGTTCGGCGTGTTCTGCATCATTTTGTTCTGCCTGAATCTGAAGTGGTTTCCCGTAGGACAGCGGGGTACGGCGGGACTGCTGGACGAGATGCACCATCTGTTTCTGCCGGCGTTTGTGCTCGGCATTTCCATGACGGCCGGCGTTATGCGCTATTCTCGTTCGAGCATGCTGGACTCCATGAACTGCGACTACGTCAAAACCGCACGCGCCAAGGGGCTGCCGGAGTGGAAAGTGAACCTGTTTCACGGTTTTCGCGTGGCGTGTACGCCTGTCATGGTGCTGATCGGCTTTCGACTGCCGATGCTCATCAGCGGCTCCATCGTTATCGAGAACATCTTCCAGTGGCCAGGCGTCGGCAAATGGTTTACGGACGCTGTAAAGACACAGAACACGCCCATCATTATGTCCGTCGGGCTGTTTATGGTGCTGCTGGTGCTGCTCTCATCCCTGCTGGTCGATATTATGACCGCAATTCTGGATCCGAGGGTGAAGCTGTCATGAAAAACAATATCAGACAAACGGCACTGGATCGCAAAATGGACAGGATTCGGGCACTGGAGGAGAGCGGACGTCTGTCCACAAGGCTGACCAGCCGAACGGCGCGCAAGCTGCTGTCCAACAAGCTGGCGGTGCTGGGCGCAGCGCTGTTTCTGGTGATCTGCATTCTCTGCTTTGCGGCGCCGCTGTTTACAAGATGGCAGCCGGGGGCCATTTCTCTGCGGGAACGCATGGCGCAGCCCTCCGGAGAGCATCTCTTCGGAACGGATCAGATGGGGCGCGACGTCTGGGCAAGAATCCTGTATGGCGGCAGGATCAGCATCGTTGTGGGGCTGGGCAGCGCACTGGGCGCGGCCGTCATCGGCGTGACGCTGGGCATGTTCGTCGGCTACAAGGGCGGCTGGGCGGACCGGCTGGTTCTCAAAATCTCGGATGTGTTCCTGTCCTTTCCGCAGATGGTGCTGATTATTATCATGGTTGCGCTGGTGGGGCAAAGTCTGCGGAACATGATCCTGATCTTTATCCTGACAGGCTGGCCAAGCATGTATCGCATGGCCCGCAGCAAGGTACTCTCGCTGAAGGAAGCGGAGTTTGTGCAGGCGCTGACCGCCTTTGGCATTTCTCCGATGAAGATCGCCTTCAAGCACCTTCTGCCCAACACCGTAGGACCGATCGTGGTGAACATTACCCTTTCCACCGCCATGTTCATCCTGCAGGAGGCATCGCTTTCCGTTTTGGGCTACGGCGTGCCGCAGGAGATCGCCACCTGGGGGAACATTATCAACGTAATCACCAACGCCGGAAGCATCCGTTACGACTGGCTGGGCTACTGGTGGATGTGGCTGCCCTGCGCCGCCGTGCTGGTGCTGTTTGTGCTGGCCATCAACTTTATCGGCGACGGACTGCGAGATGCAAGCGACCCGACGCAGATCGGCTGAGGAGGATGCACTATGTCAGAAAGAACAGGCGACGTCGTGCTGAGCGTCAAGGATCTGCACGTCAGCTTTTATACCAATCGCCGCTGCAACAGGGTGCTTCGGGGCGTCAGCTTTGATATACGGTGCGGAAGGACGCTCTGCATCGTAGGAGAATCCGGCTGCGGAAAATCCGTCACGGCCAACGCTATCCTGCGGCTTCTGCCAGAGCTTTCGCGCATTGAACAGGGTTCTGTCACCTATTGGCGTGAAGGCGAAAAGGGGATTCGTCTGGATCAACTGAAAAAGAACGGCAGGGAAATGCGTGCGCTGCGCGGCAAGGACATTGCCATCATCTTTCAGGATCCCATGACGGCGCTGAACCCGGTATACACCGTTGGCATGCAGATTCGTGAAATGATTCGGCAGCACAAGCGCGGTATGCGTCGGAAGGAGCTCCGGCGTGAATCCGTTCAGGCGCTGGCGGCCATGGGCATTCCCGCGGCGGAGATTCGCGACGGAGAATACCCCCATCAGTTTTCCGGCGGCATGCGCCAGCGGGCAATGATCGCCATGGCCATGTCATGCGATCCGAAAATTTTGCTGGCAGACGAGCCCACTACCGCGCTGGACGTTACTATCAGCGCGCAGATCTTCGAGCTGATGAATGCGCTGAAGCGGGAGCATGGAACGGCTATCGTGATGATTACCCACAACATGGGCGTGGTAGCTGAAATGGCGGACGATGTAGCCGTCATGTATATGGGCAATATCGTGGAATACGGAAGCGTAGAGGATGTTTTCGTTCATCCCGTGCATCCCTATACCCGCGCGCTGCTGCGCTCCATTCCGGTGCTGGGCAAGGGAAAGGACCAGCAACTGGAGCCTATTCGCGGCATGACGCCCGATCCCTTCCACAGGCCAAAGGGCTGCCAGTTCTGTCCGCGCTGCGATTTCGCGACCGAGCGCTGCGAAAAGGAAATGCCGCAGGAGGAGTGGCTTTCTTCGGGGCATTATGCACGCTGCTTTCATATCGGGGAGGGAAGCGTCAATGGAAAATAAGGAAGTATTGCTGCGGGTACGAAACGTAAAAACCTATTTTCCCATCCGCAAGGGCGTTATCAAGCGAACGGTCGGCTATGTTCGGGCAGTGGACGATATTAGTTTGGATGTATATCGCGGGGAAACGCTGGGGCTGGTAGGCGAATCGGGCTGCGGCAAGACCACGCTGGGAAAATCCATCCTTCAGTTAGTGCCCGTGACGGACGGAAGCATGGAGTACCGGTTTCAGGACGGGTGGAAGGATCTGCGCAAGCTGTCCCGTAAGGAAATGGACAACGCCCGTCAGAAGATTCAGATTGTATTTCAGGACCCCTATTCTTCCCTGAACCCTGCGTTCACCATTTACGGTTCCCTGGAGGATCCGCTGATCAAATTCGGCATGAAGAACCGTCAGGAGCGTATAGAGCGGATCGCCAGGCTGCTGGAGGACGTGAATCTGCCGCGCGAATACATGACCCGCTATCCCAACGAGTTTTCGGGCGGGCAGCGCCAGCGCATCGGTATCGCACGAGCGCTCTCCGTTGATCCAGGACTGATCATCTGCGATGAGGCGGTATCCGCGCTGGACGTGTCCATTCAGGCGCAGGTACTCAAGTTGCTCAATAAGCTCAAGGACGAGCATGGGCTAACCTATATTTTCATCACTCATGACCTGTCGGTGGTGGAATATTTGGCCGACCGAATCGCCGTCATGTATCTTGGGCGGATCGTGGAGCTTACAACGTCGGACGAGTTGTTCGGCAACACGCTGCATCCCTATACGCAGGCGCTGCTCAGCGCCATCCCCGTGGCGGATGTGCGAAAAAAGAAAAAGCGCGTTCCTCTGCAGGGCGACGTCCCATCGCCAGCGAAGCCGCCCGAAGGATGCACCTTCCATCCAAGATGCCCGCGCTGCACGGAGCGCTGCCGAAAAGAGCGCCCCGAATTGCGGGAATATACTGTCAACGGAATCAGTCATTTTGTTGCCTGCCATCTGGCGGTCGCTCCGGTAGCAGATGGATGAACTCACTGATCTGGCAAAAATACGGCATGAGATTTCAGGGGACATGCCTCCCGGCAGAGCCGTATGAACAGCGGGGCAATTGTTCCGCCATAAAAAACCTTTGCTTAAATTCCTGATACACACGCTGATCGGTTCGACTGTCTTTCTTCTGACCGCATATTTGGCGGGGTGGATGGAAAACAGCTTCGGCGTGCTTATGTTTTTCCTGATTGCAATAGGAACCGCATCCCCTTTGGTGGCTTTGTGTTTTCCTCTACCTCAGGGCGCAGGCAAAGAAGATGAATCAAAAAATCAAAGACAAGCCTCAAAAGGAATGATCGCTATCGCAGCCCAACAGCCCCCAAAGCGCAGCCGACGAAAATCGGTTGCGTTTTCTCTGACCAAAAAGAGCAACCGGGCCTTGCCCGCACTGCTCCTGAATCGAGTTGCCCTTGCAATCTGATTTTTGATAGTCTACATCATAACACAGGGAACGACTCCCGTTCAACAGCATTTACTCCCGTTTTTTCGGGAACGACAATATTTTTCAACGCTTCACCATGCACCCGATACACGCTCGTCCCGCTGATTCCAAGCGTTTCCATGATTTCCGACCACGGCTTGAAGCACAGATACAGCAGTTCCAGCACCAGCTTCTGATCCGGGCTGCTCAGCCGCGAAATCACGCGCTTGACCTCAGCCTTCAGATCCACCAGCCGGTCGACGTCCCGGTTGAACTCGTTCTCCAGATCGATGATCTTGACGATGGTATTTTCCATGGCCTGCGGATTCGGTGAAGCAGACCGCGGCATATCCGTCAGCGTAGCCGTCACCTTTGCGGCGGATTCCCGCAGTGTCGCTACCTGCTGAAGCTTGCTGTCGATCCGCTGGTCGATGTACATCGCCTGGGACAGGTATTCCTTCGGGCTCATCTTGTTTTCCGTCATTCGTTTTCTCCCTTCCAGGACATATCGCCCTCGTAGTACAGCTCGGCGATCTCCCGCTGCCGCTCCACAGGCAGTGCGTTCAGCCGCTGATTGGCTCTGGCTACGTCCTGCGCGTACTTCCAAATCGGCTTGTAGAAGGAGCAGACCGCATACCCTGCGCACTGTTTGCTCGTCAGCGCCACACATTTTCCATTGCGCCGGTGTGCAAAGCATCTCTCGTTCATGCTCGCGTCTCCTCCATTCGTTCGTTCAGAATCGTCAGTACCTGCGCATTGGTGCGGCGCACCATCTCCAGAATCTGGGCGTTATGTTCCTCGCTGCCCATGCCATCTGAATAGCGGCGCATAGCCGAGGCCAGGCCGATCACATAGGAATCGCAGCAGCTCTTCACCAGGTCTGCCACATACCGGAACATCTCGGGCGTATCGGGCAGCGGCCTTTCCACATGGATCGGCGCTCCGTTGTGCATCACCATGCTGGGGATGGGACAGGGCGGTTCGGAGCTTACGGCGGCGTCCGCCGTCTTTGCAGTAGCGTCTGCCGGTTTTGCCGCAGCTTTCGCCGCAATCTTTGCGGCGGCACTGCTCTCCTTCTCGCAGTCCCTGCACACCGAAGAAAAGCTGCGGCGGTTGGACGGAATCGAGAAGGCCGACATGGGCTTTTCCTGTTTGCAGCGCTCGCAGATTTTGGTTTCACCCTCATGCTCCTTTTCCAGCAGATCAGTGTAAGCTTTGTTGACGCTCAGCTTTTCCTGCCGCAGTTCATGCTTTACTGCATCGTCGGCATCCCTGACAATCCTTCTTGCTTTGCGGATTGTGTTATCTGAAACTCCTGCAAGACTCGCGAGTTCCTTGTTGGTATGGACCTTCTTTTCAGCTTTTCGAGATGTCTCTAAAAGCTGGGGATCATGTCCACCGGTTGAAGTCGCCTGTTTCTTTTTTGCGGCTTCCCGCAGCAAGGGCTCCGTTCGAAGCGCAAGTTCGCTGCGCTGGTAGGGATTCAGATTGCGCCTCCCCAGCTGATTGCGCAGCATCCACAGCATGGCGTCGTCACGGCTGCTGAAATTCTTTTCCTGAGTAGAAAACGAAATTTCGCGCTTCCGGCAGATGGCGTAGCGGTTATGCCCGTCCACGATCACGCCGTTCCACACGATGAGCGGCGATTCGCAGCCGTCCGCCACGATGCTCGCTTCCAGCAGCTTCAGTTCTTCCTCGTTCAGCGGGGGAATCAGATCCCGGAACTCGGGGTCTACGGTCAGTTCATACACTTTCTTTTCAGTCATTTCCGAGGAAATGCAGTGCAGCGCCAGAACCATTTACCGTTTCCACAACAGCGCTCTCCGGGTGGCGGACAGGCTCCTGCAGGCGGGAAAATAAAAAAAATTTCTGTTTGCGTACTTTGCTATTGTTTGGCAGTATTTCCCTGTGGTATGATGTATGCTGTCAGAATCGGATGGACAGCAATGCGTAAAAAAACGCAGGCATTTTCGGATTCCGAAGAAAAGTGTCCGGAAATGTCCTTGAATGTCCATCTCCACCTGTGGTATGATGTATCCTGTCAGAACCAGATAGACAGCAATGCGCGAAGAAGCGCAATCAGATTCAAGAGTAGTGCGGGCAGAAGCCCGGCTGCTCTTTTTCGTTGGAGGTACGAGCATGAAAGAGTCCCATCAACCCAGAGCCCCCACCGTGCCGCGCACGGGACGACCCAATCGTGAGCCGCTGGATGTGGACGAGGTCATCGCCTACGGTCTGGGGCTGGCAGAAGACCTGGGCGTCTCCATTCCAAAACACAGGCGGCTGCGCCGAATGCTGAAACGGAGGATACCCATTCCCCAGATATATCAGGGCGCGGATTACCGGCTGTGGATCGACCGATACTACATCGCCGCCCAGCGTCTTGCGGATGAAAGTATTCGCTACGCCTACCTGACCCGGATCCACATTCACAGCGAGTTGCTGGCGAACAGAAGCTCAATTCGAAAAAATGGATTCGCCCTTCTGGATTCAGAAGCATTGGCGGAGTTTGCCGCCGCGCGCCGCGCCATGGAGCGCTATCAGACGGATTATGCCCTGCGCCTTTCCTGCCCCACGGAGGGCGGCAGGGCGCGGCTTAATCTGGATGCGGCATGGAGCTGCGCGTGAGCGTTCTCCCCGACACAGGGCGAACGCTGCGACCACAGGGGCAAAGGAAAAGCCGCCGGGCGGCGGCGATTCAAAAGCGTCAGGCCAGCTGGAACCAGATGGTCAGCCAGCCCTCCGGCGTAGGATAGCACAGCTCGGCGGTGGGATTCGCGAAGAATTTCTCCTTTGCGTCCTCAATCATCCGGCAGTAGCGCTCCTCGCCGCAGAGCTGCTTCACATAGCGCATGGTAACGGTCTCGCCTTCCAGCAGGAAGGTCTTTCGAATGGTTCTCCTCATGGACGTTCCTCCGTTTCGGTTCGGTGGGGTGCGCCTCCATTGCGGAAGGCGCTGCTGCCCTGCAGATTTCGAAGCAGCACGGCGCGGGCGCGCTTGTACTCCGCGCCGATGAACCCCAGCCGCAGCAGAAAACAGCGCATGGCATATTTCTCGTTGGGCGCGTCCTTTTCGGTGGAAGCCGCCCATTTCAGGCGATTCGAAAGCTCCGCCAGCCGCTCGATGAAAAGCGTGTAGGCGGCTCGTTCCTCTTCGTCGTCAGTTCGTTCGAACCAGGGAAAAGCGATCTTTCCGCCCCGTTCCTCGACAGGCAATTCTGTTGCGTTCAGCGCGTCGCAGAAGAGCCTGTGCCGGGAAGCAATCAGATTTCGAAGTCGCGCAAGCGCGCCGGGCGAAAACCTGTCCACCGGAATTGTTACGGTGAAACGTTCATCGGGAAGTGATGATTCCTCCTGCGTAACCTCGCCGGGCGAGCTATCCTCCGTCTCTATTTCGGAGCATACCGTTTCGACGGCGCAGGAGAATCCCCGTTCAGCAAGCGCCGCTGCCAGCCGTTCCGCCGCCGTTCCGTTCAGCGACGGAACCAGGCAGAGCGAAGCGTCGCGCGCCAGACGACCAACGCCGAATTCGTAAGCGAAGGTGGGTGCGCCGCAGTAGCGCGGCTTTTCGTGAAACAGTTCGGACAGCGCTCCAGCCAGCGCCTTGCGGTTGGACTGTGCGTCGGTGCGGATGATGATCATATACATTCCTCCCCGTTGTCTATTTGAGAGCAGTGGCTCCCGCGACGCGCCCCGGCAATGCCGGTTCCATCGGCGCGTTTCGGCTCCTGCCAGAGAGCCATCGTCAGGCGGGACGAACGTTTTCCGGGTACGCGCCGTAGCGGTCGCCGTCGGGAAATTCGATCCACACGGTGTTCGTTGATTTCACTGCTTTCACCACGACGCCGGTGCGGCCGCAGTAGCGTTCGCGATGGCGTTCGATGGCGACGTTGACGAGCGTGACGCGCATCCCCTTGGGGAACTGATCTCGGATATCGGTTTTCTTCATGGTGATAGCCTCCCATCGTATTCAGGAGCGTGGCTCCCGCGGGTTTCCCGCGACGCGCCCCGGCAGTGCCGGTTCCATCGGCGCGTTTCGGCTGGGTACCCTCTCCCAGCCATCGTCAGGCGGGTCATTCTTCGTCGCCGGCGTCCTGTTCGCGGAACTCCCGCATGATTTCATAGATTTCCTGCGGGTCGCAGTCGATTCCGTCGTACCTGCGAATGTCCTCGGCCAGGGCAACAGCGTCCGCAAGCGTCTAGCCGTTCTCCCAGTCCATGTTGTCGTAGAGCTTGTCCAGCAGAAAGGCCGGGAGGTCAAAAGATGAATTCATCATGATGTGCTTACCTCTATTTCGAAGCGTCAGTCGTTGCGGGGCGCCAGCAGCCGGAAGGTTTTGCCACGCGCCTCAATTTCGTAGCCGTAGAGCGCGGGCGTAACCTCGCCCCAGCTGCTGCGGTTGACGCGGGTCACGCGGGTGACGTCCGAGAGCTTGCAGCTCTTCATCCGTTGCTGGCGCTGGACGTACTTCAGCGCCGCGCATTTGAAAGCGTCGGGCAGGTTTCGGCGAACGCTCTCGTGACGCGCTTCCCAGCGCGTGCGGCGCTTTTCCTGAATAGCCTTGCCGGTCTCCGCGTCGGTGTAGTAATTCTCGCCGATTTGACAGAACTCGATTTCGGAGAGAATCTCCAGATGGTTGTTCCAGATGGTGTTGCCCAGCGTGTCGAAGCAGTTCTTGCGGATGGGGTCGGTGTTCCTGCCCACGATCAGCTGGAAACCGTCGGGCATCTCGCAGTAGCCGCAGAAGCGGTCCAGCAGCACCCGGATGATTTCCTCGCCCTTGCACAGGTCGACATGGGCAATTTCCCCCTGCGAGCCGCCCATGGTGCCGGGGTAGATTTGATAGCCCCGGCACAGCAGTTCGGCGACCTTCTCAGTGAAGGCGCGGTTGATGTCGTTCTGATTCATGATAGTACCTCCTTCTCATTTGGAAGCCGTGGCTCCCGCGACCCCTTGCGGGGTTTCGGCTCCTGCCGCAGAGCCCTCGTCAGGCGGGTCAGAGGTACTGGTCGAGGCTGTCGACCATCAGGGGGTCGTTCCGGCACCACTCGGCCACCGCGTTCAGCAGCCACTTCTCGAAGGCGGCGTGGGAGTCGAACTCGTCGGCGCAGAAGGCGGTGCGGTCACCGCCTTCCATGTAAGATTCCAGGTCGTCGGTGAACACCAGCTTGCCCTCCATTTCAAAGAGCTCGCGGTCGCCGAGGGCTTTCCAGGCGGCGACGGCCACCTTGCAGTAGCCATCGGGCAGACGGGTAATCTTGTATGCGCGAGTCATAAACATCCTCCTCTCGATTCAGAAGCTCAGGCGAAGAGCATGACGTAGTCGTGGGCGGCCTGGGCGATGGCGGCGACTTCGGCGGCGGTGGGCGCGACGTACCACTCGGCCCTGCCGCAGTCGACCCAGATGTGCGGGCAGCAGATTCCGGAGCATCCGGCCTTCCGGGGCGCGAAGAAATCGCTGAAGCGGAACCGCAGGCAGTCGATTTTTCCGTCGGCGGTGCTGAGGATAGTGACCTGCAGCGCGTCATACTGGTCGGCCACGCCGCTGGTGACGAATTCCAGCCGGGCGCGGCGGCTGCCGCTGAGGGGAATGAAGCAGGCACGGCCTGCGTAGAGCGCCTTGCAGGATTTGAAAGCGGTGGTTTTGCCGGTGAAACGGCGGAGTTCCTGTTCGAAGAAATTCATGGTGACGCCTCCCTGATTTCAAAGATATTGCGGGCTTCCCGCGACGCTCGGGGCGTTTCGGCCCGGGGCCACCGGGCCATCGTCAGGCGGGGATATTTCAAAGCATCTCGCAGGCCTCGAAGGCGGCGAACTCTTCCTCGCTGGGCAGATCGCCGGCAGCGGCCCAGATAAGGTCGTGGGCAGTGCGAGCCATCTGCCGATTCCCAAACTTCACCGCCATGCGGGCAAGCTCCAGCGCCTTCTTGCGGCACTCCGCGTTCGATTTGTACCCCATGGCGATGCGGGCAGCGGTGCAGGCGTAGTTCCGGTAGTTCGCGACCTTCCGATTCACCGAGCGGCCAAAGCTGCCCGTTGCGGCCAGTTCTGCCGCGCTCAGTTCCAGAGTGCCGGCCCGGTCCGCCGCGGCGGACGCTTCCCGCAGGAGCTCCCCGGCGGTGATGTACCCGCGCTCGTAGCAGGAGATGTTCCTTCCCAGGCGTTCGATGGCGGCGTCGGTGCGGCAGCGCAGAGAGGCTGCGCGGCGGAGCGTGGCGTTGGATTTTTCCTTCATGGTGAGACTCCTCCTTCTAAAAACTGTCCGCCGCGTGTTTCAGCGGCGGATTTCGTGATTCGCTTCTTCGGCCAGGGAGACCAGTTCGTCCGCCTGGTCGCAGGCTTCTTCCAGGGCGTCGTTGGCCTGCTGGAAGGCGTAAAGGATGGAGTCGTCCTCCAGGGCTTCCGCGGGGTCGAGGGCGTCGGCGGCGTTTTGCGCGGCCTCCTGGGCGGCCCGGCAGAGCCAGTAGGCGGCGTCGCCCACCTCCCAGGCGGACGGGTCTTCCGCGAGCAGTTCCCTGGCCGCGACGGCGGCCTGGCCGGCGAGATTCGCGGCGACGGCGGCCGCACGGGCTTTTCGGACTTCGAGTTTCATGGGGCAGACCTCCTGTGTTGGTTTTGCGGGCTTTCCGCGACGCCCTGGGCGGTAAGGCCGGGGACGTTTCGGCTGGGAGCCCTCCCAGCCCTCGTCAGGCGGAGTCGTAGTCAAAGCGGGGGTGCGCGTTCCATCCGGGCTTCCTCCTTTCCTTTTCCTTTCCCTTTCGGGCTTTCCGGAAGGCGCCTTCCGAAAAGGTTCGGTCGTTGGGGGCGCCCAGAGCGCCTTCTCGAGCAGGCGGACTGGGGCGGGGTCGCCGGGGCGGGCGTTCGCGCTGGCGGCGCAAAAAACGGGAGCCGGTCGCGGTCGTTGGGCGGGCCGCCGCGGGGCGGCCGGGGTTCGGGCGGCGGGCTTTTCCCCGCCGGCACCGTCAGTTTCGCTCGCCCGGGGCCAAAAAGCAAGCCACAAAAGGGCGAACTAAATAAGACTTTCCGTCGCCGGAACGTCGCCGTTTCGTAAAAACTGGCTTTTCCGCGCGGTATAAGGAAGCGAACCGTTTTCGCCGCCGCCGGGGCCGGTCGCGCGGCCAAAAGCCCGGACCCGGGCAAAGGCGGCCGCCGGGGTCGGCTTTTGCGCTTCGCCGTAAAAAAGTCCTGCGCCCTGGTCGGCTTTCGCGCTTCGCCGTGCGAAACTCCGGGCAGGCTGGTCGGCTTTCGCACTTCGCCGCAGCAAAGTCCAGGGCGTTGTCGGCTTTCGCACTTCGCCGTGCAAAAGTCCCGGGGTGCAGTCGACTTTTGCACTTTGCTTGGGGAAAGTCCTGGGGCGTGGTCGGCTTTGCGGCCCCAGGGGGGATCGAATCTCCGGGAGCGTTTTCTCCGGGACCGGGGCGCCCTGCCGTGAAATATTTCGCAAAAATAAAGTGTTTTTTCGGAACGCAAAAAAATAGCGCCAGGGCGCTCGAAAGGGTTGATTTTATGGGCTTTTTGCCATCTGTACAGACGGAAATAAACGTTCAAAAAGTGCCCGTTTTCATGCTGAAACCGGCAAAATATAATCCCCGCAAGGATCTGAAGCCGGGCGACCCAGCTTACGAGAAAATCAGGCGCTCCCTGCACGATTTCGGGTATGTGGATCCCATCATCTGGAACGAGGTCACGGGGAATATCGTGGGCGGGCATCAGCGCTTCAAGGTGCTCAAGGCGGAAGGCGCCGAGGAGATCGCCGGCGTGGTGGTCCGCATCCATAGGAATGATTCCTCATCGACCATAGTGGGGCGCCAGTTGCCCATGAAGGCGTGGCAAAGATCAGCGAGTTCATGAAGAAAGTTAGGCGATGGGCACAGGCGCTTTAGTCTCAGGCTGAAGCTGAAGCGTTTTTCTACGCTCTATTTCGTGCCTATTTTATTCCTTTCTATAAATTATTCTGTTTGACATTGACACGGCGCACATCGTTTGTTATACGGTATCGGTCATAGTCTGTCAAAGGAGGATCTGGTGTGAATAAAAAGAAACTGCTAAATGCGCTTTCCCAGAAAATAGGAATGACCAATCAGGAGGCGAAAAAGGCGGTAGAAGCCTTTGTAGAGATCGTGACGGAAACCCTGGCGTCCGACGGAAAGGTTCAGATGGTCGGGTTCGGCACATTTGAAACAGCCAGCCGCAGCGCCCGTACCGGTCGAAATCCGCGTACCGGCGAACCCATAGAGGTTGCCGCGTCCAGATCGCCTGTGTTTAAGGCCGGAAAAGCTCTGAAGGACGCTGTCAAAAAATAAACGACGAGAACAGCAAACCGCCTTTGCCCTACGATGACTGCAGGTGCGAAGACGGTTTTTTGACGTCATGCGCTATTGGGGCTATCGGGATAGCCACAGCCGAAATTCAGCCTGTTCCAAGCTCCAACCGACAGATTCACATCGCGAAGGAGGGACGAGATAGTGGCCTTGACGCTCTTGCCTGGCATCCTCCCTGTTTTCTATCAATCAAACCAAGCATGAATTTTTCCTGGCAAATGGGCAAACGAGTTTTTTAAATCAGGCGAAACACATTATAAACGCAAAGGAGTAAAATCAAAATCAAAACCATACAAAACAATCGATCTATCTGCTTCACGCTCATTTTTCCCTGCAGGCGAGAGGCGGTAAACCCGCCCGCTATTCCGGCGCAAACCATAACGACCAGCGTGAAGACCTGAAAATCCGGAATCGTTTGGCTGATAAGACTGTAAAGAAAACTGCCGCATTGAGAAATCAGGACGACCAGCAGAGAATTAACAGCGGACGTTTTTGTGTCCATGGAGAAAAAGTAATGGAATACGACGATATTCATGGGTCCGCCGCCGATTCCCAGGAATGCGGAGATCAATCCCAGAAGGCTCCCTATCAGCCCGCAAGCAGCTCTGTTCTCAATATGTCGGGTTCGGATGCGCGCCCGCAAGCGGACATAGAAAAGAATCCCAAGCACAAAAAGTCCCAGCACGGCAGCCTGAACGCAGCCCACCAGACGATCTGCACCGGCAAAGCCGCGCAGGACGTCGAATAACCATTTTCCCCACACGCCGCCAAGAGCTGCGCCGATTCCCAGCGGCAGACTGCGTTCCCATTGCAAACGGTCCGTCTTTCGGTTTTTATACACGGAAATTGCCGCCATCGACAGCACAGTCAGCCCTGACAAAAAGGAAACGGTTGAAACCGGCATAACGCCTACCGCATCCAACAGCGGCTTGGCCAGCACACCGCCGCCAATGCCGCACAAACCTCCGATGACGCTGGCGGTAAAGCAAACCAGAAAAGTAAACAGATTTATCATCTTAAGCTCCGCAGGGGTGAAGAACGCCGTCTCTGGAACGACTGTTTTGCATGGGATCCCTCATGCACAGGTGCACCGCCGCCGTGGTAAAGGTTTGGGGCAGCGCCAGAATGCTGGGGGCTTCCCCGACAAATTTTTTCCGGGCGTCTTCCAGCGCTTCCTCGAACGTGGCGCGGGTTTTCAGCCCCATGCCGCGGGCGAGACCCGGTTCCCGCGCGCCGACAATATAGATGGCGCTGGTGTGCATTTCCGCCAGATGTCCACAGCTCATCATCGAGAAGCCGTGGAAGGGATGGAAGGCGTTTGCAAAGCGGTATTTGCGGATATATTCCCCGTTCGTGGCGAAGTATTCTCCGTAGCGGTTCATATCAGGCAGAACATTCATATAATCGTGCTGAAACAATTCGTACAGTTCGCGCAGGTATGGCCAGCGCTCGTCATGAAAATACCCGTCGCAGACAGAAGACACGATGAATACGCACCGGTCGCTCAAGACGCGCTTGTGACGGATGACCTGCGCGGAAAGCGCCTGCATCATCTGGATGGGATTGGTGCCCATGCCGTCGCCGTAATGGAAATTCGT
Source organism: uncultured Eubacteriales bacterium (assembly GCA_900548145.1). Lineage (GTDB taxonomy): Bacteria > Bacillota > Clostridia > Christensenellales > Aristaeellaceae > Limiplasma. The sequence goes on along the minus strand of URJB01000013.1, from coordinate 28,979 downwards.
CGGCATGCCGAACACAACGACATCGTACTTCTTTTCGGCCCAGTGCACATAGGTGCGCCTGTCGGCGGTTTTCCAGCTGACGGGCTGCATTTCCCTGGCATAGCCGGAATTGATTTCGATCTGACGGCTCCAGGTGTCCAGCACCGCGTCGCAGCAGAAGAACTTTTTGCCCATCTTTTCTTCCATGAACATGCCCTGGGTATCGAACCGGGAACGCATTTGGCTGGAGACGGAAACAGGCACGAAGTCCGAGCGGTGCATTACCTGAGGCACATGGTGCGCGGCGATGGAGCGCCAGTGCGTAATGCCGGTAGCGCAATGCTTGTACCCGCCGGAATAGCCGCCGTAAGGATTGCCCTGCGTGTGCCCGATGAGAATGGCGACGTCCGCGTCGTACACATATTTGTTCAGGATCACATGGTCGCCGTTCGGCGCAAAGCCCAAATCGACCAGATGCTCGTAATCCTCGCTGTCATGGCTGGTGATCTGGCCGGAATCATAGAACTCGCGGAACAGATCCTCTCCCAGAATTGTCCACATCTCCGATACGGTCGCGCGGGGATGCAGCCCATTGGAGAACAGCAGCAGGACGTCCTTTTTCGGTACGCCCGCGGCGTATAACTCGTCCAGACAGCAACGAACGGCTACTTTGCGGTGACTGGTGGGCTGATTGCCGCCCTTGACGATGTCCGGAATGATGATAACCGCCCGGTCTCCGGCCTTGGCCAGCCGGTTCAGCGCTGGCATGCCGATGGGATGGCGGATGCTTTCCATGGTAGCGGCGTAGAGGCTGTCCCAGTCCTGCGGGAGACAGGCAGGATCCGCCGCCGTCTCGCCGGGAATAAAAACGTCCGTCGTATCGGGAAGCTCGGCGCTCATCAGGCCGTTCCCGTATTCAAATTGCAGCTTCATCAGAACAACTCCTTTTCAAGATAATTGCGGATGATTTCCAGATACTCCTCCGGATAGAAGCCAATCTCCCCGCTGAACCGGGTCAGCGCGATTAGCCCGCCGTCGATTTCCCGTATGGACGCCAGCATTTCAGCATTGTCCTTCTTCAACCCGCCACCGTATACAACATCCATCCCGCCCGTTCGTTCCCTGACAAAGCGGGCGACCTTTTCGATATAGGGCCTGTCCGCAGGCTTTTTCCCCGGCCCGATGGACCACACGGGCTCATACGCGATCACCGTCCGCGTTCTGTCCGCTCCGTCAAGGCCGGCGTCCAGCTGCGCGCCCAGCACCTCCTGCCAGCGATCCTGTTCCTCGCTCTTTTCGCCGATACAGTACAGCACGTTCAATCCGGCGCGCTGCGCCGCTTTAATCTCCCGGTTCAGCGCACGGTTCACAGCCTGCGCGGCCGCCCGGAGATCCACTCCCGCTTCCTCCAGCAGCCCGGCCTTATCGTTCCGCTCCTCGCAGTGGCCGATCAGAACGTATTCGCAGCCCACTTCCCACATGGCGTTTGCCGTGCGGTTGGCGGTAAACGCGCCGAAATTTCCGCCCGGCGCCGTGTCCTCCCGATAAACGCCCTGACAGCCGATCTTTACGGGACTGCCGCCGCTGCGGGCGGCCGCTGCGCCCAGTAGATGAGCTTCCGGGAAAAACATGACAAATTCCGTATCCGACCATTCCTTCAAACGCTCCTGGGTGCGGAGAACGATTTCACGGCCCCATTCCCGCATGGGGGCGATCCGGTTCACCCCGCCGCGTGCGGGCGAAATATCAAACCGTTTCAGATTCAGGTAGATCCGTTTCATCAGATTCCCTCCCGGCGATAAAATGCCGCCATCTCTTCCAGCGATTTTGTTTTCACCGCCGACGCCCTGCCCGCGCTGCCGAATTCGACAATCAGCACGCCCACAATCTCCTTGACGCCGCGCTCGATGCAGTCGCAGACGGCGCGAACGTCCTCGTCCGGTATGGCGCCATGCATCACCGTTTCCATAAGGGGCGGCAGGAAGGCGCGGGGATCGAACTGCTCTTTTTTCTTCTCCAGAAGCGCGTAAACGCCGCCGATGGACGCGCTCGCGCGCAGCGCGGGCTTCTGCGCGAAAAGCTCCCTCAGATTGCGCGTTACCGCCAGACGGATGTCCGTATCCACGTTGATCTTGCCGATACCGCAGGAGATCGCCGCCTTCAGCTCGGACAGGGCGATTCCCCGTGCGTCCCGGATATTACCGCCCAAGGCGTTGATTTCATCCACAATATATTGAGGCACCGTGGAAGAACCGTGGCTGACCAGATACGCCTCAAGCCCCTCGTGCAGGAGGCACTCCCGCACGGCGACGGCAATTTCCCTGCGCAGCTTTACGTTCTTACCCTTGCAGGCGCCGTGCATGGTACCGTAGCTGATTGCCAGCGCGTCCACCCTGGTGCGGCGGATGAACTCCACCGCGCGCAGGGGATTGGTGTAGGTAGAACGCTCGGCGCGCACATCATCCTCCGCGCCTGCCAGCACGCCCAGCTCTCCCTCCACAGTTACGCCCAACGAGTGAGCGTATTTGACCACTTCCCGGGTCAGTTCCATGTTCTGCTCCAGGGGCAGGCTGCTTCCGTCGATCATCACGGAGGTATAGCCGCCGTCTATGGCAGCCTTCACGCTTTCAAAGTCGCGGCCGTGATCCAAATGCAGGGCGATGGGGATCGCGCTCTTCTCGCCGAACCTCCTGACTGCAGCCGCAATATTCTTTGCACCGGCGATCTTGTCCTGAACCGTTCCGTTTATGAAATCGGTTCGCCCGCCCATGAAGGCGTTGGCCAGATCGGCTCCCTGCAGAATCGCGGGGCTGCGGAACTGCTCATGCGCCTCGATAACGGCCTTTGCCTGACACACGGCGTTGACGTTGAAAGCGCCCTGCGCATAGCAAGGGGCGCTGTTGGTGGCTTCCAATATGGGGCGAAGCGGAATCAAAGGCATCGTGCGGCGCTCCTTTCGTCTGTCAGGCGGCGTATACGACATCCCCGCCTGCGATGGTCATGGAAACGTTGAGTTGATCGTCCAGCAGGGTAAGATCCGCGTCGAAGCGCGGGGAGATTTTCCCCTTGCGGCCGGAAAGGCGCATTGCCGCCGCCGGGTTCTCCGTTGTCAGCGGCAGAACCTCCTCCAGCGGACGGCCGGTAAACTGAATCAGATTGCGCAGCGCCTGAATCATCGTCAGGGTACTGCCGGCGCGCGCGCCGGTATCCGCCAGCTTCGCGTCTCCGTCCGCAACTACCACGTCGTTGATGCCCAGCTTATAGAGACCGTCCGACAGACCGGCGGCCATGATGCTGTCGGTAACGGCGATCACTCTCTCCCAGCCCTTGACCTTGAGCAGCAGGCGCACTGCGCCGGGATGCAGGTGCCTGCCGTCGCAGATCGCTTCGCACCATACGTCCGACTCCAGCACAGCGCCCATGACGGCGGGCTCGTGCTGATGAAACAGCCGCATGGCGTTGAATGTATGGGTGGCGCACCGTGCGCCCCTGCGGATAGCGTCCATCGCCGCGGCGTAATCCGCTCCGGAATGCCCGATCGCCACGACCACGTCCTCCTGTACCTGGCTGATCAGCTCCGGCGCGCCCTCCGCTTCAGGCGAAACCGTCAGATAGCGGACGACGCCGGGATACGCCTCCTGATAGCGGCGAAGCAGCGCAGCGTCGCCCGCCCGCAGCAGCGTCTCCGGCATCGCACCCTTGTACTGCGCTGCCAGAAACGGGCCCTCCAGATGCGCACCCAGCAGCTGTGCGCCATACCCGCGGCGTTTCTGCAGCGCCGCGATATGACGAAGACAACGGAGCGTCGTTTCCTCCGTATCGCTCAGGATACTGGCGTTCCAGGCGGTCGTTCCCTGAGAGGCGAAAAATGCGGCAATTTTGGCAAGTCCCGCTTCGTCCGCCGCGTTCACGTCCACGCCTGCGGCGCCGTGGGTATGAACGTCGATAAAGCCGGGAACCAGTCTTTTGCCGCGGCAGTTGACGGTTCGCGCGCCGGCAGCAGCCAGCCCGGCGCCGACAGCCGCTATCTTTCCCTGAACGCAAAGCACCTCCGCAGGGCAAAAGGCTCGATCCTGATAGACCAGCGCGTTTTTCAAAAGCAGCTTATTCATGGCTCTCCTCAAAAGGGCTGTGCGGCGGCGGTATGGTTCACATAAATCAGTGCGTCCAGGTGGCGCTGCAGGAGCGTCGCCGGAAAGTGAGCCGAAACCGTGCCATAGGCCGCCTGGCGCACGACGGCACGATGCCAGTCGCGGAACACGCCGATGCGGACGCGTTTTGCACGGAGGATCTCCGCCATGCCGATGGTAACGCATCGGCGCGGCATCGCGTCGATCGCCCCGCCCAGTTCGCCGACGGCGTTGACGGCGCGAGTTTCGCGGCTGATTTCCAGCACGCGGGTGGGCAGGGCCGCAAACTGCTCAGCCGTCATGTCGTTCCGCGCCTCGTTAAAGGCCAGATGGCCGTTGATGCCGATCCCGCCGACTGCCAGATCGACGCCGCCCAGCCGCTCGATCAAGGCAGGCAGCGCGGATGGCTCTGCCGGATCGGGAAAAACCCGTTGATCTTCCGGCATGACCAGCGCAGGATCGATGCGGGCATACACCTCGCGCTGCATAAACCCGCGGAAGGAAAGCCGGTTTTCCGAGTCGATCCATTCGTCGTTCTCGTCCAGATATTCGTCCATGTTCAAAAACCAGGTGTTTTTCAGGCTGACGCGGCGCTCGTTGACAAGACGCGTGAAGATGGGATACTGTCCCACCGGCCCGACAGGACAGATGAGCACGGCGCGCTCGTTCCGCGCGTTTTTCTCCTCGATCACGGTCAGCATATCCAGCGCTAGCTCATAGAAGACCTCGCCGGAATCCCCCAGCTTTTTCAGCGGGATCTTCGCGCCACATCCCAGCGTCTCGCGGCTGACTTTAAAAAAATCCATTCGGTTTCCCCCTTTATTTTTCAGAACAGATGCTCCACATGCAGTTCCCGAATCATCTCTACGATTTCGCGGCTGCGGGAGCAACCGAACTTGCGCAGCAGGCTTTTGATCTGCGTTTTGACCGTAACCAACTCTACGCAGCGCTTCTGCGCGATTTCCCGCGCCCTCAGGCCGTCCAGCAGGTATCGCGTCAGCGCGCGCTCGGCAGGCGTGAGCTGGGAGACATTGTGGATAAAAAACAAAAGGCTCTGCTCCGAGCGGCGCAACCTGGAATACTCCTTGAGTACGGTATGTTGCACCCGCGTTTCCAACATGGGCTTTCCCTCCCACGCGCGGCGAATGTGCAGGAGCATCTCCTCCTCCGGCATTCCCTTGACAAGGTAATCCACCGCGCCTGCGCCCATGGACAGGAGGATCATATTGTCCGTTTCATGGGCCGTCAGGAAGATGATCCGCGCGTCAGGCTTCCGGTTCAGAATTCGCTCGGCGGCGCGCACGCCGGCGGTCGTGGTTTCCATTTCGATGTCCACCAGCGCCACGTCGAACGCAATGTCCTCCGCCATGCGCACAAGCTCCGCGCCGCTGGCCGCCACGCCCACGACCCGCATATCCGGCTGCGCGTCGAGCGTCTGGCGCAGGTCACTGCGAAGCAGTTCAAAATCATCGGCGATCAGAATGCGAATGACCATGTGCCGTCTCCTTTTCCGGCGCGCCGCAACGCGGCAGCATTATAAAAAACGACGTTCCCTGTCCGGGCCGGCTTTCTACCCGAAGATGCCCCAGATGCGCCCGCACGATGGCGCGGGCGTGATACAACCCCATCCCCCAGAATGAGCTGCTGTTTTTAGAGGAATAAAACGGCTCGAAGATTTTTCTCTGTTCCGCGCGCGAAACGCCGTTCCCCACATCGCGCACCTCCAGCAGCGTATAGAGCCGCTCCGCATGGCTGACGACGGTCACCGGGCTGTTCGTCCTGCCTGCCGCAGTATTCGCCTCCCAAGCGTTCGTCATCAGGTTATAGAGCGCCTCGCTGAGATAGCTGCGGTCGGCAAGCACCGGAATCCTACCATTCAACCGCATTTCCAGCGGCGCCTCCGGGTATTTTCGCGCAAAGCGTTCCGCCGCCGTCTGTCCGATCTGCGCTATTGTAACGGGCATGAGGGTGACGGATTTGCGCCTGACCGTGCCGTAGAGTTCTGCGCAGCGTTCCAGCAACAGCTCATTATTATCGCGCAGCTGACGGGTCCAGTCGCGCAGGCAGGCGATATCCGGCGTTTCCTTTTCCAGTTCCCGCTGCATGCGCTTTTCAAGCACGCGGTTAGCCAGAAGCTGATTCTTGATGGAGTGTACGAATACGGACGCGCCCGTGCGCGCGATGTCAAAACGACGTTCCAATCCCGTTTCCTCAATCCCGTCAAGCACGGTATCGCGGGTGTAGTTCATCAGGCTGAAAAAGCCGAGCGAACCGCAGATGACATTGACGACCACGAGGATGATATAGCCGCCGATGGACGGCGCGTATTGCAGGTATCCGACGCCCTTATTCCAGATATAGTCGTAGCTGTAAAAGCGGTAGACCTGCGCGGGATCCTGTCCGCAGTAAAGCAGGTACAGGCCGCTGAGGGCGATCAGGTACAGCACGATATAGGCGAACTGCCGCTTGTAAAAGTGGATGGTGATGGCGAAAAGCTCCCGCAGGAGCAGCAGCAGGGCGGCGGCAACGTAGGCGATGATCCAGAAATAGCAGCCCTGCACCAGCACGTTGTGCGCCCACGGCCACAGGCGCGTGATCGCGCGGAACAGCGGCGGATAATAGCATATCAGCGACGCCGCCGGAACGGCTGCCACCCAGAGAGAAAGGGACGGCCGCCGCCGCAAAAGCGGCAGCATGGAATAGTGCAGCGCCAGCTCCAGCAGAAAAACAGGGAACAGATACCGCCCCACGCCGATCATATAGCCTAACGCGTCCAGCGTGATATACAGATACTGCGCTTTCATTTTGAGCCGGGTTGAAAAGAACAGGAAACGCAGAATGTCCTTTGAATAACCGCCCTTCTTGGCGATGAAAATCAGGATGCCGCTGAACTGGATCATCAGGCTGCCGCACATGCCCAGCAGAAACCACAGCGCCCTGTCCTTTTTCAGGCACAGCAAACACGCCGAAGCCAGCAGCATGAAACCGATCAGCACAAACAGCATCCGCTTCCTCCGTTGAAAACGGGAATTGCCACAGGCCGTCCAAAGCGGGCGGCCTGTGGCAGGGAGAAGGCCTTACTTTCCGGCCTCGATCATCATATCCAGCATCACGTATTCCGCAACGGCCGGGGGCGGATCCTTTTCGACGGCGCCCGCCGCCGCGAAGGTATCGCGCTGCAGCAGATAGTAGCCTTCCACCGTGCCGTCGGCTGCGCCCGCAGCCACTTCCTGCCCGGTCAGCCATTTTGCAACGCCGCGCTCGGCGTAAACGGAATCATAGGACGTCGCGGTCTGCTGCGAAATCCATTTGGAAACCTCGTCGTAATGCCCATTGGCGGCGTAATCCATCCCCTTGAACAGCGCGCGGGTGAAGCGGAGCAGCACATCGCGCTTCTCAGCAGCGAACCTGGGCATGCAGATCCAGCTGGCCAGGGATACGGTCTTGTCGGAGAAGGTCATGTTGTCGGTCAGCTTGGAGGCTTCCGGCATTTCCTCGAGGATCTTCAGACTGTTGGGGCTCCATGTGGCGCAGGCGTCCACGCCGCCGGAGAGCATCGCGGTCACAATGGCGGAGGCGTCCATATCAAACGCCTGAATATCGTCCATCGTCATGCCGTATTTGAGCAGGCTGTTGACGAGGATGTCCTCGGAGGAGGTGCCTGAGGAATAAGCGACGCGCTTTCCCTTGAGCTGCTCGACCGTGGTGATATCCTTGCCGCCGATGAGCATATCGCCGTTGGAGATATGGCTCAGCGCAAAGATGGAGGCGCGTCCGTTGATGCACAGCTTGTGCGCGCCCTGTCCGATGTAGCCCACGTCAATGGAGCCGCTTTCCATAGCGGCGATGATCGTCGGGCCGTCCGCAAATTCGACCAGATTCACCGTGATGCCCTCGGCAGCCATGAACTCCTTGTGGATGGCGGCTTCGACAGCCCAGAGGCTGCCGTAATTGGGCATGTAGGCGACGTTGAGGGTAACGGGTTCGACGGCTTCAGCCGCAGCGGGGCCGACGGCCGACGCGCAGGTCATGAGCAGGGTCAGCAGAATGGCAAGCATTTTTTTCATGGGTGATCCTCCTTCTATATTTTTTTGCACAGAGCAAACGGGGTGAAGGGTTGCTTGGACGGACTTATCGCGCCGCGTTTATCATGTTGTCAAAGAGAATGTAATCGGTTACGGGAACCTCATGTTCTATCGCCCCGGAAGCGATGAATGACAATTGCTGTGTTCTGTAGTATTCTGCCAGCCTTCCGCTCTCGATCAAGTCCAACACATCTTGACGGCTTGGCCAGTCTGCGTCTCCCGTCTGTGATAGAGCCACCTCGACCTCTGTGGCGCATTGCTCGGCAACCCATTGAGCCACCTGCGGGAAGTTTTTCTCCTGAGATCCAAAATCCATGGCCTGATAAAGCGCGCGGGTGAATTTTTCGATCCGCTCATTGTGCCTTTCATAGTATCCGCTCAGTACGATCCAAGACTCCAACGCGACGCTGCGGTCTGCAAAATCAATATTGGTGCATAGGGCGAAGATATCTCCGCCGCTGTGCTCAACGAGCGCAGAGGTGGCGGGAGACCAGCATGCACAGGCGTCCAATGCGCCCGAGAGCATGGCGGTAAATAAGGAGGAGGCATCCATCTCATAGGGGATGATGTCTTCCCAAGTCAGTGCGGCGTCCTCCAAGGCATATTGAAGAATCATTTCACTGGAAGTGCCGGATGCATAACCGACCTTTTTCCCTTTCAGATCCGGAATGGCCGAGATGCCAGCCTTCCTGCTCGCCATTACAGCATCGGCATTTCCGATTTGGGACAGGCAGAAAACCTTTGCGCGGCCGTTGATGCACAGCTTGTGCGCGCCGGGGCCAATGAAGCCTATATCGATGGAGCCGTTTTCCATCGCGGCGATGATGGTGGGACCGTCGGCAAACTCCACCAGACGCAGTTCGAACCCCTGCTGCGAGAAATAGCCTTGGTGGATTCCTGTCACCGCCAGCCACAGGCTTGCGTAATTGGGCATGTAGGCGACATTGAGGACAACGGGCTCAACAGTTTCAGCGGCGACGGGAATGACGGCCAGCAAACAGGTCATGAGCAAGGTCAGCAGGACGGCAAGCAGTTTTTTCATGGGTGATCCACCTCTTTTCCGATGACTTCATTTTCAGCAGTCTCGCCGCAAAACACCTTATTTGCGCACCGCCAGATATTCCTGATAGACCTGACTCCAGATGCGGTTTTTCAGCGCGTTGAATTCCGGGGTCAGCTTTGTTTCCTGCGTGCGGGGATACGGGATATTTACCTCTACAATTTCTCGAATCCGACCGGGCCGCGCGCTCATGATGACGACGCGCTGGGCGAGGATGATCGCTTCTTCCACATCATGGGTGATGAAAAAGCAGGTTTTCTTCTCCCGCTCCCACGTGGCCAGCAGTTCGGTCTGCAGCTGAGTGCGCGTCTGCGCGTCCAGTGCGCCGAACGGCTCGTCCATCAAAAGCACCTCCGGCTCTGCGGCGTAGGCGCGGGCGATGGCCACGCGCTGCTTCATGCCGCCGGACAGTTCCTTGGGGTAATGATCGGCGAACTTGACCAGATCGACCATTTCCAGATACTTCATCGCGCCGGCGGCGGCGTCCTTTCCTTTCACGCCGCGCATCTCCAGGGCGAACATGACGTTTTTTTTCACCGTCAGCCAGGGGAAGAGCGCGTATTGCTGAAACACCACGCCCCGCTCCGTGCCGGTGCCCGTTACCTCCCTGCCGTCGCAGTATACCTTTCCCTCCGTTGGAGCGGTCAATCCGGCGATGATGTTGAGCAGCGTCGATTTGCCGCAGCCGGAGGGGCCTACCACGCTGACAAATTCGTTGTCGTGAATGTCGAGGCTCACGCCGCTGAGCGCGACCGTCTCATTGCCTCGGGAGTAAAACGTTTTGTATACGTTATCGATCCGCACGCGCACGCTGCTCAGATTTCGCGCTTCTCCTGCCATGAGGTCAGTCTCCTTTCCGCTAGCTTGATAAGCTTTTCAATGCTGATGCCCAGCACGCCGATGATGATGATATACAGCAGCATCGGTGCGGACTCGAAGCTGTTGTTAAGGCTGCGGATGCGCATGCCCAGTCCTGCCGACGCCCCCGTGGATTCAGCGGCGATCAGGGTGGTCAGCGCTACGGACGCACCGAGCCGGATCGCTGTGAGGATAAAGGGCAGTGTGGCGGGCGCGATGACGCGGATGAAAATGTCCCTGTCGGCGGCGCCCAGCACTCTGGCGGCCTTGATGAGCGTTTCATCCACATTGACCACGCCGTGGTAAATCGTGATGCACATGATCAGGAAGCAGGCGATGGTAATGACGATGATCTGCGGCTTGCGGCCCACGCCCGCCGCAATGACGATCAGCGGAACATAGGCCAGCGGCGGAATGTTGCGGATAAACTGAATCCACGGCTCGACAATGCAGCGCACGGGCTTGTACCACGCCATCAGGATAGCCGCCGGCAGCGCGATGACAAATCCCAGCGCGTAGCCTGCGGAAACGGAAATCAGGCTGGAGGAGAGATCCTTCCACAGCACGCCGCGCCGAATCATCGTGCCGATGCTCTGAATGACCCGGACGACGTTGGGGAACGCACGGGACGTGGCAGGAAGAATGGAGAGCGCATACCACAGGAGCATTGCCGTCAGAAAGGAAAGCAGCAGCCACGCTTTTTCGGGGATACGGTCGGCCAGGCTGCGCTTTGTCAGATCGTTCATTGTCCTTCTCCTTATGCATGTTTTGTCTTTTTGATCCATTTTCAGTATAGCGGAATGCACGTGGAGAAGAAAAGTATGAAATTTCATTATCCCTTTCGAAGGCAGAATGGGCGCTCATGGCGCACGAAAGGCTGTTACCATGAGAAGTATTCCGGGAAATCATCGCCCAGCAGGGGACGCGCCCATGAAAGGAAAGCATTCGTCACGTCATGGCCAGAGGGTGCGATATATTCCGGGGGCAGCGTGCGTTCGGCCAGCGTCACGTCCTCCAGCGGAATGCGGATTAGTCTGACCCGGTACGGCTCCGTAGAAACGCGCTTAAAGCCCGTCATGAAGCCGCTTTGTCCGTCCAGCAGGACGCGCACGGCTTCCGCTCCGGCCTCAACGGCCTCGTTCCGGTCGACGAAGGACTGCATCTCGGTCTGGGCGCGGCCAAGCAGCCCCGGCTTTTCGCTGCGGGCCTTGACACCCAGCCGCCGGATCACCAATTCAGCCAAATAGGCGCTCACGTCGCCGTAGTAGACGGCGCGGCCTGTTTGAAACAGGGGCGGAACGATTGGCTGTCCGTCCCTGTTCTTCAGCCCCTCGCTGACCACGACCACCACGCCGCCCTGTCGCTCGTGCAGCGCCTTTACATCCCGGAGGAACGCTTCCTCGTCGAACGGGCGCTCCGGCAGATAAATCAGATGCGGCGCGTCGCCGGAATCCTTCCGAGCCAATGCGGAGGCGGCGGCGATCCATCCTGCGTTTCGGCCCATGGCCTCCACGATGCATACGTGGATGGGCAGGCTTTTCACATCCTCCCCGATTGCCCGCACCGCCCCGGCGATATAGCGCGCAGCGCTGCCGAAACCAGGCGAATGGTCGGTAACGGAAATATCGTTGTCGATGGTCTTGGGAACGCCGCCCGCCAGAATCCCTTTGGGGGCGCACGCCCGGTGCAGCCGCCCGCAGGTGTCCATGGTGCCGTTCCCACCACTCATGAGCACATAGCCGAAGCCCTCTTCCCGGAGGACGTCTGCCAGTCGGGCGTAATCGTCCGCAGCCAGCGGATAGCGGGAGGAACCGATCACAGTACCCGGCGTATATTTGAGCCGCTCCAGCTTTTCCTGCGCAAGGCTGTCCAGCCTGCGGAAATTCCGGTTCAGCAGGCCGCCGACGCCGCCCATGCAGCCGAAGACGCCGTCGATTTTTTCAGGGTGTTTTTGGGCTTCCCGGATGACGCCATAGGCGGAGGCGTTCAGCACGCAGGTGGGGCCGCCCCCATGGATGATCAGCAGTCGGTTGAGCATGGCTTCTCTCCTGTCTTTGACGGAATTGGTGAGCGGTTGAAAATCGTTTCACGCGGCCGGGTATGGACGAGTCCGCTTTCGCTCCTATAAGCGCTCGATGCGCGGCGGCCTTTCGCCTGCTTCCTTCATTTTGCGGATGAGCAGCGCGGCCAGCTCGTCCCGCACGGACGCATAGGCGGGGTCGCCCGCCAGGTTGTGCAGCTGCCATGGGTCGCTGTCCATATCGTAGAGGAAATCATCGGCGTATACGTCGCTGTCCGCGCATTCCCCGCCGTTTTTGCCCGGCGCGTACACGCTGTACAGATAGCGCGCCGTACGCACGCAACGCCCTACGCGGCTTTCGCTGATCTGCGCGAAAACGGCGTTCTCGCGTCCATCGACCTTCCCGTCCGCTACGGATTGCAGATTTTCACCGATCATGTCGGCTGAAACGCCGGCCATGGCGAGGAAGGTTTTCGGCAGGCTCGCGGTGCTTACCAGCTCCCTGACCCGCTTTCCGCCCCGGAAGCCGGGGCCCCGGACGATCAGCGGCACATGCAGGCAGGCGTCGTGGCAGGAGCGCTTGTAGTCGTCGTATCCGTTCAGGTGGCGGTCTTGATTGCGGGTTTTGAAATGGGAGCCGTGATCCGACGCGAAAACGATCACTGTGTCGTCATAGACGCCCATGTCCCGCAGCTTTTTCACCAGCCGTGCCAGATTGTCGTCCAGGCTGCGGCAGCAGCCCAGATAATCCGGGTATTCCTCCGCGGCGTTGCCGCCCAACGCCGCCAGATCGGGCGGCAGCGTGAAATGGGCGAACCGTTCCTTCGACCCCTCCGGCCCCTCGTAATGGCCGCGGTCGTTCTGGTGATGGGGTTCGATGTGCGAAACAGTCAGGAAGAAGGGCCTTTGGCCGTCGTAGCCGTCCAGAAATTCCAGCGCAAAATCCGTGATGCAGTCCGCCCGGTAGCCCGTGAAAGTGCGTCTGTCCATGTTTTCATCGAACACATAGCCGTCATAGCCGTGGGAAGTGAATTCCAGCACGTCCGCCGCCCGCCAGAAGCCCCGGTAGCCGCCCCTGCGCTCGGGGGGAATGGCCGTGACGGTATAATCGATCTTCGGCGCTTTTTCCAGTTCGCCGTTGCTGGCCAGATGCCATTTGCCCACATAGGCGGTCTCATAGCCGGCCTCCTCAAACCAGTTCGCCACGGTCTTTACGTTTTCCGGCAGGGCCAGGTTGTTGCGGAAGCAGCCCAGCTGCGCGGCCCATTGTCCCGTTTGGAACATGGCGCGGCAGGGGCCGCAGACGGGCTGCGGACTGTACGCCTGCTCAAAGCACACGCCGTCGGCGGCCAGCGCGTCCAGACAGGGCGTGACGGGCAGCGGCTGGCCCATGCAGCCCAGCGTGTCCCAGCGCTGCTGGTCGGTGAAATAAAACAGGATGTTCGGTCGCACAGGGATCACTCCTTAATCGCTCCGGCAGTCAGTCCGGAGATTAAATATCTTTGCAGAAAGATAAAGGCGACCAGCACAGGCAGCGCCGCGCTGACGGTGGCGGCCATCACCTTTCCCCAGTCGTAGGTATATTCTCCCAAATAGCTCAACGAAATGCCGGAAGCCAATGTGCGCATATCCAGCCGATTTACCAGATTTAAGCCCCAGAGAAAATCCTCCCAGGAAATCAGAAAGGAATACAGGCCTACCGCCAGAATGCCGGGCTGTACCAGCGGGACGATGATCCTCACCATGCTGTATCCTCTGGACGCGCCGTCGATATACGCCGCTTCTTCCAGCGATTTTGAAACCGTGTCAAAAAAGCCTTTCAGAATCCAGATGGACATGGGCAGCGCATTGGTGGAGCAGGCCAGGATCAGCGCCGTATAGGTATTGATAAGACCCAGCTTTGCGTACAGGCTGTACAGCGCGATAAGCAGCACCACGGCCGGAAACATCTGCGTGGACAGAAACAGCATCTGCAGCGTCCTGGAGCCGCGAAAGGGAAAACGCGAAAAAGCATAAGCCGCCATAATGGCAATGAGCAGCGTCAGCACGGTGGTAGCAAGAGAAACGATCAGATTATTTTTATAGTATATGGGGAACAGGCCGTCCGAAAGAATGGCACGATAGTTTGCGCCGGTAAATTCTCTCGGCCAGAATTCCAGCGGAAGCCGGAGAATCGACGCATTGGGCTTGAGCGAGGTGACGATCATCCAGTAAATGGGAAACACAAACAGGACGGCCAGCGCAGCAGCCGCAGCCTGAGAAAGAATACGCTTCGAGAGGGAAATTTTCATGCGCGGCCTCCTCAGTAGGATACTTCCCGCAGGGAAAGCACTTTGTTGTAAATTGCGGAGAAACTCACCAGAAATACCAGCCAGCATACGCCGATTGCCGCGCCGCGCCCCAGATTGAAACCGGTAAAGGCCGTTTCATAGGTATAGATGGTCAGCGTCGTGGTCGCGCGTACAGGGCCGCCCCCCGTCATCGTGAAGAACAGCACGAACATCTGAAAATTCGTGATGATGGAGGTCAGCGTTACGGTTTTCAAAACGGGCATCAGGCAGGGGAGGACGATGGCTCCGAAGCGCTGGAAGGCGTCTGCGCCGTCAATGGCGGCGGCTTCCTGCAGGTTTTCCGGCACCGTCTGCAACCCGCTGAGCAGCATAATCATCATCAGCGGCATTTGCTTCCACACAGCCGCGAAAATCACAGCCGGCATGGCTGTATGAATGCCGCCGAGCAGATTGGCGTTTTGTAAGCGCAGAACGGAATTGATGACGCCATACTGAGGCTGATACATAAACATCCACACCACCGCGACGACCAGCGACGGGACGGTCCACGGGAGGAACAGCAGCGTGCGATAGAGCCGGCTTCCCCGCAGTGCGCGCCAGTTCAGCAGCAGCGCCGCTCCCAGCCCGATCAGGAACTGGGTGAAAACCGTGCCGAACACATAGACAAGCGTGCGGCCGAAGGAGGCAAAGAACAGGGGGTTTTTGAAAATAGCCGTATAATTGGCGAATCGGTTCCATTCGATTTTATCCAGATTCAGCAGATTGTATTTGAAAAAGCTAAGGCCGATCACCAGAAAAACCGGCAGGATAATGGTAAAGCTCAGCAGTATCACTGCCGGCGTGAGCAGACCGGCCGCGAACAAGTTGCGAGTTTTCCCGTTTCTTTTTTTGCCGCTCACCGGCGCTGTGGGCGTCGTCATAGGGGGATCTCCCTTCAAAACAATATTATTTGAAAAACAGGGCCGCAGGAATCCCTGCGGCCCTGCAGACGCAGCGCGTCAATACCTGTCATAAAGCTCAGCGATGGTCTGCTGCGTTTCTTCCAGCACGGATTTGATATCCTCTCCGCCGATGATTACCCGCTCCATGGCCTTGGTCATTTCGTTCATGGCGTTGTCAAACATGGGATTGGAAGCGGGCAGCGGACTGGCTGTCAGCGACTGCCTGTTGAACGTCTCGGTAAAGGCGTCCTCGTTCATCTCCGGCAGCGTAGCGATGGACGCACGGGGAGAGAGAATCGCACACGCGGCGTGATACTTTACCATTGCATCCCGACTGATCAGGAATTCCACCAGCTTTATTGCCGCTTCCTTCTTTTCGGATTTGGCGTACACGGTGAGCTGATGCTCGGTGTAGACTGTCTCGCTGCGCCCCGTCGCGCCGATGGGAATCGTGCACACGCTGATTTTTTCGTCAAACGCCTTTCCCTGCCCGCTGGCGGAGCGGAAGGTCGCAAGCGCGGCGTCGCTGTCCACGATCATGCCCAGCGTTCCGCTGGCAAACATTCCGCGGAGATCCTTGATCTCCAGTGCGGAAGGAATGACCATTTCATCTGTCAATTCCTTGAGCATCTGGAAAACGGCGATGTTGGCGTCGCTGACGATATCCACATTGCCGTTTTCATCGACAAAGCGTCCGCCATAGGCGTAGAGGATGCCGTTGAGAGCGGCTCCGGAATATGTCACCTTTGCAGTAGGGATTCCCAACCCGTAGAGCTGGTTGCCGTCGCCGTCCCTGCCCAGCGCTGCTATTTTCCGGGCGGCGTCAAGCATGTCGTCCCACGTGGCGGGCGGCGTCGCCGGATCCAGCCCGGCGGCGGCGAAGAGCTCCACGTTGTAGTAGAGTACCAGCGGATGCGGCGCCCATGAAACGGCCTTGAGCTTGCCGTCATAGGTAGTTCCCGAAAGGTAGCCGGGATAGATGTCCTTCGTGATTTCCGGGTCGATCAGCCCGTCCAACTCGGCGCACAATCCGGCGGCGTTGAACGCGCCCATCATCTGGGAATTTCCCATGATCACATCCGCTGCGTCGCCGTTCGTGCCTGCCAGCAGCACCTGATCCTTGTTCTGATTAAAGGGCAGGGCGATAACCTCCACTTTGATATCCGGGTTGGCGGCCATGAAATCATCCAGCATTTCCTGATAGACGGCCTTGGTGCCGTCCTCCGTGGCCAGCCATGTGCTCATTGTGATCGTCGTCTGTTCAGCCAGCGCGAGCGCTGAGGTCAGTGTCAGAGCCAGAATCAGAAGAAAAGCAAACCATTTTTTCATGCGGTTCATCCTCCTTGTCCAATCGGTTGTTCCTGATTTTCCTGCTTATATTGTATAAGCAGCCTGAAAATCTGACAATGGGACGATTTTACAGTTCAGAGGGCTTTTTTTTCATTTCATTCCGCACATCCGAAGGGCTTATGCCAAAGCGTTCCCGATACAGACGACCAAAATGCTTGACCGAAGCGTAGCCTACCATCTGCGCGATATCAGCCACCCGAAGGTCGGTACGGCGAATCAGACGATCCGCCTTTTCCATACGAAGGCTCGTCAGATAATCAATATATTTCATGCCTGTTTTTGCCTTGAACAGGCTGGAAAGGTAATTGGCGTTTGCATGGATGTGGCCGCTGACCTCTTCCAGCGAGAGATTGCGGTAAAAATTGTTTTCAATATAAGCGACGGCCCTCCCTACAATGCTGTGATCATCCTCTTTGGAGACGGACGGCGGCTCTTGGGCGGGATTCAGCCCAAAGTGCCGGCGTATAAGCGCCTCCAGTTCGAAGTGATTGACGGGCTTTACCAGATAATCCGACACGCCGTAGCGCAGCGCCTGCCGTGCATACTGAAAATCGCTGTATGCGCTCAGAATCACTACGCAGCTTTCGATCTGCTGCACTGCAAGACGGCGCGCCAGCTCCAGCCCATCCATGCCGGGCATCCGGATATCGGTAATGACCAGATCAGGCCGCCAGATTTCATACATCGCGCAGCCGGCCTGCCCGTCCGCCGCCTCCGCGATTTCCACACAGCCGCCGTAGGCCTGCGTCAGCATTTTTCGTAGACCCGTGCGGATCACTTTTTCATCGTCGCAAAGCAGGATGCGAATGTTCGTCATGATCCTCCCTCCCAGGCAGCCAAAGCCGCACCCACGTTTCGCCGTTTTCGGAGCAGATCGAAAGGCTCGCCTGCCGGCCGTAAATCAGGCGAAGCCGCTGGCTGATGTTGCGCAGGGCGAAGCAGTCCTGCGTTTCCCTATCTAAAGGAACCTCCAGCAGCCGCATGATTTCCCCGATGCGCTTTGGGGAGATGGGCTGGCCGTTATTTCCTACCGCGACCACCGTCCCGCTGCCGTCCTTGCGCACTGCCAGATGCAGACACATCGTTTCCGCCGCCTGCGAGTCGAAGCCGTGACGGAATGCGTTTTCCACCAACGGCTGAAGCGTCAGACGCGGCAGCACCAGCCCCGATTCCCCATGCGGCAGGTCATACTGTACGCGGAACGGACGCTCAAAGCGCGAACGCTGAATGGAAAGATAATGCCTGACGTTTTCAATCTCCTCTTCAAGCGACACAAGCGCCGTGGGAGCGATGGCATATCGCATCATGGCGGAAAAGGACTGCACGATGCCGACGATTTCATAGCGGTCATGAATCAGCGCAAGCATGGAGATGCGCTCCAGCGTGTTGAAAATGAAATGCGGATTGATTTGGCTTTGCAGCGCATGGAGAGCCGCCTGCTGGCGCTGGATCTCCGCCAGATATTTTTCCTCGATCAGCCTCTTCATTTCCCGCGCGGTCTGCTCCAGGCTGCGCGAGAGCTCGCTGATTTCATCGTTTTCCGCGTCTCCGAGCGCAATGTCAAAATCGCCCTTTCCCATCCGCCGGGCGGCGGCTACCTGCGCAAGAATCCTTCGCGCAAAGAAATCGGCAAGCCGCTTGTCGATAAGATAGACCAGCCCCATCAGCAACCCGAGGCCGCAGAAGAACCAGGCGAACGCGGTGATCAGCGCCCGCGACAGCTCAAGCGAAGCGACGTGACATACAACGTCCATATCCAGGGCTTTTACACGGCCTTTCACGGTATAGCGAACGCCGGAGAGCGGATCGCCGCCCAATGAAAGCGCGTCGCCCAGCAGCAGACGGGCGCTGCGTCCGGCGGTCATCGGCTCAAAGCAGCGCGTCAGACGCACGACTGACAGCTCCATATACCCCAGCCCCAGCACCTGCCCGCTGCGCATGCTTTGGATACTCCGAGCAAGGCGGATCACCTGCTCTTCGGACGTCATCCCGCTTCCCAGCCCGGTATACGCCGTCTTCTCTCCGGAGAGAAGCTCGCGAAACCACGGGTCATGGGCAAAAAACGCCGCCAGATCCGCATCCTGATAATCCCGCGAAAAGCTTTTTTCTCCAGATTTCAGATAGATCGCAGCGTTCACCATCTGCATATTGGAGGGATACAAGCCTGCCAGCCGATTGCGGAAAAAATCCCGATAGTCCAGCTGCTCCTTCAGCGCCGCGCCTGCATAGCGCGACATGGCGTTCTGGACGTTGACGTCCAGTCCCAGCATGGAAAGCGCTTCGGCCGCCAGATCCAGCCAGCGATCCGCCTCCGCGCAAGCGCGTTCCATTTCCGTTCGAGTCTGCCGGATTTCCTTTTCCCGCATATCCATGAGAAAAACGACGGAAAGCGCGGCAAACAGGCAGATCATCGGAATCACCGTGACATACCAGTTGGAGAGCGTCAGCCTTCTGCGGATCGTGGAACCGCTTCGCACGGATAACTTCATTGCCGCCTCCTTCATCGGTTCAGCGCGGCCGCAGCCGCCTGCAGAGAGCGGCGGCGATCCCCGTCAGCGTCGGCAGCGCCTCGTCCAGAAAATCGGCGTAACCGCAATAGGAATCGCCGCGCATGTACATCTCTCCCAGCATCCTGGGGCAGCCGCCGCCGCACAGATTTCGATAGGAGCACGAACTGCACAGGGACGGGAGCGCCGCATGCAGCCGCTCCGATACCGAGGGGGCGCGCAGCAGCGCGTCCAGCGGGTCGGTCAGGATATTCCCGGAGCGAAAATCGTCTGTACAGTAAAAATCGCAGGGGTAAACGCTGCCGTCTGCCTCCACCACCAGCTGTGAGCGGCAGCGGCCGTCCAGCCCGCAGGCGACCGTTCGGCCCGTCGCCAGCAGGTCGATCAGGTCGTCGAACAGTTTGACGCTGCAGGCGCCGCCGTTGCAGACATCGCTCGCCCAGAGACGGAAAACCGCCTTGTAAAACGCTGCGAACCCCTCGGGCGACAGCCGGTGCCGGACGTACTCCAGCGCGTCCAGCGGGCCCAGGCAGGGCGTGAACTGGATATACGGGATCTCCAGCGCGCGAACCGCGCGCCATACCGCCTGCGGCTGCGCCGCCGCTTCACTGGTGAGCGTGGAGAGCACGTTGAACGCAAGACCGCGGCGTTTGAGCAGGTTCATCGCGTGGAGAACCCTGACGTAGGTGCCGGCGCCCGCCGGGTCTGTGCGGATGGCGTCGTGGGCCGTTCGCGGCAGATCCAGCGAGAGCCCCGTCAGCAGGTTTCTCCGTTTCAAAAGCGCGCACCATTCCTCGTCCAGCAGCAGGCCGTTGGTCTGGAAAGCGTAGCTGATTCGCAACCGGCGCTCCCATTCCCCGGTGATCTCAAAAAAGCGCCGATAGAAGTCCAGCCCGGCCAGCGTGGGCTCGCCGCCCTGAAACACAAAGCAGACCGCGTCGCCGTCGGACAGCGACAGGCGGATCCGGCCCAGCATTTCGCGCAGGAAGGGCTCGGTCATTCGGGGTGCGCAGGGCAGCGCTCTGCGGGCGCTTACGTCCGCATAAAAGCAATAATCGCAGCCCATGTTGCACGCAGAGGAAACGGGCTTGAGCAGAAACGTCAGGGCTTTCATAACGCGCTCCTTCCAGCCGTATTCAGACGCTCGTCTTTTCAGAAGCCTTCGGAAGCGCCGCCGGCATATTTTCCCGGACTTGTGCCCGTCAGCCGCTTGAACGTTTTCAGAAAATGAAAATAATCGTTGAAGCCCACGCGGTCGCACACCTCGGCGATGGAAAGTCCGGTGGTGGCCAGCAGCTCCTTTGCCTTTTCCACCCGCAGCTCCGTGAGATATTTCCGATAGGTGGTGCCGGACTCACGGCTGAACAAGCGGCTGACATAGCCGGGGGTCATGTGAAGCACCTCCGCCAGCGTGTTCAGCGACAGATCGTCGGCGTAATGGCGGTGGATATATCGGATGATCTGAAGAAAGTGAACGTTTCCGCTTTCAAACCCGGTTTCCACCGGAAGGCTGGGCTCCTCCACCAGCCGGACCAGATCCGCCAGCATTTCCTGAACGTTCCCATACATGGACAGAAGATGGCTCAAATCGTAGGCATAGCCGCTTTCTTCTTCCTCAAAGGAAGACGCAAATCGATAATTATGGAGCATGTTGCTCATGCGGAATGCACAGCCGACGCTGATGTCCGGCAGGCGGAGCTGCATGTCCCGAAGAAGCTGGGTCAGCCGAATGTCATCCTGACAGGCCATCGCGTCCTGAAGGCCCGCAAGGACATTTCGGTCTTCCGTCCCGCAGCGGCAGACCGCCTGACGACGGCCTGTCATGAAACGGTGCATCGCCATGGATACCGCCGTCCGCAGATCCTGCGCCAGCGTGTCCGGGCGGCTGGGAGCCGTCAGATAGCCCAGCCCGTTCAGCTGATGCCGGGCCACGGTGGCCTCCGCCTGAGCCTGCGTGAGGGGGCGCTCAAGAAAGCTGCACAGAAGGCCCTTCTGCACCCGGACGCAGGCTTTGCCGGGAATCATCTGCCCCGGGTGGTCTCCGCCGTCGGCCACGGCGAGATAGAAACGCTCCGCATCCATCCCAAAGCGCCCCAGCGCCGCCGCCAGCGCGCCGGGCTCCTCCTCGGCGATGGCGGCGGAAAGCTGTGCCTCCCGGCTCGGCGCAGCGTTCTGCTCCAGACGCAGAACGGCCTTTTTCAGGTAAGCGCACAGGTCGGCTGCGTCCACCGGCTTGAGGCAGTACCCGATCACGCCGCACTGGAACGCCTTCTGGGCGTAGGCAAAGTCGGCGTGTCCGCTGACGAGAATGCCCTGCGTGTCCGGAGAGAATGCCATCAGCTCGCGAAAAAGCTCCAGCCCGCTTCCGCCCGGCATTTTGATATCCGACACCACGATGTGAAAGGGGCGCTTTCGCGCCAGCTCCAGCGCTCTGGCCATGCTGTCCGCTTCTCCCGCCACTTCAAGGTTCATGGATGTCCAGGGGATGCTTTCTTTCAGCGAGGCGATCACATTTTCTTCATCATCCACGATCAGCACCCGGTACATACCGTCTCCTCCTCCTCTGCCTGCGCCGCGCGTCCTGCGGGCAGGCGCACCGTCACCTTCGTCCCTCTCCGGGGGGCGCTGTCGATGGTCAGGCCGTATTTTTCCCCGCAGGACAGTCGGATGCGCCGGTGAATATTGCGCAGGCCGATCTGCCCGCCCTCCGGCGCTTCCTTCTCCATCTCCAGCAGACGGCGAATTTCCTCCAGCCGTTTGGGGCTCATGCCCTCGCCGTCGTCCTGCACCACGACGAGCAGATCGTCCTCCTGAGTGTGGGCGCTGATGTACAGCGTTCCCTCGCGCCGGTTTTCCAGCCCGTGGATCACGGCGTTTTCGGCCAGCGGCTGCAGGAGCATCTTGGGCACCGTCAGCGTCCGGCAGCCCTCGGGAATGCTCACGATGGGCTCGAAGCGGTTTCCAAAGCGGATCTTCTGAATGCGCAGATAAGCGTCGGCGATTTCCATCTCCTCCGCCAGCGTAACGGTTACGGCCCCCTTGATGCTGTAGCGGGAGATTTTGCCGATGGCCGTGGCGACGTCGGCGATTTCCGGAACGCCGTGCCGCGCCGCCAGCCCCTTGATGGATTCCAGCGTGTTATACAGAAAATGGGGGTTGATCTGGCTGCGCAGATGGGCGATTTCCGCCTTCTGACGCTCGATGTCCGCGGCGTAGAGGTTCTCCACGGTCTTGACCAGCTGGTCTTCCAGAAAAAGAATCTGGGAAAGCATCTCGTTGAATTCGGCGCTCAGCTCGCAGATTTCCCGGCAGCCCTTCAGGCGCAGCGGCTGGCGCATGGCCCGGCGGTCGCCGTCGCGGATGGAGTGGATGTGGGCGTGAAACAGGCGGATGGGCCGGACGACGCCCCGCAGAAGCAGCAGAAACGCCAGCAGCAGAAAACCGGTAAACAGCACGATCGCCAGCGTCATATACAGGCGGGTTCCGTCCAGATCGGCGACGGTTTCCCACTTGTCGATGGCGCTGACGATATAGAAATCGGACTGGGGCAGGAACAGGCAGATGTAGTCGTACCGCTCGGTCGACAGGTTGACGGGAGCGGAGCCGGTAATGTCAAACTGGCGGGCATGGGCGCGGATATCCTCCTCCACCTGCCGGGCGGCGGAAAAATCGCCCCGGAAAGGATACAGCGCCTCCCGGCTCACGCCCAGAAAATGCCGGGCGGTTCGGCTGTTCTGATCCAGAAACAGCGCGCTGTCAGCCACGAAATGAGACAGATTGACCGAAAGAAACAGGCAGCCGGAGGGCTCCTGCGCTCCGCTGGGAAACACATTGCAGCCGAATACCAGAAACGGCGACGGCGCTTCGTTCTGGGTCAGAAGCCGCGTATCCACCATGCCCAGGCACTGAACGCCCCGGCGGCTGCCCATCCGCTGCCAGAGATCGTCCAGCATGGCGGTGGAATAGATGACCGAGCGGTGAGACTTCCGGCCGGCGATGGAAATATCCGGAATATCCGGGTTGGTGGCCACAAAGGCGAACAGAACGTCGGACAAACGGCGCACAAGGCCCACCGTATTTTCATTCAGCGGTTCGGACAGAAAGGCCAGCACGTCGCTGTTGGTGGCCAGCAGACCGCTGATATTGGTCACCCGCAGAAACAGGTCGTTCATGCTGTACGCGTAGGCAAGGCTGCTGTTCATGGCATAGCCGTGGTTCTTTTTATCCAAAAGGCTGCATACGCCCTGATAGGCGGTCAGGCTGAGCGCGGCGAAGGAAAGGGACAGCAGAACGACGATCCCCATAAATTGTGTCCGAATGCTGCGACGGCCCATTCGAAGCCCCCTTCCGTGCGGCTGTTCGTTCCCGGCGAGGCAGGTCGTAAAAGAAAAGGGTGTTTTGATTCCGTTCCGGCGGGTTTGGCGGCGCGAAGCGGACAGCCCTCCGGAGAACCGGAAAACGGGCTTCGCGCTTGTGCATTGATTATAACATATCCGACGCGGATTTGGCGATATGCAATAATTCGGCCTGAGGTGCAAAAAAAGACAGCGTACAGCCGCGCTGGTTACAGCTTTGACATAAACAGGCCAAATCAGACCATTTTGTCAAGGCGCAACCTTCGATTATAATGAAAGCAATTCGAAAAGATCATTTTCTGACGCAAGGAGAGAGCGCGATATGACAGACGTGACGACCACCCGGCTCAATCGTCCCGGCTTCCTGTGGCGGCGGATATGGAACTGCCGCGTGCTGTATCTGCTGATCCTGCCGCTGATCGTCTGGTACGTGATGTTCTGCTATGTGCCCATGGCAGGCCTGTATCTGGCGTTTGAGCGGTTTTCCTACAAGGGCGGCATCTGGGGCAGCGCGTGGGTAGGGCTGAACAACTTCCGCGAGTTCCTGACCGACGGGGAATTCCTGCGCTCCCTGCGCAACACCGTGATCTTCAGCCTGGGCAAGCTGGCGCTGCAGTTCCCGATGGCCATTATGCTGGCGCTGGCACTCAACGAGCTTCAGCATGCCCGCATCAAAAAGATTTATCAGACGGTGTTCACCTTTCCGCATTTCATCTCATGGGTCGTCATGGCGGGCATCCTGAAAAACATGTTCGCCTCCAACGGCGTGATCAATCAGCTGCTGACGGTGTGGGGGATGGAGTCTGTCTCTCCGCTGCTGAGCCTGACAGGCTTCCGGCCCTTCATCTGGTTTTCCAATATCTGGAAGGAAGCGGGCTGGGATACGATCATCTACATGGCCGCGCTGGCGGGCATCGACCCGGGGCTGTACGAGGCCGCCGAGATCGACGGCGCGAACCGCTGGAGGAAGATCTGGCATATCACGCTGCCCGGCATCCGCTCCACCATTCTCATCATGCTGATTTTGGAAATCGGGCGCATCATGACGACGGGCGCCAGCTTCGATCAGGTGTTCAATCTGTACTCCTCGCCGGTATACGAGGTGGCGGATACCATCGATACCTACATCTACCGCACCTCCTTCGGCGGAACGAAGAACTTCGGCTACACCACCGCCGTGGGGCTGAGCAAATCCGTCATCGGCGTTCTGATGATGCTGGGCGCGAACCGGCTGGTGACCGCTTGCGGCGAGGACGGCCTGTTCTGACCCCAAGACCGAAAGGAGCGAAGCCATGGCTACCCTTCGTAAGAAAAAGCGTGCGAGCGCCTTTGACGTTATCCTGATCGCCGTTCTGGGCATTCTGGCCCTGATAACGGTCTATCCCTTTTATAATGTGCTGATTCTGTCCTTTTCCAACATCGCGGCGCAGGCGAAGTATACGCCCTACATGTGGTTCTGGGCGCTAGATCTGGAGGGGTACAAAACCATCGTGGGCGATGTGTACTTCTTCCTGTCCCTTGGCAATACCCTGTTCGTCACCATCGTGGGCACGTCCATCAACATGCTGCTTTCCGTGGCCGGGGCCTACGTGCTTTCCAAAAAGCGCCTGCCGGGGCGGAACTTCCTGCTGACGCTGGTGGTGATTCCCATGCTGTTTTCCGGCGGCATGATCCCCACCTATCTGGTCATGAAGGACTACGGGCTGATCAATTCCATCTGGTCTATGATCCTTCCCTGGGCGGTCAGCTCCTACTACGTCATCATCATGAAGAACTACTTCCGTTCCATTTCCCCCAGTCTGGAGGAGGCGGCCATCATCGACGGCGCGGGTGATTTGCAGATTTTGCTGAGAATCATCCTGCCCATTTCCCTTCCCTTTACCATGACCTTCCTGCTCTTCTATGCGGTGGAGCGCTGGAACGAATGGTGGAACGCCTACCTGTACATCAACGAAAAAAGCCTGTATCCCTTGCAGATCTATCTGCGGGAGGTGCTGATCAACATGAACAACCAGCTCTCCCTGATGGCCCAGATCACGTCGGGCAAGAAGATTCCCGCCCAGTCCGTGCAGATGGGCACGATCGTTATCACCGCCCTGCCCATCCTGTGCGTTTATCCCTTCGTGCAGAAGTATTTCGTCAAGGGCGTGATGATCGGCTCCATCAAGGAATAAGGTTCTGACCGCCCTTGGGGCGGTGGAAATAAAAAAACAGAAAAAAGGAGGATCCCCATGAAAAAAATGCTGACCTTCCTGCTGGCCCTCGTGATGGTGCTGACGCTGCACTCCTTCGCGCTGGCGGATGAGCCCGTGACCATCCGAATCGCCCATTGGGACGTGGAAACGGCGCTGGGCATGGGCGACGACGCGGTGCGCGACATGCTGGAGCAGAAATTCGGCATCCGTCTGGAGCCGATGAACACCACCTGGGACGACTATGTCCAGAAGATTCAGGCGTGGGCTGCGGCCGACTCTCTGCCGGACATTTTCTCCATCGACGCCATCTGTACCCCCAACTACTATGCGTGGATCGCCGACGAAGTGGTGCGGCCCCTGCCCGCCGACCTGAGCGCGTATCCCAACCTGATGGAATATCTGAACGTGGATGACATTCAGGCCCTCAAGCTCGACGGCCAGCTGTACTGCATCCCCCGCAAGAGCCATCCCAACCCCTACTGGATGATCGGCGACCGCGTCATCGTGTACCGCTGGGATCTGGCCCAGAAGGCCGGCGTCACCAAGGAGCCGGAAACCTTCGACGAGTTCCGTGCGATGATTCAGGCCATCATCAAGGCCGACCCGGAGGGCAAGCAGATTCAGGGCCTGACCTCCCTGCAGGCCAAGCAGCTGGACGGCTTCCTGTTCACCTACAGCATGCCCGCCGCCATGTCCGACGGCAGCGGCAGCGACTATAAGTGGGTCAAGGGCGAGGACGGCATGTTCCGTCCCCGCTACTTCACCACCGACATGCTGGCCACCTTCCAGCTGGCCCGCGACATGTACGAGGAAGGCACCATTGAGAAGGACTACGCGCTGACCACCTCCTCCACGGCTGCCGAGAAGTTCCTCACCGGCCGGTCCGCCGCGATTCTGGGCGGCGGCGGCGTGGAAGCGTGCTACGGTCGTTTCGGCAAGGATTGGCCCGCTGCCAACGACGGCCGCGACTTCTTCGACGACGTCAGGGTTCTGGGCGTTCTGGAGGGCAAGGACGGCGTGCGCACCTTCCCCATGTTCCGTACTGCCTGGTCCGAGTCCTACGTGTCTGCCAAGGTAGACGAAGCCAAGATGGAAAAGATCCTGCAGCTGTACGACTTCCTCGTTTCCAAGGAAGGTCAGATGCTGATCAACTGGGGCATCGAGGGCGTGGATTACGAGATGAAGGACGGCAAGGCCGTGTCCCTGCTGACCGACACCTCGCTGGGCGCCAAGTATCCCTCCACCGGCATCCTCAACGGTCTGGTCAGCTGGGGACAGTCCCGCACCAACCGGGATTATCCCACCAGCGCGCCTACGGAAGAATATCGTGACGGCGACTTCGACCTCTACGATCAGGCCGTGGCCACCGGCGAGCTTCCCTCCTTCGACATGCGCATCACCTATATGTCCACGCCGCTCAAGGACAAGTTCATCATCTATCAGGCGGACGACCTGATGGCGGTGATGATGGGCAGCGAGCCTGTCGAAAAGATGGTGGAGGACCTGCTCAAGTCCTACGAGGACAAGGGTCTGGAGGCCATGATCCAGGAAGTCAACGAAAAGGCTGCCGAGATGGGCTATTGATCCTGCCGCCGACAACTGAAAACAACGACCGGAGGGGGCGCGCAGGCGCTCCCTCCTTTTTAATAGAAAGGCGGATTAAAGGCATGCAGGAGACACTGAATCTCAAATAGATCGCGCGGGAGCTGGGCGCGGCGGAGAAGATCCTCTTTATGCCGGGGAACGGCGGCATAGTACTGAAGAAAGAGGATAACGGCTGGTCGGTACAGCTGGGCAGCCGTGGAGGTGGGACAGGCGGTGGGACGGATCCGGGCGCATAGCGCCGAAAAGCAGGCTTTATCCTGCGGCAGACGCCCGCCTTTGAAAGTCTCGGCGCTATGCTGGACTGCTCACGCAACGCCGTGCCGCGCGTGGAGAGCGTGAAGCGTCTGCTGCGCATTCTGGCGCGGATGGGATATCGCACGCTGCAGCTGTATATGGAGGATGTTTTCATTCTGGAGGACTATCCCTATTTCGGCTATGGATGGCAGGGCTACACGGACGCGGAGCTGTCGGCGCTGGACGATTACGCCGCGGCGCTGGGGATCGAGCTGGTTCCCGCCGTGCAGACGCTGGCGCACCTGAAGCAGACCCTCAAATGGGACGCCATGCGGGATTATGTGGACGTTGACGATATTCTGCTGCTGGACGAAGAGAAGACCGGGCGGCTGATCGAGGCGATCTTCGCGAAAATGCGCCGGTGCTTCCGCACGGAAAAGATCAATATCGGCATGGACGAGGCGCATATGCTGGGGCTTGGAAAATACCTGCAAAAGCACGGCTTCACTGACCGCACGCAGCTGCTCCTGCGACATTTTGAGCGGGTACATTGCCTGGCGAACCGGTACGGCTTCAGGCCGATGCTGTGGAGCGATATGTTCTTCCGGCTGGCCGCGGGCGGAGAATACTACAGGGCGGACTGCGCCGTCGATCCGTCGGTGGGAGAAAAGCTGCCCGGGGATACGGCGCTGATTTACTGGGATTATTACAGCTTTGACAGTGCGCACTATGACGCCATGCTGAACGCGCATTTGCAGATCACGCCCAACATCGTCTTTGCTGCCAGCGCACGCAAGGCCAACAGCTACGTTCCCTGCAACCATTTCAGCATCGAATGCGCGCGGCACGCCTTTCCGGCCTGCGTGGCTCAGGGGATACGGCAGGTGCTCGTGACGCTGTGGGGCGACAACGGCGCGGAATGCTCGCTGTTCGGCGTGCTTCCCACGCTGCATGACCGCTGGCCGTGGGAAAGCAAGCCCGCCGGGATGGATGTGCTCGAACTGCGGCTGGGCGGGATGCGCCAGCGCTTCCTGACAGCCAGAGAGCGGTTGGAAAGCTATCTGGCAGGCAGAACGGAAACGATTGAAGAGATGGACACGAAGCTGCTGCCCTTCTCAGCGCTGGCGGCAGAGCAGGGCCATTGCGACGTTCCCGCGCCCTTCTGGCACAGGAACGTTTCGCCAGCTTCCGTGGCCGACATTGACAGTGTCTACCTGAGATCAAGCCAAAACAGCCAGCCAAATAGCGATGCATCTGATATGAACAGCGGAAAGGAAAGAGGAAGAGTTTTTCGCATAGCGTGTAGCGATCCCTCTCCAGCGTTTTAACCACAGAAAAGCGTTCTCTACAAGATGCCTGATTTTGTAGA
>URJB01000012.1 GCA_900548145.1 uncultured Eubacteriales bacterium | reverse complement strand
GTGCCGCGTGCTTTCTTTGGTACTTTCTTTCGCTTCGAAAGAAAGTACTGCCCCCATCGGGGCGGAAGCCCCGCCGTCCGCACCGGAGTCGGCGCGTCAAGCCCTCGGCGTGATTATGCGCCCGCAGACGCGCTGTCGGCTTTCCGTTCACTGCCCCCTTCGGGCCGCCTGAAGAAAACGAACGCCCCATAGGGCGGCAAGCCTTGCTCCCGCGCCGGAGTCGGCGCGTCAAGCACCCGACAGGAAATTTTCTACGGCAAAATGGCCGCGCTTGGTGCAGGCATCCCCCACCTCCGCGTCGAACCCTTTCTTCTATCAGGGCTTCTTTCCAAAAGAACCCTCCCCCTCTCTCCCTCTTCTCTTTAATCGGAAGGAGCCAACGAAATGCAGTTCTTAGCAACCATGGAAAAACTGGTGCTGCGCTACTATAACTTCTTTCTGGAAGGCGTGCGCAATACCCTCATTATCGCATTCTTCGCTGTCCTGCTGGGCACCCTGCTGGGTACGCTGATGGCCATGGCCCGCATGAGCCGCATTAAGCCCCTGAAGTGGATCGCTACCGCCTATATCGAGTTCTTTCGCGGAACGCCCCTGATGGTGCAGCTGATGTTCATCTTCTATGGCCTGCCCATGATCGGCGTTACCTTCCCCAGCGTCAGCTTTATTCCTGATTTCGATCGCTTCGCGGCGGGTATCGTGGCCATGAGCCTGAACAGCTGCGCCTATGTGGCGGAGATCATCCGCTCCGGCATTCAGGCCGTGGATAAGGGCCAGATGGAGGCGGCCCGCAGTCTGGGCTTCCATCACGGCGAGGCCATGAAGCTGGTCATCCTGCCGCAGGCGGTGAAGAATATCCTTCCCGCGCTGGGCAACGAGTTTGTGACCATCATCAAGGAGTCCTCCATCGTGTCGGTCATCGGTATCGCCGATTTGATGTACCGGGCCAAGGGCGTTATCGCCAAGACGTATAACAGTCTGGAATGTCTGGCGATCGCCGCGATCATGTACTTTATCCTCACCTTCATTGGCGGGCGGCTGATCGCCCTGATGGAAAGGAAGATGGCTCATGGCAGAAAATAAAATGATCGAAGTCCGCCACCTGTCCAAGCGCTTCGGCAAGCTGACGGTTCTCAATGATATCAGCACCTCTTTCGACGCAAAGGAAGTGGTCAGCATCATCGGCCCCTCCGGCGGCGGCAAGAGCACCTTTCTGCGGTGCCTGAACCTGCTGGAAACGCCTTCCGATGGGCAGATCATTTTTGACGGCGTGGATATCTGCGATAAAAAGACGGATATCAACGTCCACCGGCAGAAGATGGGCATGGTGTTCCAGCAGTTCAACCTGTTCGAGAATATGAACGTGATGAAGAACCTGACCGTGGCCCCCATGCGCATTCATAAAATGCCTCAGGCCGAGGCGGAAGCCAAGGCGGAAGAACTGGTGCGCCGGGTGGGGCTGGCGGATAAGCTGACGGCCTATCCCAGCCAGCTTTCCGGCGGTCAGAAGCAGCGGATCGCCATTGTCCGTGCTCTGATGATGAACCCGGAGGTCATGCTTTTCGATGAGCCCACAAGCGCACTGGATCCCGAAATGATCGGCGAGGTGCTATCGGTTATGAAAGCGCTGGCCGAGGAGGGTATGACCATGATCGTGGTCACTCACGAAATGCGCTTTGCCCGGGAGGTCAGTACGCGGACGCTGTTCCTGGACGGCGGCCGTATCGAGGAGGATAAGCCCTCCAAGGAGCTGTTCAGCCACCCGGAAAGTCCCCGGCTCATCAGCTTTTTGGAAAAGGTGCTGTAAAGCGCTATTCAGACAGGACGGTAGCAAAAACCGTCCTGTTTTTTGGTGTTGTTCATTTTTCTTAATCCCCTTTTCCCGGCGCACGGGAAGTGCTATAATGCGGCGTATTCCATCCGTACCAAGGAGGGATTTCCCATGACCTACAAGCACACCGAACGCGCCTGCTTCACCGGCTATATTGTGCAGGCGGTGGTGAATAACTTCGTTCCCCTGCTGTTTTTGACCTTTCAGAAACAGTTCGGCATTCCGTTGTCGCAGGTGACGCTGCTTATTACGCTGAATTTTCTTCTGCAGCTGGCTGTGGACGGCGCGTCCGTGTTCTTCATTGATCGGATCGGCTATCGGGCTTCGGCGCTGCTGGCGCATGGCTTCGCGGCGCTGGGGCTGATCTTTTTGGCGGTGCTGCCGTCGGTCCTGCCCAGCGCTTTTGCGGGCCTGTTGATCTCCGTCCTGTTCTACGCTGTTGGCGGCGGCCTGCTGGAGGTCATTATCAGCCCCATTGTGGAGGCCTGCCCATCCGAGCATAAAGCCAAGACCATGAGTCTGCTCCATTCCTTCTATTGCTGGGGCAGCGCGGGCGTGGTGGTGTTGTCCACCCTGTTTCTGGCGGTGTTCGGCAGCGGCAGCTGGCGGGTGCTGGCGCTGATCTGGGCGCTGCTGCCCGTGGCGAACGGCATTTTCTTCCTGAAGGTGCCCCTTGCGCCGCTGGTGGAGGACGGAGAAAAGGGGATGTCGGTGGGCGAACTGTTCCGCTCCGGCATGTTCTGGGTCATCATGCTGATGATGGTCTGCGCCGGGGCCAGCGAACAGGCGGTGAGCCAGTGGGCCTCCACCTTCGCGGAGAAGGGGCTGGGTGTCAGTAAGGCGCTGGGCGACCTGACCGGCCCCACAGTGTTCTCCCTGCTGATGGGCCTGAGCCGTCTGATCTACGGCAAACGGGGCGACAAAATGGACTTGACCAAGACCATGCTGGGCTGCTGCGGCCTGTGCGTAGCGGCGTACCTGCTCATCGGCCTGACGCAGAGTCCGCTGACGGGCCTGATCGGCGTAGGCCTGTGCGGTTTCTCCGTGGGCATTTTCTGGCCGGGCACGTTCAGCACGGCGTCGGCCTCCATGCACCGGGGCGGTACGGCCCTGTTTGCGCTGATGGCACTGGCGGGTGATCTGGGCTGCTCCGCCGGGCCGACGGTGGCGGGCGCGGTAGCCAGCGCCTTGGGCGATAACCTGCGGGCGGGCATCCTGTGCGGATTGGGCTTCCCCCTGCTGATGATCGTCGGCGTACTGCTGATGAAGCGCATGGCGGATCGGGCCAAGCCGCGGGCGTAAAATTTTTATGGAAAAAACCGGGTACAGAGGATCGTTTTTCCTCTGCACCCGGTTTTTTGAATTGCCTGAAATGGATGGCCGGTGTATACGGCCCGCCCCGCTGGCGCCTTATTCATAAATATCGGCGTGCCGGGTACTGCCGCGCTTTTACTCAGGGCTGCCAGTCGCTAAGTACCTTCGGCAGTTGTGCCCACTGGGCGATGATGAACTTTTCAAATTTCATTGGAAAAGTTCAGTCTGTCAAAGGCAGACCAGCTTTCCCTAGGGACAAATTAAGATTCGGGGGTGCGGAGCGGGTTTGCCGCTGTCCTCGTCCTTTGGCGCGTTCCCTTATTTTTGCGCGC
Source organism: uncultured Eubacteriales bacterium (assembly GCA_900548145.1). Classification (GTDB taxonomy): domain Bacteria; phylum Bacillota; class Clostridia; order Christensenellales; family Aristaeellaceae; genus Limiplasma. The sequence continues at coordinate 47,303 of URJB01000012.1, read as the reverse complement.
CTGTTTGTGCCATTCGCTTTCATTATAGGGGAATCGAATGGGAAGGGACGTTCTTCCCTGCCGAGGGTCGGGCAGGTTCAGACCTTAAGGATATAGCCTTCCTTCCGCGGCTTGGGCTGGGGAGCCGGGGCGGCGCCGTAGCCCAACGCGATGGAGCCTACGCCCCGCAGGGTCTCCGGCAGACCCCATTTCCGCAGCAGCGCCTTGCCCGCTTCGCTGTCGAAAATTTCCCGCTCCCGATGCACCCACACGGTGGAAAGCCCCAGCGCATGAGCGGCCAGCATCATGTTTTCCAGCGCACAGCTGGCGTCCTCCACCCACGGGCCGATGGCCGGGTCTGCCAGCGCCAGCACGATCACCGGCGCGCCGTAGTAGGGATCCTTGTCCGTGCCCATGACGGCGGCGTTCAGCTTGGAAATTTGTTCCCGATATTTGGGACTGGTCACGGCGATGAGGGTGGGCGACTGCCTGCCCATGGCCGAGGGCGCGTAAGTTCCGGCCTCCAGCACCTGATCCAGCAGTTCTTCCGGCACGGGGTCGGCCTTGTAGGCCCGGACGCTCCGGCGGGTCTTCAGCAAATTCAGCATTTCATGGGAAGCAGTATCCATGTGGAAAACTCCTTTCAAAAAGCAATGCTTGTGGAAAACCAAAGGGGGATTACCGGCTGACGCGCAGCTCCTGTCCCGGTTCCAGCGGGATGCGCCGACCCTGCCAGATCAGCGCGCCGCCGGGACGATCGGTCAGGACGCGCAGCTCCCGCTCGTCCCAGCACAGTTGTACCTGTCCGCCGTCCGGCAGGGGAATGACGGTATCCAGCGCCGATAGCCCGGAGGGTCGGGGCTCCAGCGCAAAGGCCCTGCAGCCGGGAGCCTCGGCCCGGAAACCGGCTACATACCGGCCGATGAGGTCGATGGGGCCCGCGCCCCACGCGTGGCACAGGCTCTTGCCGTAGGGATCGCCGTACATGGCGTAGTGATCGGGGAAAGTCTGGCGGGGGTCGTATTCCTCCCAGATGGTGGTGGCGCCCAGCGCCAGCATCCCGCCCCAGTAGTCCCGCACCTGATCCAGCATTTTTTCCACCCGGCCCAGCTTGCAGTTGGCCCAAAGCTCGAAAAATTTGAAGTAGGGCGTGGTGATGGCCGGAACGCCGTCGTTGTCCAGCACGTTTCGGACGATGGAAGCCCGCTTTGATTCGTCCGCAAAATCATACAGGATGGCGAAAATATTGGCGTGGCGGGTCACATTCCGCCGCCCGGAGGCGTAGGTGTCGATGTAGGCGCCCTTTTCCTCGTCGTAGAAAAACCTGTCCAGCTTTTTCGACAGCCTTTCGGCATGGGCTGCGTACCGGCTGCCGTCCTGCCCAGCCAGCGAAGCGCAGTCTGCCGCCGCTTCCAGCGCCCGGATGAACAGCATTTGCTCGGCACAAAGCGGGCCGTCCTTGTCCATGTCGGCCCAGTCCATAAAGACCCAGTCTTCCTCCCGGCCAACGAGGAACCCTTCCTCATTGGTGCGTTCCAGACAGAAGTCCGTTAGACTCCGCATCCTCGGCCAGATGGCCCGGACAAAGTCCAGATCGCCGTAGGTCTGGTAATCCTCCCGGATGGACAGGAGCCAGTAGAGCGAATAATCCACAATGGAATTCAGATGCTGCAGCAGCGGATCCTTGCCCCGCAGCGCCCACATGGTGCGGTGGCAAATGTCCGCGTCCATGTACAGAAACCGGCTGACAAAGTAGCTCTGATACGCATCGCCCGACCAGACCCAGCGGTCCCGCTTGATGCCGTCCAGAAAAAATTCCCGGCTGTTGAGTTCAAAGGTATAGGCCGCCGTGTTCCAAATATCTGTCAGCAGCCGATCGGAGCAGGAAAAGCGCCCCCGGCGCTTCAGCGGCGTGCGTTCGTATTCCACCCGCAGGCAAAGCTTCGCCTCGCCGGGAACGAAAACATAGCGGAACGCCCGGGCAGGGAACTGGATCGAAGCCGTTCCCGCGGGCACGGTCTCGATCAGCGGACAGTCGGACACGGCCCGCGCTTCGGTCTCCGATTCACCGAAGCAGACCGTCAGCTCCGGCTGGTTCTCCATTTCCAGAAAGACTCGGGCAAAGGTCTCCCGGCCAAAGTCGTACAGCGTTCCCCGCTCGTCCTGAATGACTTCGACGGGCTGGAGTTTCTCATAGACGAAGGGAAAGACCTCCGGGTCCTGCTCCGGCAGGGTAAATAGGGGGCTGAAACCCACGGGTAGCTTTTCCCCGGCAAAGGGCTGGGCCGTCCAGCCCTCCGTGCCGGACAGGCTTCCTTTTTCCACATACAGGCAGGGCAGCCCGTCCTCCCGGAACACTTCCACCACGATCTCATGCGTTCCGGCGGACAGGGGGATTTCCTTCCCGAAGGGGTACAGCTTACCGTCCACGCCTACGTTGCCCTTGCCCCGGGCAAGGACGGTCAGCCCTTCCGGGGCGGTCAGCTCTGCGCGGCGGAAAAAACGGACGCTGTGCCAGCAGTCGTACACCGGCCAGATCGCCAGCCGGTAGTAATCCCGCTCCTGACGGCGGGCGTGAAGTTTCAGAGAGTGACGGAGCTCGAAGTCTCCGGGATACCAGATCCAGCAGGGCGTATGTTCCATAGGCGCGTTCCCCCTTTTTTGACGTTCTCCTATGTTTTCTCCGAAAAAAGGCGAATTTCCTTGCGGAAAAAGAAATTCCCTCTCCGATGAAAACTCGGAGAGGGAAGGAATTACGGTTGCGGCGTGGAGCGCACGCACAGATAACTCAAGGGCAGGCTGACCAACGCGGCCAATCCCTGCATCAGCCGCCAGTGGTCGGTGAAGAAAGCCCATGCCTTCTGGATCCAGTTGACCCATTGCAGGCTTTGAATGAAAATTTCGCCCTCACTGCCGTACTGCACCAGCTCGATGGCCTGACGGAACACGGGAGCCAACGTCAGCACCCACAAAAGCAGCGGCCCCAGAATGACCACGGCCAGCGTGACCCATTTGTTCCGCCGCAGGCAGCAGGCGAACAGATACATCAGGCACAGGATTTCCAGAACGTCCAGCAGAGACCGGGGGAAGCTCTCCAGAGATTGCCGCAGGGTGGCGGACAGATACGTTTCCGGCAGGAAAGCGTAGTCATAGCCGCACAGGATGCTGAAATTTCCGTTGTGGCGGCTCAGCGCCAGAATGAGATAATTGTTGGCGATGCTCAAAATCAGGGTGCCCAGCAGGAACCCGATCATGCACAGAATCAGGCTGACGAGCTGGCTGAGCCAGACGGTAAACCGAGACGTGCCGAACCGGCACAGAAACGTGGAGCCGCTTTTGGCCAGCATGCAGCTCAGCACCAGCATCAGAAACAGGGTCAGCGCCCAGTTGGTGGAAATGCCGGTGCCCTCGCAGCTGGAAAAGCCGGTCAGCCCCACGAGAAGGCCGATCACATCCGAAAGAAGAAGGAGCGCCAGAAGGCCCAGCGCCAGCTTGCCCAGCCGGATCAGGTGATAGCGCAGCGCGCCCTTCAGCCGGGAATCACGATAGAAAGAATGCTTCTCAGTCATGCCGATGTGCCTCCTCTCCGTTTTTCGCTTCCGTCAAAAAGACGAACAGCCGCTGCAGGCTCAGGGGTGCGGTCTGAATGGCCGGGTCTGCCGTCAGCCGTTCCCGGTCGGCAGGACGGTTCAGCCGGAGGTGCCGCACCAGCGATCCGGCCATTTCTTCCTCCCGCAGCACGGTCAGGCCCGCTGTGGCGGCCCGCACCGCGTCCGGCTGGCCGGACACGCTCAGATAGTTTTCCGTCAATTCGGTGATGGTGCCCTGCTGCAGCAGGCGGCCGGAGTCGATCAGCACGGCGGAATCCAGCACCCGGGCCACCTCCTCGATCAGGTGGGTGCTGAGGATGAAGGTGCGTCCGGACGCGCTGTCCGGGGAATGGGTTTCCCGCCAGAGCAGGTCGTAGAAGCGCTCCCGCATGACCGCGTCCAGTCCCAAACTGGGTTCGTCAAACACGGTCAGCGGCGCGCCGGAGGCCAACCCCACGCTCAGCAGAAGAGCGGTCTGCATTCCGCGGCTGAACCCTTTCAGCCGTTTCTTTTTCGGCAGTTCAAAGCGGCTGAGAAGCTCCTCGGCGCGGCTTTGGTTCCAATGGGGGAACAGGCCGCCGCACACGTAAAACAGTTCCTTGATATTGCTCAGTTTGCCAAAGTCAGGGGTATCGCCGATGAGGCACAGCCGGGAAAGGCTGCTTTCCGGCCGGACAGGCTGTCCGAAAAGCCGGACTTCCCCCTCATTGGCCCGAAGCTGGCCGGAGAGAATACGCAGCAGGGTACTTTTCCCTGCGCCGTTTCGGCCCAGCAGACCCACGGTCTGGCCGGGGGCGACGGAGAAGGTAAGGCCGTTCAGCGCAGTCATACTGCCGAAACGGCGGGTGACGTTCTGCACTTCCAGTGCGGTAGTGGATATCATGGGAAACTCCTTTCTGAAAAAGGCTGGGTGGGGCTTTTTTCAAAGGGATTAAGGGAGAAGGGGGATACGCCCGCAGGCGCATTCACCTTCCCCAATAGGGAATAGGCCGACCACGGCGCAAAGCAGGGTTTGCAGCCTTATGGGGGTCTTTGTTTCGGTAGGCGAACCGAAGGGGGTGCAGGGGGGCGAGCGGAAAGCCACCCTGCTTGCGGCGATAATTGACAACTTTGCCGTAAGCAATTCCCCTTGGCGGGGAATGACGCGCCGACTCCGGCGCGGATAGGGACTGGCCGTCCCATGGGGCGCTCACACTTTTCTTTCGGTGGCGAAAGAAAAGTGTGCAAAAGAAAGCCAGCGGCACGGCGACTCCGGGAAAAAGCCCTTTATTGCCCATTTTTGAAAGAGGGAGTTCGCAATGTCGCGCGCAGCACACTTGGACTGCTAACATGGACGTTCGTGCGCGCTCGTGCTCACTCTAATCCTCTTTCAAAAAGGGCAAGGCTTTTTCCCTCCGCTGCCTATCGCCGCTCTGCTCCCCCGCAGTTGGCGGTGGGCATACTGACCCCTTGCGGGTTGGGATGACTCCCGTGGCTTGGCGGTTTTGCAGCGTCAAGGAATGAGGGCTTCTGCTCCCCCGCAGTCGGCGTGGGGCAGGCTTACCCCTTGCGGGTTGGGATGACTCACGTAGCTTGGCGGTTTTGCAGCGTCAAGGAATGAGGGGGCTGCTCCCCTGCGTTCATGGTTTGAACGATTTGGAATGCGAAAGGCCAGCGTGGTTTCGAAGCCATGCTGGCCTTTATTGCGAGCCATGAGGCCTGTCGCCGAATGGCGGTCTGAATCGGCCAACCGACAGGGAGCCGCACCAGACCGGCGAGCCGTGGCACCTGTTGTGCCACGGCGGTAAAACCCCGGCCAACCTGCTTTCCCACGAGTGCCCTGCGCACCGGTGGCGCGCAGTCCGAGGTGAAGGGCTTTAGCCCTTCCCACAGCAGTGCTTGTATTTTTTGCCGCTGCCGCAGGGGCAGGGCTGGTTCCGACCGACGGCGCCGGGCTGCGACTTGTTCACGGGCGCGCCGCCCTTCTTCGCCTGACCGTTCGTGTTCTCGCCCTGTAGACCGGCCTGCGTCTTTTCCAGATCGACGGCCTTCCGCCGCTCCGGCAGGCGCTGGATTCGGCTCTGGTAAATGCGGCGTACCGTCTCCTCCCGGATCAGGTGGATCATGTCGTTGAACATGTCGTAGCTCTCCCGCCGGTACTCCTGCACCGGGTTCTGCTGACCGTAGGCCCGCAGCCCGATGCCGTCCCGCAGGTTGTCCATGTCGTCGATGTGATCCATCCAGTGGCGGTCAATGACGGAAAGCAGCACGACCCGCTCAAATTCCCGCATGTCTATGCCGATCTCGGTCAGCAAGGCTTCCCGCTCGGCGTAGAAGTCATCCGCGTCCTTTTCCAGCCACTTGACCAGCTCGTCGGGCTCGTCCATCTTTTTGATCTGCTCGGCGTATTTGTCCAGTGTGCCGGGCTTCAGACAGAGCTTTTCCAAGTATTCCTTCGCGTCGTTTACGCTCCAGTCGAAGCTGCCCTCGCCGGTGAAGTTGAGCTGGGCCGTGGTCTCGATCAGCTTGTGAACCATGGCGTGAATGGTGGCGCTGACGTCGCCGCCCATGAGGATCTCCTTGCGCTGGCCGTAAATCTGCTCACGCTGCTGGTTCATCACGTCGTCGTATTCCAGAACGCTCTTGCGGATGGCGAAGTTCCGTCCCTCGATGCGCTTCTGGGCGGCTTCGATCTGCTTGGTCAGCATTCCGGCTTCCAGCGGCTGGTCTTCTTCCAGACCCAGCCGCTCGATCATGGGCGCGATGCGCTCGGAACCAAAGAGCCGCATTACGTCGTCTTCCAGACTGATGAAGAACTGGGTGCTGCCCGGGTCGCCCTGACGGCCGGCGCGGCCCCGCAGCTGGTTGTCGATGCGGCGGCTCTCGTGGCGTTCCGTGCCGATGATGTGCAGACCGCCCAGCGCCATGACCTTTTCGTGCTCCGCGTCGGTTTCCTTCTTAAAGGAAGCAAAGGCTTCCTGATAGGCCTTGCGGGCTTCCAGAACCTCCGGCGGAACGTTCTCGTTGTGGCCGATGGCTTCCATGATGATCTCTTCCGGAACCCCGTCCTGACGCAGCTTGCGGCGGGCCAGAAAATCCGGGTTGCCGCCCAGCAGAATGTCCGTGCCGCGGCCCGCCATGTTGGTGGCGATGGTGACCGCGCCCACGTGACCGGCCTGCGCCACGATCTCGGCTTCCTTCTGGTGGTGCTTGGCATTCAGCACCTCGTGAGGCACGCCCCGCAGCTTGATAAGGTGGGACAGAAGCTCGCTGGTCTCCACGTTGACCGTACCCACCAGAATGGGCTGGCCCGTCTGGTGGCGCGCCACGATTTCCTCTACGACGGCGTTAAACTTGCCCTTTTTGCTCTTGTAGACCACGTCGTTCATGTCCTTGCGGATCATGGGACGGTTGGTGGGAATCTGCACCACGTCCAGATTGTAGATGCCCTCGAACTCCTCCTCCTCCGTCTTGGCCGTGCCGGTCATGCCGGAGATTTTTTTATACATACGGAAGTAGTTCTGGAAGGTGACGGTAGCCAGGGTCTTGCTTTCCCGCTCCACCTTCACGTGCTCCTTGGCCTCGATGGCCTGATGCAGACCGTCGGAATAGCGGCGGCCCACCATCAGACGGCCGGTGAACTCGTCCACGATGACGACCTCGCCGTTCTGCACCACGTAGTCCACGTCCCGCTTCATGAGGGCGTGGGCCTTCAGCGCGGCCAGAATATGATGGTAAAGCTCGCTGTTTTCCATGTCGGCGATGTTTTCCACCTTGAAGAAGGACTGGGCCTTGGCCACACCTTCGTCGGTGAGGGAAACGGCCTTTTCCTTTTCGGCTACGGTGTAGTCCTCTTCGTTTTTCAGCCGGGAGACGAACTGATCCGCCCGGGCGTACAGCTCGGTGGATTTGTCGCCCTGACCGGAAATAATCAGAGGCGTGCGGGCCTCGTCGATGAGGATGGAGTCCACCTCGTCCACGATGGCGTAGGCGTGGCCCCGCTGCACCATGTCGCTTTCCCGGATGACCATGTTGTCGCGCAGGTAGTCGAAGCCCATTTCATTGTTGGTGCCGTAGGTCACGTCGCAGGCGTAAGCCTCCCGGCGCTGGGCGTTGTCCATGTCATGAACGATGATGCCCACGCTCATGCCCATGAAGCGGAAGATGTTGCCCATCCACTCGCCCTGAAATTTGGCCAGATAGTCGTTGACGGTAACGATATGCACGCCTTCGCCGGTCAGGGCGTTCAGGTAGGCGGGCAGGGTGGCGGTGTGGGTCTTGCCCTCGCCGGTCTTCATCTCGGCGATGCGGCCCTGATGCAGGCAGATACCGCCCATGATCTGCACGGGGAACAGCCGCTTGCCGTCCACCCGCCAGACCGCTTCCCGGAAGGCCGCGAAAGCATCGGGCAGAATATCGTCTACGGTTTCGCCTTTGTGCAGCCGTTCTTTCAGAATGGGGGTCTGCCGCTGCAGCTCCTCATCGGAAAGGCCTTTGTATTTGTCTTCCAGAGCCAGAACGCTGTCCGCGATCTTCTGCAGCCGCCGTACCTCCGCGTCGTTGCTCTGTCCCAGCAGCTTTTTGAAAAAATCTTTCATTGCCACGCCGGTTAACTCCTTACCATTTGATTTGTGGGGGATGGAGAACGCGCCCTCGGGGCGGCGCAACTCATCCTTTATTATAGCATCAACCCCCGCCTGCGCGCAACCGGCAAAACACAAGCGCCCGCGTCGGCGGAAAAACAGCCTCTAAAACAGGAAAAAGAAGCGAAAAAACAAAAAACCAGCAAAAAAATCAAATTTCATCCTTTACATTGTTGCAGAAATTGTGCTATACTTCAAAAGTTGGAGTATGCCCGAAGCCATGGGCGGCTGCATGGACGGGAAATCGCCTGTGACCATGGGTCTGGCACGGCTCCTTCATCACTGACAAAGCGCGGCTTTCGCTGCGCGGGGTCTTGGGCTTTGCTCTGCTACCTCTACGCAGACATCGCCAACTTCAAGAGACCCTTGGCTCAAGAGAGCACATTCTACTGGAGGTGTAACCTAATGGCACGTATTGCGGGTGTGGACCTGCCCAGAGAAAAGCGTGTGGAAATCGGGCTTACCTACATCTACGGCATCGGCGTGGCTTCCTCCAAGGAAATCCTGGCCGCCACCGAGATCAACCCCGATACCCGCGTCAAGGACCTTACCGAAAACGAAGTCAGCAAGCTTCGTGATTACATCGAGCACCATGTGAAGGTGGAAGGCGACCTCCGTCGCGAGGTTTCCATGAACATCAAGCGCCTGGTGGAAATCGGCTGCTACCGCGGCGTCCGTCATCGTCGCAGCCTGCCTGTCCGCGGTCAGAACACCAAGAACAACGCGCGTACCCGCAAGGGCCCGAAGCGTACCATCGCGGGCAAGAAAAAGGCCACCAAGTAAGCCGCTGATCACATCGCTTATGTAGCATGGAGGGATAAACAAAATGGCACCTAAGCAAAAGCTTAAAAAGGTATCGCGCAAGCGCCGTGAGAAAAAGCTCGTGGAGCGTGGCGCCGCGCATATCCGTTCTTCCTTTAACAACACCATCGTGACCCTGACCGACACCAACGGCAACGCTCTGTCCTGGGCCAGCGCCGGCGGACTGGGTTTCCGTGGCAGCAAAAAGTCCACCCCCTTCGCCGCCCAGATGGCCGCCGAGACCGCAGCCAAGGCCGCGATGGAGTTTGGCCTGAAGACCGTCGAAGTGTATGTCAAGGGCCCCGGTTCCGGCCGTGAAGCCGCGATCCGCAGCCTGCAGGCCGCCGGTCTGGAAGTCAACATGATCAAAGACGTTACGCCCATTCCCCACAACGGCTGCCGTCCGCCTAAGCGCCGCCGCGTGTAAGGAATCATAAGGAGGACATAATTCGATGGCTACGAGCAAACAGCCTATTGCCAAGAAGTGCAGGAGCTTCGAAGTATCTCCCGCAACGATGGGATACGGCAACAAAAAGTCTACCCGGAACCCCGGGAACGCCAACCGCCGCCGCAAGGTGTCTGAATACGGCATTCAGCTGAAGGAAAAGCAGAAGGTCAAGTTCATCTATGGCGTGCTGGAAAAGCAGTTCCATAAATATTATCTGAAGGCCTCTCACATGAAGGGCATCACCGGCGACAACATGCTTCAGCTGCTGGAGCTGCGTCTGGATAACGTGGTGTACCGTCTGGGCCTTGGCAAGACCCGCCGCATGGCCCGTCAGGTCGTGACCCACGGTCACATCCTCGTCAACGGCCGCAAGGTGGACATCCCCTCCTACACGGTGAAGGCCGGCGACGTGATCACCATCCGTCAGCAGAGCGCTCAGCTGGAGATGTTCAAGGTGCTGCGGGAGGGCACCAGCGTTGTGACCCCCAAGTGGCTCACCTTCGACGCCCCCACCCTGACCGGCAAGGTGGAAGCCCTGCCCCAGCGTGACGATATCGACTTCGAGCTGCAGGAGAACCTGATCGTCGAGTTCTACTCTCGTTAGTCTTGATACGTTACTCCCTCGATCCAATGGTATAAAACAGGAGGGTAAGACGAATGATCGCAATCGAAAAAGCGCACATCGACTGTGCGGAGCTGAGACAAGACGGCACCTATGGCAAGTTCATCATCGAGCCGTTGGAACGCGGCTTCGGCAACACGCTGGGCAATGCCCTGCGCCGTGTGCTGCTTAGTTCGCTGCCCGGCGTTGCGGTGACCACCATCAAGATCGAAGGAATTCAGCATGAGTTCTCCACCGTCCCCGGTGTGACCGAGGACGTGAGCGAGATCATCCTGAACCTCAAAGCGCTGTCCGCAAAGCTGTATTCCGACCAGATGAAGACCGTCACCATCGACGTGAAGGGCCCCTGCGAGGTAAAGGCTAAGGACATCGTGGTGGACGACGAATTGGAATTCGTTGACCCCGAGGCCCACATCGCCACTCTGAATGAAGACGCTCATCTGCAGATGACGCTGACGGTCGACAGCGGCCGCGGATATGTAAGTGCGGATAAGAACAAGTATCCGAACATGCCTATCGGCGTGATCCCGATCGACTCCATTTTCACCCCCATCAAAAAGGTGAACTACTCCGTTTCCGACACTCGCGTTGGTCAGATTACCGACTACGATAAGCTGACCCTGGAAGTGTGGACGGATGGCAGCGTACAGCCGGATGAGGCGATCAGTCTGGCGGCGAAGATCTTGACGGAGCATCTGACCCTCTTCGTCGGCCTGACCGAACAGGTGACCACCATCGCCTTCACCGATCAGGAAGACGACAAGAAGGAAAAGGTGCTGGAAATGACCATCGAGGAGCTGGATCTGAGCGTCCGCGCTTACAATTGCTTGAAGCGCGCCGGCATCAACACCATCTCCGAGCTGGTGCAGCGCAATCAGGAAGACATGATGAAGGTCCGCAACCTCGGCCGCAAGAGCCTGGAGGAAGTGGAGCAGAAGCTGGAAGCGCTCGGCCTCAGCCTGCGCCCCAGCGAAGAATAACAACCCTTGATGAACATGCAGGAGGATACAGACCATGGCACAACGCAAATTGGGCCGCACTGCCGACCAGCGCAAGGCGTTGCTTCGCAATCAGGTCACCAATCTGATCTGGTATGGCCGCATCGAGACCACCGAGGCTCGCGCCAAGGAAGTCCGTCGGGCCGCTGAACGCCTGATCACTCTGGCGGTGAATGAGTGCGACAACACCATCGCCACCACCAAGGAAGCCCATAACGACAAGGGACAGATCGTCACCATCGAGACCGTGAACGACGCGCCCAGCAAGCTGCACGCCCGCCGTATCATGATGAGCTATCTGTACGAGATCCCCGATGTCAAGCGCAAGGACGAGGACAAGGCCGACTGGAAAGAGCGCACCAAGGACGTGAAATATCCTGTGGTGGAGAAGCTGTTCCGTGAATATGGCCCCAAGTTCAAGAAGCGCAACGAAGAAAAGAAGTGCGCCGGTGGTTACACCCGCATTTACAAGCTGGGACCCCGCCGCGGCGACGCCGCCGAAATGTGCATCATCGAGATCATCTGATGATCGCAGGGGCTTGGCCCAAAGGAGAGACTGCTGTTTTTGCGGCGGTCTCTCTTTTTATGCGAAAGGTTCGTCGGTTGACAAAAAAATGGGGGACGGGTACAATCTTTCTGCGTGGGGCTGTAAACGTTTCGTCGCCGGGGCACACTGAAAAAGAGGGGTGTGGGCTGTGACGATGAACGAAAGGATAGCGCGGCTTTGGCGGCGCGTAACAGGCAGAACAAGGACTCCGTTGCCGGAGCTGGAAACACCTGCGGCAGAGCCTCCTCCCATGACCGAGCTGGAAAGCGCCCATGTGATCGTTCGTCAGATCGACCGCTGGTTGGGTGCCATGGAAAGGCTGCGGTTGGCGGATTACGTGCGCTATGTAGACGACCGCAAGCGGCTGTTCTGGACCAGCTTTTGGGCGGGCGTAGCCCGGGGCGTGGGCATGGCGGTAGGCTTTTCCATTCTGGGCGCGCTGCTGGTGTGGATTTTACAGGACTTGGCCAAGCGAAATCTTCCGCTGATCGGGGAACTGCTGGCGAATATCGTCAGTATCGTGCAGAAACGGCTCCAATAGGAGGAACATATGACAGGACTTTTCTGGGCAGTAGCCGCCGCCGCGCTGGCGCTGGACGTAGGCTCCAAGCTGTGTGCGGTACGATCGCTAGAACAGGCGGTGACGGTGCTGCCGGGCGTGCTGGAGCTGCGTCTCAGCCGGAACAACGGCATGGCGCTGGGACTGCTCAGCGGCAACTGGCTGGCCAACCTGCTGCTGCCGCTGGCGGTGATCGTGGCGGGCTGGCTGCTGATGCGCCGCTACCGCCCAACGGTTTTCACCCGTGTGGCGGCTGGGCTGATCGTGGGCGGCTTTCTGGGCAATTTTGGCGAAAGACTTCTGTTCGGCAGTGTGGTGGATATGCTGTATTTTCCGTGGCTGCCGTGGTTTATCTGCAACGGGGCGGACATTGCCATCTGCTTTGGCGTGGCGATGCTGGTGATCAGCACGCTGCTGCGCCCACAGGATTGGAGGGAGCGGCGTGAAAACGATTCAGCAGCAGGCGGAAACTAAAGCCCGTCTGGATGTGATCGCCGCGGAAATGGGCGAATGCAGCCGCTCTCAGGCGGCCAAGTGGATCGAGCAGGGACTTTGCCGAGTGAATGAAATCGTTCGCAGTAAGCCCGGCTATGGGGTAGCGCCCGGCGACAACGTGGAGTTGACCGTGCCCGACCCGGTGGAATTGACCGTAGAAAAGGAAGACATTCCGCTGGAGATCCTTTATGAGGACGAGGACGTGGCCGTAGTCAACAAGCCCTGCGGCATGGTGGTGCATCCCGCTCCGGGCAACGAGACCGGCACGCTGGTCAACGCCCTGTTGTACGCCATGGACGATCTGAGCGGCATCGGCGGAGTGAAGCGCCCGGGCATCGTCCACCGGCTGGACAAGGACACCAGCGGCCTTTTGATGATCGCCAAGAACGATCAGGCCCATGAAAGCCTGAGCGAGCAGCTGCGGGAGCGCACCATGGACAAGCGTTATCTGGCCGTGGTGGAAGGCGAAATGAAGGAGCCCTCCGGCCGGATCGAACAGCCCGTCGCCCGCTCCAAAAAAGATCGGAAAAAGATGGCCATCGACCCCGAAGGACGCTACGCCCTGACGGAATGGACGCTGAAGGAAAATCTTCGCGGGGCGGCCCTTCTGGAGGTACACATCCTGACGGGACGTACCCACCAGATTCGCGTCCATATGCAGTCCATCCACCACCCGGTGGCAGGCGACCCTATTTATGGCGCAAAAAACGGCGTGAAAGCACCGCGATTGATGCTTCACGCCTGGCGTTTATCTTTTACCCATCCCCGAACCGGGGAACGACTTTCCTTCTGTGCGGAGCCGCCGGAGGCTTTTGCCCGCACGGTGGAAAAACTGCGGAATCATTCGTAAAGCCCCAGCCAGTCCTTGTGGACGGCGTCCCAGGAATAGTGGGCCGGGAGCAGCGCACGCTGCTCGTCCGTGGACCTTTGCAGCTTCCCGTTCATGGCCTGCTGGACCAGTGCGGGAAGCTCTTTGTATTCATGGAAGCGGTTGATGGGAATGCCCAGCTCGTCCAGCTGAGGATAGCCCAGCCAGTCGCCCATCAGGAAAACCGCGCCTGCGTATAAGTATTCCTGCATACTGGCCGCGAAAGCGTCGGTGGAGATGGCCAGAATAAACAGGTCGGCGCATAGCCGAAGCCGGGCGGTCTCCGTCAGGTCGAGAAAATCCCGCAGCACCACGGCCTGACAGGGCAGGGCCTCGGCGGCCTGCCGCACCCGTTCCATGTATGCGGGGTCCCGCTTCACGTAGGTCTGCTGCAAGACCAGCGTCATATGGGAAAGGTTCTCCTTTGGCAGAGCCGACAGCGCTTCCACCACTTCCAGCTGATGCTGGGCGTTGTCGGCGCTGTAGCCGATGCTGACTACGTAGCTGTCTTTCCGTATGCCGTAATAGGCCCGGCAAGCCTCCCGGCCCTCGGCGGCCAGTACGCGGTCGATGGCGGCAAAGCCGTCCTGCCCCCAAATGGTCATGCGGGTCTTTTGGTATAGTTCCTCCCCGCAGCTTTGACGGAGCTTATCCCGCATCCGCTCGTTACAGGCGGTCAGACGGTCGCAGCGGCGCAGATAGGGGCACATCTGTCGAAGGGAACGGTCGGAAGCCCGCAGCAGGTCGCTGCCCCAGAAGGTGCACACCCAGCGGGCATGAAAACGCCGGGAGACCCGCAAGCCCAGCGCCAGATCCCGTTGGGACAGGTAATGATTATGAACGACGTCGAAGGGGCCGAGCTTTGCCAGATCCCGGGCGTTCAGGGCAATTCTTGCCCACATGCGCACCCGGGGAATCAAACGTATCACGGGCAAACGATGGGAATCCTTGTATACCGTCACGCCGTGCTCCCGGTAGTAATCATCGAACTGGCCTTTGTGCCCCCAGATGGGGAATATGACGATCTCATATCCCGCGGGCAGCAGCAGGTATTCCACCGCCCGCTTCGTCCACAGCGCGTCGCTGTCGGCAATCAGCAGAATTTTCGGCATCAGGCGTTCCCTCCCGTGGCTTTCGAACGGCGCACTGTGAAAATCTCCTTGACCGTGCGCCACAGCGTGGCGATCTCACGTCGGAACAGAAACAGACTCACGGCCAGCAGCAGCGTCAGCAGCAGGTATTTGGCGGCCCCGGTCAGCCAGAGATTCCCGAAGGAAGCCAGCAGCATCAATACGATGGGGTAGATCAGGTAGCGCTTGGTCTCCAGCATTTTGTAGTAGCGTTCGCCCACCAGCGTGCGGAACAGCAGCGTCAGAATGGCGGAGAACGCCGAAGCCATGGCCGCGCCCGTCATGCCCTGCGAGGGGATCAGCAGGAAGCACAGGGCAATATTGACCACCGCCGAGAACAGATAAATGATGGTGGTCCAGTGGGTTTTTTTGGCGATATTGATGCCCATGCCCGTGGTTTCGCCCAGACAGTAGCAGATGGGGGAAAGAAACAGGAAGGGGAAGAAGATCACCGAGCTGCGGTAGCTCTTGCCCAGCAGCAGAAAGACCGGCGTTTGCAGCAACGTGATGCCCAGCCCGAACAGGCACAGCAGGCAGGCCATCAGCCGATGAATGGTGAAAAAACGGGTGCTGTCGTCCTGATAATGTTCCAGCACGTAGGGCGCATAGTAGGCGTTGAAGCCGGTCTGGATGATGTTGATGGTGGCCGCCAGCCCCAGCGCGCTGGAATAGATGGCATTTTCGCTCAGCCCCATCAGGTTTCGCAGCACCACGGAATTGGCGTTGGAGTTGAACCAGCTCAGCATGGCCAGCGGTGCCAGCGGCAGGGCGAAATGGCTGACCTCCTGCACAAAGGGACGGTCGATCTCCCGGGCGAAATGCACGTCGAAACGGCTGCGCTGCAGCCACAGGCACCCTAGACAGAACAGTGCCATCAGCACCGTCAGCACCAGAATGGCGGTTTGGCCCCTTGCGTCGTCGAAACCCACGGCCAGATAGGCCAGCTTGGTCACCACCACATGGCAAACGCCCTGAATGGTGTAGAGCTTGGCGTTCTGCTCCATTCGATAGCTCAGGGACAGAAAACGGAACAGCACCAGAAAAAAGCTGAAAAGGCAAAGCTGGACGAAAACGCTCCGGCTCTCCGTGCCCATGACCTGCACCGACAGGGAGCGCCAGAAGAAACTCAGCACCAGCGCCGCCACAAGGCTGAAAGCCAGCGGCACCAGCGTGCAGAAGGTGTACAGGCTCTTACGGGTCGATTTTCCCGGCGGCTCCCGGAAAAAACGCACATAGGCCTGATCCAGCCCCAGATAGCACACCGAGGCGATCAGCGAGCCGTAGGTGGAAAACATATTGAACTTCGCCAGCTCCTCCGGCACAAACAGCCGGGTGGCAATGGGGGAGGAAAGAAAGCCCAGCAGGAAGCTGATCCATGTCATCATGGAAAAGCCCACCATGTTTTTCAGAAATTTCTTCTTGCTCTGATCCATCGTGCTGCGGGAAAAAGGCTCCCGCGCTCCTTTCGTTCGGCGGTGTTATTCGGCCTTGGGGGCAAGGCCGGTCTCGTGGGGCAGGGAGACAGTAAAGGCGGTGGACTCGTCGCTTGCGTCCAGCGAGATTTGGCCGCCGTATTCGTCCAGACGGCGGCTGACGATGGCCAGTCCCATGCCGCGGTTCTCTCCCTTGGTGGAAAATCCCGGCTCAAAGATCCGTTCCCGCAGAGAAGCCGGGATGGCTGCGCCGTTATTGCGAATGATGAAGGTAAACTCCCGCAGGCTTTCCGTGACCGACAGCGTGATCTGGGGCTTTTCCGCCTGTGCCGCCGCATCCATGGCGTTGTCCAGCAGGTTGCCGATGACGCAGCAAAGCTCCCACGCGGGCATGGCGATCCCTTCCAGTGTGCTGCGCACGTCCATCTCCAGCGCAATGCCGCGCCGCTCGCATTCGGCGTTCTTGACCTGCAGAAGGGCGTTGAAGGCCGTCACCTTGGTGCGCAGTACCCGGGACACGGCGTGCAGCTGGGAATAAACGGTTTCCAGATAGGCGGTCGCGTCCTGATACTCGCCCATTTCCATCAGACTGTAGACCACCTGCAGGTGGTTGAGAAAGTCGTGCCGCTGGGCCCGCAGCTTCAGGTTCAGCGCGTCCATCTGCTGATTGACCGTTTGCAGCTCGGTGATGGTGCGCATCCGCCGGCGAGTCAGCAGCGCGTCCTGAATGTCCAGTATCGCGCCCCACCCGGCCACCAGCGCCCCGACGACCGCAATGGTGCGGAGGGAGATACGATTCTGCCAAGAAAAATCCATCAGAAAAACGTATACCACAAAAACCAGCAAAGCCAGAATTTGCAGGGCGTTGACGGCAATGGCATATACGACGGTCTTACTGATATTCGGTTTTCGGGGGGCTTTCAGCATATTTTTCTCCGCGGCGTTTCAGAATGGCGGGGTGTCGGCGCCGCAGATTCACTATACACGTTTTCGGGGGAAAATTCAATCCTTGAGCCAGTCCCGGTACTTTTCCGGGGGATAGGTGCGGCGGATCATTTCCTTTAAGAAGCGCAGATCCTCCTCGGAATAATAGGAGGCGTATTTCTGATAAAGCACCCGCAGGGCGGACAGGCTCTGCACCCGCAGACTGTAATCGTTCAGCTTGATAAAATTGGCGGAAAAGGGCGTGAGCTTATCAAAAAGCACGCCCATCACGTCATCGGTGATCCAGCCGATATGCCCCTGCCCCAGACGGACGGTCTTATACTGGTCGTTCAGCACCATCATACTGCCATGAGTATAGCGGTTGATGCTGGTCAGCAGGAAGCTTTCCAGCTGGTCACGCAGATCTTCCAGCGTCTGTTTATAGGGGGCGTAGCCGCGCATCATCTGGGTCAGCTGATCCAGCATGGGGTTGGAGGTCAGGAAGAGAGAGCCCAGCCAGGGCCGGAGCACCGTTTCCAGCTCCTCCTGCAAGACGGGAATCGCCACATCCACACCCCCAAATGCGCTTTGTAACAACGATGTAGATTTCTACACTTTTTGTCATAATTCCTTGCGTCAGGTTAAGAAAATATTTCGTTCCGGTAATTTTTTCTTCCAAACTTAATTCTCATACGTCAAAATTAAATAAATATGCAAATTGAAAACTAGGTTTTGTGGATGAATGGAAGCCCTCCCCCATGGATAGATGGGCGCAAAATAAAATCCGCATGAAAGATGGCTCCCTATACAAATTGTCAGATCACGGGAAAACCCTTGCCAAACTCGTCGAAAATTGGTATGATGAAGCACGGTCACTATTTCGGGCGAAAGACGTGCTTTTGGTTTTCCATAGAAGGCTGTCGTCGATGGCTTCTGAGTGTGGAAAAGTTTTCCATAAGTCTTTTGCATAATATACATTATGAAGAGGGTTTGGCAGTATGACGAATGCGGGGGAACTCTGGGAAAGCGCGTGCGGGATCCTGAAACAGGAAATGACGGACATCAGTTACCAGACGTGGATCGAGTCCTCGCTGAAGCCTTTCGGCCTGATCGGCGACACCTTGATTCTGGAGTGCATCAACGCCATGATGCGGGAATACGGCATCAACCGCATCATGCCCCAGATTCAGAACGCCGTGTCCACGGCCGCTGGAAAGGCCCTGACCGTGGAGGCGCTCTGTCAGGAGGAGATGGACAGCCGCGTCCGGGAGCTGGAAGCCAAGTACACCGGCAATACGCTGGCCCAGCTGAACCCCAAGTATACCTTTGACACCTTTGTGGTGGGCAGCGGCAACCGTTTTGCCCATGCGGTGTCTCTGGCGGTGGCGGAGGTGCCCGCCAAGGCCTACAACCCGCTGTTCATCTACGGCGGCGTGGGTCTGGGCAAGACCCACCTGATGCACGCCATCGGCCATTATTCTCATCAGCTGTACCCCCAGATGAATATCGTATACATCACCAGCGAGGATTTCACCAATCAGCTGGTCAGCGCCATGCAGCAGAACCGCAATCAGGAGTTTCGCGACCGTTTCCGCAATGCGGACATTCTGATGGTGGACGATATTCAGTTCATCGCGGGCAAGCAGAGTACGCAGGAGGAGTTCTTCCACACCTTCAACCATCTGCGGGAAGCGGGCAAGCAGATCATTATGACCAGCGACAAGCCGCCCAAGGAGATCCAGAAGCTGGAGGAACGTCTTTGCAGCCGTTTTGAGGGCGGACTGATCGCGGACATCCAGCGGCCCGATTTCGAGACCCGTTTGGCCATTCTGCGCAAGAAAGCGGAGTTTGAGCATATCATCGTCAGCGACGAGATCCTGGAGCTGATCGCCGAAAAGATCGACACCAACGTTCGTGAGCTGGAAGGCAGTCTGACCCGTTTGACGGCGTACAGTACGCTGGCCCGGCGGCCCATCGACATGCAGCTGGCGCGGGAGGCTTTGCGGGAACTGTTCAACCACAGCGAAAGCCGCCGCATCACCTGCGACATCATTCAGGACGCGGTCGCGTCGTACTACGGCGTTTCGGTGGACGATATCAAGAGCGCCCGCCGCAGCCATGACGTGACCGTTCCCCGGCAGATCGCCATGTATTTGAGCCGGGAAATGCTGGGCCTGAGCCTGACGAAGATCGGCGACGCCTTTGGCGGCCGCCACTACACCACCGTCATGTCTTCCATTGAGAAGGTGGAAGACTCCATCAAGCAATCTCCCAGCTTGGCCAGTCTTCTGGACGACATCCGCCGCATCATCAAAGACACCAAATAAGCAGGCAGGGGCAGTGCCCCTGCACCCCGGACTGTGCGCCTTTGGCGCGCAGGGGCGTAGAGGGACATGGAGATTGGCTGCGGAGTTACCGTCGCGGCACACCGGGTGCCACGGCTCGCGGGTTTGGTGTGGCTCCAAGAGGCTTGCAACATGAATAGCCGGTGCGGGCAGTGTGGAAGGTCGGCCGAATTTCACTATCACAAAGCGAGAGCTTTGGCGCAGAAAAGCGTCAGGGCTTTTTTGGTGCTTGCGGGAGCAGCAGAAAGTTGGTAAAATAAGAAACATACAAAACCGAAAGTGCTTCGTTCAAAGGGTGTAAGAGCCGAGAGACGGATGCGGGATGGAACGGTTTTGCAAGGGAAGGAGAACCAGCCATGGAAAAAGTTACGGCGCAGGAAAATCTCAAGCAGGTCACCAATCCCTATCTGCCCTCTTGGGAATATGTGCCAGACGGCGAACCCTATGTGTTCGACGACCGGGTCTATGTATACGGGTCGCATGATTTTTTCAATGGGGATCTATACTGCATGGGCGATTACGTCTGCTGGTCAGCCCCGGTGGACGATCTGGGACAGTGGCGTTATGAGGGCGTGATCTATCGGAAGGATCAGGACCCGCACAACGGCGACCTGCAGGGCAACCTTTACGCCCCGGATGTGACCATCGGGCCGGACGGGCGGTATTATCTGTACTACGTGCTCAGCAATGTGAATTTCGTATCCGTGGCGGTATGCGACACCCCGGCGGGGGCGTATCAGTTTTACGGATATGTACACTACCCGGACGGTACGCTGCTGGGACTTGCCCCGGGGGACGAGGCGCAGTTTGACCCGGCGGTGCTGACGGAGAACGGAAAAACGTATCTTTATACAGGCTTTTGCGGCGTGGGCGACCCGAATAAGCACGGGGCTATGGTCACGGTGCTGGAAGCCGATATGCTGACGGTGCGGGAAGCGCCGGTCTACGTGGTGCCCAGCACGGCCACCAGCGCGGGAACGGGCTACGAGGGCCACGAGTTCTTCGAAGCGTCCTCCATCCGCAAAAAAGACGGACTGTACTATTTCATTTATTCGTCCGTTAAGTTCCATGAGCTGTGCTATGCCGTCAGCAGGGAACCCACCGGGGGCTTTGTTTATCAGGGTGTGCTGGTTAGCAGCGGCGATCTGAACATCGATACCTACAAGCCCGCCGAAAAATGCGCCTACTACACCGCCAACAATCACGGCAGCATGGTGGAGATCGGCGGCGAGTGGTATATTTTCTATCACCGCCACACCAACGGAACCAATTTCAGCCGTCAGGGCTGTCTGGAAAAGCTGCATTTCCGGGCGGATGGTACGGCACCGCAGGCGGAAATGACCTCCTGCGGCGGTACTCCCCTGCGGGGCGAGGGCGAATATCCGGCTTATCTGGCCTGCAATCTGTTCACGGACGTAGAAAAGACCTACGTCCCCTGGTCTGGCTGGATGGACGACCGCTTCCCCAAGATCACGCAGGAGGGCCGGGACGGCGACGAGGTCTACGGCTACATCGCCAATATGTGCGATCACGCCACTGCAGGGTTCAAGTATTTCGACTGCCGGGGCGTTCGGCGCGTCAGCGTGCGCACCAAGGGCTTTGCCGGCGGACAGCTGGAACTTCGCACGGCATGGGACGGCGAACCGCTGGGCAGCATTCCGATCGGCTACGCCAACGTATGGCACGACACGGCGGCGGACATTGCCATTCCCGACGGCGTGCACGCGCTGTATTTCACCTTCGCGGGGGAAGGTCGTCTGCAATTTGCATCGTTTACGCTGATGCGCGGGGATGAATAATGGATAGAGAAAGAGCCGGGGGAAATCCTCCGGCTCTTCATTTATCCAAAAATGGAGGGGCAGGACTGCCTACAGGGAGTCCCTCAAACGTATGCCGCGGCGCTGTCCCGCGGGGAGGAAAGCGGCGCTTCACAACCTGCCCAGGGGCTGTTCACCAGCACGGACGGCCTTTTGCCCCCTTAATAGGTCTTTCGGAGCTTCCCGATCAGTGAGAACAGCAGAAAGGCCGCCACGTTGGCGACGACCACACTGGCTCCCGTGGGGACGGACAGGGCGAAGGACGCGCATAATCCGGCGAAAAAGCACACCACGGAAACGGCCAGCGCACAGAGCAGCACCTTGCGGAAACTCTTGAACACCCGCATAGCCGTCAGACCGGGGAACACGATCAGGCTGGAGATCAGCATGGCGCCCATCACTCGCATCCCCAGCACCACGGTGATGGCGGTCAGAAAGGCCAGCAGGGCGTTGTAGCGCTCGACTTTTTCGCCGGTAGCCCGGGCGAAGGTCTCGTCAAAGGTCACGGAGAAAATTTTCCGATAGAAAATGGCGAATAGGCTCAACACCACCGCCGCCAGCACCACGCTCAGCTTCAGGTCGCTTTCGCTCATAGCCAGCACACTGCCGAACAGGTAGTTGTTCACGTCGCCGGTGGTTCCGTTGGACAGGGAGAGGGCGATCACGCCCACGGCCAGCGCGGCAGTGGAGATCATAGCGATCATGGCGTCGCCTTTGAGCTTGCCGCGGCTGGACAGACGCAGCAGCAGGAAGGCGGCCACCACCACTACGGGAACGGCGACCGCCATGGGGGCAAGCCCCAGCGCGGAAGCGACGGCCAGCGCACCGAAGCCCACATGGCTCAGGCCGTCGCCGATCATGGAGTAGCGCTTCAGCACCAGACATACGCCCAGCAGCGCTGCGCACAGGGACACCAGCAGGCCTACTACGCCCGCTCGGACCATAAACCGATAGGAAAACATTTCGACCAGAGAGTCAATCATGGCTGCAACCTCCCACAAAGCGCTGCCCCAGGGGGGAATGGCGGTATTCCTCGGGCGTACCCAGGAAAATGCCGTCATGAGAAAGATGCAGGATGCGGTCGCCCTGACGGAGCGCCGCATCCAGATCGTGGGAGATCATGACCACGGTCAGGCTTTTTTCCCGGTGCAGCATATCGATGGTCTGGTACATTTCCCGGGTCACCATGGGGTCCAGCCCCGCCACGGGTTCGTCCAGCAGCAGCATGGTGCGGGTGGCGCACAAAGCCCGGGCCAGCAGTGCACGCTGCTGCTGCCCGCCGGACAGCTCCGCAAAGCTGCTCTTTTTGCGGTCCTCCATGCCCATCAGCGCAAGGTTTCGGTCGATCAGCTCCCGCTGAGCCTTGGTGGGGAACAGGTTCAGCCCCCGGCAGCCGGAGGAGACCACCTCCCACACCGAGGCGGGAAAATCCTTCTGGGCCTCGGTGCGCTGGGGCAGATAGCCGATCTCCGTATTGTGAAAACCGGCTTCATAGGTGATCTTTCCCTTGGAGGGAGCGATCAGCCCCAGCAGCCCCTTGATGAGGGTGGATTTGCCGGAGCCATTTTCTCCGACGATGCACAGATATTCGCCCCGCTCCACCTGAAGCGAAAGGTCTTGGAGCACCGTGTGTCCCTCGTAGGAAAAGGAACAGTGGTCGCAGGTGATCAAAGCCATATCAGTCAAGCGCCTCCTTCAGCGCGTCCGCGTTGCGGTTCATCAGGGTCAGATAGCTGGCACCCTCGTCCATTTCCTGCTGGGACACCGTGTGGCAGCTGTGGAACAGCAGCTCCTTCGCACCGTTCTCCTCGGCCAGAATGTCCGCCGTTTTGCGGCTGGAAAACTCAATGTAGAAAACGACCGGGATCTGTTCTTCCCGGATGGTGCGGATCAGCGAAACGATGGTCTTCACGCTGGGCTCGCTGTCCTCGCTGCAGCCGGGAAAGGCCGCGTCATAGCGCAGGCCGTAGGCCGCCGCAAAGTAGCGGAAGGGGAAACGGTCGCCGAAAACGATCAGATCCCGCTTGCCCTCCGCCACGATGGTCTCGAAGCGCTCGTCCAGCGCCTGCAACTTTTGCTGGTAGGCGGCTTCGTTTTGGATAAAGCGTTCAGCGTTTTCAGGGGAAAGAGCGCACAGCTTTTCCCGCAGAGCCCGAACGATCAACTGCACGTTTTTGGGGGACGTCCAGACGTGCTCGTCCATTTCCTCGTGGCCGTCCTCGTCGTGGTCATGGTCGTGCTCCGGAGCCATGCTCTGGGAATGCTCCTCCTCCAGCAGGGTAACGCAGTCCGCCATGGCGAAGGTCTCCGGCGCGTCGTCCCCCAGCGAAGCCAGCACCCGTTCCAGCCAAGTGTCGCTTTCGCCGCCGGTATAGAGGAACAGGTCAGCGTTTTGAATGGCGATCATATCCTGCGGGGTGGGTTCATAGGAATGAGCGTCCGCCCCGGGCGGTAGCAGCAGCGTGACCTCCGCCGCGTCCCCGGCGATGACCCGGGCAAAATCGTAGGCGGGAAAGACGGCGGCTACCAGCCGAAGCCGGGCAGGTTCCTCCGACGATTCCGCCCGGACAGGCGAAAGGGAAAAAAGCAGCGCAATAGCGCAGAAAAAGGCAGCAATCCGACGAATCAATGGGTTTCCTCCTTGTTTTGACAGGCGGCGCACAGGCCGTAGAGCAGCGTTCGTCCCTCGTCCAGCGAAAAGCCGTGATGATGGGACAGATGCTCCTTGAACAGGTCGATCTCGCCGCAGTGCAGGTGCTCCATAGCGCCGCAGCGCACGCAGCGGATGTGCAGGTGGCTTTCCCGGCAGCGGTTGAGCTGATAATGAGCCGACTCGCCGCTTTCCTGCGGGGCGTAGCGGCGCAGCTCCCCGCTTTCACACAGGCGGGTAATGGCGCGGTACACGGTGGTCTTGCCGATGGCCAGCCCTTCCCGGCTCAACTCTTTTTCCAGCTCCTGATAGGCTTCCTCCGCCGTCAGGCAGCTGTCGGGCCGGTTTTCAAACAGCCGGGCTACCGCTTCCTGCTGACGGGTCTGATAGGAACCGCGGGCAGACATGGCGCAGCCTCCTTTATTTTGCTTATTTGAAAATGAAATTCATTTTCAAAATGGTATTATAAGACCTGCGAGCTGCATTGTCAAGCTGAAAGTTAGCATCAGGTAATTCTCAAACATTGCAATTCGGGCCGGGGTGCGCTATACTTACCACATCCCTTTCGGATGTTTTCACCGGTGTGTTTTGGCCGGGGCAAAAGCATCCTTCCTGAACGACAGAAATGAAACCCGAGGGAATGTCGAAGAGAGCGAGGCGAGCAGAAAAATGCGTATTTCTATGATCTGTATTGGTTCCACCGGCGACGTGCGTCCCTATATCGTGCTGGGACGCGAACTGCAGCGCCGGGGCCATCAGGTGACGATTACCGCTTTTTCCGATTTTGAAAAGACGATTACCGGCGAAGGGCTGGGTTTCCACGGCCTGTCCGGCAATGTGCGGGAATTTATGGGCAATATCATGAAGCCCGGCGTGAACGGTGTGGCGTATCTCAATCAGGTGCGCAACTCCCTGAAGGATGTGGTGGATCCCTTCATGAAGGATCTGGAGGACGCCACCGCCGAGTGCGACTGCATCATCGGCACGTTCTTCGGGCAGGTGATCCGCTCCATGGCGGAACTGCGCCACCTGCCTTTTATCCAGACCCAGTATTTCGTGATGGACTATAACACCGACGCGCCCATCGCTTCCGCCCCCGGCCAGCGTATGGGCAGGGCGTGGAACGCGGCCAGCTATCATCTGGGCTATTTTCTCATCAGCACGATGGAAAAGTACTATCTGGACGATTGGCGCAAGGAGCACGGCCTGCCGCCACGTAAGCTGGAAAACAAGGCTTCCTATGAACTGAACGGCCATACCATTCCCGTGCTGTATGCGCTGAGTCCGCTGGTGATGCCCCGGCCTGCGGATTGGGGCGCGAACATCCATATGACCGGCTACTGGCTGGCGGACAATCCGCAGGAATACACCCCGGAGCCGGGGCTGCAGCAGTTCCTTTCCGAGGGCGGAAAGCCCATTTATGTGGGCTTTGGCTCCATGGTCAGCGGCGATATGGGCGAAACGCTGGAGATCGTGCTGGAAGCCCTGCGCATGAGCGGCATTCGGGCCGTGCTGTCCAAGGGCTGGGGCGGCGGCGAACTGCCGTCGAACCTGCCGGATAACGTCTATGTGGCGGGCTTCGTGCCCCATGACTGGCTGTTCCGGCGAGTACGGGCCGTGGTGCATCACGGCGGTGCGGGAACGCTGGCTGCCGGGCTGACGGCCGGGCTGCCTACGCTGGTCATCCCCTTCGGCGGCGATCAGCCCTTCTGGGGCGACCGGGTGCGGGCGCTGGGCGTCGGCCCCAAGCCGATTCCCCGGGAACGCCTTACCGCCCGGAAGCTGAGCCGGGCTCTGATCGAGCTGACCAGCGAAAAGCGCTATGAGGTAGCGGCCCGGGAGTTGGGTATCCGTCTGGAAAACGAGGACGGCGCGGTGAACGCCGCCAACATCATTGAACACGAACTGCGCAAATACCTGCGGCAGGAGGGGTTGTCCCCTGTGCTGGTGCGCCCGGAGGAGCATTCATGAGCGAAACGAAAACCATGGCGGATCTGACTCCCGGTGAAAGCGGCGTGGTGGACACGGTGGGCGGCGAGGACGCGCTGCACCGGCACCTGCTGGATATGGGCATTACCCCCGGCGTGAAGGTGCTTCTGCAAAAAACAGCCCCCATGGGCGACCCCATCGAGATCCATCTGCGGGGCTATGCGCTGACCCTGCGGTTGGACGACGCACGGAAGATCACGTTGAAATAACGGCGCTTGGACGGCTTTGCCGGGACGGCGGCACGAAGAAGCGGGCTGCCGCCCTGTTTTGACGAAACCGTCATTTTCAGGCTTTTAGCTGCGCATTCCAAAGGAAAGGCGAGGTTTCCTCATGCAGTATACTTTCGCGCTGGCGGGCAACCAGAACAGCGGCAAGACGACCCTTTTCAATCAACTGACCGGCTCCAATCAGCACGTGGGCAACTGGCCCGGCGTGACGGTGGAGCAGAAAACTGGCACCATGCTGCACCATCACCACGGCAAGCAGACCCACATGGGCCTTCCCTGGCGGGTGCGCCGGGAGCAGCAGGAGGGCAAGCCGGTGCCCGATCAGTACAGCGACGTGACCATCGTAGACCTGCCCGGCATCTATTCCCTCAGCCCCTATTCCATGGAGGAGATCGTCTCCCGGAATTTCATCGTCAGGGATCAGCCGGACGTGGTCATCAACATTGTGGACGCCACCAATCTGGAACGCAACCTGTACCTGACGCTGCAGCTGCTGGAGCTGGGCCGGCCGGTGGTGGTAGCCCTGAATATGATGGACGAGGTACGCAGCCACGGAGATTCCATCGATCTGGCCGGGCTGGAAAAGGGATTGGGCGTGCCGGTGGTGGCCATCTGCGCCCGGAAGGGCGAAGGCATTGACGAGCTGGTGAGCCGTGCCATGGAGGCGGCGGAAAACAAGACCGTGCCCCCGAAGTTGGACATCTGTGACGGCGAGGCCCATACGGCGCTGCACGCCATTGCCCATCTGGTGGAGGACGAAGCGAGGGAGCATCATATGCAGCCCCGCTACATCGCCACCAAGCTCTTCGAGGGCGACAAGCCGCTGGAAGAAGAACTGGGTCTGAGCGAGGAGACCCGGCACATCATCGAGGAAATTCTTTCCTCCATGGAAAAGGCCGTGGGCATGGAGCGCGCCGCCGTTATGGCGGACACCCGCTACCGCTTCATCGAAAAGCTGCTGTCCACCTGCTTTAAGCGGGGACAAACGGATGAAAATACGCTGACCGACCGCATCGACAACGTGCTGACCCATCCGCTGCTGTCCATTCCCGTGTTCCTGCTGATGATGTTTCTGGTGTTTTTCCTTACCTTCGGGCCGGTGGGCAGCTTTTTTGCCGATGGATTCGCTCTGCTGATCGACAGCGGCGTGTCGCTGCTGGCGGGCGCTCTCCGCAATGCGGGCGTGGCCGAATGGGTGCAGGACCTGGTCGTGGGCGGCGTGCTGACCGGCGTAGGCAGCGTGCTCAAGTTCCTTCCCACCATCGTGATCCTGTTTCTGCTGTTGTCCATTCTGGAGGACAGCGGCTATATGGCCCGGGCGGCTTTCCTGATGGATAAGCCCCTGCGCAAGCTGGGCCTGAACGGTCGCAGCTTTATCCCCATGATGATGGGCTTCGGCTGCACCGTGCCCGCCGTCATGAGCGCCCGAAGCATGAACAACGACCGCGACCGCCGGTTTACCATCATGCTGACCCCTTTTATGAGCTGCGGCGCCAAGGTGCCTATCTACGCCCTGTTCACCCGGGCGTTCTTCCCGGGAAATCAGGTGTGGGTGATGACCGGTATGTACCTGATGGGCATCCTCGTCGCCATCTGCGCCGGACTGGTGCTGAAGCGCACCGTGTTCCACGGGGACGCGGCTCCCTTCATCATGGAACTGCCCGCCTACCGTCTGCCCACCCCGGCCAATGTGCTGCGGCAGATGTGGGATAAGGCGAAGGACTTCCTGCAGCGGGCCTTTACCGTGATTTTCCTGGCGACGCTGATCGTCTGGTTCCTGCAGAATTTCACCTTCCGGCTGGAAATGACCTCCGAGATCGGCGAAAGTATGCTGGGCAAAATCGCCGGATTGATCGCGCCGGTGTTCGCCCCGGCGGGCTTCGGCTCTGTGGAGGCCTCTACCGCCGTGATCACCGGCCTGATGGCCAAGGAAAGCGTGGTCAGCACGCTGGCGGTGCTGAGCGGCGTGGACGCGGAAAGCGCCCAGATGGTTTCAGTGATGAGACAGATTTTTCCCTCAACGCTGGCGGCGGTGTCCTTTCTGGTGTTCGTGCTTCTGTATATGCCCTGCGTGGCGGCGGTGGCGGCCATGCGCCGGGAAATGGAAAGCAGCCGCTGGGCCTACGGAACTATTGCCGCCCAGACGGCGCTGGCGTGGACGCTGGCCACGCTGGTGTTCCAGCTGGGCCGGCTGCTGGGACTGGGCTGATTTCGAGATCAGCCCTGCAAATTTGCAGAATGGCGATAAGGTTCAGCGCCCCGCAGGGATGAAAAACAGAATGGTTTGAAATACCGATGGCACGGGCCGCAACAAGGGGTGCGAAGCACCGAGGGGTGAGGACAGCGGCGAAGCCGCTCCGCAGCCCCGAAGCCCGCGAACCTGTAGAGGGCGCTGGCCGCATCCGCCGATGGTTCCCGCTTTCACTGAAAGGAAAAAATATGGGCACAGTACTGGACATTTTGATTTTGGCGTGTATCCTTGTATTGGCCGTTCTGGCTGTCCGCAGCCTGAAAAAGAGCGGCAGGCGCTGCGGCTGCGGCTGTTCCGGCTGCACCATGGCCGGGAAATGCGCCAAAGGCACAAGGGAGGAAGAAAAACATGGCTGAAACCCCTTCCGTCATCCGCCTGTTTGGGCTGGTGACGGATTCCATTGTAGACGGCCCCGGTTTCCGGGTGTCTATTTTTACGCAGGGCTGTCCCCATCACTGCGAGGGCTGCCACAACCCCGGCAGTCACGACCCGGCGGCGGGCAAGGAATGGACGCTGGACGAGGTGGAAAAGAAATTCACCGGCAACCCGCTGCTGGACGGCATCACCCTGACCGGCGGCGAACCCTTTCAGCAGCCGGCAGCCTGCGCCGAGCTGGCCCGGCGGGCCCATCAGAAGGGGCTAAACGTGTGGTCGTACAGCGGCTATACCTATGAAAAGCTGCGGGAGCTGGCCCAGCGGGACGAGGGAGTCAACGCCCTTTTGTCGGAGATCGACGTGCTGGTGGACGGGCCTTTCCGGCTGAACGAGCGCTCACTGGAACTGCTGTATTGCGGCAGCAAAAACCAGCGGATCATCGACATGAAAAAGACTCGGGAGACGGGCGAAGCGGTGCTTTGGACGCCCCCGGAATGGTAAATGGAATAAGAAAAAAACGGCTCTGTTTTTGGCAGAGCCGCTTTTGTTTCCATAAAAACGCCCCCAAGGCCTTTCCGTGTGGGAAAGTGGCTTCGGGGGCGCTGTGCGTTATTCTTCGTCCGAGAATTTCAGCGGATAGGATTCCACCGCGTATTCCAGCTTTCTGCCGTTTTCCTTCAGCACCCGGAGCACCGCCTCGATGTGGGTGTCCTTGGTGTAGGGAGTGGGGGTGAAATCGTTGTAGTCGGTGCGGCTGGAAATGCGGCAGGGAATGATCTTGAATTCTTCGCTGCTGGCCACGCCGTCCCGGACGCGCACCCGGAGCTGGAAAATATAGGAGGACATATCGTCCGGCTTATTATTGCCCGCAAAGCTGAAATTGCCCAGCGAATAGCAGATGTACTTGCCGTTGTAGTATTCGATGGGGTTGATGCGGTGGCTATGGTGGCCCACCACCAGATCGGCGCCTGCGTCGATGGTGGCCCGGCCCAGCCGAACCTGATTGTCGTTGGGGGAATAGTCCTTTTCCGCGCCCCAATGGTAGCTGACCACGATGAACTCGCAGCCCTGCGCCCGCAGCGCGGCAATATCGGCCGGGACTTTCTCCATCAGCTCGTCGTGACGGCCGTTGAAGGTCTGATAGGCCAGAGAACCGATCTTCACGCCCTTCACAGTCATAATGGCGGGTTCGTCCTCGCTGGCATAGGGGATCCCGGCGGCCAGCAGGGTCTCCTTGGTCTCCTTCAGGCCTTCTTCGCCCATGTCGTCGGCGTGGTTGTTTTCGAAGGAAACGGTGTCGATGCCGCCTGCGGGCAGCATGGCGACGTAGCTGGGGTCGGCCCGGAAAAGGAAGGAATAATCCCGTTTTTTCGGGTTTTTCCCGGCAGTGGTCAGCGTACCTTCGAAGTTGACCATGGTCATATCGTCCGCCAGAAAGATATCCCGGACGTTGCGGAAGGGGAAGGTAATATCGCCCTTCTGCTTTTTCAGTTCCTTCTCAAAGATGGAGGAACTGGCCTGCACGTTGGTGCCGATGGTCACGTCGCCGGTAAAGGACAGGGTCAGCAGAATGGAACCGTCCTGTTCGTAGACGGGCAGGGAGGGATCCCGGGTGGGCTCGGGGGTTTCCAGGGGCTCGGCCTCGTCCTCGCCGCCCTCCGGGGGAACGGGCGTGCCCTCGCCCGCCACCACGTTGCCCTGATTGTCGTAGATGGTGATGGAAACGTCCTCCTCGGCCAGCGCAAAAGCGCCGGCCAGCAGGGCGAAGATCAGAAGAAAAGATAAGACACGGAAGAATCGCCGGTGATCCATCGGACATCGCTCCTTTCGGGTCGGAGGAATTTCGGTCACAGCCGGTCAAGGAAGCGCTTCATGCGCTCCAGCGCCTCGTTGAGCTGAGAAAGCGCCGTGGCGTAGCAGCAGCGGATGTGCCCTTCGCCGCTCTGGCCGAAGGCCGTGCCGGGCACGCAGACCACCTTTTCCTCTTTCAGAAGGCGGGTGCAGAACTCCTCGCTGGTCAGGCCGGTCTTCTGAATGCCGGGGAACACGTAGAAAGCGCCCAGCGGCTCGAAGCAGCTCAGCCCCATATCCCGGAAGGCCTGCACCATCAGGCGGCGGCGGCGGTCATAGCTCTGGCGCATTTCGATCACGTCCCGGCAGCCGTCCTCCCGGGCCCGGCGCAGGGCCTCCAGCGCGGCCACCTGTCCCTGACGGGGCGCGCACATGATGGCGTACTGGTGAATTTTGCACATCACGTCCGTGAAACCGGCGGGGGCGCAGAGATAGCCCATGCGCCAGCCGGTCATGGCGAAGGCCTTGGAGAAGCCGTTGAGGTAGATCGTTCGCTCCTTCATGTCCGGCAGAGACGCAATGCTGACGTGTCCCTGACCGTTGTAGGTCAGCTCCGCGTAAATTTCGTCGGAAATGACGATCAGGTCATGCCGGAGGATGACCTCCCGCAGCTTTTCCAGCTCCGGCCGGCCCAGAATGCCGCCGGTGGGGTTGTTGGGGTAGGGCAGGATCAGCGCCTTCGTCTTGGGGGTGATCGCCTTTTCCAGCGCCTCGGGGGTCAGCACGAAGTTGTTGGCTTCGCTGGTGGGCACGGCCACCGGGCTGCCGCCTGCGAAGATCACGCAGGGGGCGTAGCTGACATAGCTGGGTTCTGGCACCAGCACCTCTTCGCCGGGGTTGAGCAGAGCACGCAGCGCCAGATCAATGCCCTCGCTGGCCCCTACCGTGACCAGAATTTCATTCTTGGGGTCATAGGAAATATGGAAACGGTTGTCCACATAGGCGGCGATCTCCTGCCGCAGTTCCAGAAGGCCCCAGTTGCTGGTGTACTGGGTCTCACCGTCCAGAATGCTGTTGATGGCCGCGTTGCGGATGTGGTAGGGCGTGACGAAGTCCGGCTCGCCCACGCCCAGCGAGATCGCGCCGGGAATGGTGGCCGCCACATCGAAGAATTTGCGGATGCCGGATTTGGGCACCGCCGCCACGCTCTGGTTCAGGTAACGGTTCGGATCGAAGCTCACGCCGTCACCACCAGCCTCTTATCCTGATTGCTGCCCTCGAAGATCACGCCGTCGCTCTTGTAGCGCTTGAGGACAAAGTGGGTGGCCGTGCCGGTGACGGTCTCCAGCGTGCTCAGCTTGGTGGAGACGAAGAAGGCCAGCTCCTTGAGGGTGTGGGCCTCCACCAGCAGCAGCAGGTCGTAAGCGCCGCTCATCAGGTACACGGACTTGACCTCGTCAAAGCGGTAGATGCGCTCCGCTATCGCGTCGAAGCCCTGATCCCGCTGGGGCGTGACCCGCACCTCGATCATGGCTTCCACCCGTTCACGGTCGGTGCGGTCCCAGTTGATAATGGGCGCATAGCGCAGGATCACGCCGCTTTTTTCCATCTGATCGATGGTCTGAGCTACTTCTTCCAGCGGCGCACCGGTCATGGTGGCCAGCTGTTCCAGCGGCACACGGCAGTCTTCCTTCAGGATTTGCAAAAGCTCCATTTGCAGACTTTGCATTTGGGTTCCTCCTTGCTTAAAATAGGCCAACGATCTGGCCGTTGTCGTCTACGTCGATCTTCAAGGCTGCGGGAGCCTTGGGCAGGCCGGGCATGGCAATGATGCTGCCCGCGAAAGCGACTACGAAGCCCGCCCCGGCGCTGAGCCGGACGGAGCGAATGGTGAGCTCGTAGCCCTCCGGCGCTCCCAGTTTGGCGGGGTCGTCGCTCATGGAATACTGGGTCTTGGCAATGCATACCGGGCAAGAGCCGTACCCCTCTTTTTCCAGCGCTGCAAGGCCTTTCAGCGCCTCGGCGGAGAAATTCACCGAACCGGCGTGATAGATGCGCCGGGCCACGGCTTCGATCTTCTCCCGCAGGGGAAGCTCGTCCGAGTAGGTGAAGGAAGGCTTGGGGCAGGGATTTTCGTCCGCCGTGCGGCAGACCAGCTCCACCAGTTCCATGGTTCCGCTGCCGCCGTGCGCCCAGCCGTCGCAGGGGGCACAGGGCACGTTCTGTTCGACCAGCCGTTCCCGAACCAGCTGAAGCTCCTCCTCCGAATCACCGGAGAAGCGGTTCAGCGCCACCACCACCGGCGTTTGCCATACGTGGCGGATGTTGGAAATATGGCTTTCCAGATTGGCAAGCCCCTGCCGCAGGGCTTCGGCGTTCGGTTCGCTGTAGTGTCCTTTTTCCACGCCGCCGTGGTGCTTCAGCGCCCGCAGCGTGGCCACCAGCACGATCACGTTGGGCCACAGGCCGTTCATGCGGCACTTGATATCCAGAAATTTTTCCGCCCCCAGATCGGCTCCGAAACCTGCTTCGGTGACGGTGTAGTCGCTCAGCGCCATAGCGGTTTTCGTGGCGACGACGCTGTTGCAGCCGTGGGCGATATTGGCGAAGGGGCCGCCGTGCATCAGGCAGGGCGTGTGCTCCATGGTCTGCACCAGATTGGGGCAGAGAGCGTCCCGCAGGAGCGCCGTCATGGCCCCTGCCGCGCCCACCTGCGCGGCGGTCACAGGCTCGCCGCCGAAGGTATGGGCCACTACGATGCGGCCCAGCCGGCGCTTCAGGTCCTTCAAATCAGCCGCCAGACAGAAGACCGCCATGATCTCGCTGGCCGCGGTGATGTCGAAGCCGTCCTCCCGGGGGGTGCCGTTGATCGGCCCGCCCAGTCCCTGCACGATCTGCCGCAGCTGGCGGTCGTTCACGTCCAGACAGTGCCGGAAACAAATTTTCCGCGGGTCGATGCCCAGGGCATTGCCCTGCTGCACGTGATTATCCACCATGGCGCACAGCAGGTTATTGGCTGCGGTGATGGCGTGCAGGTCGCCGGTAAAGTGCAGGTTGATATTCTCCATGGGCACGACCTGCGCATAGCCGCCGCCGGTAGCGCCGCCTTTCAGGCCGAACACCGGCCCCAGCGAGGGTTCCCGCAGGGCCAGCATGGCGTTTTTGCCCAGCTTGCGCATTCCGTCCGCCAGCGCCACGGACACCGTGGTCTTTCCTTCCCCGGCGGGGGTGGGGTTGATGGCCGTCACCAGCACCAGCCGGGCGCGGGCGTCCCGCTGGGGCAGCGACGCCGGGTCCACCTTGGCGATATACCTTCCATAGGGGGAGAGGGCCTCGGTTGCGATGCCTGCTGCCTGTGCGATCTCCTCAATAGGTTTCATTTCTGCGGTGCGGGCGATTTCCAAATCTGTCGCCACTGTGTCCCCTCCTTTCGCCCATAAGGCGTATAAAGATACAGGATTCAGTATAACCCAAACAGGGGATTGATGCAAGCGCCATTGACGAGGCCCGCCCCATCCGTTATAATGAAAGGTACGCTCCGCGCAACGCTATTTCGGAAAGGAGAGAAGCAGGACGAAAGCCATCGTACTTCATCCGTCCAAAGGAAAGATTCAGGGCATGATCCTCGGCGCATGGCTGACTTCTCTGCTTTGTCTGCTCCTTCCGCCGTTCAGCGTGGCGGCGGTGTTCATAATGCCCCTGTTTCTGTGCCCACTGGCAGGCTCCAAAAAAGAGGCGTGGGCCTACCCGGTGGGGTTGGCGGCGATCCTGCTGGGCGCGTCGCTGTGGACGCGGCAGGTCTTCTTCCCGGTGTGGCTGCTGCTGGCTATCGCGCCTCCGCTGGTGCTGGCGTACCGTTTTCCCCACATGAAGCTGGAATTTCGGCAGTTTCTGTTCTGGTTTGTGGGGGCCTATGCGTTGAGCGCCGTCATGGTGCTGGCGTGGCCGGTGATGGCCGGCCTTGGCTCCCCGGCGGAATGGATCAGCGCCCGGCTGGTGGAACTGCTCAAACAATCCAACAGCGGCAACGCGCTGCTGTACCGGCTGACGGCGGCGGGGTATCTTTCCCTGCCGGAGGAAAGCAGCGCGCCGTCACTGCTCAGTTCCCTGCTGGATCAGCGGCCCATGAGCCGCCAGCTGTACCTCTCGCTGGAGCTTCGTCTCCGCCAGAGCCTGACCGTACTGCTGCCCTCCCTGTGTACGCAGGTCATTCTGCTGGGCGGACTGGCGACGGGTCTGCGGGTTTGGAAGACCCGCTGCACCTTTCTTCTGGTGGATGAGGAAAAGAAGACCATCCCCACGGTGACGGTTTCTCCCGGCTTTTCCGGGCTGTCCATTGGCCGGAACCTCTGTCTGACGCTGCTGGGCGCTGGCGCTGCGGGGTTGCTGATCTCCATCAGCACCATCAATGACGTGGCGCTGCAGCTGGCCCGGGTACTGGTCAGCTTTTGCTCCATCGGCTTCCGTCTCAGCGGCGCAATGACGCTCTGCGGCCTCATCATGCGGCAGGACGAGGATCGGCGGCTGTGGGCGGGTCTGCTGACCGGCGCGGTATGGGGGCTGGCCCCGGCGATCCTGTTTCTGTTAGGCATTACGGATCCCATGCTCCATTATCGGAGCCGGGGATCCTTTCAAAAGCAAAAGGAGGATGAATAGATCATGAAGGTTATTCTGTTGTGCGACGTAAAGGGAACCGGCAAAAAGGACGATATTCTCACCGTGTCCGACGGCTTTGCCCGCAACTATCTCTTCCCCCGCAAGTGGGCGGCGGAGGCCACCCCCGGCGCGGTGAAGGAGATCGAGCGCAAGCGCGCCAACGAGGCCCGTCTGGAGGCCGAGCGCCGGGCCGAAGCCCAGAAGACCGCCGATTTCCTCAAGGGCAAGACCATCAATCTGCAGGTGAAGTGCGGCGATAAGGGCCGTCTGTACGGCAGCATCACCAATCAGGAGATCGTGGACGCCCTCAAGGCCCAGCACGGCAAGGAGATCGACAAGCGCAAGCTGGAATGCGACGCGGTGCGCCAGACCGGCGACTACGACGTGACCGTCACCGTGTACAACGGCATCAAGGCCGCTATGAAGCTCCACGTGGAGCCGATGGCGAAGTAAAGGAACACGCGGCGCACCGCTCGCGGACGCCTCATACCGGCAAAAAAATCGTGCACCAGCAGGAAAGGAGCGAACGCCCCGATGGAAAGTCAGGATTATATTCCGGCGCTGCCGCCCAGCAGCGCAGACGCGGAGCGTTCCGTGCTGGGCGCGGTGCTGCAGGACAGCGGTGCGGCCACGCTTGCCTTTGAGACCCTGTCGCCGGAGGATTTTTACACCGCCGAGCACCGGGAAATTTTCTCCGCCATGCAGACGCTGCATATCGCGGGCAATCCCATCGATCTGATGACGGTGGGGAACGAGCTTTCCCGCCGGGGCACACTGGACAGCGTGGGCGGGCCCGCCTATCTGCTGGAAGCGGTGCGCTTCGTGCCCACCACGGCCAACACCCGCACTTACATCGAAATCGTGCAGGAAAAGGCCACGCTGCGCAAGCTGATCGCCGCGTCCCAGACCATCAGCCGCCAGTGCTATGCCCAGACCGACCCTGTGCCCGACGTGCTTCGGGACGCGGAACGGCTGATCTTCGACATCGTCATGCGCCGGGGCGGCGCTGAAACGCTGGAACCCATTCAGAAGGTGCTGCTTTCCACCTTCGACCGCATTGAGGAATTGAGCCTGCTGAAAGGCAAGCTGGCGGGCGTGCCTACCGGGTTGTACGATCTGGATCGGATGCTCACCGGCCTTCACGGCGGCGAGCTGGTGCTGGTGGGCGCGCGCCCTGCCATGGGTAAAACCTCCATGGCGCTGGGCGTGACGCTGTTCGCCGCCCAGAAAGCACACAAATGCGTGGCTTTTTTCAGCCTGGAAATGCCTGCGGAGCAGATCGGCCTGCGCCTTCTGTGCTCCGCGGCCAACATCAACATGCAGCGCGTCCGCAGCGGGATGCTGTCCGACGAGGAATGGGTCAAGCTGGGCGACAGCATCAACGCCCTGAGCAACTGCCGCATCTACATTGACGATACCTCCGGCCTGACTCCCTCCCAGCTTCGTTCCCGCTGCCGCCGTCTGATGATGGAGCAGGGGCTCGATCTGGTAGTACTGGACTATCTGGGCCTGATGGGCACCGACAAGCGGGTGGAGAACCGTCAGCTGGAAGTCAGCGAGATCAGCCGCCAGCTCAAGTCCATTGCGCTGGAGCTGAAGATTCCCGTGCTGGCCTGCGCCCAGTTGAGCCGCGCCAACGCGGCCCGCGAAAACAAGCGCCCCATGCTCAGCGACCTGCGTGATTCGGGCAGCATCGAGCAGGACGCGGACGTGGTCATGTTCCTGCACCGGGAAGGCTACTACGCCGCCGCGGGCGGGCCGGAGGACGGCCCCAAGCCCGACGACAACCAGGGCGAAGTCATCGTCGCCAAACAGAGAAACGGCCCTATCGGCACCGTCAACGTGGAGTGGCAGGCGGAATTTGCCCGCTACACCAATCTGCCCGGCACTCGCGTAGCCGTATACGCGGACTAAATCTGTCAGAAATCAGGGGGAGAACATGGCACAGCTACCCATTGCCGAGATTGGCAAGGATCAAAAGTTCGAAGGCTTTCTGCTGGTTCGTTCGGCGGATCAGCGCACCGGCGGCAACGGCGCAAAATATCTGGATATGAACCTGACCGACCGCACCGGCGAGGTCAACGCCAAGGTCTGGGATGGCAACACCCCCTGTCCCGCGCCCGGCTCCGTCATCAAGGTACGGGGCACGACGCTGGAATACAACGGTCGCCTGCAGCTGCGGGTGGAGCGTATCCGCACCATGGCGGAGGGCGATCCCGTCGATCTGTCCCTGCTGGCTCCCTGCGCCCCGGAAGCCCCGGAGGCCATGCTGCAGGAGCTTTATGACACGGCGGACGCTTTTACCAGCGAACCTTTGCGGCTCATCACCCGGGAAATGCTGGATCGTTTCCGGGAAAAGCTGCTGTATTATCCCGCCGCCCAGCGGATCCATCATGCGGAGCGGGGCGGGCTTCTGCACCACACCACGGGGATGCTGCGGCTGGCCAAGGCCATCCTGACCCAGTACACGTGGCTGAACGCCGACCTGCTGCTGGCGGGCGTGATCCTGCATGACCTGTGCAAGACGGAGGAAATGGACTCCAACGACATGGGCGTGGTGCGGGACTACAGCCGGGAGGGTCTGCTGCTGGGCCATCTGGTGCTGGGGGTGAACCGCATTCAGGAGGCGGCCAACGAGCTGGGCATTTCCGGCGAACCGGTGCTGCTGCTGCAGCATATGATGCTCAGCCACCACGGCGAAGCCGAGTTCGGCAGCCCCCGCAAGCCCATGTTCCCCGAGGCGGAAGCCCTGCACTGGGTGGACCTGCTGGACGCGCGCATGAACGAAATGCAGACTGCCATTCAAAAGCTGAAGCCCGGCGTTTTCAGCGAAAAGATCTGGTCGCTGGATCGCCGCCTGTACCGGGCGGACTATGACGCGCTGGAACAGGACGGCACGAATGCGGAGCCGGAGACCGAAGGTTGACGTTTCATCACAAAAGTGTTACAATAACGTGACGAGCTTGACTTTTCGCTTCACCTTTGCATCAAGGAGGCTTGCAGCATGAAACGTTTATGGAAAATCGCGCTTTGTCTGGCGCTGGCGCTGGTCGCCCTGACGGCCTGCAGCAGCGAATCGTCCAACGACGGTTCGCAGATCTACGCGGAAGCCACGCAATATCTGGGCCCCGTCACCGCCACGGAAGCGCCTACCGAAGCTCCGCAGGAGACGGCGGCTCCGTCTGACGGCGGCAATAACAGCGGCGGCGTGAGCATCTTCGACAATCCCTATCTGAACGAAGAAGACATTTCGTCCGACGAGGCTCTGGGCGAGGAAAACTACATCGACCCCTATGACACCGGCGCGGACACGGGCTCGCTGCTGAGCGCCAGCGGTGCTTCCGGCGGTGTGGAGACCGTTTACCCCTACGCGGGCGCGACGCCGATCCCCATCGACCCGGTGGATCTGCCGACCCCCACGCCTCATCCGGAGCTGACCTTTGATTATGCCACCTACACCGCCGGTTCTCTAGGGCTGACCTTTGACTGCCCCAGCGGCTGGCTGGTGGACGAGTCTCAGACGGACGTGTTCGTCCTGACCGAGCCGGAGACTCAGATGCACGACGGACAGCAGTGCATCATCACCATTTCCGCCGAGCCTGTTACCGCCAACTACAGCGAGAAGGATCTGAAAAAGCAGGTCACCCAGCGCCTGAAGGAGATCGGCTCGGTGAACTTCACCGTGTGGAATCCCAGCCTGACGGCTACGCGCACGCTGCTGGGTTCCAAGGGTGTTTATGCCAACTACACGGGCACTCTGGCCAACGGGGTGGAGCTGGCGGGCCGAATCCTTTACGCCAGCACGAACAACAAGCTCTATGGCGTAGAGATGGTCTATCCCCGGGACTACCGGGACGACTACCTGAATATTTTCGCCAAGATCCGCGAGACCATCTCTGCTCAATAAGGCAGGCAGGGCTGAAGCCCTGCACCCCGGACTGCGCGGCTTAGCCGCGCAGGGGCGTAGAGGGATATGCAGCTGGGCTGCAGAGTTACCGCCGCTCGGCGACAGGCCTCGCGGCTCGCTGGTTTGGTAGGGTAAAAGTTCTGCGCCTTGGATTATGCGCGATGTGCGCAGGGGCGTAGGGGAACGCGCAGGTTGTCTGCGGGAATGCATTACATGAAAAAAGAGACGGGAGCTGCTGACGGCGGCTCCTGTTTTTTTGATGGGGAGATGAAGAAAGGCAAATCGGAAAAGTCTCATGGGAGGGACAAAAGTGCAAGGAATGCTCGATTGTACTGTTTCTGACACGGATGGATATTGACGCGTCTGGAAAAGCAGGGTATTCTTTGGATACAATCTGTTCTTTCCGCCAGCGGGGCGGAAGACGCGGAAAAGCATATGCAGCATCAAGGAGGAATCCCTTTCATGAAGCGATCCAGCCTGTGGCAGGACATGACGGTACTGCATCAGAACCGTCTTCCCGGAAGAACCACGTCGTTTCCTTTTCCCGATGAAGCCGCCGCCCTGCGGGGGGAACGGAGCCTGTCGGACGGGTATCTGTGTCTGAACGGCGTCTGGCAGTTTTACTATGCCGCCGACGGCGTGCTGCCCAAGGGAATCTGTCAGGGCGGGGAAGAAGAAAACGTGCTGTGGGACGAGTTGGACGTGCCCTCCTGCTGGCAGATGCACGGCTACGGGCGGC
Source organism: uncultured Eubacteriales bacterium (assembly GCA_900548145.1). Lineage (GTDB taxonomy): Bacteria > Bacillota > Clostridia > Christensenellales > Aristaeellaceae > Limiplasma. The sequence continues at coordinate 7,540 of URJB01000012.1, read as the reverse complement.
CCCAGTATGTGAATGTCAGCTACCCCATTCCCTTTGACCCGCCCTATGTGCCGGACGAAAATCCCACGGGCGTATATCGCCGGGTTTTCCGTCTGCCGGAAAGCTGGCGGGGACGCCGGGTGACGCTGAACTTCGACGGCGTGAACGCCTGCTTCTTCGTGTGGGTCAATGGCCGGGAAGTCGGCATGTCCAAGGGCAGCCGTCTGCCTGCGGAGTTTGACATTACCGATTATTTGAAGGACGGCGACAACACCCTGACAGTGCAGGTATTGCAGTGGGCCGACAGCACCTATCTGGAGGATCAGGACTGCTGGCGCATGAGCGGCATTTTCCGGGACGTGTATCTGCTGGGCGTTGGCGAAAATCATATCCGGGACGTGGTCTGCCGGGTGGATCTGGAAAACCATTACCGGGACGGCGTGCTGGACGTGGAGGTGGATGTGCCCGCCGGATGCGAAGCCGTCGCCGCGCTGTATCAGGGGGAAAGGAAGCTCGCCGAAGCGGCGCTGGTTCAGGGCCGTGCCCGCTTCTCCGTGAAGGACTGTCTGCGCTGGACGGCGGAAACGCCTCATCTGTATACCCTGTTGGTGTCCGTGCCCGGCGAAGTACAGCGGACGAACGTGGGCTTCCGCAAGATCGAGATCCGAGATCAGCAGCTGTGGGTCAACGGCGTATCCATCAAGCTCAAGGGCGTGAACCGTCACGACACCAACGACCGGCTGGGGCACGTCTCCACCATGGAGACCCTGCTGCGGGACGTGCGGCTGATGAAGCAGATGAACATCAACACCGTGCGTACCTCCCACTATCCTAACGATCCCCGCTGGCTGGAACTGTGCGATCGCTACGGCCTGTACGTCATCGATGAGACGGACTACGAGAACCACGGCGCGGAAATGCAGGAGCAGCTTCAGGCCGAGCCCAAATCCTACAACGACGAGACCCACAGCCGCAACTACTTTGCCCGCAGCCCGGAGTGGCGGGCCGCGCTGGTAGACCGGGCCGAGCGGATGGTGCGCCGGGATCGGAACCACCCGTCGGTCATCTTCTGGTCGCTGGGCAACGAATCCGGCTACGGCCCCAATACGCTGGCCATGCGGGAAAAAATTCTGGAACTGGACACGAGCCGGGTCATTCATTACGAAAACGAGCCGGGCTGCATCAGCTCGGATGTGGAATCCATCATGTACCCCTCGGTGGAAGCCTTGATCGAAAAAGGAAAATCCGACGATCCCCATCCCTTCTTCCTGTGCGAGTACGCCCATGCCATGGGCTTGGGCCCCGGCTCGCTGCTGGACTACTGGAAGGCCTTTTACGGCAGCAAGCGTCTGATCGGCGGCTGCGTGTGGGAGTGGGTGGATCACAGCGTATGGACGAAAAACGAAGCCGGGGAAAGCTACTGGGCCTACGGCGGCGACTTCGGCGATACGCCCAACGACGGCAACTTCTGCGTGGACGCGCTGAACTACCCCGACCGCACGCCCCACACCGGCCTGTGGGCGCTGAAACAGGCGTTGGAGCCGGTGCGGGCGGAAGTGGAGAACGGCAAGCTCTATTTGCAAAACCTGTACGCCTTCCAGACGCTGGATCATCTGGACGCGCGGTGGAATCTACTCTGCGACGGTGAAAGCGTACAGGGCGGACGGTTGGACGTGACCGGCGTGGAGCCCTACGGCGAGAAGTGGCTGGAACTGCCCTGCACGCTGCCCGAAGAAGGCCAGTGCTTCCTGAACCTGCGCTTTACGGAAGCCGCCGACCAGCTATGGGCCAAGGCCGGGCACGAGGTAGCTTCTATCCAGCTGCCGCTGGGCGGCAAGCTGCGGAAACGGACGGTCAAAATTCCCGCCGGAGAATTGCAGGTGCGGGAGCTGGAGCAGGGGATCGCCGTGGCGGGAACGAACTTCGCGGCTCGATTCTCCAGCCGCACCGGCGAAATGGCTTCTTTGGAGATCAACGGCCGGGAAACGCTGCTCAGCGGCCCGCGGGTGAATCTGTGGCGCGCGCCCACGGACAACGACGTACATTTGAGCGTCCATTGGCGCAAGTTCGGGCTGGAGCGCCTGCAGCGCCGTCTGACCGAATGGAGTTGGCGGCAGGAAAACGGCGCGGTCTGCGTTCACGCGGCCTGGGTCTGCGCGCCGGTGTCCTTCGGGCCGGTGCTGCAGGCGGAAACGGACTACACCCTGTCCGCCGACGGCACGCTGCGGCTGGCAAATCGGTTCATCCCCCTGCGGGACAATCTGCCCCCGCTGCCCCGGCTGGGGCTGCAGCTGGAGCTGCCGGAGGAATTTGACCGCGTGGCATGGTATGGCCGGGGTCCCCGGGAAAACTATCCCGACCTGCTGGCGGGCGCGGAAGTGGGCCTGTACGAAGCGAAGGTCGCAGAGCTGCACGAACCCTATATCCGTCCGCAGGAAAACGGCGCCCGGGGCGGCGTGAAGGCCCTGACCGTGACCAACGCGCTGGGAGACGGGCTGCTCATCGCCTGTGAAAAGGGCTGGGAGAACCGGCTCAGCTTCAATGCGCACGATTATTCCGACGAACTCCTGACCCGGGCCAAGCATACCTATGACCTGAAATCCGAGGGTAAGACCGTGCTGTCGCTGGATTACCGGCAGGGCGGCATCGGTTCCAACAGCTGCGGCCCCAAGGCGATGGAGAAGGATCTGCTGTATTTCCGGGAGCCGGTGGAGTTTGTGCTGGTGTGGAAGCCTTACCGGGCCATGGACGCGTCTCTCATGACGGCGCTGGAAAGTCTTGGGCTGGAATGAAAAGGCGGAACCGCTGGCCGATCTTGCGTGGGTATGCTATAATGCTCAGGTGAAAAGCATAGCCTGAGAAGCGCCCTGCCGGTGATCGTTCCCGGAAGGGGAAGCGAAAACCGGCTTGCAAGGAGGTCTTTCCAGATGACTCTAAGCTTTACGGAGATTTTGAAAGTCATTTTTCTGGGCATCGTGGAGGGCGTGACGGAATGGCTGCCCATCAGCAGCACGGGGCACATGCTGTTGGTGGACGAATTTCTGACCCTGAACGTGAGCGACGCATTCAAGGATATGTTCTTCGTGGTGATCCAGCTGGGCGCGATCCTGGCGGTGGTGATCCTGTTCTGGCAGAAGATGTTCCCCTTCCAGTTCAAGGATAAAACAAAGCCTGCGGTCAAAATGGACACCCTCTCCATCTGGCTCAAGGTAGTAGTGGCCTGCATTCCGGGGGCCGTCGTGACCCTGCTGTTCGACGACTATATCGAGGCCCACCTGCATACGCCGCTGGTGATCGCCCTGATGCTGATCCTCTATGGTATCGCCTTTATCCTGATCGAAAAGTGGAACCGGAACCGCCAGCCGAAGGTAGCCCGTCTGGAGGACATGACCTACCGCACGGCGCTGATGGTCGGCCTGTTTCAGGTGCTTTCCATCATTCCCGGCACCTCCCGTTCCGGCGCAACCATTATCGGCGCGCTGCTGATCGGCGTTTCCCGGGTGGCGGCGGCGGAGTTCACCTTCTTTCTGGCTGTGCCCGTCATGATCGGCCTGAGCTTTATCAAAATTCTGAAATTCGGCTTTGCCTTCACCGGCAGTGAACTGATCGTGCTGCTGCTGGGCTCGGCGGTGGCGTTCGTGGTCTCCCTGCTGGTGGTGCGCTTCCTGATGAACTACATCCGCAAGCACGACTTCACGGCCTTTGGCTGGTATCGGATCGCACTGGGCATTGTGGTGATTCTTGCGCTGGTGGTGCTGAAATAAGGACGCTGGAATACGCCCGCCTTCCTCTTGGGGAAGGCGGGCTTTGTGCTGCCCTGCTCGAAACCGCTTTCATTCGCCGGGCTTGACAGGGTGAAGGTTTCTGAGTAAGATAATTTTCATCATACAAACGTTTGCGCGATGATGCGCAGCCGAGATACGGAAAGGATGCGGTGCGCGGTGAAATGTACCATTAAAGACGTAGCCAAGGCTGCGGGGGTGTCTCCCTCCACAGTCAGCCGGGCTTTGCATAATAATCCGCGTATCAGCGAACAGGCCCGGGAACGGATCCGCACGCTGGCCAAGGAGATGGGCTTTCATCCCAACCAGATGGCCCGCAGTCTGGTCAACCGCAGGACGCGGGTGATCGGGATCGTTTTCCCGGCCAATCTGGCCGAAAGTCTGGGGCACCCGTTTTACCCGCAGGTGCTGCAGGGGCTGGGACAGACCGCGGCGGAACGCCGCCACTATGTGCTGCTGGGCACGGGGCAGGGCGGCGAGACCACGCCGGAAGCCATTCGTCAGCTGGTGGACAGCGGCTATGTCAGCGGACTGGTGCTGCTGGCTGCCGAGGAGGGGATTCAGCCCCCGGAGGACGTGCCCACGGTGGTCATCGGCCATCCCTGCGGCGGGGGCCTCCATTACGTGGATTCCAACAATCTCCGGGCCGGGCAGACCGCCGCAGAGTATCTCATCCGCCGGGGACACCGGCGCATTGCCCTGCTGGGCTATGACAAGCAGTATATGGTGACCACAGACCGCCGGGCGGGGTACGAGCAGGCGCTGCGCTTCAATGGTCTGCCCCTGCGGGAGGATTATATCGTCCCAAGCCGCTACATGGATAACGCCACCGATCAGGCGGCATTGCTGCGGCTGTTCCGCCAGCCCGATCATCCCACCGCCGTGGTCTGCATGGACGACGCGCAGGCCATCAGCCTGACCCACACCTTAAGCGCCATCGGCCTGAGGGTGCCGGAGGACGTGAGCCTGATCAGCTTCAATAACACCGAGGCCGGGCGCTTCCATCATCCACCCCTGACCTCCTTTGACGTGAACCCCTATCAGCTGGGGGTGGAGGCCATGAACATGATCCTCGACCTGGTGAAGGAAAAGCCCGTCTCCGCCAGCCGGGAGGTGCCCTTTACCCTGATCGAGCGGGAAAGCGTCCGAGTGTTGAAGGACTGACAAAAAGCAAACAGAGAGGAAAAGATCGGAAATGCGCAACATTCATTTTGGCTCCGTTTATCATATGCCGTGGCTGGAATACCGCTACGCCCTGCCGGACGGCAGCGTATGTCTGCGGCTTCAGACCGGCAGGGACGAGTTTACCAAGGTGGAGGCTCGCGTTACCAGCAATTACGACATGCCCGAGTTTTTCCTCAAGGCTCACGTGTACCCGATGCAGCCGGTGGCGCAGGACGAATGGCACACGTGGTATCAGGTTACGTTCATGCCCCACGACCGGCGGCTGAAATACCTTTTTGTGCTGCAGAGCGACGAGCAGGTGTTCAAGCTGGACGCCTCCGGCCTACACTGCGGCGCGGATTATCCTGAGGACGTGAGCGAGGCGTTCGCCTTTGCCTACGCTTATCCCACCGAGCCTACGCCCCAATGGGCCCGGGGCTGCGTGGGCTACGAAATTTTCCCGGATCGCTTTCGCCGGGGCGAAGGTTCTCAGACGGACGAAACGCTGGAGCCGTGGACCAGCGACCGGGTGCAGAACGAATACCGCTTCGGCGGCGACCTGCGGGGCATTATCGAGGCCGTGCCCTACCTGCACGATCTGGGCGTGGAAATGGTCTACACAACGCCCCTGTTTTTGAGCGACACCTCCCACCGCTACAACACCTTCGACTATTATCAGGTAGACCCGCTGCTGGGCACGGAGGAAGACCTGCGGGAGCTGGCCGACGTGCTGCACATGAACGGAATGCGCCTGATGCTGGACGGTGTGTTCAATCACTGCGGGCTGCAGTTCGCCCCCTTCCGGGACGCGGTGGAAAACGGCGAAAATTCCCGCTACCGGGACTGGTTCTTCTTTGACGATACCGAAGAATGCGGCTATCAGACCTTCGGCCACTGGCCCTATATGCCCAAGCTGAATCTGGCCGACCCGGACTGCGCCGCCTATTTTCTGGACGTGGGCCGCTATTGGCTGCGCTCCTGCCACATCGACGGCTGGCGGATGGATGTTAGTCCCGAGATCTGGCCGGACTTCTGGCGCAGGTTCCGCAACATGCTCCGGGAGGAAAATCCCGACGGGTTGATGGTGGCAGAATGCTGGGACGACAGCCGCCAGTGGCTCTCCACCGGCGACATGTTCCATTCCACCATGAGCTACGTCTGGAGCCGCAATGTGTGGAACCGCTTCTGCTACCGCAAGATCAGCCTGCGGGAGTTCGACGCGGTGAACAACCGCTCTCTGATGCTCTATCCCGAACCCGTGACGCAGGTTTTGTGGAACTTTCTGGACACGCACGATACGGCTCGCGTCCGTACCCGGGCGGGCGGCAGCGTGGAAATGCAGCGGGCGGCGGCTTTCTTCCAGTTCACCTTCCCCGGCAGTCCCATTCTTTACTACGGCGACGAACTGGCCATGGAGGGCGCGGACGATCCCTTTTGCCGTTTTCCCATGCCGTGGGAACGGGTGAAATATAGCGATATGCACCGCTATTACCGGTGCCTTGCGGAAATTCGCCGGGAGCACCCCGTGCTGCGCTACGGCTCCTTCCGCACGTGGCAGGTGCAGGAGGATGGGCTGTACGCCTATCTGCGCGTGGCGGGCGGTGAAATCGTCCTTTGCGTGCTGAATACCTCGGACAAGCCGGTACACGGGCTGCTGCCCCTGCCGGAGAGCATGGCGGAGCAGAGTGCTCTGAACGAATTGATGCATTCTTCATCCGTCGCCGTGCGCGCCGGATGCCTGCAGGTTGCCCTGCGTCCGGGCGAGGGCTTGATTTTCTGCTGAATCCAAAGTACAATACCTCTATCAGACCGCAAGGAGGATTTTTTCCATGAAAGAGCTGGTAGAGGCCATTCGCACTTATGGCAAGGGCATTGGAACGGATATTGTCAAGGTGGATATGTTTCTCAACCACCGGCTGGATACAAATTTACTGGTCAAAATGGGTCAGGCTTTCGCCGATGTTTTTGCGTGCGAAAAGCCTGACCTTGTTTTGACCATCGAGGCCAGCGGCATCGCCGCGGCGTTGACTACGGCCATGGCCTGCGGGAACATTCCCGTGGTCTTCGCCAAAAAGAGCAGCACCCGCAATGTGACCGGCGACGTATATGAATCGACGGTCTTCAGCTTTACCCACGGGGTGGAAAACCACGTCCGTGTGGCGAAGGAATATCTACCCGCCGGGGCGCGGGTCTTGATCATCGACGATTTTCTGGCCAACGGCGAAGCCGCCGAGGGGCTGTGCGATCTCTGCCGTCAGGCAGGTGCGACCGTCGTCGGCATCGGCATTTGTGTGGAAAAGGCGTTCCAGCCCGGCCATCAGAAGCTGGAGAAGGACGGGTACAAGGTACACGCGCTGGCGAAGGTTTTGGGCATTGAGGACGGAAAATTGCTGGTAGAGGACTGAAATAAGCGCAGCGGCGGTGAGTGGAAACGCTGCTAAGGGGAAATGCCCCGTTGGAGAAGGAAGCGCAGCTTCGGCGCAGGAGTGGGACTTGCCGGTTTATGGGTTTCTCGCCAATTTCGGTGCCCGAAGGTTTCCAAAGGGGAACGAAGGGAAGACGCAAGGCGGGTTGCCCTTGGGCAACCCGGTCTGCCTTTGGCAGACTGAACTTTT
>URJB01000011.1 GCA_900548145.1 uncultured Eubacteriales bacterium | reverse complement strand
GCTTTCTTTTGCACACTTTTCTTTCGCCATCGAAAGAAAAGTGTGAGCGCCCCATTGGACGACAAGTCCCAATCCGCGCCGGAGTCGGCGCGTCAGCCCCCGCCGCGGGGTTTCCTTACGGCGGGGGCGGCTGCCTTCCATGCTTGCAGGGGACTTTCCTCTGTTCCAACCATCGGCGCGGCCCGCCCTCCCACAAAGAACCCCAGCCGTTGACTTTCACCTCCGAAGTGTGGTAAGATAGGAGCGCGGAAAGGCTTTTAATGGTTAGCCTTTACTGTCCAGCATCACGATGATTAGAGGCATCGTGGTGCTTTCTTTTTCCTCCGTGGTTCTCTCGATCTTTACCGCCGTTGTTACGGTGGTGCGGATCGTGATCACTTCCGTAGTCTTGGACTGCATAGGCCCCACCTCCCTTCCGTCCATGAATGGCGTTTGGTTTCGGTGTCAGCCTATCCGCGCTCCCTGTGCTCTTGGTTTCCCGGGAACACGTTTTCATGATAACATAGGGCTGGCGAGCCTGTCAGCCTTTTTTCATCCATTCCTCGTCCCTCTTGCATTGAAACCTTTTCCATGCTAGGATAATCTGGGTTTGAATGGTTCTTTTTCAATATACATCATCCATACGAAAAGAGGGAAACACCATGGCAAATGGAAAATGGGATCTAACCTTTCTTTATAAGGGCTTTGACGACCCGCAGCTTGAGAAGGATATTGAAAAGCTCCATGCGCTGGCGCTGGAAGGACGGAAGCTCCCCGAAAGCGAAGGCTCCGACGTGGAAAAACTGACCGCCGTGATGCAGGCGGAAACGGAACTGAACGATCTGCTGTACCAGACTTTCGGCTTTGTGCAACTTTCGCTGGCCACCGACTGCAATAACCAGCAGGGTCAGCTTCTGCTGGATCGGCTGAGCAATCTGATGGTGGACGTGCGGCTTACCGGCAGCGCCTGGGTTCGTTTCATCGGCGCGGTGGACGATTTGGAAGGTGCTATTGCTCAGAGCGATTATTTGAAGAGTCTTGCGTTCCACCTGCGGGAATATAAGGAACAGTCCGCCCATATGCTGGACGCCGATTTGGAAAAGTGGGCGCTGCGCCTGTCGCTGGACGGCGGAGACGCTTTCTCCAAGCTGCGTGACCGCCTGATGGGCAGCCATACCGTGGAGCTGAACGGCGAAAGCCTGCCTCTGCCCGCTGTGCGCGGCATGGCCTACGATCCCGACCCCAAGGTGCGGAAGGAGGCCTACGAGGCCGAACTCAAGTCCTACGCCAAGGTGGAAACGCCCATGGCCTTCTGCCTGTCCTCCATCAAGGGTCAGGCCATGACGCTGTGCGAAGCGAGGGGCTATTCCGATCTGCTGACCCAGCAGTTGGCCGAAACCCGCATGGAGCGGGAAACGTTGGAAGCCATGCTGACCGCCATCCGGGAGGCACTGCCGGATTTCCGCCGCTACCTGCGCCGCAAGGCGGAAATGCTGGGCCATTCCGATGGCCTGCCCTTCTATGATCTGTTCGCCCCGGTGGGCGACGTGCAGCTCCGCTATACGGTGGACGAAGCCCACGACCTGCTGATCGACACCTTCTCCAAGGTGCATCCCGGCATTGCCGCCCTGATGGACGAGGCCTTCCGCAATCACTGGATCGATTTCTTCCCCGCCGAGGGCAAGGAAGGCGGCGCGTTCTGCGAGGGCTTCCATCAGCACGATCAGAGCCGGGTGCTGACCAACTTTGTGGGCAGCTTCTCCGACGTGAGCACGCTGGCTCATGAGCTGGGCCACGCGTGGCATAACCGCTGCCTGACCTCTGTGCCCATGCTGATGACCGAGACGCCCATGCCGCTGGCCGAGACGGCTTCCATCTTCAACGAGACCCTGCTGAGCCAGACTGTCCGCCGCAGCGCCGACGACGCGACCCGTCTTGTGCTGCTGGAAAACAGCCTGATGGAAGCCACCCAGACCGTGGTGGATATCTACAGCCGCTATCTGTTCGAATCCGCCGTCATTGAGGCCCGCAAGACCCATATCCCCTCCGCGCAGGAACTGAACGGCTTCATGCTGGACGCGCAGGAGCAGAGCTACGGCGACGGCCTGAGCAAGGACGCGCGCCATCCCTCCATGTGGGTGTGCAAGAGCCATTACTACTCCACCGGCCTGCACTTCTATAACTTCCCCTATGCTTTCGGCCTGCTGTTCGGTCTGGGCGTATTCGTCCAGTTCCAGAAGGAAGGCGCGGCTTTCGTGCCCAAGTACGATAAGCTGCTGGCCTCCTGCGGCAGCGATACCGTGCGTAATGTGGCCGCCTCCGTGGGCATCGACGTGAACAGCGTGGACTACTGGCGCAGCGCGCTGGACGTGGTGCGCGGCGAGATCAACGAATTCCTGACTTTGAGCGAAAAGAAATGCTGAGCGAAGCAAGATGGATCCATCGCGCCGCCGCGGTGTTTCAGGGGGCCGGCTGCCCCCTGTACATCGTGGGCGGCGCGGTGCGCAATCCCCTGATGGGTCTGCCTATCAGCGACGTGGATGTGTGCGGCCCCGCCCGGCCCGAAACGGTGCTGGCGATGTGCGAGGGCACGGAGGTGCGGGCCCATCTGCGGGCCGCTCATTTCGGCACTGTTGAACTGCACCTGACCGACCCGGATGGTACGCGGCATATGGCCGAGTACACCACCTTCCGGGAGGACAGCTACCGCTGCGGCCACAAGCCGGATCAGGTGCGCTTTACCACGGACATCGCCGTGGACGCCCTGCGCCGGGATTTCAGTGTCAACGCCCTGTACCGGCAGGTTTTCCCGGACGGGCTGGGGCCGGTGATCGACCCCACCGGCGGGCTGGAACACCTTCGCCGGGGCGTGCTGCACACCGTCACCGCCGACCCGGATCAGGTGCTCAAGGATGACGGCCTGCGCATCCTGCGGGCCGCCCGCTTTCAGGCGGAGCTGGACTTGGAGCCGACGGAAGCGCTGCTGGAAAGCCTGACCCGATATGCCTCGCTGCTGCGGGATATCGCCCGGGAACGCCTGCGGGAGGAATTGCAGAAGACCCTGCTGGCGGACTGGCGCTATCCGCAGCTGAAACGCCGCCGCCCGGGTACGGAGAGAGGTCTGCGTACCATTCTTCATATTGGGGCATGGCCGGAACTGCTGGGCTCCCTGCCCTGCCGGGAGGAAAATCTGTCCGCCCTGAAAAATCAGGCCCGGATGGAAACCCTCCCGCCGGTGAGTCAGCGGCTGGCGCTATTGCTGGCAGGGGCCGACCGGGCCGAGACCGCCGCAAGGCTGGAAGACCTGCGCTTTTCCCGCCGGGAAGTCGAAGCGGCCCTTCGATTGATGGACGCGTTTCTGCTGGACGAACCAACGAAGGTTCAGCTGGCCCGCGCTGGGCTGGAGGTGCTGGAGGGCGTGTGTCAGATGCGCTCGGCACTGGGACAGCAGGAACGGGCTGATGGACTGGCCGGACGGATTCGCTCCCTTCGGGAAAGCGGCGCGCCCCTGTCCCTGAAAGCGCTGGCCGTTTCCGGGGACGATCTGCTGCCCCTGTTCCGCACGGCGGGAGTTCCGCTGAGCCGTATGGGCGGCGTGCTGAACGCTCTGTGGGAACGGGCGGTCAGCGGTCGCGTTCCCAACCGCCGGGAGAAACTGCTGGGGGCGGCAAAGCAAATGCTGGAAGCGCTCCCTGAAAACGAGGTTTCCCCGTGCGGAAAACGTACTTTTTGAGGGAAAATGGCTGAAACTTACGGAATGACCGGCCCTTGCCCTTGCATTTTTTTCGGCGCTGGTGTATAATGTCATCGTTCCAAATTAGAAAGGGGGACAATGCAAGATGAAATCCGTGACCATCAAGCTGAGCTTGGCTGAAAACGTGAAGTCTTTCGTCAACATCGTGAATCGTTATCCTTATGACGTTGATCTGCGTGCAGGCCGTCATGTGGTGGATGCAAAGTCCATTCTGGGCATCTTCAGTCTGGATCTGAGCAAACCCATCACCATGGAGATCTACACTGATTCCTGCGATGATCTGCTCAACGACATCAAGCCCTTCATGGCTTAATGCCGCCCGCCTGCCTTCGGGCAGGCCAAGCTGCACTCGTTGAAATGGTGCCCGAAAGGGCATTTGGTGGGTGCGCCGCAGCTGCCTGCGGCGCATCCTTCTTCTTTATTCGCCGGACTTGCGCGGAAAAGGCCAGAGAGGGGGAAAGCAAATGCCGGAGGGATTCGCAAAACGCCATATCTCCGATGCGGAAAACCGACTGCGGCTGCTTCTTTGCATCGACGCTCTGGGCCTTTGTACCCGCGAGGAGCTCTGGCCCTTTGTGGCAAAGCTGGAATTGATGGAATACATGCCCATGTGTCTGTATCTGGACGAACTCCTGAGGGACGGTTCCCTGATGGAAGGCCAGTATGCAGTACAGGGCGTTTTGTTTTTAACGGGCGGGGGACGGGAAGCGCTGGAACTGTTCCAGCGGCGGATGCCCCGCAGCGACCGCGACCGCATTCTGCTGGCCGCGCCCCAGTACGCAGCCCAGTTGAGTGAAAAACGGCAGATCCGCACGGCCTATGAGCTGGCGGATCGGGGCCGATACCGGCTCAGCTGCTCTGTCACCGAGGGTGAACACCCGACGCTGTTCCTGCGCATCGACACCGACTCCAAGCGCCTTTGCGAAGCGGCCAGCCGGCACTTCCGCCAGTACGCCGCCCGGCTCATCACCCGGTTGTACACGCTGCCTCCTGCGGCAGAAGCGGTGCAGCCCCGTCGGACGGACAATCTGGAAGAAGCCCTGAAGACCGCCTGCCCCGGTGAACCGTCCCTGTGCCTGTTCGGTGGGCAGGAGGCGGCGGGAGCCGTCTGCCTGCACACGGGAAAAACGAATCTGTTCCTGTCCCTGCTGCTGGGCAGGGAACAGGACGCGCGGCAATGGCTGGCTTCCGTGGAGCACACGGAGGGGCTGGCGGAAGAACTGACCGCCATGCTTCGGGAAGGTCAGGCATGAAAGAACGCCTGCTTGCGGAGCTGAAACGCTCGCTGGAGGCAGCGGGTCTGTGGCAGAAAAACGCCCTGCTGCTGGCGGCGGTCAGCGGCGGCGGCGACAGCATGGCACTTTTGTACGGGCTGACCCTTCTTCGGGACGAAGGCGGCTTTCGGCTGGCGGCGTGCCATGTGCAGCACGGCCTTCGGGGCGAAAGCACCCGGTTGGATCAACGCCTGACAGAAGAACTCTGCGTCCGTTGGAATGTACCCCTCACTGTCCGGGAGGCCGGGCTTACGGGGGATATGAACACTCCGGGCATGGAAACGCTGGCCCGGGAAAAGCGTCGGGCACTGTTCGCCCAGTGCATGGACGAGCTTTCCGCCGACGCGCTGCTGACGGCTCATCACCGGGACGATCAGGCCGAGACCGTGCTGATGCACCTGCTGCGGGGCGCGGGCGGAAAGGGCCTGAGCGGGATCGCGCCGCGGACGGCCTTCGGCCGGGGAGTGCTGCTGCGCCCCCTGCTGGCATTGTCCAAAGCAGAGCTGGAAGCCGTGCTCCGGAAGGAAAACATTCCCTTCCGGCACGATGAAAGCAACGATCTGCCCTGTACGCCCCGCAATGCGCTTCGGCTGGAGCTGATGCCCCGACTGGAGGAACTCTTTCCCGGCGCGGCCTCCCATCTGGCGGCTGCGGCGGAGACGCTGCGGCAGGACGAGGATTGTCTGGAAGCACTGGCGGACGGCCTGTACCGCCGCTGCCATTGGCAGGGAAATGGCGTGTTTGCTCTGCTGACCGACCCTCTCCGGGAGGGACCCGACGCGCTGCGTCTGCGGGCGCTGCGGCGGTTCTACCGGGAAGGCGCTGCGCTGGCCGGGCTGCACCCGGAGGAACGGGAGCTGTCCCGGGAAACCAGTGGGGAACTCAATGCCCTTTTGCAGACGGAACCCGGCACGGGAATGAATTTGCCCGGCGATTTGCGGGCGCTGCGGGGGCAAAAGCTGCTGCATCTGCTCCGTCAGGGTGGGGAGCCGCTGGTTCCCCTGACGGTTTCGGAGCCGCTGGAATTAAAGACGCTAGCGGACGGGGCCGACGGCCCGGCGACGTTTCCGCTGCCCGGCGGTTTCTGGGAGATCACCATGACCCCGCCGAAAAGCGGCTCCTTCCCGCTGCCCCGGGACGCAAACGCCGTGCTGCTGACCCGGGACGAGGTGGAGCGCTGCCGCTTCAGAACCCCGCTGCCCGGCGACCGGCTCCGCCCCTTCGGAGCGCCGGGGGAAAAGCCCCTGCGCCGCTTCCTGACCGACCGCAGACTGGACGCGCCCCTTCGGCCGGCGCTGTGGCTGCTGGCGGACGATCATCACATCCTGTGGATCCCCGGCATGGTTTCCTCGGAAAGCCTGCGTCGCGCATCCGCCCAAGGTTTATGGCGGCTCTGCTGCCGCCCTGTCCCCTGCACTGGATTATCATCAGACCATAAGGAGTGACCGGCAATGGAAAACGAACGGAAAATGTATCAGGACATGGAACGCATCTTCTTCACCAAAGAGCAGATCGCCGAAGCAGTCAAAAAACTCGGTCAGCGCATCACCGAGGATTATGCCGGAAAAGCGCCCGTGATGGTGTGCATCCTGAAGGGAGCCAGCCTGTTCTTCGCCGACCTGATCCGGGAGATCGACCTGCCCCTGACCATCGACTTCATGGTGGTGTCCAGCTACGGCGCCAGCACCGTCTCCTCCGGCGAAGTTCGGCTCATTAAGGACCTTGACCGCAGCATTATGGGCAAGGACGTGATTTTGGTGGAGGACATCGTGGATACCGGCATGACGCTGAAGTATCTCAAGCGCCTTTTGTACAGCCGGGGCGCCAACAGCATGAAGATCGCCACCCTGCTGGACAAGCCCGCCCGCCGCGTTTCCGAACTGACGGTGGATTACTCTTGCTTCGTGATCCCGGACGCTTTCGTGGTGGGCTACGGTCTGGACTACGACGAGGTGTACCGCAACCTGCCGGAGGTGGGCATCCTGTCCCCCTCGGTGTATGAGAATAAGTAAGCAGAAAACCGAACAGTAAAAGCGGCGGGAAATTTTTCCGCCGCTTTTGCATATCCTTTTATAGAGAGTTTATGACTTTACTTCCGCCGTGGAGCTGCGCACCAGCAGCGGCGGAATGATGGAGACCGGCCCCATGGGCAGCCCGTGCAGCTGGCAGTGCATCAGCGTGGCCGCTACCTGCCCGATGCGGAAAAAATCCTGCGAAAGGGTCGTCAGACCGGGATAAATACTGTTGCAAAGGGAATCGTTGTCGTAACCGGTGACGGAAAAGTCCTCCGGCACGGAAAGACCGGCGGCCTGCGCCGCCTGAATGACCCCTACGGCCATCTTGTCGCTGGCGCAGCAGATGGCCGTCACGCCCTGCGCGTAGAGCTTTTCAAAGGCAGGCGCGCCGCAGGCAAAGGAATAATCGCCCTCGTAGACCAGCGCCTCGTCATATGGGATCCCGGCACGGGCCAGCGCCAGCCGGTAGCCGTCCAGCCGCTGCTTGCTGACATGGGCGCGCAGGGTGCCGGTCAAAAAACCGATGCGGCGGTGCCCCAATGAAAAAAGATGCTGCATGGCCAACTCGATGCCGACGACATCGTCGTAGGTCACATGCCCAATATTGCTCTTTTCCTGCGAGAAAGGCAGCCCCCAGAGGATCATGGGCACTTCGGCTTCAGCCACATCCTGCAGGTAACGCTCGTCATACAGAATATCGCTCATGAATACGCCGTCCAGCCGATAATCGGTAATCAGATCCGGCAGGGGCCGAAGCATTTGCGGCATGTCTCGGAACAAAGTCAGCAGGATCAGTTCCATTTCGTTGCCGTAGTGTTGCTGCGAGGCCACCTGAAACCCGCTGCTGACGGAAAGCTGGCTAATGCTTGTCTCGTGGCTTGCGGTGGCGTAGATCCAGCCGATTCGTTTTTTTCTGGCGGAACGGGCCTCTGTTTCCGGCAGGCTATAGCCCATCTCCTCGGCGGCGTTCAGCACCCGCTGCCGGGTCTGAGCGTTTACCTGGGAATATCCGTTCAGGGCTTTGGAAACTGTGGCCTTGGAAAGCCCCAGCTTCTCGGCTAATTCTTTGATTCCGGGCGTTGGGTTGTTGGAAGGCATTGATGCCCCTCCGTTTCTATGTTGAATTTCCTGAGTTTCGAAATTGGTTCAGGTTTGTTTCATCAAGTTTCATTATAATAGCTTTATGCGCCGGCTGCAAGTGCTATTTTGAAACTTTACGAAACACAAAGAAACAAAGAGAAATGGTTTTGCAGCTGAAAAGCGCTCTTTCTGGCGGCAAATTCTCTAAAATGAAGAATATAGCCGTTATTTTCCCAAATATGACATTTTCAAAAAAGCAAAAATGGATAAATACAAGCATTTTCATCCGTTTCGCCCATTTTTAGAGAAAAAGTCAGAAAATATTTTCAAAAAACTATTGAAACTTGACTCTGCTTGTGCTATGCTAAGGCAACAGAACGAAGGGACGCAAAGACGCGCCCTTCCTAATGCTGGCGCAGGAGCAGGTGCAGGCTTCCGTAGCGGCGACCGGCGTAAAGGGGTGACGAACGAATGATGAACTACCATCTGGGGCAGGGCCCCGACCGCAACTGGCTGGTGGCGGAAACGGAATTCGACAGCCGCTATCAGGGCAAATGCGAAGCCATTTTTTCTCAGGGCAACGGCTATCTGGGCCAGCGGGCTACGCTGGAGGAAAACTATGTAGGCCGCACGCCTGATCTGCTGGTGACGGGCACCTTCGATGATTTCGACGGCAGGGAAGTGACGGAGCTGCCCAACCTGCCGGACATGACGGAGCTGAAGATCCGCGTGGACGGCCATCCCTTCAGCATGCTGGAGGGCAAAACGGAAAAATATGTGCGCACGCTGAATCTCCACACCGGCGAAGTGGAGCGCACGCTGGTGTGGCAGAGCCCGCTGGGCAAGAAGCTGGCCTTCCGCTTCACCCGCTTCGTATCCATGGCCCGCAAGCATGTGCTGGGTCTGTGCATGGAGGTCGGAGCGCTGAACGGCGATGTGGAACTTTCCGTGGAAAGCGGCATCAACGGTCAGGTGACCAACGAGGGCTCTCAGCATTTCCACGAAGGCACCAAGCGCCTGTACGACCTTCGCATCCTGCGCATGACCAGCGAGACCCTGCACTCCGGCGTCACCTGCTGCCAGTTTGCGGGCAGCCGCTATTGGGTGGACGGCGAAGAAGGAAAGGAAAACGGCCTGCCCATCATCGGCCGCCGCACCATTTCCAGCCGCGCCTCCTTCTGCCTGAAGCAGGGGCAGACCCTGCGGATGGAAAAGCTCTGCACCGTGTATACCAGCCGGGACGCCCGCTGGGAAAACGAGGCTTTCTCGGTGGAGAATCTGGAAGAAGAGGGCATGAACGCCCTTCGGGAAGCCGAAGCGCTGGGGTATGACCATCTGTTTGCCGAAAGCGCCGACGCATGGAAGCAGCTGTGGCAGGAGATCGACATTCAGATCGACAGCGAAAACGAATTCGACCAGCTGGCCATCCGTTTCGCTCAGTACCACATGAACAGCTTCATCCTGAAGAATGACAATCGGGTAGGCATCGGGGCCAAGGGTCTCAGCGGCGAAGGCTACAAGGGCCATTCCTTCTGGGATACGGAAATTTTCGTTTTCCCCTATTTCCTGCTCACCCAGCCCAAAGCGGCCCGCACTCTGCTGGAATACCGCTACAACACGCTGGCCGGTGCCCGGAAAAAAGCCGCCGAAAACGGCTGCGAGGGTGCGATGTATCCGTGGGAATCCGCATGGAAGGACGACGGCGAGGTCACGCCGCTCTGGGGCGCAGCGGACGTGGTCACCGGCAAGCCCACCAAAATTTGGACGGGCATTCTGGAGCTGCACATCACGGTGGATATTGCCTTTGCGGTGAAGCAGTACTTCCGGGCCACCGGCGATCAGGATTTCCTGGATCGCTATGGCTATGAAATCGTCATCGACGCGGCCCGCTTCTGGGCCAGCCGGGCGGAATGGAAGCCGGAGCATGACCGCTACGAATATACCGACGTCATCGGCCCCGACGAATACAAGGAGCATGTGGACAACAACGCCTACACCAACTACATGGCCGCCTACAACATGCGCACGGCGCTGGAAATGATGGCTGAGCTGGAAGCCCGGGGCGATTCTGTCTACGAGCGGCTGAACGGGCAGCTGGACTTTGCCGCATCTGCCGACAAGATCCGCAAGGTGCTGGATAAGCTGTACCTGCCTCGGGAGAGCGCGGACGGCATTCTGCCTCAGTTCGACGGCTATTTTGACCTGACCCACATCGACCTGACCAAATACAAGCAGGCTTCCGTGGTGGGCACGATCGCCAACGACTACAACCTCGAGCAGATCAGCCGGATCCAGGTGGGCAAGCAGGCCGACGTGCTGGTGCTGTTCTTCCTGCTGGAAGAGCTGTTCAGCCCGGAGGTCAAAAAGAAGAACTTCTTCTATTACGAAGAACGCACCCTGCACGATTCCTCTTTGAGCCGTTCCACCCACTCCGTGCTGGCGGCTGATCTGGGGCTGGACGACATGGCCTACACCTTCTTCGAGGGTGCTGCCCGAACCGACCTTGGCCCGGTGATGACCACCTCCGACGCGGGCATTCACGCGGCGTCCATGGGCGGCATCTGGCAGTGCGTGGTCTACGGCTTCGGCGGCGTGCGCATCGTGGGCGACAAGCTGCGGCTGGAACCCCATCTGCCGAAAAACTGGCGGGAGCTGCGCTTCCCCCTGCACTGGCGGGGACAGGCGTTCCGCGTCACCGTGCGGCAGGACGGCGTGAAGCTGGAGACCGAATCAGGAGAGACCGCTCGCCCGGAAGCCTATGGCATCGAAGTGGTGCTGGGCTGCTGAGAAACTGAAAAAGTGGAGGTGCAGGAAGCACTGCTGCCACTCAATCGTCGCAGGGACTACTGCCATAGTCCCTGCTCGTTTCGTGCCACACCTGCGGGTCGCTAACCGCCTACGGCGGTTGTACCTACTGGGTACCTGCTTTCCTACGGTGCCTGCCGGGATTTTAGGGGCGGAGCCCCTAAATCTTATGATGCCGCAGCACTTTCCCCGCGAACCAGTTTAAGGGCGCGTAGCACCGAGGACGAGCACGCCGCGCAGCGACAGCGCAGTCCGAAGCCCGCGCCCGTAGGGGAGCGGGCCGCAGAGCGCTGTTCGCGGGCGATGGCGGCCAAGCAGGTTTTTTTCGACAATTTGAACGCCCGCACGGGAAAATCCGTGCGGGCGTTGCTTTTATGCCTTTCGGTTCAGCAGCGGCTCAAAAATCTCCTTCGGGTCGCTTTCCCGTTCCACCCATTGGCCTGTCACCGGGTGCAGGAAACGGCAGCGAAAGCTGTGCAGGGCGAAACGGCCCGGCAGTTCCTCCGATTCCGTCCCATAGAGAAAATCGCCGACGATGGGGCAGCCCAGCGCGCTTAAGTGGACGCGGATCTGATGAGTGCGGCCGGTATCCAGCCGAAGCCGGACCAGACTGCGGTCGTTTTCCTCCCGCAGCACCCAGTACCACGTGCGGGCTTCTTTGCCGCCCGGGCCGACTTCCCGCTTCACTGTGGCGCCGTCGGCCTTGCGGATGGGCAGGTCGATCAGCCCTTGCTTTTCGGGCAGCCTTCCTTCGGCGACGGCCAGATATTCCCGCTGAAAATGGTCAGTGTGTAAAAGCCGCTGCATCTGATCCTGCGCGTAGGCGGTCTTGGCCACCAGCATCAGGCCGCTGGTGCCTTTGTCCAGCCGGTTCACGGGCCGGTAGACAAAATCCTCCGGGCAGCCCAGATAGGCGTAGACGGCGTTTTCCAGCGTGGGCAGGGCCTGCCGGGGCGAGGAAGCCGAGGGCAGGGGCGCAGGCTTATCCACCATCATCAGGTATTCGTCTTCAAAGGCGACCCGCAGCCCCAGCTCCACCGGCGCGGGGGCGGTGTTTTCCTTCTCCGGGAAGAAAAGCAGCAGTGTCTGGCCCTGCCGAACGGCGGCGTTGGCCAGCACGGGCACGCTGTCCAGCAGCACCTGCCCGTGAAACTTGGCCCGCTTGAACAGCCCGTTGGACATGCCCAGCCCCTTCATGGCTGCCTGACGGACGGTCTGCCCGTCCAGTTCCGCCGGGATCGTCAGCCGAAGCTCTGGCATGGTCTCGCCCCCTTTCTTTTGAAAAGCTGCCAACAGTATAGCACGCCCGGCCCGCCTTGCCAATTCCGCCCGTTCCTGCTAAGATAGAGGCATCTTTTTCGGGAGGCGTATTTCATGTCCGTATTCATGCCCCTGTTTACCCGCCCCGCCGTCGTGCGCGCCTTGCGGGACTGTTACGAAATTCTAGGTGATCTGACCCCGCTGAAATCCAACTGCGGCAAGCTCTGCGGCGCGGCCTGCTGCGAAAGCGACGAGACCGGCGAAAACGGAATGCTGCTGTTCCCCTATGAAGAGTGGTTCTACCGCAAGCCCATTCCCGATTTTCCCTTCCATCTGTCGCCGGACGATTCTCTTTACAAGGGCGGCAAGCGGCTGGTCTGCGAAGGAACCTGCCCCCGGAAATATCGTCCGCTGGCCTGTCGGTTGTTCCCGCTGCGCATTCGGCTGGACGCACAGGAGGACGGACAGGCGGTCAAGGCAGTGCCGGAGATCGACCCCCGGGCATGGTGCTGCTGCCCCCTGCCGGAAATGGGCGGTTTGCGGGCCATGAGCGGCGAATTTACCGAAGCCGTCCGCAAGGTAGGGGAGCGCATGATGCGCAACACCGATCTGCTGGAGGCGCTGTACGGCGAGCAGCGCCTGATCGACGAAATGAGGCGCTTCTGATGAAGGTGATCGTCATTGGCTGCGGCGCGGCGGGCGCTGCTGCGGCCATCGCCGCCGCACAGGCCGGCCACCGGGTCACCGTGCTGGATCGGAACCGAAAGCCCCTGAAAAAGCTGGGCGTGGCGGGCAACGGACGGGGCAATCTGCTCAACCGGGGAGAGCTCCGCTACTACGGCGATTCGGATTTTGCCCTGCGGGTATTGGAACATATGCCCCGCCCGGCAGTAGAGGAGTTCCTGCAAAACGCGGGCGTTTCCCTGACCGAGGAGGACGAAGGCCGGGTCTATCCCGCCTGTTATCAGGCCTCCGCGGCGGTGGACGCGCTGCTTGCGCAGATGGATGCGCTGGGTGTGGAGCGCCGCCAGAACGTGCGCGTCACGGCCCTTCGCCGGGAAGACAGCGGCTTTCTGTTGGAAGGCGTGGAAAGCGTTTACGGCGAGGAAAAAAGCAAAAAGAACGGCAAGGTGAAAAAAGGCGAGCTGCTGGAAGAACGGCCGGTTCGATTTCGGGCGGATCGGGTGATCGCGGCCTTTGGCGGCGCAGCGGCCCCGGCTCACGGCACCGACGGCACGGCCTACGGGCTGTTGACCGAGTTGGGGCATACGCTGCATACGCCCTGTCCCGCACTCTGCCCGCTGGTGACGGCGGCTCCGATCCCGGAAAAGCTGGCGGGCCAGCGCGTCCGGGCGAAGCTGACTTTATGGGACAGCGCGGGCAAACTACTGGATCAGCGCCGGGGCGAGTTATTATTTACGGCGGACGGGGTCAGCGGGATCGCCGCCATGCAGCTGGCGCGGAACGTGCGCCCCGGCTGCGTGTTATCCATCGATTTGACAGAAGCGCTGACCGGCGTGGCGGACACGGATTTGGGTGCGTGGTTACAGGAGCGTTTGAAAAAACTGGCCGGTCGCACGGCTGCGCAATTTTTCACCGGCGCGGCGGTTCCTGCTCTGGCAGACGAGATTTTCCGTCAGGCGGGAAGCCCGCAGGGGGAAACACGGGTCTCCGAATGGAGTGCGGGGGAAGTGAGAGCGCTTAGCCGGGCGATTCGGGACTTTCGACTGGTACTTTCCGGGGTACGGGGCTTTGAGGCGGCGCAGGTCACGGCGGGCGGCATTTCCGCCTCTGAATTTGATCCTGCCACGATGGAGAGCCGTCTGATCCCTGGCTTATACGCAACAGGCGAGCTTCTGGACGCGGACGGCGACTGTGGCGGCTACAATCTTCTTTTTGCCTTTGCCACCGGCCTTCTGGCAGGGCAGGGCTAAAGCCCTGCACCCATCACTGCGCGCAGGGGCGTAGAGCAACATGAGAGTTGGCCGGGGTTTTACCGCCGTGGCACGACAGGTGCCACGGCTCGCCGGTTTGGTGTGGTGATATGCTGGTTGGCTGAGAATGGCCGCTGCGGCCAGTGGCCAGGGGCGAAGGGGAAGAATAATGCCGATTGACGAAGAAAAACATAGCCTCGGAGGCAAACAAAAATGAAACAAAAGCAGCGCCTATCCCGATGAAAAGGGAAGAGCACTGCTTTTTTGATTCATTTACAGCTGTTCTACCTTCACCCAGCGCCGCTCCTTGGACGAACGCACGCAGGCTTCCACGAAGGCCATGCCCCGGAAGCCGTCTTCGAAGGAAGCGTAGGGCTGAGGCGAGGTACGCCAGCTTTCGTCTGCAATGGAGCGGTAAAACGCATCCACGGAATTGCGCAGCGCATCCGCCCATCCCATGACGTGCCCTATGGGCAGGGTGATGTAGGGTCTCGTTTCCGATTGGCAGGTGCGGGGGTTCGGATAGATAACGGAAGTACCGACGCCTTTTTCACCGATCCGCAGGCGATCCGGCTCTTCCTGCCGCCATTCCATGGAATAGTTTTCACAGTCCACCGTCAGACGCAGGTCGTTTTTATGGCCGTTAGAGGCTTTACTGGTCAGCAGCTGGCCGGGCGTACCATCGGCGAAGCGGAGCAGGATCATGCCGGTGTCCTCGGTTGTCATGGGATGCGCTGCCCCATCCGGCCCCCGGCGGACGGGATAGTGGGTGGTCAGCTCTGCCATGACCTCCGCCACTGGCTGCCCCAGCACGGCGCAGGCGGTATCCACCCAATGAATGCCGATGTCGTTGATGCACCGGGCGATACCGGTATTTTCCATTTTGGGGCTCCAATCCGTTTCCTGCGAGGCGCTTTCCTGCAGGTAGCGTCCCCACAGCATCAGGGGACGGCCTGGCAGACCGTGGGCGAAACGCGCCTTCATCTCCTGCACGGCGGCGTTCATACGGTACTGATGGTTCAGTCCCAGCGCCATGGGGTGCTCCCCGGCCAGACCGATCAGCCGTCTTGCACCTGCGGCACTTTGGGCCAGCGGTTTTTCGGCATAAACGTGCTTTCCGGCCATGAGGGCGGCTTCGTTGATGGCCTCATGCAGAAAATGGGGCGTACAGTTATGGACGACCTGAATGTCCGGGTCAGCGATCATTTGCCGCCAGTCGGTATATACTTTTTCCACATGATAGCGCTCTGCGGCGGCATGGGCCGCGTTCTCATCCGCGTCGCAGACTGCGGCGAGTCTTGCGTCCGGCGCACGGCAGATCGCGTCTATATGCTGGGGCCCGATGAAGCCCAGTCCGATGACACCCGCGTTGATAAAATTCATCCTCATCCCTCCCGATTGAAAAAATAAAACGAAATTTATATTTTGATTGTAACGGCAACTGCGGCAAATGAACATATAGGAAAATCAAGGATTTCTTTGTTTTGTCCGCTGAAAAATCAAAGCGTTCCTCTTGTCGCGGCGCATCGGACGGAACCTCCAAAGTTGACCAAAAGAAAGGGCCAATGGAAAATTTTTCTGCAAATGCCCCTACACTTGGTTTGACGGACTTTTTCCCTTTTTGTATTGGCTGGGCGGCCTGCTGCCGTAAAGAGGCGAAAAAGGAAAATTTATGATTTTGATATACAAATGTATGGATTTCCACTATTGTTCAAATCAACGAAAAGCCCTACAATAAACATATCATCCCAAGACACCATCCAAATAGATAGGAAAGAGGGCTTTTCCATGTTGAATTATCAGGTGAAGATCGGTCTGGCACCCATGCGCCGCGACGTCACTCCCCGTCCGGGCATCTTTAACTGGGAAAAGGCGGAAGAACGCGGCCGTGCGGCCGTGGAATACATCGAGAAGCACTTTGCTTCTGAGAACGTCAGCTTCGTTGACCTCAAGGGCATCAACCCCGTCGATGTGATGTACTGCGACGCGGACGCGGAAAAGGTCATCGAGCGGTTCAATCAGGAAAAGGTGGACGCGGTGTTCATCATCAACTCCAACTTCGGCAACGAAGAGATCGCCGCGCAGGTGGCCCGGGGCGTGGGCAAGCCCGTCTGCATCTGGGCGCCCGTCGACACCAGCTTCCTGCCGGACGGCACCCGCTACACCGACAGCCAGTGCGGCCTGTTCGGCGTGAGCCGCCAGCTGCAGCGGTTCCACGTTCCTTTCAGCTACATTGAGACCTGCGCCGTGGAAAGCGACACCTTTGCCGAGGGCTTCCGCAAGTTTGCTTCCGTCAGCTGCATGGTGAAGAACTTCACCGGGATGCGCATCGCTCAGGTGGGAATGCGGCCCAAGCCCTTCTGTTCCGTCATTTTCAACGAGGGCGAGCTGATGGAAAAGTTCGGCCTGCAGATCGTCCCGGTCAATCTGGCCGTCATCATCGACAAGTACAACAAGATTCTGGCCGAGAACGACGCGGAGCTGGAAGCGGGCGCGAAGCTCCTTCTGTCCCGCTATGAGATGGACGATCTGACCCCGCCGCTGCTCAAGAAGGTATACGCTTTCGTGCTGCTGTACCAGTGGGTCTTTGAGACCTACAACGTGCAGGCTGTGTCCGCCGAGTGCTGGACGGCCATGCAGCTGGGCGTGGGCGCGATGCCCTGCACGGCTTACAGCGTGCTGGCCGACATGGGCTATATCATCTCCTGCGAGAGCGACCTCCACGGCGCCATTTCCATGGCGCTGCTGTCCGCCGCCTCCATGGGCAAGAAGATCCCCTTCTTCGGCGAGTTCACCGTGCGTCATCCCGAGGATTCCAACGCCGAGCTGCTCTGGCACTGCGGCCCCTTCGCCTACAGCCTCAAGAAGGAAGGCAGCCCCTGCAAGAATGTGAACATGCGCCAGTGGTTCCAGGTCAAGGACGGCCAGTACACCGTCTGCCGCTTCGATCAGGACAACGGCAACTACAGCCTGCTGGCCGGCACCTGTGAAAGCACGGAAGGCCCCTACACCTTCGGCACCTATCTGTGGGCGAAGTTCAACGATCTGAGCGCCTGGGAACGGAAACTGATCGAAGGCCCCTACATCCACCACATGGCGGAGATCGAGGGCGACTACACCGAGGAACTGCGCGAGTTCACCAAGTACGTCAAGAACGTCGCCCTCGACACCGTGGACTGAGTCCAATTCGGACTGCGCGCTGGGCGCGCAGGGGTTGACGGGTAAAGCCGGGCGTTTCAGAACCGCTCGGCGGAAGGCCTCACGGTTCCTGCACTTTCCGCCAAGACACCTTGTCGGGTCGGAAGGGCCCTCCAAGGGCGGGAGAAGCGGAACAACTTGAAGGAAATCATTTTTCCCGCGCAGGGCGCGGAACCATCGGAGGGGCAGGAGGCGTTCCGTCTGCCATCCCCCTGACATTCAAAATAACAAGGAGGAACTTCATCCATGCTGACCGACATGAAGACTCTTTTGGACATTGCCGAGAAAAAAGGCTGCGCGATCCCCGCGTTCAACGTGTACAATGCCGAAACCGCGCTGGGCGCGATCTTCGCTGCGGAAGAAGCCAACAGCTGCGTGATCCTGCAGATGTACAGCCGCCTGTTCTCCAATTTTGAGGCCCAGTTCATGGCTCCCTCCATTCTGGAAGCGGCCCGCAATGCCAAGGTGAAGGTGGCCTTCCATCTGGATCACGGCGCGAACGACGAAGTGATTACCAAGGCGCTGCGCTGGGGCTGCACCGGCGTGATGCGGGACGCCAGCACCTCTCCCTTTGAAGAGAACGTGGCCATCCTGAAGAACGTGGTGGAGCGCGCCCATGCCGTGGGTGTGAGCGTGGAAGGCGAACTGGGCCATATCGGCGTAGCCAAGGACGGCGTCAGCACCGAATACACCAAAGTGGACGAGGCCAAAAGGTTTGTGGAAGAGACCGGCGTGGACGCGCTGGCCATCATGGTGGGCACCGCTCACGGCCACTACAGGCAGGCTCCCGTGCTGGCCATTGACCGCATCGCGGAAATTCACGCGGCCACCAAGGCGGCGCTGGTGCTGCACGGCGGCAGCGGCGTGCCGGACGATCAGATCCAGGCTGCCGTGAAGGCCGGTATCCGCAAGATCAACTTCGGCACCGACGTGTGCTGCGCGTTCCTGGACGAAGTCCGCCGCACCAGCCCCGATCTGCTGGCCGTGGACCTGTTCATGAAGGAGCCCATCCAGAACGTGAAACGTTTCTGCCTGAGCAAGATCGAGCTGCTGGGAGCGGTGGGCTGCAATGAGTAACGCTTATCCCGAAATCATCGGCATTGGCTCCACGGTCTACGACACCCTGATGGTGGTGGATCGCTATCCCACCGAGGATACCAAGCTGGAGGATCTGGAGACCAAGGTGCAGGGCGGCGGCCCCTGCGCCACGGCGCTGGTGGCGGCCCGAAAGCTGGGCGTAAGCGCGGCTTATATGGGCACGATCGGCGACGATCCCTTCGGCCGCTTCATGCTGGAGGATCTGGAGCGCTGGGGCGTCAGCACCGAATACGTGCGCCGGGTTCCCGGCTGCGTCAGCTTTCACGCGGTGGTGTTGCTGAATCAGGCCAACGCCAGCCGCACCTGCGTCTGGTCCAAGGGCACCGTGCCCCCGCCGGAAGAAGGCGATCTGGACTGGGAAGCCCTAAAGCGCGCCAAGGTGTTGCATCTGGACGGCCATATGCTGAACGCCGCTATCGCCGCGGCCCAAAAGTGCCGGGAATACGGCGTAAAGGTCAGCCACGACGCGGGCGGCGCCTATCCGGGCGTGGAAAAGCTGATGCCCTATGTGGATTATCTGATTCCCTCCGAGGAGTTCGCCCTCAAGATGAGCGGCGAAAAGACCGCCGAGGAAGCGGCCCAAAAGCTGTACATGACCTATCAGCCGGAGGTGCTGGTGCTGACCCAGGGCAGCCGGGGCGGCATTCTGCTGGACGAAAAGGGAATGCGGCATTACGATTGCTATAAGGTGGATGTGAAGGACTCCAATGGCTGCGGCGACACCTTCCACGGCGCGTTCGTGGCCGCCAAGATCAAGGGAATGACCAACGATCAGGCCTGCCGGTACGCCAGCGCCGCGGCGGCGATCAAATGCACCCGTCTGGGCGCGCGCTACGGCATGGCCAACGACGAGGAATGCCGCACATTCCTTCAGGAAAGGGGCGTTACATTATGAGCATCGTAACCTTGAAAAACGAAGAACTGACCGTGCAGATTTCCTCGTTGGGCGCGGAGATCCAGTCCATTCGGGACAAAAACGGGGTGGAGCGCCTGTGGCAGGGCGATCCCGCCATCTGGAAGGGACGCGCGCCCATTCTGTTCCCCGTGGCCGGAGGTTTTAAGGACGACGGCTACGAGCTGGACGGCCAGTGGTACGGTATGCCCAAGCATGGCTTTGCCAGAAAGGAAGAGTGGGCGGTGGAAAGCGCCGGGGAGGACGAGGCGGTCTTTCTGCTGACGGCGCAGAAGCCCGGCTTCCCCTTCCGGTATGAGTTCCGGGCCGTATTCAGCCTGGAAGCGAACCAGCTGGAAGTGAATTATGTGGTCAAGAATCTGGATGACCGCACCTTCTACTTCAGCGTGGGCGCGCACGAAGCCTATGCCTGCCCGGGCAGGATCGAGGATTATTATCTGGTCTTTGACGAGAAGGAAAATCTGGACTGCTATCCGCTGGACGGCAACCAGATCAAGCATGAGACCATCGACATGGGCCGGGACACCGACACGCTGGCGCTGTCCTACAGTTTGCTGGATCACGACGCGCTGGTGTTCCGCAACCTGAACTCCACCGGCGTGGCCCTGTGCTGCCGCAGCAATGAGCGCAAGGTGCATGTGGAATTCGAGGGCAACCCCACCATCATGTTCTGGCATCATCCAGACGGACAGTATCTGTGCATCGAACCGTGGAACAACAGCCCGGACTTTGTGGACGCGCCTCACGACATCGCGAAAAAGCCCAACTTCATTTGCCTGAAGCCGGGTCGTGAGGCCAACCGCAGCCATACCATCACCATTCTGTAACCGGCGATCCGCCAAGGAGGAAAGACCATGGCAACTTTGGAACAGCTTCGGAAACGGAACCCTGAACTGCCCTTCCACTCGGTACTGGATCCTGAATTCCGCGCCTTTGGCCGGGTGATCGATTTTGACGCGGCCAGCCTGATCGAGACCTGTGAAAAAGCCGCCGTCATGCCGGAAAGCGGCAGCCGTTATTTGCCCGACATGCCGGAGCTGGAAGCGCTGCCCGTCTTTGCGGACGTGAAGCACACCCTGCGGGGCGAGGGCGGCTGCCAGATCGGCTGCTGCTGGGGCTACAACACCAGGCTGAACTGTCTGGAATATCACCGCGCCAGCGAGCACAATGTGGCCGTCAGCGATCTGGTATTGCTGCTGGGCCGTCAGCAGGACATGGAGGGCTTCGACCTGCCCGCGGGCAAGATCAAAGCATTCTTCGTGCCCAAGGGAACTACCATCGAGGTGTACGCTACCACTCTGCATTTCTGCCCCTGCCAAGTCTCCGACGAGGGCTTCCGCTGTATCGTCATCCTGCCCCGGGGCACCAATTATCCCCTGACGCAGGAAAAGCCCAAGGGCGGCGACGGCCGTCTTTTGTGGGCGCAGGACAAGTGGCTCATCGCCCATCCCGACAACAAAGGCGTGGTGGAGCGCGGCGCGTATCCGGGCCTGCACGGCGAGAATTTCGATATCAAGTACTGATATAAAGGAGAATCACCATGGAACGCAAAGCCTTTATGTGCGATATGATCCGCACGGAGCTGGAGGACATCGTAGGGGTGGAGAACGTCTCCACTAAGGACAGCGACCGCGCTACCTACGGCGTGGACTATTTCTGGATCGGCCGTATGTGGGTGGATCACGGCCTGACCCCGCCCATGCCCGACATCATCGTCCGCCCGGGCTGCACCGAGGAAGTCTCCAAGATCCTGAAGATCGCCAATTATTATAAGATCCCTGTGAACATCTGGGGCGGCGGCTCCGGTTCTCAGGGCGGCGCGCTGCCCATGGCGGGCGGCATCATGATGGACATGAAGCGCATGAGCCATCTGATCGAGATCGACGAGGTCAGCCGCACCATCACCGCCGAGGCGGGCATGATCTTTCAGCAGCTGGAATGGTATGCCAACGAGCGGGGCTATTCCTGCCAGCACATCCCCTCCTGCCTGACCTGCGGCACCATCGGCGGCGCGCTGGGCCACCGGGGCATCGGCATCATGTCCAGCAAATACGGCAAGATCGACGACATGTGCATCTCCATGGAAGTGGTTCTGCCCAACGGCGACATCATCAACACCCTGCCCGTGCCCAAGCACGCGGCCGGCCCTGACCTGAACGAAATTTTCATCGGTTCCGAGGGCACGCTGGGCGTCATCACCAAGGCGACCTTCAAGCTGTTTGAGCAGCCCGAAAGCCGCCAGCACCGCGCGTTCCTGTTCCCGGATATGCATTCCGGCTACATGGCGGGCCGCGACATCATGCAGAAGGTGAAGCCTTCCATCCTGCGGTTCTTCGACGAAGCCGAGACTGTCTCCATCATCAAGAAAATTCTTGGCTTTGAGAAAAAGGGCTGCTTCATGAACGTGACCCTTGAGGGCATGAAGAAGATCGTGGACATCGAGCTGGAGATCGTCGAAGAGATCGCCGCCAAGTGGGGCGCGCAGGATCTGGGCGGCGAGTACGGCGAAAAGTGGTACGAGAACCGCATCACCTTCTTCTATCCCGGCAACATCATGGATATTCCCCAGATGTTCGGCACTATGGACACCGTGGCCACCTATGCCAACATCGAGAAGATCTATCTGGCCATGAAGAAGGTCATCAACGAAAAATTCCCCTATGTGAAATACATCTCTCATTCCAGCCACTGGTACGAGTGGGGCTGCATGAACTACACCCGTTTCATCGTGGATCCCGCCCACGTGCCCTCCGACCCCGACGAGGCCATCCGTCTGCACAACCAGATCTGGAACGCCGGTGTGCGCGCGGCCATGGAGAACGGCGGCGTTATCAACGACCATCACGGCATCGGCCTGAAGCTGTCCCGCCTGATGAAGGAGCAGTACGGCCCCGCCATGCAGGTCATGGAGAGTTTGAAGAAGGGGCTGGACCCCAACGGCATCATGAACCCCTACAAGCTGGGCCTCTAAGCAGGGGTAGTACCCCTGCACCCCGGACTGCCCGCCAGAGGCGGGCAGGGCTGGCCGATAAACCCGAATTGGCTGCGGAAAGGCCGCCGCTCGGCGGAAGGCCTCGCGGCTCGCGGGTCTGGTCGGATGGATCGGGGCGCTGTGACGTTGTGAAAAACAGCCCGTGGGGTTCTGCCGTTCTATTCTTTGCATGATTCTAGTGGCAACCGATAAGGAGAGAGAAACAATGTTTAGTGAGAAATCCAAGAAACATGCGGATGCGTGCCGCTTTTGCTGGATGTGCCGCCACCTCTGCCCCGTACAGCTGGTGACCGGCAAGGAAACCAATACCCCTCGGGCCAAGGGCCTGCTGGTGAGCATGATTACCCGCGGCATGAAGCTGGAAGCCGACACGGCTGAAACCATGTACGAATGCATGCTGTGCGGCGCCTGCACCAACGACTGCGTGACCGGCTTTGAGCCGCCGGTGTTCATCCGGGAAGGCCGCACCGAGTCCGTGGTGGCCGGTGTTGCGCCCAAGTATGTGATGGATCTCATCGATGTGATCGAGAAGACCGGCAGCATGTACGGCACTTCCGAAAGCAAGGTGAAGACCGATGCGCCCGAGACCGGCGATCTGCTGGTGTGGCTGGGCGAGACGGCCCGTTATTCCACCCCCGAGGTGGCCGAGGCCCTGCTGAAGATCCTGGACAAGGCCGGTGTGAAGTACGCCGTGCTGAAGAACGAGCCTTCCTCCGGCTCCGCGCTGGGCGATCTGATGGGCTTTGTGGAAGACGTGCGCGCTCAGGCCAAGAAGGCCGCCGAAGCCATCAAGGCCTCCGGCGCGAAGAAGGTCGTCGTGCTGGACAGCTACGACGCGGCACTGTTTCGCCATGAGTACAAGGATTGGGGCATCGAACTGCCGGAAATCGTCACTGCCACTGCCTTTGTGGATGAACTCATCAAGGCCGGCAAGCTGGCCCCGAAGAAGGAAGCCATGGTGGTTTCCTACCACGACGGCAGCCGTCTGGCCCGGGATCTGGACGAGCATCAACCCGCTCGCGACATCCTGACCGCCATGGGCTGCGACATTCATGAAATGTGGCAGAACCGCCGTCTGGCCAAGTGCTGCGGCAGCGCCGTCGTAGGCCGTTACCTGCCCGAGCTGCGGGCCAAGGTAGCTGCGGGCCGCTGGAACGACATCACCCGCACCGACGCGAAGATCATGGTCGCCGCCTGCCCCCAGTCCACCGAAGCGCTCAGCGCCACTGTGCCCGAGGGCTATGAGTACAAGGACCTGTTCGTGATGCTGGCCGAGCGTCTGTAATTGATCCAAGGCGCGGAAAGGATCCTTTCTGCGTTCAGAAGCGGAGAAAAGGGACAAGATTTTTCCTTTGCAGGTCTTTGAGTCCCGCATGGGCAGGAAAAGCCGTTCTGTTTTTCGAATCTTCTGCACAGAAGGGTGCACGTTTCCGCGCCCTTTTCACATGACGTTCCTTCAAGAACAGAACAAAAGGAGAGGATTCCCATGGCTGCCAAATACCTGCACTATACCTATGACCAGCTGAACACCTTCTGCATGGATGCGTTCCAGAAGTTCGGTTTCAGCGAAAGCGAAGCCCGGATCATCAGCGACGTGCTGCTCCTGTCCGACCTGTACGGCATCGAAAGCCACGGGATGCAGCGCCTGGTGCGCTATCACAAGGGCATTGAGAAGGGCATGATCGACGTTCATGCCAAGCCGGAGATCGTCCACGAAACGCCTGTTTCCGCCGTCATCGACGCGCACGACGCCATGGGTCAGCTGGTCAGCCATCAGGCCATGGAGCTGGCTATCGAAAAGGCGAAGAAGACCGGCATGGCCATCGTGTCCGTCCGCAATTCCAACCATTTCGGCATTGCCGGTTACTATGCCAAAATGGCCTGCGATCAGGGCTTGGTCGGCATGGCGATGACCAACAGCGAGGCCATTATGGTGCCCACTTATGCCCGTATGGCCATGATCGGCTCCAACCCCATCGCGCTGGCGGTGCCCGCCGAGCCCTATCCCTTTTTCTTTGACGCGTCCACCACTGTGGTCACCCGCGGCAAGCTGGAAGTGTACAACAAGATGGGCAAGCCCCTGCCGGAGGGCTGGGCGCTGGACAAGGACGGCCATCCCTCCAGCGATGCCAAGGACGTGCTGAAGAATATCGTCGCCAAGAACGGCGGCGGCATCATGCCGCTGGGCGGCAACACGGAAACGCTGGGCAGCCACAAGGGCTACGGCTACGGCATGCTGTGCGAAATTTTCTGCTCCGTATTTTCTCAGGGT
Source organism: uncultured Eubacteriales bacterium (assembly GCA_900548145.1). Lineage (GTDB taxonomy): Bacteria > Bacillota > Clostridia > Christensenellales > Aristaeellaceae > Limiplasma. The sequence continues at coordinate 32,290 of URJB01000011.1, read as the reverse complement.
ACGCCTTCCAGTCACGTAAACGTGGGCAGCAAGAGCGGCACCTGTCACGGTTTTATGGCGGTGGATCCCTCCATCTTTGGCGATCCTGCCGCGATCAAGGAACATTTCTCCGCCTATCTGCAGGAGCTGCGCGACGCGCCCAAGGCAGATGGTCAGACCCGCATCTACACCCACGGCGAAAAGGAAATTCTGGCCTACGAGGACCGCATGAAGAACGGCATTGACGTGAACATCAACACGGTGGCCGAAATGGCGGACATGGCGAACTATCTGGGCATGGATTCCGAAAGCTATCTGGGCAAGGTGGACGTTTCCGGCCACGAATCCAGCTACAAATAGCAGGGGCAGGCAGGGGTAGTACCCCTGCACCCCGGTCTGCCCGCCCGGGAGGGCGGGCAGGGGAATATAGAAAAGCAAGGCGCTCTGGAAACGCTCGGCGGAGGGCCTCGCGTTTCCGGCGCTTTCGGACCCAAGGCCGCCGTGGCACAACGGGTGCCACGGCTGGCGGGTCTGGTGCGGCTTTCATGCCGGTTGAGCAGAAAAGACTGATATTCGTCAGAGACAGTGATTCGCAACCTCAATCGTCGTCTTTGGCGCTGCCGGGTCAAAGCATCGTTTCGGTGACGGTTGTCGGTCGCCCTGCGTCTCGGTCTGCCCGCCCGGAAGGACGGGCAGGGTACTCGAGGAACATGAAGACTGGTCGGGAGTTTACCGTCGTGACCTGAAAGAGATTACGGAGTGCGGGTCTGGCAGGACAACTGCGATGGAAGGAATGGACTGGCAAAATCCTTCTGCGCGGGCACAGAATTTTCATAATCCGAACGGATTCCCGAAAAGTTTTTACATTCCGCAGGGACGGAACCTGCAAAGCATAACGAGGTGAAACCAATGAAATACCTGTTGGGCGTTGACTTTGGCGGTTCGTCCTCCAAAGCCACGTTGCTGCGCGAGGACGGCGTTGTCGCTGCCACCGCCAGCAGGGAATACCCCACCTATTACCCGGAAAACGGCTGGGCGGAGCAGGACGCGGAGGACAGCTACAACGCCGCCTGCGCCAACATCCGGGAGCTGCTGGAAAAGACCGGCGTCGCGCCCGAGGACGTGGCGGCGCTGGCTTTGGACGCGGCTACGCACACCGCCGTTTTGCTGGGCGAGGACGACAGGCCGGTGCGCCGGGCCATTTACTGGACGGATACCCGGGCTTCTGTAGAAGCGGCTCAGTTAAAGAGCGAGATGGGCTCCGCCCTGATGGAAGAATGCTACAACAGCGTATCCAGCCTTTGGACGCTGCCGCAGCTGATGTGGCTGAAAAAGCACGAGCCGGAGACCCTGCGCAAAACCCGCAAGGTGCTGGCGGTAAAGGACTATGTCCGCTACCGCATGACCGGCGATTACGTCACCGATACCATCGAGGCCATGGGCTTTTTGCTGCTGGACGCGCGGAAGAATCAGTGGTCGGAGACGCTGTGCGCCATGGCTGGGCTGGACGTGCGGCTTATGCCCCCCATCGTGGAGCCCACGACCCATTTAAGCCCGCTGACGGCGCAGGCGCAGGCGGACACGGGGCTGACGGCGAAGACGGCGGTAATTGCCGGCGCGACGGACACGGTCATGGAAGTCTATGCCGCAGGCGCGGTGCATGAGGGGCAGGCCACGGTGAAGCTGGCTACAGCAGGCCGTATCTGCTCCATTACGGATCATGAGGTGGTGGATCCCCGGCTGGTGACCTACCGCCATGTGGTCAACGGCTTGTGGTATCCCGGCACGGCCACCAAGAGCTGCGCCGCCAGCAACCGCTGGTATCGGGACACCTTCGGCGGCAGCTTTGACGAGATGAGCCGGGCGGCGGAGAAGGTATCCCGGGGCTGCGAGGGGCTGTTCTTCCACCCCTATCTGCAGGGCGAGATCACGCCCTATCTGGATGACAGGCTCCGGGCCAGCTTCGTCGGCGCGGCGGGCTTCCACACGAAGGCCCATTTCAACCGGGCGGTGCTGGAGGGCGTGGCCTATTCCATGAAGGACTGCTTCGCCACGCTGGTGGAGCTGGGCATTGCCCCCACGCAGGCCGTGGCCATCGGCGGCGGCGCGAAAAGCGGTCTCTGGCGGCAGATTCTGGCCGATATGCTGAATATCCCCCTGAAAACGGTGGAGAACGTGGATTCCAGCTTGGGCAGCGCCATGTTGGCAGGTGTGGCCGTGGGTGTGTTCGCCAGCCATGCGGACGCGGTCGAGCGCTGCGTCAGGGAGCATGGCGTGACGCTGCCCGACCCGGAGGGCGTGGACTTCTACAACGAGCGCTTTAAGCTCTATAAGGAAATTCAGGCGGCGCTGGCCCCCATTTATCACAAACTCTAAGGAGAAACCATGCGAATCCTGATTTGCTTAAAGCAGGTGCCCGACACCACGGAAGTGAAGCTCACCGGCGATTTGACGCTGGAACGGGAGTTTGTGGCGCAGGTGCTCAATCCGGCGGATGAAAGCGCGTTGGAGCTGGGGCTGGAGCTGAAGGAGCAGCACGGCGGAACCGTGACCGTCCTGACCATGGGCCCCAGACGGGCCGAAGGGATGCTGCGGGAGGCACTGTCCCGGGGCGCGGACGAAGCCGTGTTGATGACCTCACCCCGATTTGCGGGCGCGGACACGCTGGTGACGGCTCACTGTCTGGCACAGGCCGAGACGGCGCTGGGCGGGTTTGATCTGATCCTCTGCGGCCGCCGGGCGATAGACGGCGAGACCGGGCAGGTCGGCCCTATGGTGGCGGCCATGTTGGATCGACCCTGCGTGGTAAACGCCACAGAGGGGGAGATTGCGGACGGCTGTCTTAAGGCCATCCAACTGACCGAGGCGGGCAGCGTGGCATGGAAGGCCCCTCTGCCTGCGGTTATGACCCTGTGCGAATGGAGTCACGCGCTGCGTCTCCCAACCATTTCCGGGCTGCGGCGGGCGGCTCAGGCCAACGTGCGCATCTGCGAACCCGAGGATTTGGGCATTGACCCGGCTGACTGCGGCCTGAAAGCGTCGCCCACCCGGGTGACGCATATCAGCGCCCGGCCCGTGGGCGTTCGGCCCTGCGTCAAGACCTCCTTTGCGGAGGTCATGAAAGCGCTGGAAGCAAAAGGACTGGCGCTGGGCGCGTCCGGGCAGGATGAAGCGGCTCCGGCTGCTTCTGTTTCCCCTGAAAATGGAAATTCCGCTGCGATCACCATCGCCGTGCTGTGTGAGGGGGACGGAAGCGCTGCCGCCGAGCTGCTGGGCAAGGCCCGTCAGCTGACCCCGTCCGGCAGGGTGCTGGCCTTGTCCGAGACGGCGGAGCCGCCCCTTTCCGCCTTTGCCTCCTTTGGCGCGGACGAAGCGGTTCCGTTGGGAAGGCTGACGGACGACTGCGCTCAGGCGGAGCGGATCGCAGACGCGCTCCAGCAGCTGCAGTCGGACGCGGCCCTGTTCCCGGCCACCATTCGCGGGCGGTTCCTGTCCGCATGGGTAGCGGCGAGACTGCACACGGGCCTGACCGCCGACTGTACCGCCCTGTCTCTGACGGACGCGGGGCTGCTCAAACAGGTTCGCCCGGCCTTTGGCGGCAACCTGACGGCGGAAATCCTTTGCAGGACGTCCCGCCCCCAGATGGCCAGCGTGCGCCCCGGCGTTTTTCCCATTCCTCAGCCGGCGGACGGGCGGGTCTGCGCCCTGCGGCCGCTGAAGCTGGCGGCAAGCCCGGAAAGGCTGGAGCGGTTGGCCTTCACCCCGGCGGAAAGCGGCGTTTCCCTGCAGGGCGCGCCTGTGATCGTCACCGGCGGCAAGGGCGTGGGCAGCAAAAAGGGCTTCGAAAAGCTGGAGAAGCTGGCGGCCCTGCTGGGCGGCGGCGTGGGAGCCACCCGCAGCGCCGTGGACGCGGGCTGGATCGGCTATCCTCATCAGATCGGCCAGACCGGTGTGACCGTCCGCCCCCGGCTGTATCTGGCCTTCGGCGTCAGCGGACTGGTACAGCACACCGTGGGCATGAGTTCCTCCGGCGTGGTGGTGGCGGTGAACCGGGATCGAAACGCCCCCATCTTCGCCTGCGCGGATTACGGCATCGTCGCCGACTGGGAAGAAACCATCGACGAATGGATACAATACGTGAAAGAAAGGAAGCAGCAAGCATGAATTACAAAAAGACGTATACCCCTAAAAATGGCTACACCCCTCTGTGCGAGATCGGCAAGTGCAGCCTGAAGGATCTGGAATTTGGCATTTTGGAGCTTTCTGACGGCCAGAGCTACACCTATGAGACGAAAGACCGGGAAGTGGCCTTTATCATTCTGGGCGGCAAGGCCAACTTCACCGCCAACGGCAAGGATTACGGCATGGTGGGCGCACGCCGCAACGTGTTCGAAAACCCCAAGGCCGAGTGCTTCTATGCGCCCCGCAACTGCTCCGTAAAAATCGACAGCCCTTGGAATATCAAGATCGCCGTGTGTTCCACCCCCATTGACGTGGACAGCGAACCTCAGGCCATCCATCAGGCGGACGTGCGCGTGGTCCGGCTGGGCGTGAAGCCCTGGGAGCGGGACACCAGCTTCATCGTGGACGGCTCCACCAACGCCAAAAAGCTGACCATCGGCGAGGCCTACATCACCCCCGGCAACTGGGCCGGCTTCCCGCCCCACAAGCACGATGTGGACAATATGCCCTCCGAGGGCGTGCTGGAGGAGATCTACTACTTCCTGTTTGATCCCCAGCAGGGCTTCGGCGTACAGTGCCTGTACACCTCCGACGGCGAGATCGACGAGGCCTACCGGGTCAAAAACGACGAGCTGGTGGAGTTCCCCCGGGGTTATCATACCACCGTGGGCGCGCCCGGCTACAACACCTATTTCCTGTGGCTGATGGCCGGCAAGGATCAGGGCTTCTACCGCTCCAACGACCCCGATCACCAGTGGGTCAGCGCTGTGGAAAATCTGGTCAAGAAGCAGTAAGACGTTTTTTGGGGAGCCTTCCGCCCGGGAGGCTCCCTTTTCTGTTTGAATGGCGAAGGTTCAAGCCGCACTCCAAAAGTTTTTCGTGCTTTTTTCTCTTTTTTCGAAATTTCCTCTTGCCAAAACCCCGAATCATGTGTATAATAACATCGTTGTCGATTGAGACAATGCGCTGATATAGCTCAGCCGGTAGAGCGCATCCTTGGTAAGGATGAGGTCGCCAGTTCGAATCTGGCTATCAGCTCCACGAAAACCCCGCAGTCATAAAAGACTGCGGGGTTTTTCTATGCTAAAATATTTTTTCAGAATCTTTTCGAATTTTTCCAGTTCAAGGGTTCCAAACGAGGTTCAAAAACCCAAAGTTCAGTTCAATTTTTGTCCATCGGGTGAGGCATTCTTTTGAAGCGGTCTTTTGGCTGTCGAGCCGCAACTGCCTATCAGTTTATATCTGCTTGAGGATATAATGCCCATCTTTTTGCGAGCTTTTTTGAAACGCTCAAAAAATATACGCATCCGCGGGAACGTCCCGGACGGATGCATACATTATAGATACCAATTTTCAATCCACTCGCTTAACGCAAGACAATTATAGTATATCAAATAAGGCCAAAAAAACAACTTGACAAGCGCACGGGTGCTAGTTTATAATTATATTAGATACCAAGAAAATATTACATAATTTTAACAAATGAAATGTAATGCTATCGTAGGAAACGGTTCAATACGACTTTTCACGAGAGTTGGTGATAAGATGGAGCGCTACGCGCATAAGCGGGAAACGAAGAGTGGACAAATCGTTTGGCAGACGTTGCGGGAACACCTGCGCGGTGCGGCGCGGCGGGCGGCAGAATGCCTGCGGCCGGTGGGCCTGGAAAATGCTGCGTATCTTGCCGCGCTGCTCCATGACGCAGGCAAAGCCGCTCCCGCGTTCCAGAAGTATCTTGCTGCTGGCGACCACAGTGCGCGGGGGCAGGTGATTCACAGCTTTCAGGGCTGCCGATATCTGATGGAACAGTTTCATGAGGAAACGGACCCCATTCGTACCGGCGTCATGGCGTCCGAACTGCTCGCGTTTGCTATCGGCGCGCACCATGGCCTGTTTGACTGCGTGGATCCCACGCGGCGAATCGGGCTGAAGTACCGCGCTGAAAAGCAGGGGATCTCCTATGAGGAGTCTGTACAGGGCTTATTTTCACAGGGAATTTCCAAGCAGGAAATAGAACGGCTCTTTTCTTCCGCAGTGGGGGAGATCGATCCGATTTTGGAACAGTTGGAGAGGAAATACGTCGATGATCACGAATATTTTTTCGTGGTCGGACTGTTGGCCCGGCTGCTTCTGTCCGCTGTGATCGAGGGCGACCGGTATGATACGGCTGCGTTTATGGAGGGAAACACACCGCCGAATTTGTCGGAGGATATGACGCCGGTCTGGGCGGCGCGGCTTGCCTATCTGGAAGAAAAGCTGCATGGGAAACCGCACGATGGAGAGATCGACAACGCGCGGCAGAAAATTTCCGAAACGTGCGGAGCGTTTGCGGAGAAAGCGTCCGGCATCTATCGGCTGAACGTTCCGACCGGCGGCGGAAAAACGCTCAGTTCACTGCGGTATGCACTGGCGCACGCGAAACAATTCGGGAAAAAACGCCTGATTTTCACCTCGCCGCTGCTGTCGATTCTGGAACAGAACGCGAAAGAGATTCGGAAGTTTGTAGGGGACGATCGGCTGATCCTGGAGCACCATTCCAACGTTGTGCAGACGGATACATCGCAGGACGCGCTTGACGAGCGCGAACTTCTGGTGCAAAGTTGGAACGCGCCGATCATTCTAACGACGCTGGTTCAGCTGCTGAACACGTTGTTCGACGGGAAAACGACTTCCATTCGCAGGTTTCAGGCTCTTTGTGACAGCGTCATCGTGATCGATGAGGTCCAGACCGTGCCGACCAAACTGCTGTCGCTTTTTAATCTTGCCATCCAATTTTTGAGCGAGCAGTGCCGCGCGACGGTCGTTTTGTGCTCGGCAACGCAGCCGTGCGTTGAGCGGGCAGAGCACCCGCTGCGGCGCGCGCCGGAGGAGATCGTGCCGTATGACGAGGCGCTTTGGGCAACATTTCGGAGAACGGAGCTTCAACTGGCCGGCGGCCGCCGTCTGGACGAGCTTCCGGAGATGATCTGCACACTGATGGAAACCACAGACAGCCTGCTGGCCGTGTGCAACAAAAAGAGCGAGGCGGCGTATCTGCTGGAGCACACCCGCTCGGCAGAATATCGGAGCTTCCATTTGTCGGCGGCGATGTGTATGCAGCACCGGCGCGATGTACTGGACGAAGTACAGGCTGCGCTCGGGCGGAAAGAAAAGGTCCTTTGCATTGCCACACAGGTCATGGAGGCTGGAGTGGACATTTCATTTGGCGCGGTTCTGCGGCTGGCCGCTGGAATGGACAGCATCATGCAGGTTGCCGGACGGTGCAACCGCGGCCGAGAATCCGAAACGCCGCGCCCGGTCTATGTTGTAAACTGCACAGATGAAAATCTGGGTATGCTGCGCGATATCCGGCGGGGAAAGGACGCTACGCTGGCGCTGACGGAGGCATTCAGTGCCTCTTCGGAACGTTTTGACGGCAGCCTGTTCTCGGCCGCAGCCATTCGATATTATTACGCCGCGCTATACAGGGATATGGCGGCAGGCGAGCAGGATGATTACGTTCAGGAACAAAAAACGACCCTGTTGGATCTGATGGGATCGAATGAAAAGTATACGGCGCGCTGCCCGGAGGCGGAGAATTTTTACCTGCGGCAGGCATTCAAAACAGCGGGGCAGCATTTCTCCGTTTTTGAGGAGGAAACAACGGATATTCTGGTCCCGTATGAGGAGGGACGGCGGCTTTTGGCGGAACTGGATTCGGAACGGTGTCGATCGGACGCGTCCTATCGCGCAGCTGTCCTGAAAAAACTGAGTCCATTTACGGTCAGCGTATATCAATATCAGAAAAAGTGGCTGGAAAAGGAACAGGCGCTGGCCCCGGTCTGCGGCGGATGTGCTCTGGCGCTGGCAGAGGGATTCTATGACGCTGAGGTCGGCCTGAAGGCGGAATGAAATTCAATGGGATTTTGGGAGGCGTGAAATGAAAAATACGGAGCATGAAAACCTTGTGGAATTTCAGGTGAGCGGAGACTATGCGCTGTTCTCGGACCCCATCATGCGGGTCGGCGGCGAAAAATGCACTTATCAGGTGCCGACCTACGAAGCGCTCAAGGGCGTTCTGAGTTCTGTCTATTGGAAACCAACGCTGACGTGGATCATCGACGCGGTTCGGGTGATGAACCCGATCCAGATGGAGACGAAGGGCATTCGGCCGATCAAGTACGGCGGCGGAAACGATCTGAGTTACTATACTTACCTGAAGAACTGCCGTTATCAGGTGCGCGCACATTTCGAGTGGAACGAAAACCGTCCGGAACTGATCGCTGACCGCAACGAGAACAAGCACCATGAGATCGCCAAAAGGATGATCCGCAAAGGGGGACGCCGGGATATTTTTCTGGGGTGCAGGGAGTGTCAGGGCTATGTGGAACCGTGCGTATTTGGAGAGGGGACAGGCGCTTACGACGAAGTGCCGGAACTGTCCTTCGGACTGATGTACCATGGCATTACCTACGCGGACGAGGCGTATTCCGAGGAAACAAAAGGAAAAATGACCGTGCGTTTCTGGAACCCGGTGATGAAAAACGGCGTGATCACCTTCCTGCCGCCGGAACAATGCCCGCAAAGCAAAACGATCTGCGACATGGAAATGAAACGATTCGGCACGGAATTGCAGAACTTCTCAGGTCTGCGGGAATTTGAGGAGGCGACGTGATGGGACTTTTGCAAAAAGCGGTAGAAACCTACGACGCAAATGCCAAACTGATCGGCGTGTATCAGGCGGGACGCGACCCGCTTGCCCCGATCGGGCACAGCCTGACGAACGCGGACGTCGAGATCACCTTGAACGCCCAGGGCGCGTTCCTGTCTGCGCGAAAGGTGGAAAAAACAGAGCCGAAGATCCTGTTTCCCGTCACAGAGGATTCCAGCGGACGCACCAGCGGACTTGCGCCGCATCCGCTTTGCGACCAGCTGAAGTATATTACCTGCACGAACGAAAAGGCACACACGCTTTACTTGCAGACGCTGCGCGCATGGATGGAGTCGCCGCATTCGCACCCTTTTCTGCTGGCGGTTTTCTCCTACGCGGAAGACGGTTCGATCCTGAACGACCTGGCAGGGGCGGGGCTTTTGGAGGATGCGGAGCACTATGATGAAAAATGGATGATATGCTGGCGCGTTCACGGCTTTGCGGACGAAGAGCCCGCCTGTTGGAAAAACCGAAAGCTGTTCGCTTCTTTTGCCGACTACTACTGCGAACGGATCTCGGCGCGGGATCGGAAGCTTTGCATGGTCGAAGGAAAACCGAAGGCGGCTGCGATGCAGCATCCAAAAGGGATGATCCCTGTAAACGGAAACGCAAAGCTGATCTCCGCCAATGACGCGAGCGGCTTTACCTACCGCGGGCGCTTTTCGGAAGAATGGCAGGCGGCGAGCGTTGGCTACATCGCTTCCCAGAAGGCGCATAACGCTATCCGCTGGCTGGCGTCGGATCAGGGCGTATACGAGTTTTCAGGCAATCGTATCTTTCTGTGCTGGAACCCGCAGGGCGAAGCCATCCCCAAGCCCATGCGCAGGCTGCGCGGCGTGGAGACGGAGGTGACGCGGAAGCCGAGCGACTATCAGGAGCAGCTCAAAGCCACGCTGCTGAGCCTGCGGAAGGAACGACAGCTCAAAGATACGGACTCCGCGATCCTGGTGAGCTTTGACGCCGCAACCACTGGGCGGCTCGCCGTTACGGATTACAACGAACTTTCTCTCGACGTATTTTTGGAGCGGATGCGGATGTGGGACGCGCACTGCTGCTGGTATGCGGGGAAATACGGCATTCAGGCGCCGGACCTGTTCCAGATCGTGGAATGTGCCTTCGGCACACCGCGTGGAAGCTCTCTGGCGATCGACGACCGGATCCAGCGTCACCATTTGCAGCGGCTGCTGGACTGCAAGGTGGACGGCGGTGTATTTCCGCGGGATATGGTAAGTGCGTTGGCGGAGCGGGCATCCATGCCGCTGGCCTATGAGGAAGCGGTTTGGAGGCGGATCCTGCACACGGCCTGTTCCGCCATTCAAAAGTATCGGTACGACACAAAACAGGGGGGCGATGAAATGGCTTGGGAATTGGACAAAAAAGACCGCAGTTTTCAGTATGGCCGGCTTCTGGCGGTCATGGACCGTGCGGAGCAGGATTATTATTACAAAACGCAGGAGAAGCGGCAGACAAACGCGATCAAGTTTATGAACGAGTTCCGCCTGCGGCCGTTCTTTGTGTATGAGCGGGTCAACCGCCACCTGCATCAGGCCTATCTGGACCGCGTGGAACCATGGCAGGCGGATCGGTATGAGCGCCTGACCGGCGAGATCATGGGGATCATACGGGAGTTCCCCGAGGAAGAACTGAACAAACCGCTTTCTGATCTCTATTTGATGGGGTATGAACTGCAAAGAAATACGTTCTTTGAAAAAAAAGAAACAAGTGAAGAAAAAGAGGAGGAATAAACATGGCGGCATTGGAGCATAAGATCGACTTTCTGGCACTGGTATCTGTGACAAAAGCAAATGGGAATGGCGACCCGCTGAACGGAAATCGCCCAAGAGTGGATTATAACGGCATCGGGGAAATTTCTGACGTATGCATCAAGCGAAAAATACGCAACCGAATGCAGGATATGGGGTATGCGATCTTTGTACAGTCGGACGACCGCTGCGACGATGGTTTCAAAAGCCTGAGCGAGCGCGCAGCTGCGGCGACGGCAGGGATCAAAGATAGAGAAGCCTATGCGCAGCTTGCCTGTGAAAAGTGGATGGACGTGCGTAGCTTTGGACAGGTGTTTGCGTTTAAGAAAGAAAAGAACGGCGTTTCCGTTGGCGTTCGCGGCCCGGTTTCCATCCATCAGGCGCTCAGCCTGTCCCCGGTTGAGGTGGAGTCGCTTCAGATCACCAAGAGCGTCAACGGAGAACCGGGTGAGAAGCGCGCCTCCGATACGATGGGCATGAAGCATTTCGTGCGCTTTGGGTTGTACGAGATCAAAGGCTCCATCAATGTCCAATTGGCGGAAAAGACGGGTTTTTCTCAGGAAGACGCGCAGGTCGTGAAGGAGTGCCTACGGACGCTGTTTGTAAACGATGCTTCTTCAGCGCGTCCCGAAGGCTCGATGGAGGTCGTGAAACTTTATTGGTGGGAGCATAATTGCAAGGACGGCCAGTATTCTTCTGCAAAGGTGCACCGCAGTGTTCATGTGACTGCGAAGGATATTGCCGCGCTTCCGAACAGTGTGGAGGACTATACGATCACGCTTGACGAACTGCCCGGTCTGATGCCAGAGATCATTGAGGGAGTGTAAGCGGAAACGGCCTGAAAAACCAATCCGTTTCGCACTGCGGGGGAATGGGAAAAAGGGATAGACCCTTTCCGTCCTGATGGTGCGCTTCTTCCTACTGAAAACACCGCTGCCCTACGGCTTTTACGACCGGGGCAGCGGTGTTTGATTCATAATAAATGGAAAATTCCTCGGCCCTACGCCTGAAAGAACGCCGTGCAGAGGCGGACGAAAGCGTCCTGATCTGCCGCACCCATGGTCTCGCAGGCGGAGTGCATGGCCAGAATCGGAACGCCGATGTCCGCGGCAGGCATGGCCAGCAGGGACGAGGCCATAGAGCCTACCGTGCTGCCGCCGGGCAGGTCGGCTCGGTTCATGTAAATTTGCAGGGGAATCTGGTTGGCGTCGCAAAGCCCCTGTATGACCGCGCAGGTCTCCGCGTCGGAGGAATAACGGGGGCTGCGCTTGAGCGCAACGCCGCCGCCCAGTACCGGCGCGCAGGAGAAATCCGCGTATTCAGGATGATTGGGGTGCATGGCGTGGGCCGCGTCGCAGGAAAGCAGCATCCCGTTCAGACAGGCGTCCAGCAGCGCCGCACGATCCAGCCCCAGCGACAGGGCCAGCTTTTCCAGAATCACCGTCAGCGTGCTGCTGTCCGCGCCCCGGCGAGTGTTGCTGCCGATTTCCTCGTTGTCGTAGAGAACCGCCACGTTGATGCCATCGCCCTGCGCGTCCACCAAGCCCTGCAGACAGGCATGGACGGAGCTGAGATTGTCCAGCCGGGGAGAGGACAGAATGTCCTGCTCAAAGCCCAGCAGCGTGGGCTCGGCGCAGCAGTAGGCGCAAAGCTCGAAGGACAGCACGTCCTCCGGCTGCACCTGCAGGCGCTTCGCCAGCTGACGCACCAGATAGCCGTTTTTTTCAAATTCGCCCTGCACGGTACGGCAGATGGGCAGCATGTCCACGTTGGCCTTGTAGGGAACGCCCTTATTGACCTCCCGGTTCATGTGGATGGCCACGTTGGGGATGACCATCACCGGCTCGTCCCACGAGATCAGGCGGCGCTCCGGCTGCATGGGGTCGGCCGTGCGCAGAAGGACAACACCCGCCAGCCCCAGAGGCCGATCCAGCCACGTGTTCAGGATCGCACCGCCGTAAGGCTCGACGCTCAGACGGCAGCAGCCGCCGGAGATCAGCTCGGGCTGGGGCTTGATGCGCATACAGGGCCAGTCTGTGTGGGCCGCCGCAATGCGGATCACGTCTTTCTGCCCTACGGTCACAGCCGCCAGAAAGGTGCCGTTTTCCACGAAATAGCGTCCGCCCCGGCGAACGGAGAAGGGCCTGTTCAGCGCAAGGGGTTCAAAGCCCCGCTCCGTCAGCCAGTGGGCCGCCATATCCACGGTATGCCACGGCGAATGACCGCCGCCGAGCCATTTCATCAGTTCATTGGTAAATTCAGCCATGTTCTTAGCTCCTTTGGTGGGTTCTGCGTGCGGGCAAACCGCTGCTCCGCGCCGCGTTCAAGGGTATTATATTTCTTTTTGGTCAAAGAAACAAGTCGGAATCCCACAGCTGAAAACGTGGAAAATGTGGAAAAAACCGCTTGCTTATGGTACAATCGGGTTGTCCTGTTCAGGACGTTACAGGAGGTCTTGGTGTTTCAGATATTGTTCGTCTGCCATGGCAATATTTGCCGCAGCCCCATGGCGGAATTTGTCCTGCGGGATATGATCGCCCGGCGCGGGCTGGAAGCGGAAGCGACGGTGGAATCCGCCGCCACCAGCACGGAAGAGATCGGGAATCCCGTCCATCCCGGCACCCGGGAGAAGCTGTGGCAGGCGGGAATCTCCTGTCAGAGCAAGCGGGCCCGGCAGATCAGATCGGAGGATTACGAACGTTTTGACTGGATCGTCGGCATGGACGATTGGAATATGCGCAATCTTCGTCGGGCGTTTCCGGGCGACCCGGAGGGAAAACTGCATAAGCTGCTGGATTTCTGCGGCGATGGCTCCGACGTGGCCGACCCGTGGTATACCGGCGATTTTGACGTGACCTGGCAGGACGTTCAGCGAGGCTGCCGGGCGATGATGAAGCAGATCGAAAAGGAGCTGAAAAAAGAATGAGCCAACTGAAAGAAGCGGTGGGGGAGTGGTTCGCCCACGCTGACCCCAAGGCGGGCCTGAAGGAATGGACGAAGCAGCTCTGCCTCATTTTGAGCGAGCATGAGGATGAACTGAAACATATCACCTATTCCTATCGCCTGTGCGCCACCGATACGGGCTATGTGTGCGCCTTTTCGCTGGTGGAGGGCCGCTATATCCCAAAGACCGAAATAGACGAAGCGGACGTGATCGTCTCCGGCCGGGAACGCGACCTGATGGACATCCTGCAGCGGAAGGTGTCGCCCCTGTCGGCACTGCTGCGGGGAAAAATTCAAATCAAGGGCTCCAAGGCCGCCTTGATCGCCTTCGGCGAGTTTCTGTAAGCGGAAAGGAAACATTCATTGGATTATTGGGAGAAAGGAGGAGGACTCATGGAAGATCAGCGCCGGGAAAAGGACAATCCGTTTCAGCCGATCTCGTTGGACGAACGCCTGTCGCGGCCTGTGCCGAAGACTCGCCATACGGCTCACGAGCCGATGATGATGCGCCCGGGCCAGCTGTACGGTCGCACGCCGTTTTATCAGCCCGCCGTCATGGGTTCTCCTGCCCCGACCGAACCGGCGGCTCCGCAGACGGTCCCCTTTTCTTCGTTCCAGCCGTTCGGTTCGGTGAACGCATCCGTTGCGCCTATGCAGCCAGAGCCTTTTGCTTCTCCGAGCTTTCGGCCTGTGGAGGAAATTCAGCCCGCAGCGCCGTCCGAGCCTACCTTTCAACCCCTCTGGCAAAGCCCGATGGAAGGATCGCCCGCCGAAAAAGCAGTTGAGGAAAGTCCCTCGCCGGAATATATTCCCGAATCCCAGCGCCCTGTGGAAAAGGATGCGCTGGGTGTACCCAAGTATTTGCAGCGCAGCCCGTCGCTGGGAAAAGCCCAGCCCCGTAATTGGGTTCCTTCTGTTTCCACGACGGCCGAAACAACGGCTCCCGCAGCAGAATGGCCGTCTCTGGACGTGCCGCTGTGGCCCATGACGAAGCCTGTGCCGCTGGAAGAACAGTCCGCGCCCGAAACGAATGCGGCGGAGGAAAACACCCCGCAATCGGCTTCGGAGAGCGAAATGCCGGTTTCCGCAACAAAGCCGGAAAAAATCGCGAAAGTAGAAACAAGTGCGGATGCGCCCGGTGAAGCGCCCCTTTCGAACAAAGCCGAAAACACCGAGACTGTGCAAAGCCAGCCGACCCAGTCGTCCCAGCCCCGACGGCGCAGCCGTATGGCGCGCCGGGAGCTGGAAAAAGCCTCGGCCACGGGGGAAGGAACGCCGATCCCCTCCGAATTTGCCGAAGCGCCCACAGCACCCCATGTCGAGACGGGTACTGTGGAAGAAAGCGAAAACTCCGAGTCGACCCCGGAAATGGCGGCAAAAACGGTTTTGACAGCTGCGCCCCAAAAAGAGGAGCCCGCCGTCGCTTCAACGGCAACGGAGAATGGAGCGGATTCCGCTGCATGGGGCAGCCCGGCAGAGACTTCCGCAGACGAATTACAGACCGAAGCGGCGAGGGTCGAACTGCCGTCTTCGACGAATGGCGAACCCGTGAGAAAGACAAGATTCCACGGGGAGAACGTACAGGCAGCGGAAACGCCCGCGAACGAGACGATTCCGCAAGAGACCGAGCCGCCTGTCAGTGTCCAGCCCCAAACGGCCGAGGCATCAAGCGGTGTGCAGCCACTCCATGAGGCTGCAGCGACCATGGCCGAGTCAGCGCCCCATGCGGCTGCGCCCGTATTCGAAACACAGCCCCAAGGGGCTGAAACGTCCGCAGCCATGTCTGCGGCGCAAGCAGCGGAAGAGTCTGCCTTCAAGCCGCAGACCCCGGCTGCTGAAACGTCCATGATGGAGCCGCAGCCGCAATCGGACAATGAGTTCACGGTGAAAGATCAGCCCGACCCCGCCGCCGAGCCGCTGTTCTCTGCCGCTCCCTGCCGGGCTGAAAAGCCCGTGAAAGAGGAAAGCACAGCGGCAGCCGCTCCTGCCGCAGGGGAAGACGAATGGTACAAGGTTTTTCAGCAGAGTGGCCCTCTGTGGGATCCTGCCGCTTCGCCCATGGGCAGCGAATTGGACGCATTTTTCAGCGACGATGCACCCAAGGCGGAAATTCACTGGAATTTCAACGAAGACGACCCCTTTGTTCCTTTACAGGAGCAGCCGGTTTCGGAAACGCCCGCGCCAGTGTTTTATCCCTTTGAGGAGGACATGCTGCCGCCCACGGAGGAGAGTCCCTCGAAAGAAGGCTCCGCGCCGCTGCACGGCTTCGACCAGCCCTTTGTTGGCGGCGGTCTGCCGCCGCTTGGCGGGCGGATGGAGCAGCCATCTGCAGATCAGCCCTTCTTTGCCGCCGTTTCTGATTCGGAAGAAACTTCGTGGAATGCGGGCGGACAAGCTGCCGCTCCGGAAATGCCGTTTCAGCCCGGCCGGCCTTACCATTCCGCGCCGGTAGAAAACAACGGTTTTTATGCCGGCGTGGAGTCGAAGAAACCCGAATCGAACCGCCCGGCGCCCCATCGTCCCTTTGCCCAAAAGCCCGCTGCGGCGGAGAAACCGAAGAAATCTTCCAAACCGCCTAAGGAAAAGCCGCCCAAACCGCCGATTCTCTGGGGAAGGGTGGCGGCCATTGCCGCCGTGGCCGTTATGCTGCTGTTCTGCCTCATCGCCGGGGGAAAGATCCTTATGAGCCTTTCCGCTAACGAACGGGAAATGGCGCAGGTGCGTCAGGCCTATCAGGAGCAGCAGGGACAGGCGTTGGAGCAGGCGGGCGTGAAGGTAGATTTGCTGCCCGCCGGGGAAACCTTTACCCCCACGTCCACGCCGCAGGTGTTTGCCGCGCCAAAGGCGGAGGCCGTCCAGAGCGGGAACGGAGGCGAAACGTCCGCCGACACGGTGGAGGAAGAAACCACCCGCACCCGGCTGAGACGCTACCCGGATAACCCGCTGTGCAATGTGCTGGACAGCATGAAGGAGATCAGCACCGAATACCCGGATGTGCTGGCACGGCTGTATATTCCCGGCGTGCTGGACGAGTACGTGGTGCAGCGCAATAATACCTATTACCTGACCCACAACTATCGCGGCTCTTTGTCCGACGGTGGAGCGGTATTTCTGGACAGGGACTGTTTCATCAGCACGCCCCCGGAAAACCTGCTGCTGCGCGGCGAGGGCAACGTGGCGGGCGTGAGCTTTGCTCCCCTGTGGCAGTATGAGTCCGGCGGCATCGGCTTCGCGGCCGGGGCCTGCTTCGCTCAGCTGACCACCCTGTATGAGGACGCGCGCTACGTGCTGTTTTCCGTCATCGTGGCGGACAGCGACCCTGCCAAGCCGGGCTACTTCGACTATGCCTCCCACGATACCTTCGACACGGACGCGCAGATGATGGAGTACGTCCAGTCGGCGGCAGACCGCAGTCTGTATGGATTCTCCGTTTCCGTGGAACCGTCCGACCGGCTGATGACGCTGGCGACGGTGTCCAGCCGGGGCAACGGTAAGTGTCTGGTGCTGCTGTTCCGTATGGTGCGGGAGGGCGAAGCCGTCCCGTGACCCCTTCGTTTCCCTGATTTTTCCACAAGGAGGAAAATTTCGATGGCTGTTTCCAATCGTTGTTTTTATCCCGGTCAATTGCTGCTGCCCCGGGAGGGCACGAACCTGACCGCATGGGCCTGTGTGGCCTGCGATCAGTTCACTTCTCAGCCCGCCTACTGGGAGGAAGTGGAGCGTCTGGTGGGCGATCAGCCCTCCGCATTCCGCATGATCCTGCCGGAATGCTGGCTGAACGAGACGGACGCACGGGTCCCCGGCATCTGCCGCACCATGGAGCAGTACCTGCGGGACGGCACGCTGGTCCCCGCCGTGCAGCAGGGCTTTATCCTGACGGAACGGATCACCCCCTCCGGCGCGCGGGTGGGGCTTGTCGGCATGATCGATCTGGAATGCTATGATTTCCATCCCGAAGCGAAAAGCCTTGTCCGCGCCAGCGAGGGCACCATTGCCGAGCGCATCCCGCCCCGGGTGCGCATCCGGGAAAAAGCGCCGCTGGAGACCTCTCATGTGATGCTGTTGATGGACGACCCCATGCAGTCGGTGGTGGAGCCGCTGTTTCAGAAGCGCCGCCAGCTGCGCAAGCTCTACGATTTTCCGCTGATGATGAATGGCGGCCAGCTGGTAGGCTACGCCGTGGAGGACGCGGCGGATATCGACGGGGTCTATGCGGCGTTGGAACGGCTGCGGCAGGGCGACGATCCCATGCTGTTCGCCGTGGGCGACGGCAACCACAGCCTTGCTACGGCCAAAGCCATCTGGGACAAGGTCAAGCCCGGCCTGACCCCGGAGGAGACCATGACCCATCCCGCCCGGTTCGCCATGGTGGAGATCGAGAATATCTATGACGACGCGCTGCGCTTCGAACCCATTCACCGGGTGCTGTTCGGCGTGGACGGCGACGATCTGCTGGACGAGCTGGAAGCCTATGCGGTGCGCCGGGGCGAAGACCTGATCGACCCGGACGCGACGCAGGATATCCGCGTGGTGTACGAGGGCAAGGAAGTGACAGTCTCCATTCCCACGCCCCACCGGCTGGCAGTGGGCGACCTGCAGATCTTCCTGGACGAATGGTTGCTCGCCCATCCCGGCGCGAAGCTGGATTACGTCCACGGCGAACAGGCCGTCCGGGAGCTGGTGAAGGGCGAAGGAGCTGTGGGCTTCCTGCTGCCCGCACCGGATAAGAGCCGGTTCTTCGAGCAGGTGCGGGAACTGGGCGTGCTGCCCCGAAAGACCTTCTCCATGGGAGAGGCCAATGAAAAGCGGTATTATATGGAGTGCCGCAAAAAATAAAAGGCCGTTCGCGGCGGAAACAGGGCGAGCAGTCCTGACGAAAGACCCGTGTGCTTTGAAAGGCGCACGGGTCTTTTTCATGTGGAAAATTTCTTCTTTCAAAAGTAAACGTATCATTTGAGCTGAAAAAGCCGAGACTGTTTTGGAAAGGGTGCTTCGCCGCCCCTTTGGTGAAAGGAGAGGGAAAGAATGTCCCAGATGTTTTGCTTTCAGTGCCAGCAGACTGCGGGCAACAAGTGCTGCGTCCAGACCGGCGTCTGCGGAAAACAGCCGGAGACAGCCAACCTGCAGGACGAACTGGTTTGCGGACTGATCCGACTGGCAGAGACCGCAGGGCAGCAGGGAGCCCGCACGGAGGAAATTTCCCGGCTGCTGATCGACGGCCTGTTTACCACGCTGACCAACGTGAACTTTGACGATGAAGCCATTCGCCATTTCATCCGCCGGGTGGAAAACGAACGAAAAAAGCTGGGCGGACAGGATAAGGGAACACTGGAGCTATGGCGGGGCGAGACGGATATCGTCTCATTGCGCTCCACACTGCTTTTCGGCATGAAGGGCATGGCCGCTTACGCCCACCACGCCCTGAACCTGGGCTTTCAGGACGAGCAGGTGACAGAATGGTTCTACAAGGGACTTTCGGCGCTTCGGCAGGAACGCTCCATCGGCGACTGGCTGGAGCTGATTATGGAATTCGGGCGGATCAACTTCCGCTGCATGGAACTGCTGGATCGGGCCAACACGGAGACCTTCGGCGACCCCGTCCCCACCAGAGTCCCTCTGGACATTCGAAAAGGCCCGTTCATCGTGGTGTCCGGCCACGATCTGGAAGACCTGCATCAACTGCTGGAACAGACGAAGGACAGGGGGATCAACGTTTATACCCATTGTGAAATGCTGCCCGCCCACGGCTATCCCTCTCTGAAAAAATATCCGCAGCTGGCGGGCAACTTCGGCACGGCATGGCAAAGCCAGCAGACCGAGTTTGAGAACATTCCCGCGCCGGTGCTGTTTACCACCAACTGCCTGATGCCGCCCCGGCCCAGCTATCAGGATCGGGTGTATACCACCTCCGTGGTGGGGTATGAGGGGCTGCGGCATATCGCCGCCGATGAGCGCGGGCGCAAGGACTTTACGCCCTTGATCGAGCAGGCTCTTGCGCTGGGTGGCTACGAGCACGACCACAGCATGAGCGGCATCAACGGCGGCCATATGGTCACCACCGGCTTTGCCCATGAGGCGATTCTTTCCCACGCCGGAGAGGTGACGGAGGCCATCAAAGCGGGCAAGATCCGGCATATTTTCCTTATCGGCGGCTGCGACGGCGCGCATCCGGGGCGAAACTACTATACCGAGCTGGCGAAAAAAACGCCCATGGATTCCCTTATTCTGACGCTGGCCTGCGGCAAATACCGCTTCAACGATCTGGACTTGGGCGAAATTGCCGGATTCCCCCGCATCATGGACGTGGGGCAGTGCAACGACGCGTACAGCGCCGTGCGGGTCGCGCTGGCGCTGGCCGATGCGTTCGAGTGCTCCGTCAACGAACTGCCCCTGACGCTGGTGCTCTCCTGGTACGAACAGAAGGCCGTCTGCATTCTTCTGACCCTGCTGGCGCTGGGCGTGAAGAATATCTATCTGGGGCCGACGCTGCCCGCCTTCCTGTCCGAAACCGTTGTGAAGGCGCTGGTAGACGCTTATGGCCTTCGACCCATCACTGCCCCGGAACAGGATCTGGACGCTATTCTGGGACGTGGATGAAAGGAAAACAGGCCTGTCTGAAAAAGACAGGCCTGTTTTTCAGCATTCCGTGCAGCGGAACAGCCGGGCGCCGTGAGGTTCGATGACACAGGAAAGTGTCTCTTGGGCAGTGCGTTCTTCGCCGGACCAAAGCTCCCGGCAGGCAAAGGTCTCGCCCTCCAGCTCCCGGAGATCCAGCGACACCTCCCGCAGCTCCTCGGACAGGTTGAACAGCGCCGCATACCGGGAACCATCTTCGTCCTGGCTGACCCAGACGGCGTGCGCGTCGTCCCGGACGATCTGCCGCGCGCCGAAGGAGTGCCGGTTCAGCCGCAGCACGTCCCGGTTGGTGAGCAGACGAAGGGTGGCTTCGTCCAGACTGGGCAGCTCCGCCCCGAGGATCAGCGGCGAACGGAAGATCGACCACAAGGTCAGCATGGTCTTTTGTTCGTCAGGGGTGAAGCGGGTCTGCCGGGACTGTCCGAACTTTACGCCGATGCGGCCCAGCGGCAGCATGTCGCAGTCCGGCCAGCAGCCGGGACCGACGTGGCTTTGCCAGATCTCGCAGCGGGTGAACATATTTTTCAGCAGGGCCCAGTCGTCCCAGAAATCGTTGGTGATGCGCCACATATTGGCGTTCTGACTCAGGTGCCACGCTTTTTCCACCGACGCGGGGCCGGGAGAAAGACTCAGCACGATCGCGCGTCCGCAGCGGTCGATGGCCCGGCGGATCATCTCGATCTCATGGGCCGCCGCGTATCCGCCGGATTCGGCCTCGCCAGTATGGGCAATATCGTCCACCTTCACAAAATCCACGCCCCAGGAGGCATATAGTTCAAAGAGACTGTCGTAATACGCCTGCGCGCCCGGATGATCCTTTCGTGTGCCGAACATATCGCCGTTCCATAGGCAGATGGAGCTGGGGTCGGCGATCTGGTCGGCCGTATAGCCGCTGTTCAGAACGGGCGTGCGGGCATATACCGCCTGACGGGGAATGCCCCGCATGATGTGAATGCCGAATTTCAGCCCCAGCCGGTGCAACTCCGCCGCAATGGGCGCAAAGCCCTTTCCGCCCGTGCTGGACGGAAAGCGGTTCTCCGCCGGAATCAACCGCCCGTAGCCATCCATGCACAGCGGCGCGAAGGGAATGTATTCGCAGCCGGGCCGCGTCCCCGCCGTGGGCTCGTACCACTGAATATCGCAGGTAACGTATTCCCAGCCGTAGGGGAGCAGATGCTCCGCCTGATAGCGGGCGTTTTCCAGCAGCTCCGCTTCCGTCACGGCGGACATGTAGCAGTCCCAGCTGTTCCAGCCCATGGGAGGATACGGCGCAAAACGATCCTTGTCTTTCTTCATTCAAACGATCCTTTCCGCCCGGTCAAAGGCGCGCTTTTTTCTGCAACTATTATATACACAAACCATTCCGGGCGCAATCCCGTTTTTTAACATTCTTTCCTTTCTGATAATCTTTTCAGAAAACAGCATTGGCTTCACCGATTTTTCCCCGATCAGTGGTATAGCCGTTCCATTTTCTGTTTTGCTCCATCCCCCTTTTTCCCTAATCAAAAACGGCCAGCGCGTATTTTCTACACGCTGACCGCTTTCGCAAGCCGAGAGGCCCGTCGCCGAGCGGCGGCCTTTCCTATTCAACTGACAGAAAACTCGACCAGACCGGCGAGCCGTGGCACTCGTCGTGCCACGGCAGTAAAACCCCGGCCAAGCTGCATTCCCTCGAGCGCCCCGCGCCCAAAGGGCGCGGAGTGGGGTCAAGGGGCACTGCCCCTTGTTAGACGTTGCCTTGAGCCATCATGGCGTCGGCGACTTTCAGGAAACCGGCAATGTTCGCGCCGATGACGTAGTTCGTGGGCTTGTCGCCGTATTCCTTCGCGGCTTCGGCACACTTGGCAAAAATGTTCGCCATGATGCCCTTCAGCTTCTCGTCCACTTCGTCGAACGTCCAGCTCAGACGGGCGCTGTTCTGGCTCATCTCCAGCGCACTGGTGGCGACGCCGCCCGCGTTGGCCGCCTTGCCGGGGGCAAAGAGAACGCCGTTTTGCAGGAACAGTTCGGTCGCTTCCAGCGTGGAGGGCATGTTCGCACCCTCGCCCACCGCAAAGCAGCCGTTGGCGATCAGCGCTTTCGCGCCTTCCGCGTCCAGCTCGTTCTGGGTGGCGCAGGGCAGGGCCACGTCGCAGGGGATGGCCCAGATACCGCGGCAGCCCTCGTGGTACTCCGCGCCGGGAACGCGGGCGGCGTATTCCTTGATGCGGCCGCGCTCCACTTCCTTGATCTGCTTGACCATGTCCAGCTTGATGCCGTCCTTGTCGTAGACGTAGCCGTTGGAGTCGCTCATGGCGACGACCTTCGCGCCCATCTGGGTGGCCTTTTCACAGGCGTAGATGGCCACGTTGCCGCTGCCGCTGACCACCACGGTCTGGCCGGACAGGGCCTTGCCGTTGGCTTCCAGCATGTTCTTGACAAAGTAGCACAGGCCGTAGCCGGTGGCCTGCGTGCGGGCCAGACTGCCGCCGTAGGACAGACCCTTGCCGGTCAGCACGCCCTCGTACAGGCCGGTCAGACGCTTGTACTGGCCGTAGAGATAACCGATCTCCCGGCCGCCCACGCCGATGTCGCCGGCGGGCACGTCCGTGTCCGCGCCGATGTGACGGTACAGCTCGGTCATCAGGCTCTGGCAGAAGGCCATGACCTCCCGGTCGCTTTTGCCCTTGGGGTCAAAGTCGCTGCCGCCCTTGCCGCCGCCGATTGGCAGGCCGGTCAGGCTGTTCTTCAAAACCTGCTCAAAGCCGAGGAATTTCAGAATGGACAGGTTGACGCTGGGATGGAACCGCAGACCGCCCTTGTAGGGGCCGATGGCGCTGTTGAACTGCACCCGGTAGCCCCGGTTCACCTGCACCTTGCCCTGATCGTCCACCCAGGGGATGCGGAAAAGAATGACCCGCTCCGGCTCCACGAACCGTTCCAGCAGACCGGCCTTTTCATACTCGGGATGCTTGTCAAACACGGGGGAAATGCTTTCCAAAATTTCCGTGGCCGCCTGCAAAAATTCGCTTTCGTTGGCGTTGCGCTGCTTCAGCCCTTCCAAAACGCGGGAAGTATAAGCGTTCATATAGAATACCCCTTTCTCTTGTCATGGGCGCATCGTCCGGCCGGTTCAGGCCGCGCCGCTTTGCGCCGTCCCATGAATCTCCGTCATTATATCACAAACCCGGGGCGCGTTATGCGCTCCGGGTGCATTTGGTTTGTATTTTTTTGCGGCCTTACCGGGACAGGGGAACGGTGAAGGCGTGCTCGGGATCCTGCTCCATCAGGCCCTCGTGGTGGGAGATGACCAGCGTTTTGGCCTGAGCCAGCTCTTCCTCGGTGAGCATGGAAACATACTGGCCCTTGTATTCCGCCGTCCAGTAACAGCCGTAGCCCAAAAGGCCCTCGGCCACGCTGCCGGTGTTGGCGGAATGGCCGATCACATCGTTGGAGATGGGGTCGCCGTTTTCGTCGCCCAGCTCAAAGTCCAGATACCCCAGATGGCTGCCGGGAAGATACCATAGACGCATCCCCTCGGGCTGAAGATCCAGACGGACGATCTCGCAGTCCGTGCCGTCTCCGAAGGAGACCTTGCCGGGCAGATCGCTCAAAGGCACGGCGGTGCGGACGTAGTGAAGCTCCTCCCGGTCGTCCACGGAAAGCATGGGCGTCAGCGTCAGGGAAGCGCTGTTTTCCCCGCCGAAGAACCACACATCGTTTTCCACCCATTCGGGACGGGTCTTGCTGGCGTTGCCGGGCGTCCGCTCTCCGAAGGAATAGGTGGTAAGCCGGCTTCCCTGATCGTCGGTCAGATACAGGGGGAAAACGGCGCTGAGATCGTCCGTGCATTCCGAGCGGATGACCATCCGATTGCCGAAGGGGGTGAAGGCCACCCGGTCGATGACCATGTGGTAGCTTCGTTCCGCTTCGCCCGCCCAGGGGTTGTAGGTCAGCTGCAGTTCCGTCCCCGGCGTATAGGCCACGGTGGGGTCCTCCGCATGGCTGCGGTCGATGGTCACGACCGTGCCGCCTGCATACTGCATGGACGACTGATCCCACTGCGCGCCGAAGATCAGTTCTTCGCCGTCCTGAATGGGTTCCGCCAGCGAAACGGCGTAAAGACAGTACAGACTTTTGTCGTCAATGGGGTGCCCTTCCTGATAAAGAACGTCCTGTACACCCCAGCGCCCGGTGGAGCGCCGCTGGAACATCGGCTCCGGCATTCCCCACGTGCGGAGGAAATCCAGATCGGCTTCGTATTGGATGGGCTCGTCCTGAGACAGACGGTAGTAAAGCACCATCACGTCGTCGGTCAGGGTGACGTTTTCCAAATCCACGCGCATTTTGCGTTGGCCGTTTTTGGTGATGTAGCTTTCTACCTCGTAGCTCAGGGAAAGCCGTCCCGTTACGCCCTTGACGGCGTCGCCGTTTTTGAGAAAATTCCCTTCAAAGCCGTCGAAGTAACCGATAGGTTCCCCGTCGCCGAGGGTCACATGGACGGAGGGGAGCGTCTCTTCCGCCAGTGCGGCGGGCAGAAGCAGCAGGGTCAGCAAAGCAACCGTCAAAAGCAGCATCCACAGTTTCCGGGTCGTTTGATATTTCATTTGGAGGAACCTCCTTGTTGATTTTCGTCCGCTGCTTCCCGCAAAGGAACCATGACCTGTGCGATGGTTCCGGCCCCCGGCCGGTAAAATTCCAGCTTCATTTCGCCGGTCAGGGTGTCGAACGCGCGGTAGGTGCAGGAATAGGTGGTTTGGTCATCATCCCCGAAAACGCCCCGTCCCATGACCGATTCCGGCACGGGCTCGCCGTTTTCGTCCAGCCAGTTCACCCAGACATTGCCGTTGTAGAGGTGTACCCGGGTCTTCATGCTGGCGCTTTCCGTGGCGGCGTATTCGTAGGTCACGTAGGTGGCGATGGGGCTTTGCACCACGGTCAGCCCGGTCAATTCCAGCTCGCCGTCCGCAAAGACAACGGGAGTATCCGCAGTGTAGATTTTGCCCCGTTCGGTCACGTTGACCTCCAGGTCCAGCGTACCGAAGCTGCGGCTCTGTTTCCAGTCCTCGCTGTACACCTCGTCGGTGAACAGGCGCAGGGAGGCCTTTCCGCTCTCCGACGCAAAGGACAGGTTGTAGAGCAGGTCGTCGCCGTCGTAATGTACCTCGACGGCCCGATCCAGCAGCGTTCCGTTTTCATCCACAGGCTCACAGTCGGCCCGAACCAGTTCCTTGCCCTGCACGGCCGCCGCCTGAGCGAAGGTTTCCGAGCCGTCGTCGGTCTGGTCGGGATGCTCCGGCCAGCTGCGGCTCCACGAAGCCTCGGCGTTGAAGTCCATGAGCAAAGCATCGCTTTCCGGGTGTACCCGGACGGAAAGGTACATCTGCCGCCCGTCGTGGACGGCTTCTTCCACCGTAAAGGATGCGTGCCGGGGCTGGCTGGCCGCCTGAAAGACGGAAGTCTGCACCAGATCCTTGGCTTCGGGCTGCAGATAGGCCCGAAGCTCCCGGCCCAGCGTGTCCAGCACGCCCAATCCGCTTAGGGCCGCCGCCGTTCCGGCCAGCAGACAGAGCGCCAGCGCCAGCACGGCCACGGGCCGCAGCCGGAAGGCCGGGCGGGGGGCGCTTTCCTGCCGCTCCAGCCGATCCACCGTATCACGGACGCGCCGGGAAAAGCTCTCCGGCACATCACCAAAAAGGGAATCCCAATCTTTCATCGTTCATTCCTCCGTCAGGAAGCGTTTTAATTGCCTGCGGCCGCGGCTCATGCGCGAAAGAACGGTGCCCTTGGGGCAGCGCAGCGCGGACGCGATCTCCTGTGTTGAAAAACCTTCCAGATAATGCAGCACGATGGGCAGACGCTCGTTTTCGGGCAGGCTCATGACCAGCTCTCGAAGCTCGCGCTGCTCCTGCGGCGGCGGGGCGCTTTCCTCCGGCAGGGTCTCCGTGGGAATTTCCCGCTTTCTGCGCCGGAGCACTTCGTGGCATTCGTTGACCAGAATACGCACGAGCCACGGCTTCAGCTTGTCCGGCTCCCGCAGGGAATCCGCCTTGCGCCATGCCTTTTCGATGGCCGACTGCACCGCGTCCTCCCGGTCGCTCTCATCGGAAAGCAGGCCGCACGCCACATGATACAGCAGGGGCGTCCAATCGACGATCCTCTGCCCCAGCTCCTGTCTGTCCATTGTTTCGCCTCGTTTCTACGGGTTTTTCCGTCAGGCCTGACACTCTTAAGACGGAGAGGGAGAACGTTTGATTTCCTCTTTGCGGAAATTTCGTACAAAAAGTGTGGTTTTCCTCTGAAAGATTTGGTTTTTCTTGCCTTTTTTGTTCCTGAAAGTTATAATAAAATCTACGGGACTCATGGTATGGTTTCATTCAGAAATCAAAGAAAGGGGGGCATGGCGATGGACAATACGCCCAATTACGTCATCGAAATGCTGCACATCACCAAGGAATTTCCGGGCATTAAAGCCAATGATGATGTGACGCTGCAGCTGAAAAAAGGCGAGATCCATGCTTTGCTGGGAGAAAACGGAGCGGGCAAATCGACGCTGATGAGCGTCCTGTTCGGCCTGTATCAGCCGGAAGAAGGCGTCATCAAAAAAGACGGCGTAGAGGTGCAGATCAACGACCCCAACGACGCTACCGCTTTGCACATCGGCATGGTGCACCAGCATTTCAAGCTGATCGACGTGTTCACCGTGCTGGATAACATCATCCTCGGAGCGGAGGACACCAAAATGGGCTTCCTGCAGAAGAAGGCGGCCCGCAAAAAGGTGCAGGAGCTGTCCGAACGTTACGGCCTGAAGGTGGATCTGGACGCCAAGATCGAGGACATCACCGTGGGAATGCAGCAGCGCGTAGAAATTCTTAAGATGCTCTACCGCGACAATGAGGTGCTGATCTTCGACGAGCCTACCGCCGTGCTGACCCCTCAGGAGATCGAAGAACTGATGGAAATCATGCGGGGCCTGACCCGGGAGGGAAAGAGCATCCTGTTTATTTCCCATAAGCTGAACGAGATCATGGAGGTCTCCGATCGGGTGACCGTGCTGCGCAAGGGCCGCTACGTGGGCACCGTGGAGACCGCCAACACCACCAAGGAAGAACTGAGCCGCATGATGGTGGGCCGCCCCGTGCAGCTGGTGGTGGACAAGGACGAAGCCCATCCCGGCAAGCCCGTGCTGGAGGTGGAGCATCTGCATGTGCCCTCCAAGCTCTACAAGCGGGACGCAGTCAGCGACGTGAGCTTCACTGCCCGTGCCGGCGAGATCCTGTGCATCGCCGGGATCGACGGCAACGGCCAGACCGATCTGGTTTATGCCCTCACCGGGCTGGAAAAGCCCTCTCACGGCAAGATCACGCTGGAAGGCCACGACATCACCCATGCCTCCATCCGCAAGCACAGCGAGGCGGGCATGAGCCATATTCCCGAAGACCGGCACAAGCACGGCCTGATTCTGGACTTTACGCTGGAGCAGAACATGGTTTTGCAGCGCTTTGAGGAAAAGCAGTTCCAGAACCACGGCTTCATCCGCTTTGACGAGACCCGCAAGTACGCCGAAAAGCTGATCGAGCAGTACGACGTGCGCTCTGGTCAGGGCCCCATTACCAAGTGCCGCAGCATGTCCGGCGGCAACCAGCAGAAGGCCATCGTGGCCCGGGAGATCGACCGCAACCTGCCCCTGATCGTGGCGGTGCAGCCTACCCGCGGTCTGGACGTAGGCGCCATCGAGTACATTCACGGCCAGCTGGTGAAGCAGCGGGACGAGGGCAAGGCCGTGCTGCTGGTCTCGCTGGAGCTGGATGAGGTCATGAACCTTTCCGACCGCATTCTGGTCATGTACGAGGGCCAGATCGTGGGCGAATTTGATCCCAAGCAAGTCACCGTGGAGGAACTGGGCCTGTACATGGCCGGCGCCAAGCGGCAGGAGAAGGAGGCGGAGGCATGAAAAACTTTCTGCAAAAGGAAGGCACCCGCTCGGTGCTGGCTTCCCTGATCTCCATTCTGATCGGTCTGGTAGCGGGCAGCGTCCTGATCCTGATCGTGGGCCTGACCACCAAGGGCCTTGGCCTGCAAAGCGCATGGGAAGGCATCCGACTGGTGTTCTTCGGCCTGTTCTCTACGGGCCGCAACGCTTCCGGCGCGCTGACCTTCGGTTTTAACCCCTCCATCGTGGGCAATATGCTCTTCCGCGCTACGCCGGTGATCCTGACCGGCCTTTCCGTGGCGGTGGCGTTCAAGACGGGTCTGTTCAACATCGGCGCGCCCGGTCAGTATCTGGCCGGAACCACCGTCACCCTGCTGATCGCCCTGAGCGTCCCCACCGGCGTGGGCGAACTGGCGGCCTATCAGGCGGCGCAGGGCATCGTGCCCGCCGTCACCTATCCGACATGGTTCGTATGGATTCTGGCGTTCCTGGGCGGCGTGCTGGCGGGCGGACTTTGGGGCGCGATCCCCGGTCTGCTCAAGTCCCTGCTGAACATCAACGAGGTCATCGCCTGCATCATGACCAACTGGATCGCCGCCAATCTGGCCACGTGGGTCTTTGACGTGTCCAACCTGAAGAACGTCATTGAAAACACCAAGACCAGCTACATTTACAAGACCACGGCCAACGGCGTGGCCACCTCCAAAATGGGGCTGGAGCAGCTGTTCCCCGGCTCTCAGGTCAACGGCAGCATCCTGATCGCCATTGTGCTGGCGGTGATTGTGTACATCATCCTTTCCAAGACCACCTTCGGTTATCAGCTCAAGGCCTGCGGCTCCAACCGCTATGCGGCGCGCTATGCCGGCATCAAGGACAAGCGGAACATCGTGCTGTCCATGGCTATCGCCGGTTCGCTGGCGGGCGCGGCGGGTTCACTGTACTACCTCAGCGGCAACACCGAGTTCTTCTGGTCCACCTACCAGCAGCTGCCCGCCGTGGGCTTCAACGGCATCCCTGTAGCCCTGCTGGCTTCCAACCATCCCATCGGCGTGATCTTCGCGGGCATGTTCATGTCCATGCTGGATATTGCCGGCCTGCAGCTGACCAACCTGACCGCGTACAACGAATACATCACGGACGTCATCATTGCCGTGATCGTGTATCTGGCCGCGTTCTCGCTGGTGATCCGCATGTGGCTGTCCGGCAGCGGCAAGCGCCGCCGTCACCGGGAGGAAAAGATCATTCCCGCGACCCAGGAGACCAACAACAGTGAAAACATCGACCGGCCTGCCGGAGATGGGAAGGAGGCGGCGGAGAAATGAGCTTTCTGATTCGTCAGACCCTGATCTACGCGGTTCCCCTGATGATCGTAGCGCTGGCGGGCATTTTTGCCGAGCGCAGCGGCATCATCAATCTGGCGCTGGAGGGCATTATGATCTTCGGCGCGTTCATCGGCGTTTTGTTTGTGCGTCTGGTACAGCAGTGGGGCTGGTTTGACGCGGCCATGGCCGCCAAGGACTGGCCGGCGCTGCAAGGGTTTATGGTGCTGGCCATGGCGGTGGCGGCGCTGTTCGGGGCGCTGTTCTCGCTGCTATTGGCCTTTGCCGCCATCAATCTGAAGGCGGACCAGACCATCGGCGGCACGGCCCTGAACCTGATGGCCCCCGCGCTGGTGCTGTTCTTCATCCGCCTGCTGGCCAACCAGAACACCCTGCAGATGTACACCGGCGACTCCGCCAGCTGGTTCATGATCAAAAAGACCATGCTGGGTTACGCCAAGACCGACAAGCTGGGCTTTCTGGCGGAGACCTTCCTGAACAAGGTTTATCTGGCCACCTACCTATGCATTCTCATCTACGTCATTCTGGCGGTGATCCTGTACAAGACCCGCTTTGGCCTGCGGCTGCGCTCCTGCGGTGAAAATCCTCAGGCGGCGGACAGTCTGGGCATCAACGTGGTGAAAATGCGCTATGCGGGCGTGACCATTTCCGGCGCGCTGGCTGGCTTGGGCGGCTTTGTCTACGCCATGACCACGGCAAACTGCTCCGCCAACGGCGACGTAGCGGGCTTCGGCTTCCTGGCGTTGGCCGTGATGATCTTCGGCAACTGGAAGCCTCTGAACGTGGCGGGCGCGGCGCTGCTGTTCGGCCTGTTCAAGTGCGTGGCCGCCAGCTATGCCAGTCTGGACCTGAACGGCGACGGCATCTTCCTGCTGAAGGAAATCGGGATCAACATCAACTTCTATCGGATTCTGCCGTACTTGATCACGTTGATCGTACTGGCTTTCACCTCCAAGAGTTCCCGTGCGCCCAAGGCCGAAGGCATCCCCTACGACAAGGGCTCCCGGTAGGGGTAGTACCCCTGCACCCCGGACTGCGCGCTGCAGGCGCGCAGGGTGCTTGAGGAAAAGCAAGCTGGTCGGGGTTTTACCGCCGTGGCACGACGGGTGCCACGGCTCGCGGGTCTGGTGTGATTTCCCGCCAGTTGGCGCCCGGCGACAGGCCTCGCGGCTGGCCATCCATCAAGGCTCAATGAAGCAGTGGCAGAGCGACAATCTGCCCTCATGACCGACACACGTTATGATACGTTTACGCCGGGTGGGCGTTTCAATGAAAAACATGATCCTCCGGTCGAACGGTGGATCATGTTTTTTCATTTGGCAAGGGAGGGGAGACCCCATGAAGAAGTATTGGTTTCCGGCGGTGATTCTGGCCGTGTTTGAAACGGTCGCCGTCACCCTGACCCTGACGAAGCACAATCTATTCTATCTGTTCAATTTCAGCTATATCGGAATTTCCCTTGCACTGGGGCTGGTATTGTTTATTCGGCAGTACAAGCACGCGCGCCGGGTGACACAGCTGCTGGTGGGACTGTATATGTTGGTCTATCTGGGTCTGATCGACCGGGAAAACATGCAGATCGAGGGATTCTGGTATTATCTGTTCACAGGCGTATTCGAGGCGGCCACCATTCACTATGTCGTTGCGAAAATTTTCGGGCCGCTGCTGTTTGGCCGGGGCTGGTGCGGTTATGCCTGCTGGACGGCCATGGTGCTGGATTTCCTGCCCTACAAGGTTCCCCGTCAACCGAGAAAGAAAATCGGCTGGCTTCGGTACGTTTTCTTTGCGGCCTCGCTGGCCTTTGTGGGCGGGCTGTTCCTGCTTCAGGTTCCCGATAAGGAAAACGTGATGTTCTGGGCCTTTATCGTGGGCAATCTGCTGTACTATGCGCTGGGGGTCTGGTTGGCCTTTCTGTTTCAGGACAACCGGGCTTTCTGCAAGTACTTATGCCCTGTGACGGTCTTCCTGAAGCCCATGAGCTATTTTTCCCTGATTCGGGTTCAGTGCGACCACAGCAAGTGCGTTTCCTGCGGAAAGTGCAAAAAGGTATGTCCCATGGACGTGGATATGACAGACAATTCCCGCAAGCGGAAAAACGGTACAGAGTGCATTCTGTGTTTTGAATGCGCCAAGGCCTGTCCGAAGAAAGCATTGTAAAGAACTATAGGCTCAAAGGAACGCTGCCTTCCGTGAAAAGGCGGCGTTTCTTTATTTTGGAAGTAGAGGAAGGGCAAAGGAGAGCTATGGGGGAACGGCATGGGTGACGCATAACGCTTCATGGGAGCGTTTTTTGCATCATGGGGGATTGACACGCTCTCTGATGTGGGAGCGGGGGGTGATAGGGGAGACTCGGAGTTTGGGCGAACAGGCACGGTAGTGTGAATCGCGTGATGGCTGTTCTGAGGAAAGCCTCATGCTTGTACCGATGTACGTCAACTTTGCTGGAGGCAGTCCCCAGCGGGGGCTGACGCGCCGACTCCGGCGCGGGTGGTGGGGCTGCCGCCCCCGAGGGGAGAAGTCCTTTCTTTCGAAGCGAAAGAAAGTACCAAAGAAAGCAGGCGGCACGGCGACTCCAGAGGCGGCCCGCCCCGCTGCGCGTTATTCGCAAATATCGGCGTTCCGGGCACTGCCGTGCCCGGCTCTTGTATTTGCTCAGGCCTGCCAGTCGCTAACTGCCTACGGCAGTTGTGCCCACTGGGCACGCGCTCCCTCTCGGCCCAAGCTTCGGTCTGCGGGAGCCGAACGGTTGGATGCCCCGAATTTATTCGGGGCATCCAATTCCGGCCCTTAGGCCGGAACAGTCTGACCACGTTCCGTGGGCAGACTGCCCTCAGGGGCTGTCCTC